>DATGMQ010000045.1:0-63542 GCA_035293545.1 Alloacidobacterium sp. | reverse complement strand
TTTTTGCCTCTCGTAACCGATGCCAGAGTCGGAAATGACGCCGAACAGGCGACGCTATTGCGATTCGTCCAGGACCTCAATTGCAGAGACAGTGGCGTTGTTCACAATTGGCTCGAAGGTTATGTTGAGCTTGCCTTCCGACGTGGGTTTCAGGTGGTAGAAGGTCTTGGTCAGAAGGTGAAGACCACTTACTTCCTTATAAATATCAAAGTTATCAAGAAGCGTGGTGCCATTGCACAGTACACGGAAGATGCGGCTTCCCACACCTCCGGATCCGGATGCATTTGGCCCGAAATACAACTCAGCGAAGTAGAGAGTCAGCGTATACCGGTCACGCGCATCCACCGGAATCGAGTAGCTGAAGTGCCCATACCGCTCGGCAGCGAGCAAATCGGGATCGGAAGTGCCTGAGACCTGTACCCGCTTCACGGAAGAATAGCCGCCTTGATAGTAATCATCGGGCCGCCAGAAGTTTCCGCTGTGGTCGGTGACCGATCTGGACTGCATCACCAGCCGCACAGGAAGCTGCCGGTGGGGCGTCCCTGGAAGAATTTCCAACGCATTTAAAGAAGCCGTGGCGCTCATTCCCGTGAAGCTGAGGTGCAGAAATCCATCCGGGCCAGGATGTATATCGCGAAAGACGCGTTCATCGGCAATATTCGTACCCATCGTATCGAAATAGATGTCAAAACTCGATAACAGCGGCTCTCCATTCGCTGTGACGGAGAAGGTAGCGGGATTGCCGGTATTCCGGTCTACTACCATGAAGTAAAGGTGCAGTTCGTATGTGCCAGGATGCAACGGAATATCATAGGAAAACTGCCCATTCCGCCAGTGCTCAAAGAGCATCGGATGGCTGCTCCTGCCCACAAAATCCGAGGCAATATGCCAGCTTCCGCCATATTGGAAATATTCATCCGGCTGCCAGACACGTCCGGCGGTATCAATCTGCGGCTTCCCGGTGTAGCCTGCAAGAATCCGCAGTGGCATCTCGGCATAGGCGAGATTGCCTGCTGGCGCGGAAGCTGCGGTACTTAAGATCGCAGTCCGTGCTGGTTCTTTCTCAGCTTTGTGGCTTTGGAATATCTGATACAGTCCTAGTGCAGCGAGGACCAGCCCGGCCACAATTGCAACATAAAGCCACCACCATCGCTTATGCGACTGCGAAACAGGAGACTCAATTTCAGGTGGTAAAGGAGTGGAAAGTGGCGTGTTTTCCTTGATGGCGTGGCGCACAAACGCCGGAATATAGCTTCCGGCAGGAATTACGAGCTGAAGGAAATGGTCTTTTCCTTCGGTGTCGTAATACTCCTTCAGTCTCTTTCGCAGGCGATGGAACTCTACGCGAACAATCGCGTCTTCGCTCGCATTGAACGTCGCTTTTGACCGCCCAAAGACCTCGGTGGCTATGTTGTATTCCTGGAGCTGATCGGTCTCGCCGGAAAAGTACTTATTACCGATATAGGCAAGCAGCCGGGATAACCGGGATGAGCCCGCCAATGCCTCTGCGACTGCCTCGAATTCCCGGCGCTCTTCCTCTCCGGCGTTTAGCAGGGATTTTTCCGGCGCGACATGATTGCTGGTGACCAAACTCCACCTGTTTGAAAACAAATGATAGCCGCATGATGTACGCATCTGCAACGCAATGCATCCATCGGTACTCAGGTCGCACGTACATCACTTATTTTCAGATATTTATTATGTTTCAACTGCGCAGGTAGCCGCGGTACAAGATTGTACAAGATCGAACTTTACCATCGTTGTCTGGGCTATGCAGGATTCTTCCCGGTTTCCCTCGGATGGCAAAATGTCGTCCATTTTTCCGAAAACGATTACTGAAACGACCCCTGGTAACTTCTGCCGCTGAAGCGGAAACCCATCATCAAGTCGAATTTTCTTCCGCTCACCTGGAGTGCGCGGAGAATTGGGAGGCACTAAATGCGCAAACTATATTTTGGCGTGCTGTGGTTGGTTGTGATTGCTGCTTTTTCTACATCACTATCCGCCCAGACAGCGGGAAGCATCGCAGGCAAAGTCACCGATATAACCGGAGCAGTTGTGCCCGGCGCCAATGTGATGGTTATGAATGAGGCCAGCAAGTCCCAGAGGAGTATCACCAGTAACAGCGAAGGCTTATTTCAGTTCGCCGCTATTCCTCCAGCCGCCTACACCATGCGAATCAGCAAACCTGGGTTTGAGACGTGGACAGTGACGGGCATTGTAGTGCACCCTGGCGACAGCCTGACCGTGCCTGCAATTGCGCTGAAAGTGGGCAGGACCGATGTTTCCATCACAGTAACTGCAGCAGGTGCTGGAGTCACTCTGGATTCTCCTGAGCACAGCAGCCTGATCACGTCCGCACAGATCAATCGGCTCTCGACACAGGGTCGCGACGTGGCTGAACTACTCAGCATAGCTCCCGGGTTCACCATCAACGCCGGCACCAACCTTCAGAACGAAGGACCAGGCGGACTGTACGGCTATCAGACGATGGGTTTCGGGTCAGGACAGGTCGGCTCCTGGGGTGCCAATGGCGCGGCGCCTCAGCAGGGGCTGGTGAACGTCACCGCCGATGGCAACAACCTGATTGATCCCGGCGACATGGGCGGCCAGGTCTCGAACGTTAACATGGACCAGGTGCAGGAAGTAAAGATACAGACCTCGAACTTCGGCGCTGAACAGTCCAAAGGGCCTATCGTGATCAATGCTGTGGGCAAGTCCGGTAGCGCCGACTTTCACGGAGGGCTTTACACCTATTTCCGAAACAGCGCGTTGAACTCCAACGATTGGCTCTCAAAATATTACGGAGCTGCACGCCCGGGCCTCAGATACTTTTATCCTGGTGGCACCCTGGGGGGCCCCGTCATTATTCCCCACACCCACTTCAATGAGAAGAAGAGCTTAGTTTTCTGGACAGGATTTGAATATTACGGCCAGGACGCTTCACAAGGATTGGCAACCGCCTTCATTCCTACGTCTGCGATGATGAATGGCGACCTGAGCACGGCAAGCATAGCGAAAGCGCTGAATGTGTCTGCAACGGACCTCGCAGCGAATTGCAGCGCCGACTATAGTCAGTCACCCACATATAACAATATCGGCGGCCTTTGCTGGTCTCCAAACGGATCTACGGACCAGACCGGGGCCACCGTAAACAACGGCCAGGTGAAAAACATTGATCCGGGTATCTCGACGATTTCCAGCCTGTGGCCGGTGGCCAACCGCACCCCTCAGCCAGTAATTACTGCCGGACAGACGCAATATGCAACCGACGGAATCAATTATGTGAAAAATGTAATGCAGACGCATAACGGATTCCAGTTCCACACCCGCGTGGACGAGAGTTTCACCGATTCTCTGAAGTTCTATGTGGTCTACAACTGGGAGCGGATCAACGACGAATCCGCAATGAACAACATCTACTACAATCCTGGTGGAACAATTCCATATCCGAGTCCTATGTACTCTTATGGGCACGCCCATTACCTGACAGTAGACCTAACCAAGACGCTGGGCTCCTCGCTGACAAATGAACTGATCGCATCGGGGGTCTACATGTCGCAGCCTGAGCAGTTTGCTGATCGAGCCAAAGTGCAGACCACGGGCACTGCATGGGAGACTGCCGGTTACAGCCAGGGCCATCTGAATGTCGGTCAAACGCAGCTGCCTCGCATTATCAGCTACGACGGCGGCATTCCTGCATTCGCATTTGGATATGTTCCGCCAACATCGCAGTTTCTGAGGAAGTTCTCCTGGAACATCGCTGACAATCTGACGCGAGTATACGGAAAGCATACATTCAAAGTCGGGGCTTATGCGGAGCAGACAGGAAACAGCAACGCTACACTTGGCAGCCAGTTGAACGGCACGTTGACTTTCATGCGCTGGGACGGCTGCTATGTCAACCAGGCATCGAAAACGGCTGGCCCGCCAAGCACTGCAAATCTGGGCAATGTCATTGGCAATTTTCTGATCGGCTGCCCACTTGGCTACTCACAGGACAACAGTGATCCCGTCGTCAATCTGCGTTTTCGCACTATTGAGGGCTACATCACCGACGAGTGGAAGGCAACCGGCAACCTGACACTCACTCTCGGTATCCGGCTATCGCACTTGGGTCCCTGGACAGACGCGCATGGAATCGGCATTGCGGTCTGGGACCCCTCATCTATTTCACAGCACGTACTCTATCCAGATAGCGCTGACAGTACCACCTGGCCAGGAATTACATGGCATCAGAGAAATCCGCGTATTCCAAATGCCGGAGTGCCCACACGCGCACTGTTCTATGCGCCGCGGGTGGGCATGGCCTATGATCTTCACGGCAACGGAAAGACCGTTTTCCGCGGCGGCTGGGGCATGTATTACTCGCATGATTCAGCGGGCTTTCCGGGTGGAGGGGCGAACACCTCGACTGGCCTGGCCACATACACTACTCCAGGCACGATCTCCTGCACCTTTGGACAGCTCTTCACGACACAGTACGTCCCTTGTGGTGCTTATTCTTCAACGCCCATCACAATTACTCCATTCTCAGTGAGCGCAGTGAATCCCAAAGACGACCGCATGCCGCTTACCTATAACTACAACTTCACCGTAGACCAACAGGGGCCGTGGGGCACGCTGTTTGAAGTTGCCTATGTCGGTAATCAGAGCACAGACTTGTCCAGCCTGGGCAATCTTCAGAACCAGAACGTAATCCCGCTTGGCGCCTTCTTCAAGCCTGATCCGGTCACCAATCAGACGAATCCTCCCAGCAGCATTCCCAACTCGGCAGACTATCGTCCCTATCCGAACTATCAATCCATCAGTGTTCCAAGCCACATTGCGTGGGCGAACTACAATTCGCTCCAGGCTTCATGGAACAAGCAGAAAGGTGCGCTCATATGGGGAGCGAATTACACCTGGTCCAAGGCGATGGGCGTGCGCGGCAACTGGGACACGGGTTCTATTGCCGATCCGGTTGATCCGAATCACGATTACGGCATCGTTTCCTTTGACCGTCCGCAGGCATTGAATTTTACGTACTCGTACGATGTGGGGCAGAAGTACAACGGCAATAAGGTGCTGAAGCAAGTGGTGAATGGATGGCAGATCTCCGGCATTAATTCGATTCAGAGCGGGCCGAACCTTGCAGTTCTAAACGGTAATACCAGTTACAACCTGGGTGGCGGTGTTGACTACACATCAGGAGGACAAACAGTCAATATCCCGGTGAACGCATCCGTATGGCTCGGTACGTCCGATTACACGCTTCAGCCCACTGTAACTTGCGACCCACGCACAAATCTGAAAAAAGATCAATTTGTGAATGGAGGCTGCTTCGCCCTGCCTCAGCAGGGAACACAGGGATGGTGGAACCTGCCTGATAATCATGGTCCTGCTTACTTCCGTTGGGACCTCTCAATCTTTAAGACCTTCAACATCAGTGAACGTCAGAACATGCAATTCCGGGTTTCAGGATTTAACTTCCTGAACCACCCGTTGACCTCGTTTAATAACAACAATCTCAACACTCTCAACCTGAACGTCGTGAATTGCACGGGTTGCACTGCTACTACGCCACAGCAGGCCATCCAGAACGCGACCATCGGCAACGCCAGTACTTTTGGTTCTACGGCATTCAGAACTGGCGTGCGAATCGTCGAGCTAGGGTTCAAGTACAACTTCTAACTGAAGAGCGTCGCTTTGGAGCATCGCTCTTCAATAACAATTTTAAGCATTCAGCCCCCGGATGGCTCTCCCGCGGGATGGCATGATGGCCATCCCTTTTTTTAATCCGACAATGGCAATACAGCCGCTCCTGGAGTCAGACACTCATTGCGGTTAGAGCAGCTCTGTTATCTGCACACAGTCGGATGGAACTCGGGAAGGTATAATTCCGATGAACAGCAATGACTCGTGCGCAAAACCCAGTCGGGGAAGCATGAGCGGTGATCGCGCAGAGTTGAGCCCCGCCACGATTGCGGGAAGCTTCCGGACGAAGGGAACAGTCACATTGCCGGAATGATATTTCTTCACGCCAGCGTCACCTTAAGCCCGGCTGCGTAATCTACTTTGGGTTGGTACTGTTTTGGCAAGTCCACGCGAAGAGCATCCGCGCCCTGCTTCCAACTCAATTTCGCGCCGGTCCCAAGCAGTTCCACATTGGCCACCTTGCCGGGTTTTGTTTCCGCGGATGATCCCAGCGACTGAATGACGATCGTCTCCGCCGGCCAGCCCAAAGCGATGGCGTAGATAACATTGTTTGACTTGTTCCGAGTGAAGCGAATGTCCTTTGCGCCGAGTTTACTGATGCTCTCTCCCTGGAACGAGCCGGCCTTCACCTGGTTTGGACCTTCGCCATAGACCTTCCACGGTCGCGTTTCATAAATGGCCTCTCCATTGGTCTGCATCCATGCGGTAATGCCATCGAGCACAGCGATTTCCTTGCTGTCTATCGTGCCGTCCGGTCTGCCGGGAATGTTGAGGATGAAAGTGCCGTTCTTGCTCACTGTGTCAATCATCCAGTGGATGGCATCGCGCGCTGGCAGATAACCGCCGTATTCTCCTGGCTTTTCATACAGCGCGCGATCATAATGCCAGCCGCCGATGCAGGTCTCCGACTGCCAGGCATATTTCATGATGCCGCTGGTCAGTCCGCGTTCGAAATCAGCAACCACAGCCTTGACCAGCCGTTCCGGAACATCCTTTACGTTCAGGACCGCTTCCAGTTTCCCGCCATTCTGCTTCAGGCTGTTGTTATAGAAGTACGCGCCGATATTCATTCCGCCCCATCCGAGCGGCAGCAGGGAATTGTCAAAGTAAAGCAGGTCAGGATTGTGCTGATCGATCAGGTCGCGCGTGCGGTCATAGAAGTTTTTCACGTATGACACATCCGGCAACGCGTCGAAAGGATGTTTCACTCCATACAGGAGCTGCGGATCAAGCCCTTGCCACCACTGCTCCTTGCCTTCGGCTGTGGTCAGATCTCCATCGTAGGAAACCCCCGCAAACGACCCGGATTTGTCCGCGTCATGCGAAGGCTGGAACCACCACCAGTTTCGCGCCTGATGCACGGTCACACCGAAGCGCAGTCCCTGCTTGCGCGCCGCCGCAGCCCAAATGCCGATTACGTCCCTATGCGGGCCAATCGCGGTGGAGTTCCAGGGCTGGTGCTTCGAGTTCCACGCGTCGAAGCCATCGTGATGATTGGCTAGCGCGATGAATATTCTTGCGCCGGCATTCTTGTAGCGCGTGATGAGTTCTTCCGGCTCCCAGTTCAGCAGCGTCCACTGGGCGCAGAGGTCTTTGTATCCAAACTGCGAGGGAGGGCCGTAGTGTTCCAAATGGTATTTGTACTGGCGCTGCCCTTCGATGTACATGTTGCGCGCGTACCAGTCGCCTGCCTCGGGCACGCATTGCGGGCTCCAGTGCGCCCAGATGCCGAACTTCGCATCCTGATACCACTCCGGCGCTTCGTATTGGAGCAGGGAATCCCATGCAGGCTGGTACGGACCTTCACCCGCCAGGTTTGGAATGGGCGATTGCATAGGAACGCCGTCCCAGGAACCACCAGGAATGGGCAATTCTTTCGGTGCGCCCCATGCCCCTGGCTTCCAGGTTGCGTTATCCAGCTTTGTCTGGACAATTTTTCCATTGCTGAGCTCGTAAAAGACCCTCTTTTCTGACGGCAGCGCGCAGAACTGGGCATAATCCTGCGTGTACTCGCTGAATTCATGCGGCAGCTCGGAAACATTGCTCTCGGCACTCTGTCCGAACGCGGGGAGGGTTCTGGATGCGGCTGCAAGAGCAAGAAGTCTGCAAAAATCCCGTCGCTGCACTGTAACTCCTTGGAAAATTGGGCTGTGGAAGCGTGCCCATCATAGCAATCGCTCTTTCGATATGTCAACGATACAGTTATCGTTGTCTTTGTTCACCATGATCGATTCGGTCCAGCCATATTCTCCAGCCGAATACAGGCGTAATGCTGGTGAGCATCCCGGCGCTTAGTCATCGTTCTCGGGCCTTCCTGAGGCCACACTATGCTCAGGATGAAAATTTCGCTGGAATAAAATCACCTATTCGTACCGCAGGGTGGTTTGCGGATTGACCTTTGCGGCGCGGCGGGCGGGTATCCAGCAGGCGGTTAGAGCTACTATTGCCAGAAAAACAGGGACGATGGTGAAGGTGAGGACATCGTGCGGGCGCACTCCGTAGAGGAAGCTGTTGAAGAGTTTTGCCACTGCCAATGCCAAAGGCAGGCCGAGCATGAGCGCGATGAGGGTCAGCAACATTCCCTGGCGAAGGATGAGGCGCTGGATGGCGGCGAGCTGCGCGCCGAGCGCGATGCGGATGCCGATTTCGCGCGTGCGGCGGCTGACGGTGTAGCTCATGACGCCATAGAGTCCAACCGTGGCGAGGATGAGGCCGATGAAGCCAAAGACGCCGAAAAGGGTCCCGGCGAGGCGCGGCAGAAAGAGAGCGCTGCGGAGATGGCTTTCAATGGTTTCGACGTTGTAGACGGCCATGGATGCGTCGAGCGAGTGAATTTCCTGGCGGATGTCTGCAAGCAGGCCGGCGGTATCGCGTTTGGAATGGATGATGAGGGTATAGCCGAGGAAGGCGGGGTCGCTGGCGGTGCTTTGCGCAAGCGAGCGGAAGAGAACAGGACGCGTGTCTTCGCCGATGAAGCGCGATTTGATATTGCCGACGACACCGATGACTTCGTAGAGATCATCGCCATCGCGAACACGCTGTCCGATAGGGTTTTCGCCGGGGAAGAGCTGTTCAGCAAGGGCTTTGCTGATAACGGCCACCCTGGGGCTGCCGGGTGATTCGTGCGCGAAGTCGCGGCCGGCGATGAGAGGAATGCCGAGTGTTTCAAAGTATCCGGGCGCAGCCATATACATTTCGACGATGGGCGCGGCTTGTTTCGGCCGGCGCTCAGCGGTCATTATGTCGCTGCGATGGCCTCCGGAGAGCGGCATGCTGTCAGTGATTGCCGCCGAGATCACGCCAGGAGTAGCAGCGGCGCGGTCCCGCAGCTGATTAAGAAACTGCGTGGTGCGCTCGGGTGAGTAGCCGTGAACGCGTGGATCGACGGAGACCATGAGCAGGTCATGTGAGCGGAAGCCGATGTCAATAGTGGACGCGCGCTCAAGACTGCGCAGGAAGAGTCCTGTGGCACTGAGCAACACGATGGACATTGCAATCTGCGTGACCACCAGAACACTCCGCAGAGTGATGCGGCGACCGGGGCGCGCCAGAGCTTCTTCGCCTTTGAGAGCGCTGGTGAGGATGGGCCGGGACGCAATCCATGCCGGAATAAGACCGAAGAGAAATCCAGTGACCGCGCTGAGAACGAAGGTGTAGAGGAGTACTCGCCAATCGATGCTGAGAGAGGTGTCGAGCGGAACAGGCGCGGGTATATGAAACGCGGCGAGCGCTGAGGTGGCCCACAGTGAGAGAGCCGTGCCGAGGATTCCTCCACCGAGGGCAAGCACGATGCTTTCAAGAAGCATCTGGCGGAGGAGTTGCCTGCGTGTTGCTCCGAGGGTGATGCGCACAGCCATTTCACGCTGACGGCTGGCGGCATTTGCGAGAAGCAGATTTACGACGTTCGCGCAGGCAATGCCGAGCACCAGCATGACGACGACGGAGAGACCGGCAAGAAAGAGCAGGACTGTGGACCTGTCGCGCGGAGGAAGCGAGCCGGCCTGATCAAGATAAAAGCCGTTTCCCTTGTCAGTATCAGGGTAGGCTTGGGCATAGCTTTGCGCGAGAGTCTGGAGTTCAGCGCCGGCTTGCGACTGTGAAACACCAGGCTTGAGGCGGCCAACCACTGCGAGCCAGTGGTCATAGCGCGAGCTGCGTTTGGGAACGCTGGGCGCAAGGGCCTCTACATTGCCGAGAGGGACCCAGAACTGCGGATCGAGAATGAGGTCGAGGCCGTGATATCCGGCAGGAGCTATGCCGACAATGGCAAAGGGATGACCGGAGAGCAGGACGGTTTTGCCGATGATCGCCGGATCAGAAGCGAAACGCCGCTGCCAGAGACGATGGCTGAGAACGATGACCTGCGCGTTTTCCTCGTTCGAGAGGAAGCCGCGGCCCAGAGCCATGCGGAGCTGGGCTACGTCAAAGTAATTTGCCGTTGCGGCCTGTCCCCAGATGCGTTCGGGTTCTCCATTTCCTCCGATGGAGGCCGCCAACAGCTCGTAATACGCTGCAAGGCCGGAGAAGGACTTTGCCTGGTCGCGCACATCAGTATAGAGCGGCCAGGAAAAATTATTGCAGCACCCGTCGCCATCGTGCGTGGTGTGCACAGCGATCAGCGTAGAGGGGTCGCCGACCGGCGGCGGTTTAAGTACAAAGCGGCTGACCATCGAGAAGATGGTCGTGTTGGCGGCGATGCCGAGCCCGATAGAGATGACAATGGCGAGCACCAGGCCGGGGGTCCTGGAAAGGCGCCGGAAGGTGTAGGAGAGGTCCTGCCGCAGATGTGCCATGTGGGGGACTACGCGGCAGTGAAGATGACGGTTCCGTGAATTTTTTCGGGGCTGGCAGGATCAGGTTCTGATGCAAAGCGCAGTATTGGAGCGGCTTTCAGCGCCGGTCTATGCAGCATGGAGCGATAACGAGCTTGCCGGATTCGCTAAATTTACATATTTCTTCATTGCAGTTGACTTGAAAAATGAAATTATTTGCTGTACAAACAGTTTCGAGCCAAAACAAATTGTAGCTGTAGCTGGTCATAGAACGCGACAAGGCGTTCTGGCTCTCGAATTTTATCTGGTTTGAGCTCTCGCACATCCTCACAAACCAGTCGTTGTTTCCAAGTCGTTGCTGTCTCGTTGAGCTGCAGAGCAACTTTCAACTTAATTGAAGAGTGACTGGATCCTCCGGAAATTTCAGGCCGGTGGACTCCAATCTGGAAATCTGCTGAACAGCATGTTGGCACTCACTGCGGCCGGATTGCACAGGACTGCAGGTTTTAAGGGCCGATCTTGATTGCTCAAAATGTTTTAACCATTTTTATCTGCCCCTGAAAACGAACGTTTGTTTGCAGAGGTGACAAGGTGTCCCGAATTTCTCCCCCATCGGACTCCGATGTAGTCGTTCGCAATTTTGTAGTTGGTCGGCAAGCTCTTCATTCTCAAAGCCGGTCTCGCGCAACACGCCACGGACGCGGCAACTGGTACTTCGCTGCCGCCATACTTCTGGGCTGTGCTGTCTTTAGCCTCTGCATCACAGGATGTGGATTTTCGACGAAGGTGGTGTCGGCCTCAACAGGCGGCGGCACTCTGGTTGTATCGCCGAGCACAGTTGACTTTGGCACTGTGCAGGTCGGCCAGTCGGCAACCAGCAAGGTCTCATTTTCCAACGAGAGCGCAGATACGGTGGAAGTGGCGCAGCTGTCAGTTGCGGGCACTACTTTCTCAGTTGCCGACCAGGGAAGCTTGCCGGCCAGGATTGCCCCGGGGGAAACCTACAACTTTGTGGTGGGGTTCAAACCCACGGGTGAAGGCACCTATTCCGGGAAATTCACTGCGATGAATTCCTCCGGAGCAGCGCTTGCGCAAGGTTCGATCAGCGGTTCCGGCGTGACAACAAATGCTTCGAGCACCCGGACGCTGTCTGTAAGTTCGACAACCCTGAGCTTCGGCAATGTTGCCGTGGGATCAAGCGCGACGCTGCCGGTAACGCTGACCTCAACGGGATCAGCGGCGGTGACAATCAATTCGGCATCAGTAAGCGGCGCCGGCTTTACTGTATCGGGAGCGACCTTTCCTCTGACACTCAACCCTCAGCAATCGGCCACACTTCAGGTGCAGGCGGCCCCCAGCGCAACCGGAGCGGATACAGGCGCTTTGACCATCAGCAGCAATGCTTCGACCAACGCCACAACGGTAGTCAATCTGACGAGCACGGGCACAAACACAGGAGCTACCGCGCCGCAGCCGCAATTGACGATCAGCCCGACATATTTGAGCTTTGGCAATGTGACGACAGGATCGAGCGCGACGCTGCCGGTAACGCTGACCTCAACAGGAACAGCGGCGGTGACAATCAGCTCGGCCAGCATCAGCGGCACTGGATTCACCGTATCGGGAGCGGCGTTCCCGATGACGTTGAGTCCGAAACAGACCGCGACGCTCAATGTAAAGTTTGCGCCGGCGACAACGGGTACGGACAGAGGCACGCTGGCTATCAGGAGCAATGCGTCAGCCAATCCGAATATTTACCTCAACATGACCGGTTCAGGCGTAAATGCGACTACTCCGAACTGGACGATGAGCACAACGTCGTTGAACTTTGGCAATGTCGCGGTGAATTCGAGTGCAACATTGCCGGTGACGATTACATCGAGTGGGACGGCGTCGCTGACGATCAACTCGGCGGCGATCAGCGGTACTGGCTTCACGGTATCGGGAGCAACATTCCCGATGACACTGAGTCCGAAGCAGACGGTGACGCTGAATGTGAAGTTCGCGCCGACAACTTCAGGTTCGGCAACAGGAACGCTGACGGTGAAGAGCAACGCGTCTACGAATCCGACGGTTACTGTGAGCCTGAGCGGAACAGGCTCAGGCACTCCGAACTGGACGATGAGCACAACGTCGCTGAACTTTGGCAATGTTGCGGTGAATTCGAGCGCAACATTGCCGGTGACGATTACGTCAAGCGGAACGGCGTCGCTGACGATCAACTCGGATGCGATCAGCGGCACTGGCTTCACCGTATCGGGAGCAACGCTTCCGATGACACTGAGTCCGAAGCAGACGGTGACGCTGAATGTGAAGTTCGCGCCAACAACTTCAGGTTCGGCAACAGGAACGCTGACGGTAAAGAGCAACGCATCTACGAATCCGACGGTTGCTGTGAGCCTGACCGGCACGGGGACAACCACATCTCAACTCACCGTAAGCCCAACGAGTCTGAGCTTTGGCGATGTCACTGTAGGTCTGAGCGCGACACTGCCCGTTAAGTTGACCTCAAGCGGAACCGGATCTGTAACGATCAACTCCGCGACCATCAGTGGCAAAGGTTTCACGATGTCCGGGGCGACCTTCCCGGTCACTCTGGCCGCGAAACAAGCAGTGACGCTGCAGGTGAATTATGCGCCGACGACCACAACAGCTTCGACCGGCACAATTACAATCAGCAGTAACTCGTCGACGAATCCGACTGTTACTGTGAACCTGAGCGGCACGGGCGTAACGCACGAAGTTGATCTGAGCTGGAGTGCGCCGTCCAGTTCGATTATCCCGATAGCTGGCTATCATATCTATCGGGCAACAGGAACCAGCACTTCGTATCAGCTGTTGAACTCTTCTGTTGATACGCAAACGTCGTATGCTGATAAATCAGTGGCAAGCGGCACGAGCTACAGCTACTACGTAAAGAGCGTGGATGCTTTGGGATTGGAAAGCAGCCCATCCAATCAAATTACAGTAACGGTTCCATAGGACAGGAAAACGCGCCGATTTGGCAGATCGGCGCGTTCTTTTTTGCCTCCCTGGTTCGGATGTATGAAAACTTAATCGAGCGACTGAAGTACACTTGGTTGATGATCCGCCAGATCGCACCTGTATTCTTCACTCTCGATATACCTGCCACGCTTGCCTACTATAAAGAGAAGCTGGGATTTGAGTGTCTGGGAACGTGGCAAGATCCGCCGGTCTACGCCATTGTGGCGCGTGATGAGCGAGCGATTCATTTTCGCTGTGCCGGGCCGCCCATAGCTAATCCGGACAAGTATGCGGATGAGCTGCTCGACGCATACCTCTTTGTTGAAAATGCGGACGCGCTTTATGCCGAGTATGCAGCCAGGGGCGTTGAGTTTACGCGCGAGCTCTCTAATATGCCCTGGAACTCGCGAGAGTTTGTCGTGAAGGATTGTGACGGTCGCCTGCTGGCCTTTGGCTCGAATGTATAGTTGAGACTTCGCGGTATGGATACATCGGACAATGCGAACAAAGCGACATGAACGCGGCTGAGAGACTAAAGCACTTTCTCGATAGACAACCCGCGATTTGCGTGTTGGGGTGGGCAGGCGAAGAATCCACAGCCAGCCTGGCTTGAGATTCTTCCTTTCCTGCGCGCTGCTCAGGTCGTCAGAATGACGACGGTTACACTTACTCGAAAAATACTCCCTAAGAGGTCATCAGGCCGTGTTGCTGAATTTTGTAAAGAAGCGCGCGATAGCTGATATTCAGGTTGCTGGCCGCGCGCCTGCGGTTCCAGCCTGAGGCTGTCAGCGCATCCTGAATCATGCGGATCTCCGCCTGGTTCTTGATGCTGTTAACAACATTCCGCATTCCGTGTGAGGTGGTATTTGCCATCTCATTTGTTGCGAACTGCGCCTTTACTGTTCCAGCGCCAAGACGCGTTCTTGCTCTCAGATCGTTATAGGCAGCTTCCTGGTCCTGTAGAACCAGGGTCCGCGTGATGAAATTGCGCAGCTCTCTCAAATTGCCCGGCCAGCTGTAATCCTGGGCTGCTTCTTTGAGCTTTTCGGAGATGGGAAATGCCTGCTGTCCCAAGTCCGCCGCATTTCGCTGGAGCAGCTGGTCCATCATCATAGGAATTTCCTCGCGACGCTCGCGCAGCGGAGGAACGGTGATGGTGAATGCATTCAACCGGTAATAGAGGTCTTCGCGGAAGCTCTTCTCGGCGATCGCATCTTCCATATGAATATTAGTGGCAGCCAGCACACGCACATCCACTTGTGTCGATGAGCGGGCGCCCAGGCGGCTGAAGGAGCCATCCTGCAGAACGTGCAGCAGCTTGGCCTGCATCTGCGGGCTCATTTCGCCAATTTCATCAAGCAGGAGCGTGCCCTTGTGGGCCAGCTCAAATTTCCCCGGCTTTGCTTTGACCGCGCCGGTAAATGCACCGGCTTCGTACCCGAAGAGTTCGCTCTCCAGCAGTTCCGAGGGCAGTGCCGCGCAGTTGACATTGACAAACTTCTTCTCTGAACGCGGATTGTATTTGTGCAGCAGCATGGCAATGATTTCTTTGCCGACGCCGCTTTCGCCCAGGATGAGGACAGGAATATCCACAGGAGCCAGGAGGCGAACGTCTCTATAGATCTTCAGCATTGCAGGTGATGCAGCGAAGAAGAACTTATTATTGTCCAGCTCTTCGCAATGCACCGCGCCATTGGGACCATTCGCCGCTGAGCAGGCCTGCATTGTTTCTGCCGGCGCGCTCACCGGCTCAAAGAGCAGCCTTTCGACATCTCTGCGCAGCAGTGGCTTGGTAAGGACTTTTTGGATCCCCCACTTTGAAGCGAGGGGCTTCCATGAACTGTCTCCTATGTCCGTCAGGACGCAAACACGGTCGGAGTCGATCTTTTCAAGAAGAGCAGGGGCGAACAGGTGGTCGGCAGATCTGGATTTAAGGACATCAAGAAGAAGGAAGTCCGGCGACAGTCCCTCAGCAATCATTTTGATGGCTTCCAGTGAAGAAGAAACACAAACGGCGCGATGACCTTCTGAGTCGAGAAATTTTCTAATCAGGCTGGAGACACCGGCGTCTTCACTGACAGCCAACACCACTAAGGCATGAGACATACATTCACCTCGATCAAATACGCACAAGTCAAAGATTTTGGATTTGTGCTGCGAGGGGGGCGCAGAGCGTGCTTAACAAATAAACAAGCGAAAAAATGAACTCACCGAAAAGTCTCGACCGCAATCAAGCCGGTCACGAACGATGGTGAAAGTAAAAGGGCCCGCGTTTCCAAAACTGAATCGACTGTGAAATAAATTTGCGCATAAAGTTCTGTTCAGTTCCGGAGTTTGTTCGTCCACTTTCTTCGGGGGCTTACCTGGGAGGGAGGATTTGATTTCACAAACAAGGCGTGAGGGGCGCCTCGCAACTACTGCTGTTACAGTTATAAGTCAACAACAAAAAGTAGCAACAACGAAGTGAATAGTAGCATCGAGACTATGGCGAGTCAAACTAAAATCCTGCACTACTGAAGCAAAATTTTTTGCACATCGCAAAAATAACCTGTTGGTTATTACCGCGAGTTACTTGCACTGGAAACTACATGCATAAAGGTAATCTGGAAAGTACTCTCAGCCCTGGTGTGATATTCATAGTTGCAACGGAATCGAGTAAGACGATTGAGCTCTCAAGTTGACATTGCAATTATAGGAGGCGGAATTGTAGGCCTCGCTACAGGCCTGGAGTTCACGCGGCAATTTCCCGGCGCATCACTCGCTGTGATTGAAAAGGAGCCATCGGTTGCGAGCCATCAGACCGGGCACAACAGCGGAGTCATTCACTCCGGAATCTATTACAAGCCGGGAAGTTTGAAGGCCAGGCTGTGCGCTGAAGGCGTAAATGCATTAGTGCGCTTCTGTGACGCACATGAGGTCCCGTATGAAATCTGCGGCAAGGTGATCGTAGCCACCACGGAAGAGGAGCTGCCGAAGCTCGACGAGATATATCGTCGCGGGATTGAAAATGGGCTGCAAGGCCTGCGCATGTTAACGGCGGATGAAATTCGCGAATTAGAGCCACATGCGGCAGGGATTCGCGGTATTCATGTGCCCAGCACGGGCATAGTCGATTACGCCGGAGTGGCTCGGAAATACGCGGAACTGATTGAGGCGGGCGGCGGATCGATTCATTTATCACATGAGGTGATCGGCCTGCGCAGCAGCGGACCGAATACCGTTGTTGAGACTACCCGAGGAGAAATCGAAGCTCGGCTGGTGATCAACTGCGCGGGACTCTTTAGTGACCGCATCAGCCGCATGGCGCGCGCCAAACTGGATCTCACGATTGTGCCTTTTCGCGGTGAGTACTACGAGCTGGCGCCATCAAAACGGCACTACATAAAAGGTCTGATCTATCCTGTCCCCGATCCGCGATTTCCGTTTCTGGGCGTGCATTTTACGAAGCGCATCAGCGGAGGAGTAGAAGCAGGCCCGAATGCGGTGCTTGCGCTCAAGCGCGAAGGATACAAAAAGACATCTTTCAGCGCAGGCGATGTGTGGCGCTATGCCAGTTTTCCCGGCTTCTGGATCATGGCGGCGAAATACTGGACGGCCTCTGTCGATGAATATCGGCGCTCCCTGAGCAAGCGCGCATTTGTCCGCTCTCTACAGCGTCTTGTGCCGGAGATCACAGGCGAAGATCTCGAGCCGGGCGGCTCCGGCGTGCGCGCCCAAGCCCTCAGCCGCGATGGCAAACTGCTGGACGATTTTCACTTTGTTTATACCGATGGCGTAGTGCACGTGTGCAACGTGCCATCGCCGGCAGCTACTGCTTCACTGGCGATAGGCCGGCATATCGTGAACACCATTGCAGAACGCAATGGAAATTTCCTGACCGCCAAAAGAACCAGCCCGTCTTTGCGCTCATAATTGGGAAACTGTTCAACTCCCCATCCTAAAAGTGCAATTTTATGCACATTCTTTCTCCGCTTATGGCGGATTTACGGACATTATTCCCTCCGACTTTGGCATGAAAGATGCCATATCCATAGGCAGGGGAGTGGCCCATCCACCCGAAATACTCACATGACAGGGCCAATTTAGCGCTTAGGCGGTATGCATTCTTCTCCGGGTCCGCGTTGCAGTTACTAAAAATTGAGGAGGCATTGGACCGGCCATGGCGCGCGATTGAGGTACAAGGCGATCAGATACGAAGGAAAGAAGTCACTCATCAGCATGACCAAGTCTCGGTTTCACAGCCTTCCATGGTTTTCGTTCTGGCTTACCCTGATTGCACTGGCGTGCTTCGGGGCGCAGGCCAGGGCGCAATGCAGCAATCCGGCCAACGCAATCGTTGCGGAAAACTGCAAGACGGGAAACCCCGACTCGGAATGGGACATCAAGACAGGCGATCAGGGCGACCCCACGATTCAGGGCTTTGCAACGGACATGAGCGTGAACGTGGGTGGCACGATCTTTTTCAAGATCAATACTCCGTCTACCTCATACAAGATCGATATCTATCGGATCGGCTACTATGGCGGACTTGGCGCGCGCAAGATCACCACAATTTTGCCTTCCGTGCCGCTTCCACAGAACCAGCCGCCTTGCTTCACAGATACAAGTGTTGGCCTTGCAGACTGCGGCACCTGGGCCGTTTCCGCGTCATGGCAGGTGCCCACTACCGCTGTTTCGGGAGTGTACATTGCTCATCTGCTCCGGAACGACGCCAGCAACAGCACTTATAACGGCAGCCATATTATCTTTGTCGTCAGAAATGACGCGAGTCACTCCGACATCCTCTATCAGACTTCCGATGAGACTTGGCAGGCTTACAACTACTACGGCGCCGGCAGCTTCTATAGCCAGGCCAGCCCTGTCTGGGACCTGAACGACCGTTCCTTTAAGGTCAGCTACAACCGTCCGGTGTATACCAGAGGATTCAACCAGGAATCCGACACCTGGGTCTTCGGTCCTGAATACCCCATGATCCAGTGGCTGGAGCAGAATGGCTATGACGTCAGTTACTTCACCGGTGTAGACGCGGCGCGCAACGGCGCCCTCATCAAGAACCATAAAATATGGATGGATTCAGGTCACGACGAATATTGGTCTGGACCTCATCGCGCCGCCGTGCAGGCCGCCCGCGACGCAGGAGTGAATCTCGCATTCTTCAGCGGCAACGAAGTCTTCTGGAAGACGCGCTGGGAGAACAGCAGTGACGGCTCGAACACGCCGTATCGCACGCTGGTCTGCTATAAAGAAACGCTTGACTTCGCAAAAACCGACCCGACATCCACATGGACCGGCACATGGAGAGACCCAAGCTTCAGTCCGCCTTCTGACGGAGGCCTGCCGGAAAATGCTCTCAGCGGCACTGCGTTCATGGTCAATGGAACAGGCCCGGACAACGACGGCAGCCAGCAGATCAAGGTCCCTGCCGCAGATGGAAAGATGCGCTTCTGGCGCAACACCGCAGTAGCAAATCTCAGCGCCAATCAGACTTACACCTTGCCGCTGGGCACGCTCGGATATGAATGGGATGAAGACTTAGATAATAACTTCCGGCCCGCCGGTACTTTCCACTTATCGACTACTACCTACAATCTAACCTCTGACTTACTGCTGGATGAAGGGGCCACTTACGGCGCCGGAACAGCAACACACCACATGACGCTTTACCGCGCGCCGAGTGGAGCGCTGGTATTCAGCAGTGGAACCATCGACTGGTCATGGGGTCTGAACAACAACCACGACAATCCGTTCGCGTTCGATAATCCTGCTCCCGATGTGAATATGCAGCAGGCGACAGTGAACCTGTTTGCAGACATGGGTGTGCAGCCTGCAACGCTTCAGTCCGGACTGCTTCCCGCAACTGCGTCTACTGACACAACCGCGCCTACTTCGACCATCACATTCCCCGCAGCGGGAGCGACAGTAAACACCGGCACGGCCGTTACCGTTACCGGGACCGCGAGCGACAGTGGGGGCGGAGTTGTCGGCGGAGTAGAAGTCTCAGGCGACAACGGAGCTACCTGGCATCCGGCAACCGGTCGCGGCACATGGAGCTATACCTGGACACCCACTGTTACGGGCGCCACGAAACTACTAAGCCGCGCCGTGGATGACAGCGCCAACCTGGAAACGGCGCATGGCATCAATATCACTGTCAATCCGCAGACCTGCCCATGCAGCATCTGGAATTCTTCCAGCGTGCCTCAGAGTCCTGACAGCGGCGACGGCAATTCCGTTGAAGTGGGCCTGAAGTTCCGCGCAGATGCGGACGGCAATGTTCTCGGCGTCCGCTTCTACAAGGCAGCTGCAAATACCGGAACGCATGTCGGACATCTGTGGAGCAGCAATGGCACGCTCCTGGCCACGGCCACCTTTACCGGCGAAAGCGCGTCCGGATGGCAGCAGGTGAACTTCTCCAATCCTGTGCCTGTCACCGCCAACACTACATACATCGTTTCGTATTTCGCGCCGAATGGCCATTATTCGGCAGATATGAACGCCTTCGCGCAGGCGGGCGTAGATGATCCTCCGCTTCACGCATTAGCTAACGGGGTGGATGGGGCCAATGCGATCTTCACTTATTCCTCGCAGCCCGGCGCATTTCCTTCTTCCAATTACAGGGCCACGAATTACTGGGTAGATGTGGTCTACACCTCTTCCAATACCTACAGCATTTCCGGAACCGTAAGCGGCGTCGGCGGCGCAAATGCCACAATCAATCTCACCGGAGCTGAAACACTCTCCACATCGACAGACGCATCCGGCAATTACACCTTTGACGGGCTGGTGAACGGCTCTTATACCGTCACGCCTGTCAATTCGGGAGTCACGTTTACTCCCGCAAGCCGTCAGGTCACCATCAATGGAGGCGTAGCCACAGGCGTTAACTTCAGCGCAGTAGTCACGAATCCGCAAACCATTTCCGGAACCATTAGCGGCACGGGAGGCGCCGGCGCGACCGTGAACCTGAGCGGGGCGGCCACCGCAACCACAACTGCCGACTCATCCGGCAACTACTCCTTTACCGGCCTGCTGAACGGCACCTACAACGTGGATCCTTCAGCTCCGGGCATCCTGTTTACGCCGGGTATCCAGCAGGTTGTGCTCACCGGGACAGGAGCATCAGGCGTTAACTTCTCATCGCAGGTATGCAACTGCGTATCGATCTGGTCGCCCTCAACCACGCCAGCTGTGATCGACAGCAACGACGGCACACCCATCGAAGTCGGTGTTGCGTTTACTTCGAGCGCTCCCGGACAGATCTATGGACTGCGTTTCTATAAGGCAAGCACAAACACTGGGACGCACGTAGGCCATCTCTGGACGAGCACAGGAACACTGCTGGGCACAGCGACATTCAGCGGCGAGACGGCTTCCGGCTGGCAGCAGGTTGCTTTCTCATCGCCCATTACTATCACGCCTGGCACTACTTACATCGCATCGTACTTTGCGCCGGCAGGCCACTACTCTGCTGACACAAACTACTTTACGAGTGCCGTGAACAATCCGCCGCTCACTGCCCTGGTGAATGGTCCTACGTCGTCCAATGGTCTCTACACCTATGGATCAAGTGGCGGCTTCCCGACCAACACCTACGCTTCCACCAATTACTGGGTAGACGTGCTCTTTGTGCCGGCGCAGTCCTATACCGTCAGCGGTACGGTAACAGGCGCGGCGGCATCAGGAGCCACCGTCACCTTATCTTCAGCAGGCACCACTATCACTACCAATACGAACAGCTCCGGGGCCTACTCATTCAGTTCTGTCTATCCCGGAACCTACTCCGTATCGGTAAGTAATACGAACGCCATCTTCAATCCCGGCACACAGCCCGTCACCATCACGAATGCATCAGTATCGGGTGTAAATTTTGCAGAGTCTCCGCTGTGCCCGTGCTATACCATCTGGACACCAACCACTGTGCCGGCGACTGTAGACTCAGGCGATGGCTCATCCGTGGAACTCGGTGTCAGGTTCAATGCGGATTTCGATGGCTATGTTCTTGGCGTGCGCTTCTACAAGGCGGCAGCCAATGGCGGCGCGCATGTCGGAAACCTCTGGTCAGGCGATGGCTCAGGAACCCTGCTGGCCCGCTCTAACTTTGCAAATGAGAGCCCCTCAGGATGGCAACAGGTTCTGTTCACCAATCCGGTGCCGGTCACTGCGAGTACTTCTTACCTCGCATCGTACTTCGCGCCTCAAGGCCACTACTCAAACAACAACCTGATGTTTGATACTGCTGGTGTCGATGCTCCGCCCTTACATGCGCCGATAAACAGCAGCAATGCTCCGAACGGCGTATTCGGCTATGCATCGAGCAGCACATATCCAACAAACAGCTTCGACGCTACGAACTACTGGGTGGACGTGATCTACAGCAAGGCAACCACGTACACCATTGCCGGAAATATCTCCGGCGCTGGTGGAGCGGGGGCCACAGTCACGCTGTCCGGCGCAGCCAACGCAACCACAACTGCGGATGCCTCAGGCAACTTCAGCTTCAGCGGCCTGGCAAACGGAACATACACGGTCACGCCCAGCAAGAGCGGCGTCACCTTCAATCCGGCAAGCCAAACCATCGTAATCAACGGAGCGCATAATCTCGGCGTAAGCTTTACCGCTTCTGTGCCCACGTATTCCATTTCGGGCACAATAAGCGGAGCGCCGGGTGATTCTGTTTCTCTCTCCGGAGCTGCTACAGCAACCACCACTGCTGACAGCTCCGGTAATTACACCTTTACCGGGCTGGCAAACGGAAGCTACACCGTTACGCCTGGGACCGTTGGTTACTCGATCAGCCCTGCGAGCCAGAACGTGACTGTGAACAACGCCAATGTAACAGGCGTGAACTTCAGCGGCACGGCATTGACTTACACCATTTCCGGGACAATTGCCGGCAGAAGCGGCGTGACCGTCACGCTGGCAGGAGTTTCGAATGTAACGACTACCACCGATGCATCCGGGAACTTTGCATTCAGTGGAGTTACAAACGGCTCTTATACTTTGACTCCGGCTCAGACAGGCCTGGTCTTCACTCCGGCCAGTCTGATTGCGACTGTGCAGGGAGCTAATGTTACCAATGCTAACTTTACAGTGCCGGCCAACTGCCCATGCGATACTATCTGGCAGCCCTCCACGGTTCCTGCCCGCGTGGATGACGGCGATCCTAATGCCATTGAAACCGGCGTCAAGTTCCGCGCCGATGCCGATGGATATATCACCGGAATCCGTTTCTATAAGGCGTCCACCAATACCGGCCAGCACCAGGGCGATCTCTGGTCCAGCACCGGAACACTGATCAGCTCAGCAGTCTTCAGCGGCGAAACGCCTTCAGGCTGGCAGCAGGTCCTGCTCACCAACCCGGTTCCGGTCACTGCGAATACAACCTATGTCGCGTCGTATTTCTCGCCGGCGGGACATTATTCCGGCGACTCCCAGTTCTTCACCCCGTCCGGAGTGAACACGCCGCCTCTGCATGCGCTCGCTGATGGAGCAGACGGCCCGAACGGCGTGTATGCATATTCCCCCTCAGCCGGCGCCAATTTCCCCACTTCGACTTATAATGCCGGTAACTATTGGGTGGATGTTATCTATACGCCCACCACAACGTACAGCGTGACAGGAACCATCAGCGGAACCGGCGGCGGAGGGGCCAGCGTTCAAATTACGGGGACCGCAACGGCGACCGTCACCGCCGACCAGGCAGGCAACTTCAGCTTTTCCGGCTTGCCGAACGGCACATATACGGTCACGCCCAGCTCTGCAAACGCTGTATTCACTCCAACAAGTCGCAGTATCACCATAAACAACGGACATGTGCTCGGCCTGACGTTCACTAGCCAGCAGTCCTACACCATCAGCGGGACCATCAGTGGTCCGGGTGGCTCTGGAGCAACGGTCAACCTTACCGGAGCTTCCACAGCAACTACAACAGCAAATGCTTCCGGAAGTTATAGTTTCACGGGCCTGTCGAATGGGTCCTACACGGTAGCAGTAAGCAAGTCGGGCTTTGTGTATACACCCGCAAGCCAGGCTGTGACTGTGAACGGAGCGAGCGCAACGGCAAACTTCAGTTCTGCGCAGACCTTTACCATTAGCGGAACCATCAGCGGAGCGGGTGGGAATGGTGCAACTGTCAGCCTGACGGGGTCATCGACAGCCACAACGACTGCCAATGCCTCCGGTGTGTACAGCTTCACGGTTGTCAACGGCTCCTATACGGTGACACCGAGCAAAACCGGCTTCAGGTTTACGCCGGCAAGCCAGGCCATAACCGTAAATGGAGCAAATCAGACGGCGAACTTTACCTCCGCGCAGCTCTTTACCATCAGCGGAACTATCAGTGGAACGGGAGGAAATGGCGCAACTGTCAATCTGACGGGAGCGGCTACCGCTACCACCACTGCCAATGCCTCCGGTGTGTACAGCTTCACCGTTGTGAATGGCTCCTATACCGTAACACCGAGCAAAACCGGCTTCAGGTTTACGCCGGCAAGCCAGGCCATAACCGTAAATGGAGCAAATCAGACGGCGAACTTCACCTCTGCGCAGCTCTTCACCCTCAGTGGAACCATCAGCGGAGCGGGTGGGAACGGCGCAACGGTCAATCTCACAGGAGCGGCGACAGCTACTACCACTGCCAATGCCTCCGGAGTCTACAGCTTCAGTGTGGTCAACGGCTCCTATACTGTCACTCCGAGCAAAGCTAACTTCGTGTTTACGCCGGCAAGTCAGGCAGTAACGGTGAATAACGCGAACGCGTCGGCGAACTTTACCTCGACACCGGTGTTTACCATCAGCGGAACCATCAGCGGAGCAGGTGGGAACGGCGCAACGGTGAAACTCACCGGAGCGGCTACCGCCACAGTCACGGCTAATTCATCCGGCGCTTTCACCTTTACCAACGTAAAAGCAGGTTCGTATACCGTCACGCCAAGCAAAGGCATGGATATATATCTGCCCGGAAGTCGTTCTGTGACCGTCACCAACAGCAATGTGACTGGCGTGAACTTCAGCACACTTCTGAATTTCTCGTTAATAGTCACTACAAACACGGAGCCGACCGTTGCTCTCGGTCAACCGGTTACTTTTACCTTCCAGGTGGCTCCAACGCATGGCATCTATCCTGGACCAGTCTCGTTTTCTGCGACAGGACTGCCTTCATGGGCCACGGCCGTCTTTTCTCCGTCCACCGTTCCAGCAGATGCCGGAACGCAGACCGTTACGCTTACGATTCACACAAAGCCGACAGTTGCAATAGCGCATCCTCCTGCATTACCTGGAAAACCGATTCAGACAAATCCTATATTCTTCACGATGTTTTTCCTGCCATTCGCCGGCGCGAAATACATCCGTCCGCGGAAAGGAGCAATACAACCGACGAAATTGGGAGCGCTGCTTTTTGCCGTCCTGATCGCGATAATCGGCGCTATAGGGTGCGGCACGACTGGAGGAATCTTTCAGGGAGCGAACACCTATTCTGTCACCGTGAAAGCAACGAGCGGGAATTTTGTGGATTCGACAATCGTCAGCTTCACGATAAAAGACGACAAACTAACAAAATGAGAACTTAAAACGGATGGGTTTGTCGATTAAAAACGGAGGGTCTTGACAACACCTATATACTTGAATTGAAAGATGAAAGGCATGGCTATGCGCCATGCCTTAGCTGTTTCTGGTGTAAGTTACTGAAAAGAAAGGATCTCCGTACAGAATTGACACTGTAAATATAAGAAAATAAAGGATCTCCGTACAAACACAGGGGCGGGGGGCCTAAGGTAGGACCTGGTATCTGGCCACCATGCCGCCGTTGTAATGGTCGTTGACATGGCAATGAAATAACCAGATGCCTTCCGCATCAGGAATCATGTCCGCAGAGGCCATGGCCATGGGGCCGAGGAAGAGCGTGTCCATGCGCATGTTGTTCCAGAGCACTGTATTTCCGTGCCAGTGCGCCATATGAACATCCTCTTCGTTGCCGTTTGAGAGCAGATACCAGCGAACGCGTTCATGCTTTCTCATCGTGAGCATGGGAAGATTGCCTTCGATGTATCCGTTAATCGAATAGAGAAGGTTTTGGTCGCGAAGGATGGGATCAATGGTCTTAAGACGCGCAATTCTGGCTTGTTTTCCGACATTTCCGGTGAAAAACCAGCTGTCTGTTTCATCAAAAATGGAAAAGTCGGTGATGAATTCGCGGTCTACGTCCTTTGGAGAGCCATCAGGTCGAGCACAGCCTTTGCGAGTGACAATAATAGGGCCAATCAGGCCGGTGTTGATGTCAGTGGATTCCACGAAATGCGAGTGATACATCCATAAGATGGAACTCGGATCCATCGGACCTGGACCTGCGCGCTCCGGCACTTTCCATATGTAGGTATAAGTGCCGCCCGGTTTGATACCGTCATCGGCCTTCACCGTTCCGCTCGTTTCGTCGTTATATGCAGCGCCTTCCTGGTCCTTTGTGTATTCCAGGCCATGAGGATGCATGGTGACGGTAAGATGCGTATTGTTGCGGAAGACCACGCGAACGGTATCGCCAACTTCAGCGCGGATCAGGGGACCAAGAATTCCCAGATGCGCCCATTGCAACGGACGCGTCTTAAGAGTCTTGAAAGTCCCATCCGTGTATTCGCGGTAGATGGCCTTGTGGTAGACCCGGTGGCGGAGTCCTGCGGCGGTTTCATTCTCCCCCGATTCCGGGCGGGGAATGCCGGCCAGATTTCTGCCTCCGGGGGTGTAGTCCCAGTCCACTTCATCGGCAGCAATGAAGTAAGTCCTCACCACTGAGTGAGACTTCGCTTTGTCCTGGGCAGATGCGGACTTATTGCCCTGCATTTCCATGGAAGATGAGTCAGCGCGGCACGCATCGGGCGCAGACTGCTGGGCGAAACCGAAGGCAACAAATTGAGTTAACAATACCGCAAGAAAACTAATGCGATGGCGAAAGATCAAAAGAAAGGCCTCGTTTTTCTATGCTATTCGAGTCCAATCTTCGCACGGCGTCCATCGATTGTGCCAATGCTTTCTGCATTGACATCATCGATGGAGTCGTTCGTGCTATTTTTTTGATCCGCGACTCGCATAATAGCTGTAGTAATCGCTGCCGATAACCGGCGATTCATTGGAGATGAACCCGATAAGTTTTTGCCCGAGGACTTCTGCCGCCTTCGAAATGAGGGCGCGCTTTGTCCTGCCACCCCGAATTACCATAAGCGCTCCGTCTACATATGGGAGCACTTCAGCGACATCCGACATCGGCGAGGCTGGAGGCATATCAAGGATGACCCAATGGAACATGGTCCGTAGCTCGCTGATAAAAGGAACAAGAGTTGTCGAAGACAGATATTCGTCCGGAGATGGATGATGATCTTCCATGCCGAGCACGTAGAGAGAGAGATCGTTTATCTGGCGAATTGATTCGCGGATCGTGCTTTTTCCGGTCAATACGGTTTCCACCCCTGGAACTTCAGGGGGGTGGCCAAGTGCCAACGCCACGCCCGGCGCTCGGAAATCCAGGTCCACAAGGCAAGTATTCTCACCGCTTTTCGCAAGGCTCCACGACGTGTTTACGGACGTCAGCGTTTTCCCATCGCCCGGGCCGGGACTGGTAATCAGCAAAACGCCTCCGCGCGGATGTAACACGTTCAGCCGGCGGCGAAGCAGCTTGTACTGTTCTACCGCAAGACCGGTCGGATCGGTGAGGAAGGCCAGCCGCGATTGCTGACTCGGTTCAATAATTATTACTTTTGCGGAAGAGAGACCGGGAAAGTCGCTTTCGCGAAGGAATTCTTCATTTTGAATGTGTACTTCTGATTCCAGCTTCATAGGATTGGCTTCACCTTATGCAGAAAGAGTATGAGTGCTATGCAGATCGTTGCTGATGCCAAAACAGTTCCCAAAATAGCGCGCCTGCCGCGTACTACATCGACCCTGCTCGAAATTGCCGGAATTGTGCCAAGAATGGGAACTTTGGGGTACATTTTCTTGATTTCGTCTTCGGATCCCAGGGTGCCGCTGAGCAATCCAATACCAATGACTGCGGCGGGCGCGAGAAGAAACGCTACCAACACTGCGCCTGCCATAAGAGGCAGCCGCTTGGGGCTGACAGGTTTTTCCGGAGTTCCTGCAGGATCAAGAACGATGAATCGCTCTGCCTGTTGCTGACGTTCGAGGTCCTGTGACATGCCTGCGGAGAGAGACTTATCAAGCAGAGATTGATAGTTCTGTCTGGATATTTCGTAGTTTCTGGTTAATTCCGTCAATTGCGTTTCGAGAACAGGAACTTCATCGACCTTTCCCTGATAGGAAGAAACCTGGTGCTGCAGAGCAGTCTGTTGTTGTTTGCGGCGCTCAATTTCCTTGTCAATGATCGACAGTCTTACCTGCGTGTTCTGATCCAGTGAATCCGTCGGATCAGAAGGAGATGGAGGCAGGGCAGCCAGGCGCGCATTGACGTTTTTCAATTGATCCCGCGCGATAACAACGTCGGGATAGGTATCGGTGAATTGCCTCCTCAGGTCCCAGATCTGGTTTTCAAGATGGTGCTTTTCTTCGAGCAGACGACCCCGTTCACTGAGAGAGGATAGATCATTTGTTTTGGGCGACTTAGTTTGTGTCAGCAGAAGGCGCTCTTCTTCCAGACGGCTGAGGCTATCAGTATTTGCCTGAATCTGAGTCTGCAGACGCGAGAGCGCCTGCAGATTTGCATCGAGTTGATCAGGAGTCGCCCCGACATGAGTCATTTTGAACGCCTGCAGGCGACCTTCCTGCTCTTCCAGGCTTTTCTTGGCGCGCTCGAGCTCTCCCGATAAGAACTGAGCAGTGTCATGGGCCTGCTGCTGGCGCACGGCGAGGTTCCAGTCGATGAAGCTGGCCGCGAGCTGGTTCGTGATCGGAGCTACGAGGGAGCGATCGCCGTCCTCATAGGAGATAGTGAAGCTGCTCAGGCCCTGATCAGAGCCCTGCACCAGTTCGATTTTTATCCTCTTGCGTATCAGGTCCAATATCTCTTCGCGAGATTTCCTGCCCCGCAGCCTAGGATAGAGATTGTTACGATCGATGATTTCCTGAAGTCGAGAGCTGCTGAGAATCTGCTGTTTTAATGTGTTCAGGCGCTCATTCGGATCAGAAGTAACGGTAGACGCCACATAACGCTCAGGGATTTTCTGCGGGTCCACCAGGATCGTCGTTGTGGCGCGATAAATATTGGGAAGCAAAGAAATGCCGACAATTGCCAGTGAAGCCAACGAAAGCGCGCTTAGAAACGCAACATATCGATGCCGCTTCAGAATGGCGAGGCACTGCTGAATCATTTCAGATGCTGAGCTTTCCGTGACTACTTGCTTCTGTTGCATGGTTCCTCGAATGGTTAAACCTTATTGGAATAAATGTCCGACTCCCGGCGTCCAGGAAAAGGAGACGAGCGCAACCCGTCGGGTGAAGTTGGTTTCACCCCAGTTGCCCGTATAGTTGCGATAGCTGACTGAAAAAGCCAGAGCATGTCCAATCCGATGGCTGTATATGCCGCCGAAATATGTGCCCTTATAGGAGCTGGTCGCGGTCAGCGCGTCGCTGGTTACGTAACCGATATCAAAGCCGACAACTCGTGAAGGCGTAAGCTCGCGCTGGTAGCCACCGGAAACAGTTTCCTGCCATAACCCCGGCCCTAAATAAGTGGTGGTCATTTCGCGGGAAGAAGTTGCATAAATTTGCGACTTGGAAGTAAACCGGCTGCCGAAAGAAGCTGCATAGGAAAAACCCTGCTGTTTGCCGCAATCCGCCGCATCCAGCTGAGGGCCGCCCATCAGAGACAGGGATGTGTTTTCTCTCATTTTCCAGTTCACGCCTCCACCGAACCCAAAGCTGCCGCAATGAATAGCTCCGTAGTAGTACGAATTCTGGTCATAAACGAGTAGGCTGAGCTTCTGTGACACGGCCCGCTGATATCTAGCAGTTACAGTCGCAATGCTGCTCTTCTGATGCAGTCCGGTGTAGTCACTGTAAGAATTGGCGGCAGTGAACTCAATGATGTCTCTTTGAGATAAGTCATGATGTATGCCCGCTTCGCCGCTGAGGTAAGTGACAACGCCCGCGTTAGGGAAGTACGAAGAAGTGCCTCCTGAAGCACCGGCAATATTTCCTACAGGTATGGTTTGTCCGGGAGCAAGGAGTCGGATTGAGTCCTGTCCATGGCTGCCGATGGCTTTAAAATCCCATTGCCAGCGCTCGCTCAATTTCCCGGTGATAGTAGCGGAACCCAGATTCAGGACCCCGCCTCCGTACTGATCAGACGTGTAATGACGTATGGTTGGCTGATACTGGAACAAATATTGGACGCGCGCGGAATTTACCTGGACGCCAATATAGGGACTGAAGATAAATGCTCCAGACGCCGCTCCTTGTTCCAGATTGTCGGGGTTCGAATCCCATCCACCGCTGGAATTTGCGCCGACCAGCATCCTTGTTCGAAACATGTCGTTGATCGCGATCAACCCTGAGCCATCCAGTGAAGGCACATAAGTCGTCTGCGATTGATCAGAGGAAGCTGTTTGGTTTGAAGTATTGCTAGCATCGCTCGATACTTCCGAGCTGGTTGAGGCAGACTGGCCAGTTTCGGTTGTCTGCGCCAGGACGGCCTGCGTCCCAAACGCCATAAACAATACTGCAATAGTGCGAACCAACAATGGACTTGGCATATTTCCTCTACGGAACAATGACTGTATCGCCAGGCTGGAGCATGATGTTCTGCTTCGTATCGCCGTGGGTGACCTTCTCATAATTGAAGGGAAGCTTTTGCGTCTGGCCGTTCTGTGCGCGAAGCACATAGATGTCCTTGCGCTTTGCATATGTGTTCAGGCCGCCTGCCTGAGCAATCAGCTGAAGGACGGAAATAGGTGCAATCAGAGGATAGCCTCCCGCTTTACCTACCTGTCCCATGACATAGACCTGACGACTGCGGATATCAGTAACACTTACTGTTACCTGTGGACTTACAACATATGACTTATAGCTTGAAGCAAGCTGTGTAGCGAGCTGGTTCGTCGTGAGTCCTGCAACGTGAATGTCACCCAACAGAGGGACGGAAATAAAACCGTCGGGGTCCACTGTTAATGTCTGCGAAAGCTCTGCATTTTTCCATACATTGATGTGAAGCACATCAGCCGGCCCAATAGCATATTGCGACAGCTGATCAGGTGACTTCGTGTGTCTTTCGGTGCCTGCTGAAGTGGTGACGTCAGTAACACTGGTAACGTTAGAGCCTTCAACATTACTGCTTGCCGGAGCATCTGCAATCTGCTGTGAAAGTGCAGTTATAGGTAAAGCACCCAAGGCGAAGATAGTAGCAAACAATCGTATTCGGAGCTGAAATCTCATTTGGACAGCTGCCTCCTTGCTGATAACCAGTGCAACTGAATTACCAAAAAGATTCTGTTGTTTTGCTGGCAGCTTTCCCTCAGTTACACATGCATGGACATTCATACGAACACTAATTTGTTACGAAAATATGCAAAATATTGCACATTTCCGGGAAGCCTGATTCGACTTATCGTTTCTGCTGCGATGCTCTGCGCCAATAACGCTAAACAAGCTGGATCTCGTTTCTGAAGCAGATCAATCACTGTTAACAGGCTTTGGTTATTTGCGTGCAACTTCAGCCGGCGAGGAGAGTGCATGCCTGAAATTCAGAAAGGATCGACGCCGGCCTTACTTGGTCAATCACCGGCAATCCTTCGCGTGCGAGAGGAGCTGCGGAAAGCAGCGTTGACAGGTGTCCCTGTGCTTATTACAGGGGAAAGCGGCACGGGCAAAGAGCTCGCTGCGAGACAGTTACATGAATTGAGCGACAGACGCGGACAGGCTTTCGTCAAGGTAAATTGCCCGGCGATTCCTCATCAGCTTTTTGAAAGCGAACTCTTTGGTCACGAACCCGGCGCATTTACGAATGCAAGGGAAGCCAAAGCCGGCAAGTTTGAGGCAGCTCATCGAGGCACGCTGTTTCTGGATGAAATTGGAGAGCTTGATCTCGCACTTCAGGCCAAGCTGCTGCACGCCCTGCAGGATTTTCAGGTGGTGAGATTAGGCGCATTAACAGAACGAACTGTGGACGTTCGCCTGATCTGTGCTACCAATCGCAGTCTTGAAGCTGAGGTGGCAAGCGGCGGTTTCCGTTCCGATCTCTTTTACCGGATCAATGTGCTCAGGATTGAAATGCCTCCATTGCGTGAGCGCCCGTCTGACGTTCCGGTGCTGATGAACTATTACATTCGCGCTTACAGCGAACGATTTGGCGGCAATCGCGGCACATTGAGCGCATCGTTATCGCGGCTGCTGGAGGCGTATCACTGGCCGGGCAATATTCGTGAACTGGAGAACCTTGCGAAGCGGTTTGTTGTCCTCGGTGGCGAAGAGTATGTTCTGTCCGCATTGCGGCAGCCGGATGAAACCTACGCTCCCAGTCTGGAAACAGTCGATCTGAGCGCGCCATTGCGAGTGCAGACGAAACGAGCGGTGCAGAATCTGGAGCGCAAGATCATTCTTGGCGTATTGCAGGCAAACAAATGGAACCGCCGGAAGACCGCGCGATCACTCGACATCAGCTATCGCGCGCTTCTTTACAAGATCAAGGAGGCCGGCCTTCCCCAGGTGCGGCCCTCAAGAGTTCCCCCGCGGGATGCGGAGAGCAATCCGGAAATGGAAAGCATCATGTAGGCGTTCTGCAGATTGTGGCATGTCACATGCAATGCATGTAGCGACAAGTTGGAAGCAGATGTATTCGGGCCGAGTCAAAGAGGGAATTGAAATGAGATGGAGCAGGGAGGAAGCGTGATCAAAGTAGGAGTTGTGGGTTATGGCTATTGGGGGCCAAATCTGGTACGGAACCTCTTCGAGGTTTCAGAGACGCAGGTCGTTGCGGTAAGCGATCAACGTGAGGACCGGCTCAGGCAAGTAAAGAGCCGCTATCCATCAGTCGAGGTAACGACTGATTATCGGGAAATGCTGAAGAATCCGGAGATCGATGCAATCGCAATTGCAACTCCGGTATCAAGTCATTATGACCTTGCATTGCTTGCTTTGCAGCATGACAAGCATGTGATGGTTGAGAAGCCCATGACCGCATCGAGCGAGCAGGCTCTCCGGCTGATTGACGAAGCAGATCGCAGAAACCTGACGCTTCTTGTCGACCACACCTTTGTATACACATCTGCTGTCCGCAAGATCAAAGAAATTGTCGAGTCCGGAAGGCTCGGAAGCATCTACTACTATGACTCGACGCGGGTCAATCTTGGACTGTTCCAGCACGACGTCGATGTGCTCTGGGATCTGGCGGTTCATGATCTGGCGATCATGAACTACATCCTCCCTGCCAATCCCTGCGCTGTTGCAGCCACCGGCATCAATCACGTTGCCGGCGGCACCGAAAATCTGGCTTATCTCACGATGTTCTTTGAAGAGAATGTGATTGCGCACGTCAACGTAAATTGGCTTTCGCCCGTTAAGATTCGGCGCACGCTGATTGGCGGCAGCAAGCAAATGATCGTCTATGACGATATGGAGCCCAGCGAGAAGGTGAAGGTGTACGACAAGGGCATCACGCTCAGCAATGGAACAGATGCATTGTATCGCTCACTTATCAGCTATCGCTCAGGCGATATGTTTGCCCCGCACTTGGATGTATCCGAAGCGCTGAAGGTTGAGCTGCAGCATTTTGCGCATTGCATCAACACGGGGGAACAGCCGATCACCGGAGGCCTTGCTGGTCTCCAGGTAGTGAAGTTGCTCGAGAGCGCCTCGTATTCCATGAAGCATCGCGGAAAACTGGTCGAGCTGGCTCCGGATGGCCTGGGTCTCTGCGCGGGAGTTGCGTGAAATGTCAGAGACGCTACTTGAAATGCAGGAAACTGTTGAAGACGCACGCGAGAAAATGTCGCGCGCATCGGGAAGGGAATACTGCCGCATTGCGCCCGATGTGAAATTGGGTGAAGGTGTACGGATATTTTCTTTCGTAAACCTCTACGGCTGCTCAATAGGGGATAACTCCAAGATCGGCGCATTTGTTGAGATTCAAAAAAATGCGGAGATCGGCAGAAGCGTAAAAGTGTCCAGCCACACCTTTATTTGCGAAGGTGTGCGCATTGAGGACAATGTGTTCATTGGTCACAATGTTTCGTTCATCAATGACAAGTACCCCAGAGCAACCAATGCTGACGGAACACCGCAGACAGAAGCTGACTGGAGTGTGGTTGAGACGGTGGTGAAGCAAGGCGCTTCCATTGGCACCGGAAGCACGATTCTCTGCGGCGTGACCATCGGAGAATTCGCAATCGTAGGCGCAGGTAGTGTTGTAACGAAAGATGTTCCCCCATATACGGTCGTAGCGGGAAGCCCCGCGCGATTTCTGAAAAAGGTGGAGAGAGCATGACAGTTCCGTTCGTTGATTTGAAATCCTTGCATGAAGAAATAGAAGAAGAGCTGCAGCAGGTTTTTACCAGAGTGCTGCGCAGCTCAGCCTTTGTCCTTGGTCCTGAAGTTAAGCAATTTGAGAAAGAATTTGCAGAATACACAGGCACGGCGCATTGCCTTGCCCTGAGCACGGGAACTGCCGCACTGCATCTTGTTCTGGCAGCTTTGGGCGTTGGACCAGGCGATGAAGTCATCACCGTTCCGCACACATTTATAGCCACTGCTGAGGCCATCTCCGCAGTAGGCGCACGGCCCGTGTTTGTGGACATTGATCCCGTTTCGTACACGATGGACCCTGCGTTGCTCGAAGCTGCCATTACAACGCGCACAAGAGCAATTATCCCGGTCCATCTCTATGGGCAGACCGCGGACATGGATCCGATCCTGGAAATTGCCAACCGGCACGGCATTCCGGTCATTGAAGATGCATGCCAGGCCCACGGAGCTGAGTACAAAGGACGCAAGGCCGGCTCCATGGGAGTAGCAGGATGCTTCAGCTTTTATCCCGGGAAGAATCTGGGCGCATGCGGTGAAGGGGGGGCCGTGACAACGAATGATCCTGCTCTGGCCCGCCGTATCGAAATGTGGCGAGATCATGGATCCATTAAGAAATATGAGCATGCCTTTCCTGGGCTGAATATGCGAATGGAAGGACTGCAGGGTGGAATTCTTTCGGTAAAGCTAAAGCACCTGGACCGCTGGAACAATCAGCGGCGCGAGGTGGCAGCGCTGTATGCTAAGTTGCTTGCCGATTCAGACAAGTCAATTCCCATAGAGATGCCGAATCACCATCACGTGTATCACCTCTATGTGATTCAGGCTGACAGTCGCGATCGGTTGAGAGACCAACTGACCGAGGCAGGAATTGAAACTGGGCTGCACTATCCTATCCCGTTGCATCTGCAGGAAGCTTATCGGGGCCTGAACTACAAGCTAGGAGATTTTCCAGTAAGCGAACGAGTTGCCAGCCGGATCGTTTCCTTGCCAATGTATCCCGGCATTTCAGCCGAGAGCGTGGAGCGTGTCGCTGCCGAATTGCTTGAGGTGCGCTATGTCGGTTGAAACAGAGATCAAAGCTGCTGAAGGAGCGCGAACGGTATCTGCGGTCTTCGGTCATGCTCAGGCAGCGAATGATCCTTCATGGGAATGGGACTATGCAGAGCACTTGAAGCAGGCCTATAGTTCCGGGGAACTGCTGGCCCTCTATGCAAAATTGCGGCACGAGGAAGGGCCTTTCGAGACACAATTGCGGCGCATACTCTTTCGAGCGATGTGCCGCACAGCGGGTCACGCATTGCAGATCGGTCCCGACGTAGTGGTAAAGCATCCTGAAACATTTGAGCTTGGCAATGGAGTATTTATCGGCGCGCAGACAATGATCCAGGGCCGATTTGATGGGAAATGCCGCATTGGCAACAAAGTATGGATTGGACCGCATGCTTATTTTGATGCGCGCGATCTCGTGCTTGAAGATTACGTCGGCTGGGGGCCCGGAGCAAAGGTGCTCGGTTCGGCGCATACTGGATTGCCGGTCGATGTGCCGGTCATTGCAACAGCTCTCACCATCAAGCCCGTAGTCATCGGATTCGGAGCAGATATCGGCACCAATGCAACTATTCTGCCAGGAGTCCATGTAGGCGCGCATTCCATTGTAGGCGCGGGGGCAGTAGTCACAGAAGACATTCCGGAGTACGCAGTTGCAGCTGGAGTGCCGGCGCGGGTGATTCGTATGCGTAATCAGAACGAAGTGAATCTGCCACGCGCGTAACAGAGTAGCGTTGAATTATTTTTAAAACAACTAAGGATATTATGAATAAAATTTCAGGCGCAAAAATACTGATTACCGGTGGGGCCGGGTTCGTCGGAAGTACAACAGCAGATGCTTTGCTGGCTGCCGGAGCGGCCGAAGTCCGAGTATTGGACAATTTTATTCGCGGCAGCAGGCGTAATCTGGAGCGTGCTGCGCAAACAGGAAATCTTCTGCTGATTGAAGGCGATATACGCGACGCCGATCTTGTGGACAGCCTGGTTGAAGGTGTTGATTACATTTTTCATCAGGCAGCTTTGAGAATCACCCGCTGCGCGGAAGCGCCGCGGGAAGCAGTTCAGGTGCTAATTGACGGCACGTCCAACGTGCTGGAGAGCGCTGTTCGGCACAAGGTTAAAAAGATAGTCGCTGCTTCTTCGGCCTCGGTTTATGGAGAGCCCTCTTATCTTCCGATAGATGAAGAGCATCCATTTAACAACCGAACACTCTACGGCGCAGGCAAAATCGCGAACGAGCAGATGCTGCGCGCATATTTCGAGATGTTCAACCTGCCTTATGTCGCCCTGCGCTATTTCAATATCTACGGGCCGCGCATGGATCTGGATGGAGTTTATACAGAGGTCATGGTGCGATGGATGGATGCTATCGATGCCGGCATCCGGCCCAAGATCTTCGGGACTGGCTCACAATCTATGGACTTTGTCTATGTGGAAGATGTGGCGCGAGCAAACCTTGCCGCGCTTGTTTCCGATGTATCCGATGATGTCTTTAACGTAGGGACCGGAGTGCAGACGACACTGAAAGAGCTGTGCCACATGCTGTTGAGCATCAGCGGTTCACCGCTTGAACCTGAGTATCTTGAGGCCCGCAAAGTAAATAATGTTCAGGCGCGGCGCTCAACCACGCACAAAGCCGAAAGAATGCTCGGCTTTACTGCTCAGGTGAGTTTGGAAAACGGCCTTAAATCGTTGCTTGCCTGGCACAAAGAGGCCAAAGCAGAGATGGCCGCCGCAGGAGGTGTGAAATGAGTGCTGCGGCTCCCGTTATAAATACAATTCCTGTTGCCAGGCCCTATATCGGTGAAGAAGAGGAAGGCGCAGTCATTGATGTACTGCGCTCCGGATGGATCACTCAGGGTCCACGCGTAGCCGAATTCGAAAAGAGATTCTGTGAATACGTAGGATGCGGCCATGCGGTTGCGGTGTCTTCCTGTACGACAGCGCTGCATCTGGCAATGCTTGCCTGCGGCATTCAACCCGGCGATGAAGTAATTTGTCCAAGCCTCAGCTTTATTGCTACGGCGAACGCCATTGCCTATGTCGGGGCCACTCCGGTCTTTGGAGATATCGATCCCGATACCTATAACCTCTCAGCAGAAAGCGTTGAAAGTCTCATTACTGCCAGAACCAAAGCAATTCTTGTTGTTCATCAAATTGGATTGCCGGCAGAGATGAATGCGCTGCTGGCAGTCGCAGCCAAACACAATCTGATCGTGATAGAGGACGCGGCCTGCGCGATCGGTTCTCACTACGATGGGGAGTTAATTGGCCGTCCTCTGGGTACGGTGGCCTGTTTCAGTTTTCATCCCAGAAAGATTCTTACGACCGGCGAAGGTGGAATGATCACCACAAACGATCCGGAACTGGCGGAGAGATTACGTCGGCTTCGCCAGCATGCCATGAGCATGTCGGACATGGCGCGCCATAATTCTTCGAAGGTTACAGTAGAGACATACGACGAAGTAGGATTTAACTTCCGGATGACAGATATGCAGGCTGCCATCGGCATGGTGCAGCTGGACCGGCTTCCTGAAATGCTGGACAGGCGGCGTTATCTTGCCGCGAGATATTATGAGGGGCTTGGGGAGATTCAGGCTCTGCAGTTGCCGGTTGTTCCTGACAACTGCGTGCACAATTTCCAATCTTATATGGTCCGCATTCTGGGACCAGCCGCTTCAAATCGGGATGCGATCATGCAGGCGTTGCTGGAAAAAGGCATTTCTACCCGCCGAGCTATTATGGCAATCCATCGCGAGCGGCCTTATCAGAATACGAGCGCCATTCTTCCGGTAACAGACTGCGTCACCGATACAGGCGTTATTCTGCCGCTGTTTTATCAGATGACAGAATCTCAGCAGGACCAGGTGATCGATGCAATTCAGGGCCTTGGGCTATAAGGGGCTGTAGAGTCAAGTAAACAGAAGTAACCTTCAGTCGAAAAATGAACTGCATTCGTCATTTTAGGCAATTGTTTGCATAGTGATTGCAGGTCACGCAGTGATACAGAGTGAAGGACTTGAAACAGTGTTCTGAGTACTATTGTCGTCTATATTTTCGCTCGATTATTTTCATTTCCTCCCCTAAAAGCCAGCCTGTTTTTTATTCATGCAGGGATGTGTGCTGGCATATCAATTGCAATAAAACAGGACAAGAAGTACCGGCGATCATCGTCTGTTCGTACGGTCCAGATCCTCCTTTAGAAAGGTTTGTATGGCCACTTTGAAATCTGGATTTCTGCCGGCGGTTAAACAAAGCTCAGGCGAGAATGGGCCACTCGCCTATTTTGAGAGACGGCTTAACATTCCCCTGGTCTATGAGGCATTCTTTGTCCAGATGCTTCGTCTTGAGAGGCGGAGATCGGAGCGATCCGGCAGACCTTTTGTGCTCGTTCTGATTGGAGCTGAGAAGTTTCATCGCGATTCGCGCGGTCTGCTGTTCTATCGAATTGCAACTGCAATTACGAAGGCTACGCGCGAAACGGATGTGCTTGGCTGGTACAAACAAGACCTCACGATGGGCTTGTTGCTGACTGAGCTGGGCAGCGTAGATACCGCCAAGATTGACCTGCTTCGAGAAAAAATATCGGATGTTGTACGGCAAGCAGTCGATACCGAAACTTTTGGCTCTATCGAGCTTACATTTCGAGTGTTTCCGCAGAGCATATGGTCGGATGAGGATGAAGACCATGATTCAGTGCTTTATCCGGATGTATCCGGTCGGTCCCGGTCGGGAAAGGTTGGACTGGCAGTAAAAAGAACACTGGATATCGTCGGTAGCCTTACAGCACTTGTTATTCTGTCTCCGGTTTTTCTTATAACAGCACTGCTTGTAAAGTGTACTTCCTCCGGATCTGTGTTCTTCAGCCAGAAGAGGCTGGGACAATATGGGCGCGAATTCAGTTTCTTCAAATTTCGCACGATGTATGCCAACAGCGATCCGAAGATACATCGGGAGTTTGTCGAAAAACTTATTGCTGGAAATAGTGACTTACAGCAGGGCGAGGGTGTTTTCAAGCTGAAAAATGACCCCCGCATCACTCCGATTGGGCGATTTTTACGCAAGAGCAGCCTTGATGAGCTGCCACAATTATTCAATGTTCTTCTTGGTCAAATGTCTTTGGTTGGCCCGCGGCCGCCGCTGCCATATGAATATGAAAAATACCAGGCGTGGCATCGTCGCCGGGTCCTGGAACTGAAGCCGGGAATGACGGGCTTGTGGCAGGTTGAAGGCCGTTCCCGCACCACTTTCGATGAAATGGTGCGGATGGACCTTAAATATGCAAAGAACAGAACACTATGGCTGGACCTGAAGATATTGTTCATGACACCACGGGCTGTATTGCTGGGACGGGGCGCATGCTAAACTGCGCTGCTCTGAAGTTCACGCCATCGATCATTTATCACGCGTCAAGCTGCGCTCAAGGCGAACGCCATGTCTTCTATTCATTGTGATGAGATTCAGGAAGAAATATTGGCGTCGCCGCCTGTTGCAGTAAAAGCAGCAGAGAGCGGTAAAGGCACCTACGCCCAGATATTAAAATCTTCAGCACTCGTTGGCGGCTCATCAGCGCTGAATATCGTCATTGGCATTGTGCGCACGAAAGCAATGGCAATATTGCTCGGTCCGGCGGGTTTTGGATTATTTGGGATCTACAATTCAATCGTAAACCTGACACAGACTGTCGCCGGAATGGGCGTCAACAGCAGCGGAGTTCGCCAGATAGCCGCTGCCGCAGGCTCGAAGGACGAATTCTGCATCGCGCAAACCGCAATTGTTCTGCGGCGGGTGTCAATCCTGTTGGGGCTTATTGGCGCCTTATTGCTGATTGTTTTTGCGCGTCCAATATCTTCTGTCACGTTTGGCGATCATCAACATATCACCCCTGTAGCTATTCTTTCCATTGCAGTATTGCTGACACTGCTTTCTGCGGGACAGAGCGCCCTGATTCAGGGTATGCGCAGAATTGCGGATTTAGCCAGAATGAATGTGCTGGGCGCGTTCTTCGGGACGATCCTGAGCATTCCGGTTGTCTATTATCTTCGTGATCGAGGAGTAGTCCCGGCGCTTATCATCGTTGCGGGAATGACTCTTCTTACATCCTGGTGGTACAGCCGCAAGATAGAAATACAAGCTGCTTCGGTAAGTATGCAGGAAGCGACTCGCGAAGTAGCTGCTTTGCTGAAGCTTGGCCTGGCATTCATGTCCAGCGGATTGATGACAATGGGCGTGGCTTATGTTGTGCGGATTACGGTTTTGCGCGAAGTGGGCTATGAAGCAACCGGTCTATATCAATCTGCATGGACTTTGGGCGGCCTTTATGTAGGCTTTATCCTTCAGGCAATGGGGGCGGACTTTTACCCCCGCCTCACAGCTGTTGCAGCCGATGATGCGGCCTGCAACCGGTTAGTAAATGAACAGGCAAGAGTAGGACTTTTGCTGGCCGGCCCCGGAGTGATTGCAACTCTAACCTTTGCCCCTGTGGTTCTTTCGCTGTTTTACAGCGCCAAATTTACAGCTGCCGTTCCTGTTCTTCGGTGGATTTGTCTCGGAACAGTTCTGCAGGTCATTACCTGGCCCATGGGATTCATTATCATTGCCAAGGCGAAACAGGCGATCTATTTCTGGTGCGAGACGGCATGGGCCATAGCAAGCCTGGCGCTGGCCTGGGGATGCGTGAATAAATTTGGTCTTACCGGCGCCGGAATCGCCTTTTTTGGATCGTATGTCTTTCACGGCGTTCTGATTTATGTGGTAGTCCGCCGCCTCAGTGGGTTTGAATGGTCACTTGGAAATAAAAATGCCGGAGTTGTATTTATTGGACTTGTAGCCGGCGTATTTGGTCTGTTCTATGCTCTCCCGCTTTTACCAGCAGTTATGATAGGGGTAGTTGCTCTGCTTGTCAGTACTGTCTATTCCATTCGCACTCTAACGACGCTTGTATCTATAGACCAGATACCGCGTCCTTTTCAGCGCATTCTTGCAAAGGTGGGGCTGCTTCATTCCAGCAATATGCCCAGTGGTCATCTGTGAGCAACATGAGCAACGACACTCATTCTGTAAACATAGTCATGGATGGCAGACCAGCAAAGGAGTTGCTGGACCTCTCGATCATCATCATTAATTGGAATTCAAAAGAATTCCTCAGAAAATGCCTGGCCAGCATTCGTGATTCGATTAAGAATGTCGAATACGAGGTCATCATTATCGATAACGCTTCGTACGATGGGGCCGAGGAGATGGTGAGATCGACATTTCCTGAGACGATGTTTATTCAGAGCGACAAAAACCTGGGATTTGCCGGCGCAAATAATTTAGGGTTTGCTTATTCCTCAGGCAGAAACATCTTATTCCTCAACCCTGATACGGAAATTAAAGGCACAGCAATACAGTCGCTCCTCACAGCTCTGGAATCAGACCAAAACATAGGTATGGTTGGAGCACGTCTGCTGAACTCCGATCTCAGCGTGCAGACAACAAGCATAACAGCGCTGCCCTCTGTGCTTAACCAGGTTATAGCGTCTAACTATCTCAAAACACGCTTTCCGAAACTTAAAGCCTGGGGAATGCGGCCACTCTATGAATCTACGAATCGCACTGCGCGAGTTGATGCGATTTCCGGGGCATGCATGCTGGCCAGGAGGAAGGTACTGGAAAAGATTGGGTGCTTTACCACCGAATATTTTATGTATGCGGAAGACATGGATCTCTGTATCAAAGTGTCCAAAACCGGAGCGCAGATTCATTACGTGCCTGACGCAGTCATAGTTCATCATGGCGGCAGCAGCAGCGCGAAACGCAAAGAAAGCAATTTCAGCAGCATCGTACAGCGCGAGTCGCTTATGCAGTTTTTCAAACTGCATCGCGGCCATGCCTATGCGCTTTTATACAGAGCAGCTACCGGAGCTATTGCGTTTTGCCGAATTGCTGTGCTCATCCTTTGCTCTCCATTGTCCGTTACCTCTGCAGGCCGCAGATTTCTATCGAGAGCGGCCAGTAAATGGATGGCTATTCTGTTGTGGTCGCTGGGAATGCATTCATATCGAAGCGTGAATTAATGGAGTAAGATACAAAGCGCGGTATTCGGGCGTAGGTCTGAATTCGGCGCTATAAGAAGGCAAGAAAGAAGTATTGGCGAATGGCACTTGTTCTATTTCTGCAGTTGGTGAATGCGATTTCTATTATCGTTGCCGGAAGACGGCGCTTAGAAAATGCGCTTCCAGTATTCTGCTTCTTTCTTGTGCTGATGCCGCTTGAGTCTAAGCTGGTCATTCCAGGTTTGTTTGACTTCAATACGATGCGATTGTCCTTAGCGACGTTGCTGGTTATGTATTGTGTCAAACCCAAGCCGGTAAGACGAGAAAAAATCCCGCTAAAAGTATTGATGATCCTGCACATTGTCTGGGCTGTTCTTTCGACAATGTATTCTCTCCTGGTTATTACGAGCGTAAAGCAGCTCCTGTCGCAGGTGCTCGAATTTTATCTCATGTTCTTCTTGCTTGTGCGCCTCATAACTGAGATCGAAACTATTTACAAAATGCTGTATGCAATGATTCTTGCGATTGGAATCTGTTGCATATTGTCCATTGGAGAAGTAACTGCCTCATGGACCGTCCTGAGACTGTTCCCATCCAGCAACTGGATTACTTATAACGGAGGCCTGGACCCGCTCTACTCAGAGTTGGGAAGAGGGCTGCGCGTACGTGCAACATTCCCCCACCCTATTTTGTTTGGTGACGCTCTCGCAATGACCATCCCTATTGCATTTTATTTGCAGGGAAACTGGGCGAAGGGAAAACGGCGCTTCATAATATGGGCGATTATTATTTTGATGTTCTGGTCAATCTACAAGACACAGAGCCGCGGTCCGTGGCTTGCGACTGGCATGTGCTCCATCATGCTCTTTATGATGATCAGAAAAGGAGTGAGAAAATACCTTCTCACTACCGCCCTTTTGGCGCTAACGGTCTTATTGGCAAGACCGGGCATATGGCAGTCGGTATATGACCTCTACCAGGCCAGTACAGATCCTACCCAGCCGGTAGGGACATCTTATTTATATCGCCATGCTCTGAGTGAAGCCATTTCCCGCGCGGTCCAGAAGTCGCCGGAACGCATGCTCTTCGGTTATGGCCTGGGGACATTTCGCGAACTTGGCCTTGATATCGACTTTTTAGGGGAAGTGAAGCGCTCGTATACCTGTGATAATAACTGGGCATCATTTGAATATGAAACGGGTTATGGCGGATTAGCTATTATCGCAATACTACTCTTCTGTCCGTTGTGCATGGCATTTCGGAATTATCTTAGGTTGCCAAAACCAGAGAGCATGCTGAGCGGCGTACTTTTTATTTCGATTGCCGGATTTTATTTTCTTATGCTGAGCGTAGCGGCCTATAGCTGGGGGCAACAGGGATATATGAATTGGATATTCATTTCTATGGTTGTCGCTCTGCCTCAGATTGCCCAACACAAAGAAGCAGATGAAACGGAGAGTTCTGAATCCCTGGAAGAAGACTTAGAAGAGGATCACGCTTTACCTGCGACTGTATTGGTCTAGGAAATCTGGTAATCCGTAACAGTTATTGTTGAATAAGCGCAGGCGCTTCAATGGCAGCACGAAAAATAGTGTCAACTTTCTTTCCAGCATCTTCCCAGCTGGAGAGATGAACGCTTTCTGCGGCTGAGCGGGAAAGAAGGTCGAAGTTGGGATCAGCGATTATGGCTTCGAGCTCACCGACCAGCGCCTGAGGATAGGCCTGCGCATAGCGCACGTAGGAATTATCAAGCACAATGCGGTTGTGATGAGCGTCATTTACGATCGGGATACAGCCCGCAGCCAGCATTTCGTGTGGCACAAGCGAGACATTTGTCAGAGAAATGCTTAACCCGGCAAAACAGGAGTTATAGATTCGATTCAGCTCACTCGGCATGATACGGCCGTGGTCAATAAATCGAAATGGAAGCGGTCCGATCCGATCGCCATAGAAATGAATGTCTATTTCCGGATGACGTTCAGCAAAGAGCTGCATGGTTATGATTCCAAGCTCGAAGCCACGCCGCGGCGCGTCGGGGCGCCCATAAAAAACGACCCCTTTTCGGATTGAATCTGCATTGCGATGATACGTTGTAGTATCACAGCCGAACTGAAAGTAATCGGCAGCCATGCCGAATTCTGTAGTCAACTTATCGGCCAGCCATTTCCCCGCGGTAATCCCATGAAATCCCATGCGATAGGTGTTTTCAGCGAAGAGGCCCAATGCTCCGACGGGATGAAAGTACGGCTCGTAGTCCTGCACGAAGTAGAAGCGCTTACCGGCACAGCTCGAATTATAGACAGGATATGCAGTTGGCCATGCTGTCGCAACCACTGCGTGGGCATCATTCATTCCGTTTTTCAGCGGTGCTACTTCGCCGTTGAATCCGTAAAAATCGCGGACAACAGAGGCATAGTAGGCATGGTCGGCATAAGAGAGATTGTAGAAGTAAATGCGATTCTCATATCCTTGAGATTGCAGGTAGTTAATAATTCTAAATATTGTGGTATGGCCTCCTGATTTAGGGCCGGGAGGAACCATGACCCAGTTTATAGTTACCGGTTCGCCATGAATGACTCGCGGAACGCTCCATTTTGCCGGCTGAGAGAGGTCTGCTTTCAATACCTGATCGAGCTCGACCGGGAGAACGACGCTTTTGGGAGCCAAACGTTCGGCGGCAGATGCTCTTAAACGGTTTGTTATTCCGTGCGCTCCCTGCTCGGACCAGATTGTTCTGATCTGGCGATAGAACCGGCCAGCTTGTGTACGAGCTTTTTGAAAGCTCATATTCCACGCCTTTTCATACGGTCTTTTTTAACTTCCTGGATTGCGCGACGGACTAACGCCGGACCTAAAAAAATCTGCGTGCGATTGCAAACAGCAGGTCCGAGGCGCTTCCTTCTTTGAAGAGCTTTGTACTCCGATAACGTGTGAGCTTTGGGGTATGCGGCAAGCACAAATTGCATGAGCGCTTCTTCCTGGGCTGCATCCACCCTATTGTGGTCGTATGCCCGGCATATGTCCCACAACGCTTCGCGCGCCAAAGCCCGGCTTGCCATCTCGCTCCATTCCGCCGAATCACTGATAGCTGGATGATGGCGGAAAAATAGATCGAAGGCGGCTTTGCGATGGACCAGATCCGCAAAGCTGGTCTTAAATTGTGTGCGCTGCATGCTCGATGAGTGGACCCGATAATATGCCTGGACGTTCCGGACAAATGCGATATCAGAGACGGCAGCGATGCGCATCCACATTTCCAGGTCTCCGCTGTGCGGCAGTTCAGGTCGGTATCCGCCCACGATTTTTTGAATGCTGCTTCGCACTACAACTTCCGGAGAAGTAATGACATTGTGTCCGGCACGGCAACGATCTGAGAGCCATTTGCTTCCGGGAAAGTAATCGTGGCTGGATCGCCGTGGAACGCTGGTGGGTAAGGTTTTTTCATTTTGAAAATGGATGGTTCGGCCATACACCATGCCAACCCTTTGATCCGCTTCCATGACAGAAGTGGCCCGCTCAAGTGAGCCTGGGGCAAGCATGTCATCGGCTGAGAGGAGAACAACATAATCGCCAGTGGACCATTCGAGCAGGCCCTCGTTATATGTGGCGATATGCCCTTTATTGTTTTTGTGCCTGCGAAATTCGACAGAACTGTATCGCGCCGCCAGCTCCTGGCCTACTTCTTCTGTGTTGTCCGGAGACGCATCGTCGATGATTAAAACGCGTGCGTCTACTCCGGGTTGCGCAAGAACACTATGCACGCATCCGGGAAGAAAGCGTGCATAGTTGTAACAAGGCACTACGACATCAACCGTAGGCAGGCCACTTTTCTTACCGGGTTGTTGGCGATCGTCAATTGATTTGCTCGGGGGAAGAGCTACTGCAGCTATTCCGTCTTGTGTCATGAATTTCTGTTAACTATCCTTCAATATCTGTTTTTGACAAAAGCTCTTCCCCTGAGCCTATTAGTGAACTACTCCTGTTAAGCCCGATGGTGGAGCAGGAACAGCGGTTGTGTATTCATACGCTCCCCTATCCCATGCGCCATCTGGACCAGGTCTTGAGTTCCCGAGAAAGTCCACATTGTAAGGCGAGCCCAGAGAGAGTCCATTTGTCCAATTGGAATTCTGGCTGGCTAAATTGAAATTCCCATTGGGCCAATCCACGAATGGGTTTGGGGCCCCGGAAGCTATGATGACATCAGTTGAGCTTGTTCCGGAAAGAGGAGTTCCTGAATTCAGATACGTGTTATGGCTCTCTGTCAGAGTGCCGCCGCAGGTTTGGAAGCCAATTCTATCTCCGGGAGTTATTCCGTAAAAGAGATTGTTTTCCCAGATAAATGTGTCGGGGTTTCCATCGCAATGGGTCCCCAGAGCGCCGGAGTAGTCGGCAGTATAGTTGATAACGTCATTTCCTATAAATGACCAGTTTGTGCACTGATTGCCTGGATTGATGCAGGAGAAGATGCCATTGGAAGTGCCGGGACGATTACTGTTCGCCGGTCTCCAGATCACGTTGTTATAAATTGAGACATTCGTTGCCAGGCATCCTGTCAGACAGACCCATATGCCTGTGCCCTGTATGTCCTGAATGATGTTGCTGTGGAAGTCCACATTCGATATCTGTACTTCGCTGTACCAAAGCTGGCCGTGGCAAGTGGCAGAAGAGATATTCTGCTTGATGTAGCTGTTTTGAACGACAAAGGATGTCGTCCATGGGATCTTAAAGAAATCGCAGCCGGTATCGTGGAAATATACGTGATCAACGATAAAGTTATCGCAGCCGCCACGGCAGCGAATTTCCTCTTCTGACCATTCTCCGTTGTTGGCGTCTCCGCCCCCCTGAATTTCGAAGTTTCGAATTGTCCAACTGGGTGAGCGGTGCTGTCCATCGTTATTGTTTAGACCGATGTCGAAATCGCTGTCCTGGCCGATGGAGGCCGTAATCTTAAGACCGCAATCAGAAGCAGCGGCTTTTGCTGATGGAGCAATTCCGCAGCCGGTGGCGTTCCCTTTTCCATTTCCATCGAGGGTAAGATAGCCAGGCTGAGGAGTAGCAGTTCCACCGTAGAACTCACTCCAGTTTGCCTGTCCTGATCCCATTGACGCGGTATTCCAACCGGCAGAAATGTCATTGGAACAGCCGTCTGAGGCGCGACCGTAATCGTAAGACTGGGCCTTCTTGATCGTGATGCGGGTGGTGCCGGAGTTGGGGGTCGTAAAGGTATATTTTCCGTAATTTCCATCGGCGAGGTAATAAGTATCACCTCTGACAAGCGTAGATGGCAGGTTATTCATGCGGTTGGCCCAACTGGATCCTGAGCCGTCACCTGCCGCGGTTGGGCCTACAGCATGGCACGCAGCATAGCTGTAGGCGGCCGGCGCAAAAATCGCCATCAATACAAAATAAAGCATTTTTTTCATGGGTATACTCCAGCAGACAGCCACCGTACAGTCTGGGGGAAACTGTCTGCATGATCTGCCGGAACTTGAGAGCTTGGTTTGGCGATTATATCCTTTCACAATTGAAAGCCCCAAATCATGAATGCACCAGAAAAAATCCGATTCATATTGCCCATTACACTTTGCAACATCCACTGTGCAATCTTACTCAATGCGATAGTGAAGTGAGCCGTTTTCGAGTGTCGCGTAGGCAATGCTTGCGCGCTCTGAGCCTGCTCCTTCAATCCGCCAGCGACTGCCATCCCGCACCAACTGCATCTTGCTTCTTTGCCGCCACCATCTGTCAACCTCTCCCGGCAATGTGATCCACATTCCTGTACTGGCTCTGAGGTCCGAGAGGCAGCCAAGAAGACCTTTATAGGCATTTCTGGCTTCCTCGGTCTGAAGATAGTCAGGATGAACGATCACACTGATAAGCCCATGATGTTTTTGAATCCTGTCGATCTGCTCCTTCCATATATCCAGCGAATAGGAATTCAGGACATGGAAGAGTGAATAGTCCTGAATGGTTGTCACCGGAATTTCCAGAATGTCGCCGATGAAGTAAGGCATGACGGTGCAGCATCCACCGGGTTGAGGATCGAGATGTCCGACATTTGGCACAGACATGTCGTATGAGAATCGAAATGCATCGTACCATTCCTGGTTTCGATACAGCACTCCTGCTCGGAATCCGGTGCTTTGAAACTCCGCGGCGAAATGATTAATTTTTACTGCATTTTTTTGGAATTGATCGCGGCTCTTATAGAGATGGCCATCATGCTTGAGATCATGCACGTTTACCTCAAACCCTCTGGAGCGAATCAACGATAGAGTCTCGGGCTGAACCGCATATCGGGCGTCCGGAATAATTTGAAAGGAGCTCTTGATTTCGAACAAGTCATTGATGTCCATCAACGCAGGAGCGAAGTTCAAACCTACAATCGTCTCTACGTCGTGGGTCATGATTGCGCAGGCAGGCTTCGCTTCAGGCCAGAACCAGATGAATGGAATCTCCTTCTCATCGCCTGCTTCCAGCGCAAGGCGCATCATGGTTTCGAACATCTGATCTACGCTGCGATCAACAGGCCAGCGTGGGAACGGCTTCTGGTCCCATCCTTTCAGCCATGCGCGCTGTAAGTGTTGCCTGACTGAAACCGGAAACATTGGACGCAATGCGTAGTACGTGCTGCGAACAAGCCGCTTCCAAAGCGGGCTGCTGACCTTCTTCTGGTAGCGTTCATACCGCAAATTGGTGGCAACTTCATCCGGATCGAAAGGAAGAAAGCATGTCTGCCCATCCATTCGAACGGAGGGCAGCGCATCCGGAAGCTGTGTCGTTGCTGCATCTGGAACACTATGGTCACAGCGGCCGTAACAGACTGCTGCAGGGCCGAACATAAAATATCCCGGACCATTCTGACGAACTGCGCCTCCATCCAGTTCGAAGTGAACAGGCAGCTCAGGGCAGCGAAAGTATTCGAGAAACGCTTGATTCATAGCCAACGATACAGCGATCAGTTATCCAATATGTCGATAAAGTAAATTGCCGACGCCGGCAAGCAAAGGATCGGGCATGCGCGAAAGAGTTTCTCGCGCCCAGGAGGAAATACCACTGCCGGCTGACTGCTCAGTCTTTTGTGGTGCTGGATTGCGAAAATATATCAGGTCGGATGCTTTGCCTCCCAAATGCTCCTTAAAAGATGTGAGCCCCTCATCGTCATAGGCAGAGCGGCCCAGATCAAGCTCCACCATGCCTGCATCCTTTGCCGCCTGGATGACTGTCCAGAACAGAAACGGTGTTCCGCCAAGCGCATTTTGAGAAGCATCAGAGCATCCGTATTTGTAGACGATCACGTTCTTGTGATCGAGCGTCAGGATGCTGGCAACGGGCGTCTGGTCTTTTAATGCCATATGAATTCGCAGCTTGTCTCCGCAAGAGGCTGCCAGATTTTCAAACCAGGTTGCAGGCTGAGGAGGCAACTTATGACGGCGACGCGTGAGGAGCAGAAGATAGCGGAACTTTCGCAGCAAATCCTCAGAGTTTCCTGCTTCGTACACCAGCTGCTCACGGGTGGCGCGTTTGACCTTCCTGCGAATACAACTGTCGTGAAGACCTCGATACAGAGTTTCGGCAGATGGGCGCAAATCAATCGAGTGGAAACGAAATTGCTCGCTTATGCCAAGCTGGCCATGCGAAATGGTTTCATCCCACGGAAGTAAAGGACGAAGCTCAATGTACTTCAGTCCATGCTTGCGCGACCATTCTGGAACAAACTGCAGAATCTCTTCAAGAGCACGATCTTCAGCAAGAGGCTGACAATGATCGGAGAAAGGAAGTGAGACCAGACGCTTTCCCGTGAGCCAGCTTTCTACTTTGCAGAAAACGACAGCATTTTCCAGCTCTGTGCTATTGGAAGTTGTAAAGGCAACGGGGCTGTATCCGTAGGTCTGCTGCAGACTCCGCAGCCATTCCCGCGTATGAAAGATGGAGGAACTCGGATGCCGGTCTACCAACTCCGTCCATCGCGTGTCTGTTAGCGGATTTATCTGATACACAGGCATTCGCTGGCAACTCCTTGTGAAATACTGATCGGCTCGAATCGTGAAGGGGATCTATCTGGGAATTTCGAGTTCACTGTTGAAAAAACCTGAGCGGGGCAAGGCCCGTACTCTTTTCATCTGCTCATTGCGCAGGAACTGCACGGCTTCTGATGAAACAAGTCTCGGGCGGCCGAGAAAAGACGACCAACAGAAACCTGCAAAGCGCGCGCATGCTCCGATTGCAAAGGGTTTTTCCGGAAGGCGCCGAGCACACTTGATGAATTCAAATATGGGATGACTGCCGACGGAGTGGTCCATCTTGCCTTCTCGAAATCGATGCTTCAAAATGCGGTCCGCTCCGCCTGTGGGTCGGTGATGCATCACCTTCAGGTCAGGAAAGGCCGATACATGCCAGCCCTTCATGCGGGCGCGTATTTCGGCATACCAGTCTTCGCCGCCGTATTGCAGGGCCACATAACCGCCAATTTCGTCATAACACTGGCGGCGCACCATCTGCGTGGCATGGGCAACAGACGAAATGCTGTTTGAGAGTCTGCTGCGAAATTCCGCTCCGCTTTTTTCATAGATCAGACCGCCTCCTATTCCGAGGTCGGGGTCCTGTTCAAAATACTGAAGCAGTCTCTCATAATAGTCATTGCCAAAAGAGACATCCGCATCAAGATTGCCGATAAATTCATGAGGACAATCCGACAGGTTTTTCTGCGCGAGCGTAAGCGCATTGATCTTTGCCACGACTCCCCGGCCAACATTGTTTTCGAGACGCAGCAGGCGCATAAAGCGGTACTTTGAGCAGTATTCGGCAACAATACGGTCCGTATCGTCCGTCGAGCGATCGCTTACGATTACCCAGCGAACTGGAAGAATCGTTTGCGCCAGCACGGATTCTATTGTGCGTGAAATAAGCGCCGCTTCATTGTGAGCAGCCGTAATAATCGCATATCGTTTCATCGCTCTATAGAACCAGCGCTACCTGCATATCGGGTGTAACAAGCGAATCCACTAAGCGCACATACTCATGTTTGCGAGCGTCCCAGGTGTTTTCTTCCACATATTGTTTTGCGTTCTCTGCTAAGGTGCGGCGACGCGCGGCATCATTCTTTAAATGCAGAATCTGTGCTGCCAACTGCGCCTCATCATCATTTTCGTAGTATTGAATGATTGTCTCGTCATAGTAGAAGGCATGGATGGTTGTTTTAGAAGCAATTACCGGCACGCCTAACGACATAAATTCCAGAATTTTTGTGCTTAGGGCCTCATTGCCGAACGCTGAGCCGGACCGCTTCGGCTCGATGGCAAGATCGGTCTTCGCCATCACCTGCGCAATCTCGTGACTTGGCAGGAAATCATGGAAGAATATACGCCCTTCCATCTTCAGTTCCTTTGATAAATCTATCAGCGATGGTTTAGCCGGCCCCTCGCCGTAAATGTGGAACTCAGCTTCAGGAATCCGGTCTGCAATGCTTGCGAAGGCGCGGACCGCTACATCGAGTCCCTGATGCCAGTTGAGTGAGCCGGGATACGTGAGAATGAACTTCCCGTCTTCACGCGGTTTTTGTTCGGCATTTTTCCTGAAGATGCTCAGGTCTGGCCGGTTCCGCACCACGCTGCACTTTTCAGCTTTAGACGAACGGGAAACAAACTTATGCCGCCACAAATGGTTTGCGATAATGACATGGTCTGCAAATGCCGCCGAACAACGCTCTGCAAGCACAAGCAGTTTGAACAGAAGAGACTTATGGCTGATCTTGAATTTGCTGGCGTAAAACTCCGGCAACAGATCGTGAATATCGAGAATGACGCGGGCTCGCTTTAACTTGGGATAAACAGCCGAAAAGACCAGGAAATCCGGCACATTGTGCACATGCACAACGTCATAAGGGCATTCACGATGCTTGCGGCGAAGAAAACGCATTGAGCCGAAAAGAAACCGTGTAATGCGGCTGGTATAGGCCCACAGACCCTTTTCGTTCACCGTGCGTTCCTGGATGCGATATACATTGACTCCGTTGAGCCGTTCGAATTCGGGGACATCATTACCCCGCCGCAAAGCGATCACATCTACTAAGTCGCCGCGTTCCGCAAGCGCCGTAGCGTATTGCAGAATGCGCGTATCGCTCTCATAAAAGGCATAGGCCAGCATACAAACCCGAAGCGGCCGCTCAACAGGCACACGTACTTTGCTCGTGCGCGCGTAAGTTTTTTGTATTTCGGACGAAATGGAAGTCAATTTTTAACTCGCTTTCCAACTTTTTAAAGCCAACTGCCGTTTGCCGGATTTCGCCAGCCCAGGACAGCACAATCCAAAGCTAGCAATTGGGATACCAACTGCTTTTTGGCAAAAAGGACATGAAATGAAGAAAAAAGCCCTTCTTTGTAGAGAAAATCAAGCCTGAAATCCATAGTCCGTGGTGAATTGAATGGCCTATAAAGTAGTCACTTGAATAGAGATGAGGGCATTGCAGATATGACAGCAAATACATGTGCAACAATTTTCCTAATCTGGACATTCCCATGCACTGAAATCGCGTCAATCTGACCGCCAATGGGAACCCAAAAGAAAGTGCGACAGAACGATCCGCTATATTAGGTTTAGTAAACATTTTGCTTTCATCAATTTGCGCTGTTAATGAGTGAGTTCTCTATCCAACAGGAATTCTGAAGGGAACAAACTTGATTTTTCGGGAAATCAGACATGAACTCCCTAAAATGCAATAGACAAGGACTGGTGTGTCAACTTCACGGCGAACATTTTTGAAAGGCATGATTGCAGGTGCCGGGGTTGGGCTGGAAACCCTGGAAGGCCTGGCGGCTCCTTTACATTCCCAACCATACCCTGCCAAAACAGTTGCGGGTGGTGAATCCCAGGCCGCAGCGGCAGAATCGGCAGGCGAATTCACCCGCGGTATTGGAATTTACCCAGGCAATCCGCTGGAAGATTTCAGCCCACGTCTGGTAAGCGACACAACCACGTATCGCAATCTGGCGCTGCATCGCCCCGCATATCATTCCAGCAGCTACGATTACAACCTGACCGCGCAGCTGGTCACCGACGGCATCAAGGACACGCGCCTGCCCGCCTGGATGGCAACCGCAACCAGCTCTCAGGGCCTCATCGGACGCGATGAACGTGAGATCGTTGTAGACCATGCCCCCACCAGCGCGCTCGATTTGCGCGGCCTGCAACCCTGGATACAGATTCAGACTGCCGGTGGAGAAAATGCCCAAGCTGTCAATCGTGTCGAACTGATAGTCCTCGTCCGAGGCAAAGTCAGCCCGTCGGATCTGAGCTTTTCCGTCTCGGTTTCCGATGATGGCCGAGCCTGGAAAACTGTTGGCAGCGCAAGCAGCTTGCAGCCGGCATCAACCGCCGGTTATCCGCCTGATTTTGCCGCATCCGGCCAGCTTTTTACTCCCTCGATTCCGTTCAACACAGAAACGCGCAGCCGTTATTACCGCATTGAATGTCTGGACTCGCGTCCACCCGACGAGCACGGTTTTGGCGTGATGTGGTCTGTAGGCGAGGCTAAGTTTTTTCACGGCAATCAGCGCGTTGAGATCGGTGGTCCTTACGATTTCACCAGTGCCTGGATGAGCGCCGGCCTCGGCGAAGAGTGGGTTTATGTAGACCTCGGCGCGCGTTGCGAGTTCAACCGCATTACTCTCCACTGGATCTGCCGCGCAGCCGAAGGCCTAGTGCAGGTTTCTGATGACGCGGAGCACTGGCGCGACCTGCAGTCGCTCTCCGGAACAGATTTAGTAGACGACATCCGCCTGACTTCGCCTGTACAGGGCCGATACGTCCGCGTATGGATGATGCGACCCACCTCGCCATTTGGCTATATTCTCAGCGAACTGGAAGTCTACGGGCGCGGCAGCACGGTAGCTCAGCCCCACCCCGCCCCGCCTCCCGATGCCGACGGAAAGCTGCGTCTCGCGGGAGGACGTTGGCGTTTACAGCGCGACTCGCTCGCCGACGGCACAGGAGAAGCTCTGTCCAAAGTCGGGTTCAAAGATGATGACTGGATCGTCGCCACTGTTCCGGGAACCGTGCTGACTTCCTATCTGAATGTTGGCGCTATACCCGATCCGAATTACGGCACAAACCAGCTCTACATCTCCGACACATTTTTCTACGCCGACTTCTGGTATCGCACAGAATTTGAAGCGCCGGAGCTGCCAAAGGGCAAGCTCGCATGGCTGAACTTCGACGGTATCAACTGGAAGGCCGAAGTCTATCTTAACGGCGAGAAGCTGGGACGCATCGAAGGCGCGTTTATGCGTGGTCGCTTCGACGTAACCAGCAAGCTGCTGCCCGGCAAAACAAATGCGCTGGCTGTCCGCATTGCAAAGAACGCCACTCCTGGCAGCGTGAAGCAGAAGACCATCGAGAGTCCCGCTAAAAACGGTGGTGCGCTCGGTGCGGACAATCCCACGTTCCATGCCTCCATCGGGTGGGACTGGATTCCTACCATTCGCGGACGCAATACCGGCATCTGGGACGAGGTGTCTCTGACAGTCAGCGGACCGGTGACCATCGAGAACCCATTTATCCAGACAACTCTCCCATTACCCGACACTTCGCGGGCCGATGTCTCCATCGAAGTAAATCTCCAAAACCATCAATCCAGAAAGATCGAAGGCACTCTGCGGGGCCGCTTCGGCGAAGCTCAGTTCGAACAGGCCGTAATAATTGCCGGCTCAACAACCAGCAAGATCAAGCTCGATTCGAGCAGGCATCCGGAGCTACATCTGAAAAATCCGCAGCTCTGGTGGCCGGCGGGTTACGGAGATCCTCACCTGTATCCGGTGGAACTGACCTTCGAGGCCCATGGCCACGGGATTTCTGACCGCAAGACCATGCAGGCAGGCGTGCGCCAGATGTCAGCCAGTGAAGAAGGCCGTGCGCTCAAGCTGTGGGTCAACGGTCGTCGCTTCATCGCGCGGGGAGGAAACTGGGGCTTCAGCGAATCCATGCTGCGTTTCCGCGCCCGCGAATACGATGCCGCTCTGCGCTATCACCGTGAGATGAACTTCACCATGGTGCGCAACTGGGTGGGGCAGATCGGCGGTGATGCCTTCTACGAAGCCTGTGACCGTCACGGAATCATGGTCTGGCAGGACTTCTGGCTGGCGAATCCGTGGGACGGGCCGGAGCCGGACGACAATGCCATGTTCCTGGCCAATGCCAGAGATCTGCTGCTGCGCATCCGCAACCATCCGTCCATCGGCCTGTATTGCGGACGCAACGAAGGCTATCCGCCTCCGCCGCTGGAGAAGGGAATTCGGGCACTCCTGGCTGAGCTGCATCCAGAACTGCATTACATTCCATCTTCTGCCGACGATGTTGTGAGCGGTCATGGGCCATACCGCGCGATGCCGCTCGACTTCTACTTCAGGGAAGGCGCGGACTCGAAGCTGCACAGTGAACTGGGCGCGCCGAATGTGCCATCCATCGAGAGTGTGCGCGCTGCGATGCCGGCGCGCGAGCTCTGGCCGCAAGGGTTGGCCTGGGCGATGCATGATTATTGTCTCGAAGGCGCGCAGGCCGCGGCTTCTTTCGACAGCATCATCGAGCATGGATACGGCGGCGCAAACAATGCAGAAGATTGGGTTACGCTGGCGCAGTTCCTCGATTACGAACTGTACCGCGCCATGTTCGAAGGGCAGAGCAGGTACAGAATGGGACTTCTTTTATGGATGAGCCATTCCTGTTGGCCTTCGTTTGTTTGGACCACTTACGACTACTATCTTGAAGCTGGCGCTGCTTATTTCGGCTCGAAAAAAGGTTCGGAGCCGCTGCACATCCAGTGGAACCGTGCCGCCGAAACCATCGAGGTTGTCAATTACAGCGGCGGAAACCAGAAGGGTCTGACTGCACTGGTCGAGGTGCTGAATCTCGACGGCAGCAAAGTCTGGCAGAAATCTGCTTCGCTGGACAGCGCGGAAGACAGCACAAATGCGTGCATTTTGCTCGAATATCCTGCGAATTTAACGCCTGTTCACTTCCTGCGGCTCACATTAACGCGCGGTTCCGAGACGCTTTCGACCAATTTCTATCTGCGCGGCCTGGAGGAAGGGAACTACCGCGCCATCCGCTCCCTTCCCAAAATCCGTCTGCAGGCCTCGACCACGACAGAACGGCAAGGCCCGATCTGGCGGCTCAGGACTGAAGTCTCGAACCCATCTTCTACTCCCGCCCTGATGGTGCGGCTGAAAGCAGTCCGCGAAAAAAGCCGGGACCGCATCCTGCCGGCCATTTACAGCGATAACTACATCGCTTTGATGCCCGGCGAGCGGCGGGTAATTGAAACCGAACTGAACCACACCGACACTCGGGGCGAGAATCCACAGATAGAAATTGGAGGATTTAACGTACTCGGCTAGTCAGGCACTCCTCCGAGAGACAGCAATCCATCCGGGCTGATCGCAGGTTTTGTGAATTAAGAGAAATCGGATTTCTAACGCGCTACAGTCAGTTGGACTGGAACGCTGGCGTCTACACGGTGGCCTGGGGGTGGAGTCTGGTTGATGATTGTTCCGGGCAGGGTAGGAGTTGGTGGGGATTGCGATGCATTTCCTGTTGAAACTGGCGGGATAGTCGCTGGAATGTCGAGGGTGGGGGCCAGTTTGAGTCCGGCGTGGGAGATTGCAGCGGTTGCGGATGCGACGGGCTGGCCGGTGAGGTCGGGCATCACGATTCCATCCGGCGTGCCAAGGCCGGCCTCGGCGATGAGCAGGCTCATGCTGGGCTGTTCGATGCCTTCGGCGTCGGGTGCGGGGTTCTGCGCGATGACGTTGCCTGGGGTTGCGCCGGGCCATGGCATATGGGCGACGTTGCGCAGGTCGAATCCGGCGCGGCGGATGTCGATGGTGGCGGCGCGCTCGGGCTGGCCAATGATGTTGGGGATGGCAACTCGTTGCGGTCCGAGGCTCTGGGTCACGCGGACATGCCACTCACGTCGGACGACGGTTCCGGATGCGGGTGATTGCGTAAGGACGCGGCCTTCGGGCATTTCGGCGCTGTAGAAGCGGTTGTCGACGCTCAGATTGAGATCGAGCGAGGCGGCCCTGCGCATGGCGTCGGCGAGGGTGAGGCCGCGGAAATCGGGTACAGAGACTTCAGCCCCGTGGATGGCGAAATGCATGGTGATGACGGCAGAGAGCAGGGCGACGACGCATAGGAACAGAACCAGCAGCACGAAACGAAAGACGCGGATCATTCGCCTGGAACTCCGTCTGCGTATTCGATAGTGAAATCAATAGTGGCAGCTTTCTCCAGCATTTTAGAAACAGAGCAGTACTTGTTTTTAGAAAGCGAGACGGCGTCTTCTGCAGCTTTCTTTGAGACCTTTCCGCCGATGCGATAAGTGAGACGGATACGCGTGAAGGTGCGTGGCGGCGCAGGGGCTTGCTCCGCTTCCGCTGAAACCACCAGGCTGGTGAGTGGCTCGCGTTTTTTCTGGAGGATGCTGACAACATCAACAGACGTGCAGGCGCAGAGGGCAGCGAGAACGGCTTCCATCGGGCTTGGCCCGGTGGTATGCGCGCTGTCGGCGTCAAATGGGATGGTGTGTCCGATTTCGGTGCGCCCGGCGTATTGGGTTCCTTGTTTCCATTCCACGCTTGCGATCATGATGAGTTTCTTTACCTCAGGGGTTAAGACGTCATGCAGAAAGCAGCATAACGATATGAAGCTATTCTTACGAAACTACTATTTTTCTCTTTGTCCTGAAATATCCCTCCCGGCAGAGAGAAACAAATCTTTCACTCCACTCAGGATGCCAGTACTGGATATTTTATGTTGTGCCTGATTATTCATGAAGCCGTGGCGCATACAGGCTTCTATTCTCTGAAATGGTGTAATAGGGATTCAGCAGGTCTGGCGCGCCCGGAGAGATTCGAACTCCCGACCTAATGCTCCGGAGGCTTTAGTTCCGTCCGTTACCGGCATTAGGTCAATGGGCATTCAGAGTTCCTTAAAACAGGACTATGCAATCTTGCGGAAAGTCACTTCTGTAACGATTTCCCGCTCAAATCCGAATGAAGAGGCCATCGCCTCACTGATCTTTCTGTTTCCACGCAACACATCAGAGAGATAAGCGGCGCTCATATTGTGCCGCTTCGCAGTCTGGCGCAGAGAGGAGGATGCGACCTCTTCCCGGATCGCTTCTAGTACGCTTGCGCTGAAGCAGCAGGAAGCATTTACCTCGGGCAACTATTCGCAGCAGTTGAACTACATCAATACTGCCAGAGAGCACCTAAAGACCTTTAACAGCCTGGCAGATGCTCTTAATAATGGCAATGTGCAGGCGCTCAATAAGCTCGGCAACACTTTTGGTGTCCAATTCGGCTCAGACAAGGCAACGAACTTCAACATCGTCAAGCAGGCATTCGCTTCTGAGGTTGGCAAGGCTTTTGCTGGTGCGAACGTTGGTGAGGGGGATCGTCAGGAGATTGGAAAACAGATCAGCGCGGCAAGCTCTCCGGCCCAACTTCGCGGCGTTGCTGCTACGGCTGATATTCTACTTGCTGATAAACAAAAGGCATTAAAGGATACCTACGAATCAGGGCGGAGTGGGACGCCTAACTTTGGCAGCGATCAGAGTGCACCATCAAGCAATGATCCATTCACGCAGTTCGGAGGTAAGGCTCACTAATGGGCACAATGGTGACGATGTTTGCCCCGGATGGCTCAACGGGTGACATTCCGGCAGACAAGGTACAGGCCGCGCAACAGGCAGGATTCAAGCGGGCCTTTACTATGGTCTCGCCTGATGGAAAGAGCGGCTATATCCCCGAAGACCGCGCAAACGATGCGGCGAAGGCTGGATTTCGATTTGGAGCGGAAGATAATCAGCAATCAACTGGGCAGCTATATAAGCAAGCGCTATTCAATCCGGTAGGGAGTGGTGCTGCATCGGGCATTACCGGAGGACTTGAACAGGTTGGCGGCAGGGCTATGCAGGCCATTACCGCGCCTCTTCTGCATCCGATAGACACAGCGACTGGCATCATTAATTCAGTCGTCCATCCAATCGAGACAGCAAAGCAGAGAATCAATGAATTTGGGCAGGAATGGCAGAAAAGCCCATCTTTGGCGCTTGAGAATGCGGCTGGCGATGTTTTGGGTGCGGTTGAAGGTGGAAGATTGGGCAGCGCGGCTATATCGAAGGCAGCCGAAGTTGCCGCTCCATCTGCTCTAACCACTGTCAAATCTGCTGCGGGGAAGCTCATCCCATCGCTTGTAGACGGCCCTCCTGAATCTCTAATGACTCGCGCAATCAAGCCGGGAAAGAATAACGTCAACTGGAATGCCGACGTCCAAAAGGCAATTCCTCTAATGAAAACAGCAGAGGAACAGTTAGGGCGCCCGATTCAAGGCGTGGATGATGCTCTTGAAGCGGCTCAGATTGCCAAAAAGGACATCTGGCAGCAGTATCAGGCGAGACTTGGTCCAGCAGCGCAGCTAGGCGCCGTGATTGATGGAAACCGGATTGCCGATGCAATGGTGAATAGCATTGATAAGCGCACAGCCATACAGAATCCACAATTATCGGCAAAAGTGCAGCAAATAGCTGACACCTACCGCCGCCCCATTTCATTGAGCGATGCAGAAGATTTTCTGCAATCAGCAAACAAGGATTTGAATAGCTATTACGCGAAGAACAAAGTAGGTCAACAGGTAGCGCTCAACGATCCCGAAGTATCTTCTACAGTTGCGGAAGCCCAGGCTCTGCGCAATTCCTTATATAGCAAGCTAGATCAAATTTCAGGGCCGGGAGCGGCGCAGCTCAAGCAGGCATATGGTTCCTTAACGAACGTAGAGAAGGAGCTTTATGGTCGCCAGCTTGTGGCGGCGCGGCAAAATCCCGAAAGCCTCAGCGAGCAACTTTCGACTGTTCGCGGTGCCGGGAAGATCTTAAAGGGGATGGCGACTTTTGATCCCGGCGATGTAATCGAAGGCGCTCAGAACATCGCCGTCTCAAAGGCGTTGAAAGCAAGGAATTCTTCTGATGCAATGATCGAACGCGCATTCGCAAAAGCACAACCTGCCCAGCCATTTCAGCAACGGCTGCTCCCTTGCGCATTGCGGGGTCATTACCATCGCAAACGGGCGGCCCTATTGAGCTACCTTATTATCCTGAAATGAGTAGCGGCGAAAGGATCGCAGCGCTGATGCAATACCTGCGTCAACGCCCGCAGGCGGCATTACCGGCAAAGGTTTCTGCTATCCCACTGGGCGACGGAAAATAAATCGGCCAATACGGTAAATGGCCCAAGGGATTGGAGAGAGCATTACGGCAACAATAAAAGCTAGAACTAAAGATTCAGCATTCCAGACTTTGTCCAAGTAGAAAAGCGCAGGCGTTATAAGCACTGCGCAAACCAGCATTTCTCTCAGTGCATGCTGTAGTCGAAGCATAGTCCCTAGTTTTCCACCAAATCAAGGAAAAAACAAGATGCTCAGATGGTTACCATGGTCTATCGTACTTTTGTGCGCCTATGCAGGGGCACAGGTACAGCCCATTTTACAGCCTCACCAGACATTCGTAGACGGCTCAGGCTCGCCCTGCGCCGGATGTTCACTCTATAGCTATGCGGCCGGCACAACGACTCCGCACCCTACCTATACCGATGCCTCTGGACTGGTACAGAACACAAACCCAGTCATCCTGGACGCGGCAGGTGGTGCAAATATATGGCCTGACACAAGTTCCTACAAGTTTGTGCTGGTAGACACCTCCGGAACAACCCTTTGGACGGTAGACAATGTAAAAGGCCCAATTCCCGGCAGTTCAGGGCCATTCTTGCCGCTCACCGGTGGGAGTCTTACAGGCGCACTTGCGGCTCCATCCTTTCAATTTACGGGCGCAACTTCAGAGTCCTGCCCGGTAGGAGAATTTGTTGAAGGATGGGGCACTAGCGGCTGGATTTGCAATACACCCGGACTTGTGGGAGCTGCCGGGGGCGACCTTTCCGGCACATATCCTAATCCGGTAGTGGCCCAAATCAATGGCGCAGCAGTTCCGACGAGCGCGACACTTGTTGGAACGAATGCCAGCAAGCAGCTAGTTACTCAGACAGGAACAATCTCGAACAACACAAGCGGAAATGCGGCTACGGCCACAGCTCTTGCGGCTTCTCCAACCCAATGCACTGGAACAGACTACGCGCAAGGCATTGCTGCCAATGGGAACGCTAATTGTCATACTCTGTCAGTTCCCATCATAAAATCAGGCACGGCTGCAGGCTGTACGACAGGCTCATCCTCTTACGATGTTTGCAATGTAACGGTTAGTTTCGGCTCCAGCTTTTCGGATACCGGATATGCAGTCTCTTGTTCCGCTGTTGATTCCAATGTGATTGGCGGCGGTTCATCGGATGCCTTGACCGTAACGGTTCTATCAAAGGCAGTCGGCAGCGTTTCTGTAGCAATACAGACACAGCGGAGTAATACAGCTTCTCCATCCGAAATCGGATGTGTGGCGGTGCACCCTTGAGTACAACCTTTTTACAATTCCCCGAAGTTGTGAATCAGGGCGATCCTCTGATTTATACGGTGCCGCCAGGCGCAGACCAACTCATCGCAATTTATGTCTATATTACGTCAAGCCCAACGAACACAGCGAGTATCGGCACTCCTCAACTCACTTATACAGATGAGTTCGGGCAAAAGACTATCGGCATCGAGCATCAAGGCTCATCGCATGTACTGCCTACCTGCTTAACTCTTCGCGTCAAAGGCGGCTCTACAGTCACGCTTGAAGTGCAGCCTACCGGCGACACGGTTTGGTCTATGTACATCGGCTTAATAGTTCTTTCCGCAAGTTAAAACCCAATGAAAAAACTACTCCTCTTTATCTATGCACTCGTGTGTTCTGTTGCGGCAGCACAGACCCCAGCCCGCATTGATCAGCCTATTTGGACAACTCCGGGAGTGGTTCCTACCGGCTCTTTGCCTACTATGTTGGCGAATACGCAGGCAACTATCTCGGTCTGCGGGTATCCTGCTGTGCTTTCAGGCGGCTCCGGCTCGCATACCATGTGTACCAATACCATCACGACATATACGGATTCTACTCTTGCGACAGCCTGCCCTTCGACTGCTCAATTGACGGCTCCCGGTACAAATGTTTGCATATCGACTACAGGATTACAGGGCAACCTCGGATTTTGGTATGACGCGTCAGCAAATTCTCACATTACCTACACAATAAAGACTTCTTATGGAACCTTCGGGCTGGAGTGCCTGCCAAGAGATGGACCAAATGCGAAGAGAGAAAATTTCTTTGAAGGAGCATTTGGATGGCGCGGAAGCGATATACGCCCGAGCAGATTGTGAGCGTACTTCGGCAGGTGGAAGTACTTGTGGCGAACGGGAAGGCGACCGATCAGGCCTGCCGGGAAGCAGGGATCGTCGAGCAGACGTACTACCGTTGGCGTAAGGAGTACGGCGGACTGAAGGTAGACCAGGCGAAGCGGTTGAAGGAGTTGGAGCAGGAGAACTCGAAGCTGAAGCGGTTGGTGGCGGAGCTGAGCCTGGACAAGCAGGTTTTAGAGGATCTTGCGCGGGGAAATTTCTAAGCCCTGAGCGGCGTCGCCGTGCGGTGGATCATGTTCGAAGCGGGCATGGTCTGAGCGAACGCCATGCGTGTCGTCTGGTATCCCAGCCACGCGGCACGCAGCGCTATCGACCGACGGAGCGTGAGGATGAGCATCGGCTGACGAAAGCCATCATCGCGTTAGCCAAGCAGTATGGCCGTTATGGCTATCGCCGGATCACGGCGTTGCTGCAGCATGCTGGCTGGCGGGTGGGTAAGGATCGGGTCGAGAAAATCTGGCGCCGCGAAGGGCTGAAGGTACCGAAGAAGCAGAAGCCACGAGGGCGACTGTGGGATAACAGCGGCTCGTGCATGCGGCTGCGGCCGACGCATGCCAACCATGTGTGGAGTTGGGACTTCGTCTCCCACTATACGCATGACGGACGCAGTGTGCGGCTGTTGAACCTGATCGACGAATATACCCGCAAAAGTCTTGCGGTCTTCCCGCGTCGGCGCTGGTCCTCGGCCCAGGTCATCGAAGTCGTGGCCGACGCCATGTTGGAGCATGGAAGACCGGAACACATACGTTCAGACAATGGCCCTGAGTTCGTAGCCAAACAACTGCGCCAGTGGCTGGAAACCGCGGGCACAAAAACACTCTACATCGAGCCCGGATCCCCATGGGAGAACGGCTACTGTGAAAGCTTCAACTCCAAGCTCAGAGATGAGTTCCTCAACGGAGAGATCTTCTACTCGATGAATGAACTGCGCGTGCTGGCTGAGCGATGGCGCGTGCACTACAACACCATCAGGCCACACTCCTCGCTGGGATACAAGCCTCCGGCACCCGAGGCATGGTGGCCAAACAGCATGGGGCATGGAGAAGTGGAAACCGCTACGCGCTTCCCACTTCTCCACACCCCCGACGGCGGTTACTTGAACTTAGAAGCAGCTGCGTTACACTAACTATCTCTTCGGTCTAAATCATCGGGCAATCCA
>DATGMQ010000044.1:0-20202 GCA_035293545.1 Alloacidobacterium sp. | reverse complement strand
GGAATCGGTGAAGGATATTCAGTCGCACCTGCGGCACGCGAAGGCCGACACCACGGCCAACGAGTACATGCAGGAGCTGCCGGAGAGCGTCAAGAAAATGGTCGGATCGGTCTACACAATGCTGACGAAAGGAGAAGAGTCTGAGCAGTCTTCCGCGGATTTGCTACCAAATGCTACCAATGTCTCGGAAGAACTTGCTGTAAGTGCTTGAAAAGATGGTAGGCACGAGGAGACTCGAACTCCTGACCTCTACCGTGTCAAGGTAGCGCTCTAACCAACTGAGCTACGCGCCTGCGAGGTGGGGACTGCTCTATTCATCATAACAAGATTTGGACGGCTGCGGTGGGACCCCGCGGTAGTTTGGCTTCAGCGGGAATTTCTGTGAGTCCACAGCTGCGTCGATGTCGTGTTCTTCGTGCTGTATAGTCAATATGATGGCTTCCAAAGTCCAGGTAAGCGCAAAGGTGGAAGAAAAATCTCCCGGCCTTCCTTACGACGCGCTCGTTCTCGGCTGGCTGGTTCCCGGTCTTGGTCATGTGCTGACCAGGCACTGGATTCGCGCGGCGCTGCTCTTCATATCCATCACTACGATGTTTACGCTTGGCATCCTGATGCAGGGCAAGCTCTACCAGGCCAATACGGGCGATGTTCTGGAGATGCTCGGTTTCGCCGGTGATCTCGGTGGCGGCGCGCTCTATATCCTGGGGCGCATCATGGACCTCGGTCATGGCGCCGTGCAACTTGCTACTGCCGATTATGGGACCAAATTTGTTGTCGTGGCCGGATTGCTGAACATCATCTCTGCCGTCGACGCGCACAATCTCCGCATAGGCAGGAAGCCGTCATGCTAGCCCTTTCCCACTTCTCCGCCGTTCTGCTTTTTGCCACGTTTGCGTCGGTGGTCTTCGGCATTACGCAACGTACTACTGCCAAGGCAATGGTCCGCTATGGCCTTTATTGCTGGTGCATGTTCGTGGGAATTGTGATTGCTGCCAGTTGGGTAATGTGGCTCATCCGCCGATAAAATTCGGTTTCGTGAATTAAACCCGCCCTGGTGTGGTAAATCGCTAATTCATTCAACAACACTTCATGCTGACGCTGAACGGAGTGAAGCGGAAAGACCTGCTTCTTCAATGATCTGCCCTGATAAATCCGCTTGAAAATATGCGGCAAATTTCTGCCTCATCGACTAGTGCCAATTGCGGTCCCAGACCATCGCGTCGAATGAGTGCTTTTCAACAAAACCCAATCGCCGATACAGCTCTACTGCGTTAGCGTTTTCTTCCGTAACGGTCAGAGTCAGTCCGTTGAAGCCGCGCGCCTTCAGGTTTGCCGCGCACTCTTCGATAAGACGCATCCCGAGGCCGAGACGGCGCTGGTTCCGCGCCACGCACACCTGGGTTACGTGTCCAATATCGTCGCGGACGCGGGAACACAGCAGCACTCCGGCGAGCGATCCATCCGCGGGGCGCAGCAGCGAGCGCGAAGAAGCGGCGTCGAAGATTCCGCAGCCGGGGAAGCGGACAATGTTGTGGAGAAAGCGCAGAGATCCTGCAACGGACCGATACTGATCGTTAATAAAGCTGTCGAGATGGCCACTGTAGGCATCGGCAATCAGGTATCCCGCCGGATGATAATCGCTGTCCCGCCAGGCATTCAGAGTGAGCTCCTCCGGAATCGGTGCCTGCTGAGAAGAAGGCACGAAGCCGGCCAGGTCCAGTTCCATAAAAAGGCGGCGAAACATCTTGAAGCCTGCCTGCCGGAATATCGCTGCATGCTGGCCATGAGGATGCAGCAGCAGCTGGCATTCAATGCGGTCAATCCCCGGAGAGTTCCGCAGCAACTCGATCAAATGGCGCAACAGCTCGCCCTCTATTTCGCCGGCAGCGCTCGAAAGCGAGAACACGTCTCCGATGATCGCCTTGTGCTCTTCGTAAACGCAGAAGACGTATCCCGAGATATGGCCGTTTTCCACGGCGACAAAACCGGGCAGTGCGCGCGAATCAAGGTACTGGAGGAGGAGGTCGGCGGAGGTGCGATAGTCCCAGCGCAGGCGCTCGCTCCAGAGATGGCTTTCTTCCTCCAGCACCGGCCGCAGGTTGCTGGCGGAGAAGTGCCGCAGGTCGAGGATCTCCACCTGTAACGCCGAATTTACGCTTTGTTCGCCCTGAGAGTACAAGCCGTTTCCTGGTTGCTGCCTATTTATACGTATAAAAGACCACAGTTGTCCGCATGGCCCCGAAATGTTGTTTCAGTTATCTTTCCGAAGAAACGCTTCTGGCCTGGTTTACTGTTGCGCCGCTACCGCATAGATGACCAGGTTCTGAGCAGGATATACGAACAGCGGCTCATAACGCCTGCCGGTAAGTTTTTGACGCAGTTCGCCCACATAGGATTCACGGGCAACGAGAATGTGTTGCTCCGGAGGGATGCCGTCCTGCTCGTAATTCACTACTTTGTGGTTCCGGTAAAAAGACAGGCCGTATTCCATGTCGCGGCGCACCTTGTATACGGCAACCACTCCATCCGGAGGAGCAATCTGTTCGAGAATTTTTGAAAGAGGGCGCGCCGAATACGTCAGATCGATCAACTGCACGGTACCCTTCGTCGACTTTACTTGCGCAAAACCGAAGAAAGGCCCCACTCCATATAAAAAAAGCAGCAGGATCACAATCGGAACCATGGTGGCAATACGCAAACGCTTCAGCCCAAACCGCGCCACCGTGATGAGAATAAAAACCGTGGCCGCAAATCCGGTAGCACCGGCGGCAATGAGCGCATTCGATGGCGGTACTTTGTCAGAATGCTGAATCAGACGGGGAAGCAGTAGCACCAGCATCGTAAGACCGCCGGCCAGCACGCCATGCAGGATTAGCAGCCAGGGCTTTAATCCGCGCTCGCGCATACGGTTCAGGTAATCGCCGCAGAGAATCGTAAGCGGCGGGACCGAAGGCAGAACATAGCCGGGCAGCTTGGATTCCGAAAAAGAAAAAAAGATGACAGGAATCAGCGCCCAGATCACCAGAAACTCCGGAAAGGCGTCCCCGGTCCGCTGAAAACCCATATAGTGGAGCTTCGCCCGACGCGCCTTCCACTCTGCAACCGAACCCTGCACAGCATTCACCAGCGCCGCAATGGCGATGACCGCCCAGGGCATGAGACTCAGCACAAGGACCGGCAGGTAATACCAGAAGTGCTGCTCGTGCTCGAACCGGTTCGTAGCAAAGCGTTCCAGATTATGTTCCAGGAAGAACACACGCAGAAAATTCGGGTTACGCTTCTGCACCGCGATGAACCAGGGCAGCACCATCGCAAAATAGAGGGCGATGCCGGGCCACCAGACACTTCGCCGAAGAATCGACCATTCCTTCCGCAAAGCGGCAAACACAATCAGAATGACCAGCGCCAGAAACGGGGCCACCGGACCTTTGGCTAATGTCGCCGCGCCGACAAAGAAGTAAAGATCAAAGAGCCAGAACTTGCTGTTCGTTTCATACCAGGCATACCAGCCCAGCATGCCGATACAAAATGGCGCGGCCATCTGCATGTCCGTCGATGCGCCACGCGCGAAGCTCAAAATTCCGGCACATGAAGCCGTCAGCAGCGCTGCGTCCAGCTGGCCTCCAGGCCGGAAACGCCGCATATGGAGAAAGACCAGAACGATAAGAACGAAAGCGAAGCTCGCCGAAGGAATGCGCGCCGACCAGTCGTGCACGCCGAATTCGCGGAAGGAAAACATGGCGCGCCAGTAATAGAGCGCCGGCTTTTCCAGCCACGGCCTGCCGTAGAGAATCGGCGTGATGTAATCATGGCGCTGAAGCATCTCACGTGCCACCTGTGCATACCGAGGCTCATCTGCGCCAACCAGTCCAATGCCGTCTCCGCCGAAGATGGGTACCAGTCCATAGAAGAGAAAAAACGCGGTAAAGATAAAAAGAGTCAGCGTCTCCAGCGTCGTCCCGAGGAAAGGGAAACGCGTCATGGCAGTCGTAGGGCTGATGCGTAGCGCCTTTATGCTCTTAGGGATGGCCACGTTCTTTCTTGAGGTCCCGATTGGAATTGGTTCCGCTGACAGGCTATCAGATTCGTTCAAGCCCCTTCATGAATGCCCGCTTTTGCATCGACCAGCCCAAGCAAAAGGGTACTCCAGGCCACGATTTTGAGACCTGCGTTCAGACTACGCCACCTCATGGACAGCCGATCGCAACATGTCCCTCGCCACCTCAAGGATCATCTCCGAGGCATCCGGCAGCGGACCATCCAGCGTACAGCCGCTGGCGTGCTGATGGCCTCCACCGCCAAAGCGCTCGGCAATGCGGGCCACATTCACTTCACCCTTGCTGCGCAGCGAGAGCCGCACGCGATGATTGCTCAGCTCGCGCAGAAAGATGGCCACGTCGACTCCGGCAATCGCAATCGCATAATTCACGATGCCTTCGCAGTCTTCTTCGGCGGCATTGGTGCGCAGCATGTCATCATGCGTGACCCACATCCAGGCAATGCGCCCCTCCCGCCGCAGATTCGAGAGCGCCGCGCCCAGCAGCAGCATTTTCGATGTTGGATGGGAGAAATAAACGTCTTTGGCGATTGCCGCTGATTTCGCGCCGTGACGGACCAGCTCCGCTGCCAGCTCAAACGTATGGGCATCGGTGCCGTCGTAACAAAAAGATCCCGTGTCGGTCAGGACAGCGGTGTAAAGGCAGGTTGCCATCTCCGGAGTAATGCGCACGCAGGCATGCATGGCCAGATCATAGACCATCTCCGCAACAGCACAGGCCTCCGTGTCGATCCAGTTGATGTCGGCGAAGGTGCGTCCGCTCACATGATGGTCAATATTAATGAGAAATCGGCCTTCCAGTCCGCGCAGCCGCGAGCGCTCAATACCGTCGCATTCCAGCAGAATCACCGCATCGTATTCGCCCTCAACACGGCTCACCTGCCGGATCGCCGAAGAGCAGGGCAGGGTGCGGTAGATCAGCGGCACGCGGTCGCAGGAGACCATCTCCACCTGCTTGCCCAGCTGCTCAAGAATCATCGCGCAGCCTAGAATGGACCCCACCGCGTCGCCATCCGGACGCGCATGCGCGCTGACCAGAAACCGCTGGCCGCGCTCAATCGCGTTCAGTACTGCGTGGATGCTGTGCCGTTCTCCCATTGGCCCTTGTGTATTACGCAAAAACCAGATTTGTCATCCTTACCCTGACTCTGACCCGGAGTGAAACGAAGGGAAAGAGGAAGGGGAAGGACCTGCATTTCCTTTGCTTCACCCCAATAACTTGCCTCTCTCTACTCCGCAGCGCTCTTCTGCCGCTTGTGCGCCCTTCCCAGCAGTTCATCAATCCGGGCCTTCATCCTTTCCGAGCGGTCGATGTGAAAGGTCAGGTCCGGAATATGGCGCACGCCCATGCGCTCCAGCAGCTCATGCCGAATATAGCCGCGTGCCGCCATCAATCCCTCGATGGTCTGCTCTTCTTCTTCCGGGCCGCCGTCCACGGCGACGTAGATCAGCGCCGATTTCCCCCCAGGATTCAGCACCACATGGCTGACATAAGCAAAACTGATCCGCGGATCGGACAGTTCGCCCTCGATCATCGCTCCTATTTCTTCGCGCAGCGCTTCCGCCACGCGGTCCTGATGATACTTGCGCGCCCGTTGTTCCGGCATCTCAAACTTCCTTTGGTTAAACGATTGAGAATATCAGACCGGACGGGCAGAATCGCACAAAAGTGAGCTGCAGGTGAAAAAAGTTGTGAGCACGTGGTAAGGAGCGATTGAAAGTAAAGCAGTTAATGAGAATGCTGGGTAACGTTGCAGTCTGTATCAAGGCGCGACAATAAAGGCTGTCATAAAGCGATCTACATTGCCATCCTGATCCGGCCAATCAATACGGCTCCAGGAGAGCACTGAAAAGTCGTGATTCGTCCGGTGTAAAGTATTGAGTGCTGAGTTTAGGTAGCACATTGCTGACGATTCCATCCCCGACAGCTATGACACAGCCGCCACTGATACGGTTGCACACAGCAGATAACGTCGCTGTCGTGAGGATTTCGCTGAGCCCGGGCACGGCTCTTCCAGACTTCGGCATCACAGCAAAAAACCCCATCCCCACAGGGCACAAAATCGCGCTCAGAGCGATCGCCGCAGGCGAGTCAATCCTGAAATACGGCCAGGTAATCGGCCATGCGACACGAGCCATCGAAGCAGGCGAGCATGTGCACTCGCATAATCTGGCGATTACCAATCTGCGCCTGCAGCACGGGTTCTGCGTCGATGCTGCGCCTCCCCAGCTTTTCCCCGAAACAGACCGCGCTACGTTTCTGGGATACAAGCGTAGCGATGGGCGAGTCGGAACGCGAAATTATCTTGCCATCCTCTCATCGGTTAATTGCTCGGCAACTGTGTCTCACGCCATCGCGCGGCATTTCAACTCGTCGGGCGAACTCGATGCATTTCCAAATGTGGATGGCGTCGCCGCCTTTACACATGGTGGCGGCTGTGCCATGGATGGGCAAGGTGAGGGCTACGCTATCCTGACGAGGACAATGGCCGGCTTTGCGCGCCATCCGAATGTTGGGGCAACGCTGATGATTGGTCTGGGGTGCGAAACGAACCAGATTCCCGCCATCATCGAGACGCATTCCCTCACAGCAGGCCCAGCGCTGCGGACCATGACCATCCAGGCAGCCGGAGGCACGCGCAAGACGATTGAAGCGGGCATAGAAGCAGTGCGAACGATGCTGCCTGCCTTGAACGCGCAGCAACGCAGCGTTCAACCCGCGTCCGAGCTGATGCTGGCGCTCGAGTGCGGCGGGTCGGATGGCTATTCCGGCATATCCGCCAATCCCGCGCTTGGTTACGCGTCCGATCTTCTGGTGCGGCACGGAGGCACGGCTGTTCTCGCAGAAACTCCGGAGATTTATGGCGCGGAGCATCTGTTGACGCGCCGAGCCGCAACACCGGAAGTAGCGCAAAAGCTGCTTGACCGGATCGAATGGTGGCGCGATTACGTGCGGCGCAATAAAGGCGATCTCGATAACAATCCATCACACGGCAACAAGGCCGGTGGGTTAACCACAATTCTTGAGAAGTCCCTCGGAGCCGTCACCAAAGGCGGTATGTCCAGACTCGAAGCCGTATACGAATATGCCGAACGGATATCCAAGCGCGGCTTCGTCTTTATGGACACGCCCGGATACGATCCCGTCGCCGTGACCGGCCAGATCGCAGGCGGCTGCAACATGCTCTGCTTCACCACCGGACGCGGATCGACCACCGGCTACAAACCGGTACCCTGCATCAAACTCGCCACCAACACTCCAATGTATGAGCGCATGTCCGAAGACATGGACCTGAACTGCGGCGAGATCGTCACCGGAGAAAAGACCATCGAACAAATCGGCCACCAGATTTTCGACAAGATCCTGGCCGTCGCTTCAGGCCAGCGAACCCGCAGCGAGCAGAACGACTATGGCGATTACGAATTCGTGCCCTGGCACATAGGCGCGGTCATGTAATCTGCCCTTGAAAGAACTACCGGGCAATGTCAGCCTTGAAATCCGGGAAGATCGACTCGTTTGGCGATGTGGTCCTTGATCCAGTGAGGGTCCCACCATTCCTTGGGATCGATCTGGATACCATCCAATAGCATGCCGAAGTGGATGTGGTCGCCGCCGGCCATTCCCGTCATGCCGCTGATGCCCATGACCTGCCCACGCTTCACCATATCGCCATCGTGGACATCGATGCGGCTCAGGTGGCCATAGAGGGTCATCAGCCCATAGCCGTGGTCAACCACGATGCAGTTGCCGTAGATGCCGAGCGGGGCGGCATACACAACCCGGCCATCGTTCGCTGCCTCAACTCCAACGTGCTGCGTGACGGCAAGATCGTAGCCGAGATGGGTCTGCTGGTCGATCTTCTTGCCGTTATAGATGTAGTTGCGCGTATCGGCGAAATGAGCCTCGGCCGCCGCGTGTGCCTGGCGTTGAAAAGGCTGTGACCAGAGGAAGTGGTCTGCGGTTTTGGTGCGCAGATCGAAGAGCGTCTGGTTGTTTGCCTTGCGCATGTCGTTGTTGATTTTTACGAAGCGGGTCACGTAATCGCCAGAGCCGTTTGGGTCAAGCTCGTCGACCACCTTATGCATAAAGGCGTCGGTGATCTGAAGGTCGCGAACGGAGTACTTCGGCTGCTCTTTCTTCGGGAACTGCACGACAAGCTGGCTCTTTGCCTCATTGCCAGGCCCATTTGAGGCATAAGCCGTCGGAATCGTATCCGGAGGCATATTCCATGCAAATGCAAACAGGGAGAAGTAGCCGGGTTTGCCGTTAGGCATAGGCCAGGCGCGGAAGGTCTGATCGCCAACGCGAATTCCCGCCTCGGTCCACGCGCCCGAGATGTTGAGCGTGGCAAGGTCGGCCATGCCGAGATAGAGGTAGTGCTGATCAGAATCGGCAGTGATGCTGGGCGGCTGGGTCGCCACCGTGACCTCGCGCTCCCAATGGGCCGTCTTGCCGAAGAGGCCGTTCGAGGTAGCCTCGATGATCAGCTTCGCCTTGCCCTCCTTAAGCTGAGGGGTGGATTTCACGCCGGCCGTGAAGCTGAACGTGCTGGTTGCTGTCTTCGAGGGCTGAGCGGCCTGCCATACAGAGTAGCGACTGCCGTTCTGCTCCACGAAGGCTTGTGCTTTGCGAACCCCGTGCGGGTCACGCACCTCGACCGTAATGGGCATGGCCTGTCCAAGAACAGTAACGGACGGGGAAACCTCTACAACAGGCGGCGCAGAACAGCCGGAAAGGAAGGCAAGAGGCAGCAGAACTACAGAAATCAGAACTGGAAAAAGAACTTTTCGCACAAAACTATCTTAGCGTTCCTCCGTAAGAATGTAGGCGAGCGATTCAGCCAGTGGCACTCATTCGTAACTAAGCCGCTGCTTCGTGATCTCGTTCCACTGCGCCAATGCTTCCGATACCGGCGGAGAAACAGTCCCCGGCGCAACCAGATCGACAATGGACTGCGGCGGAACATTTCCCTGTCGGTTACGGAAGAGGCCTTTGACCCAGGCTATGGCAGCAAGGCCGGCCCTCGAATGGAAGCTCTGCTCCATGTAAACCCACTTCTCGTCCCAGCAAAGCGTGCGGCTACGAAGTTCAAAGCCGGCCCATAGATCGAGAGATCGACGATAGGTAATGTCAACAGAGCCGACGAGCGGAATCCAGCGTTCTTTCATGGCATGCGAAAGAATCCCGTTAGCGGCCATCATGTGGATACGGCCATAATCCATGCAGCTCAGATAGCGTGAGTTGTTGAGATGGAAGTTGAAGTCGATATCATTAGGCCAGACGCGCATCCGGATACGGTCTTCGTCAAGCACACCAATGCGTGGCAGCGGACGGAAATGCTGGCGCAGCGCAAGTAGAGGGATACGGACGAAGCTGTTGATATGGGCCATTTCTGATGCTGCGTTGAGTGTATCGCTCTCTGAATATCCAATTCGACTCAGTCATAAATAGTTCGATAGTTATCGAATCGTATGCCTGCTGGGGCCATCCAACACATACGAGGTGATACATGCCGAAGATAGCTCGCTTTTATGAAACTGGTGGACCTGAAGTGCTGAAGTTGGAAGATGCGCCCACGCCGGAACCGGGCAATGGGGAAGTGCGATTGAAGGTACAGGCCATCGGACTGAACCGTGCAGAGTCGATGTTCTATCGTGGTCAATACATTTATCAGCCAAAGCTGCCGGCGCGGATTGGCTATGAAGCGGCAGGCGTCGTGGAGGCGGTTGGTCCGGATGTGGATAAGAGCTGGATCGGCAAGCAGGTTTCGACGATTCCGGCCTTCAATTTGAACGACTACGGCATGCTGGGCGAAGAGGTGCTGGCTCCAGTGGCGGCGCTGGGCGAGTACCCGGCGAAACTGTCTCCGATACAGGGCGCAGCCATCTGGATGCAGTATGTGACGGCATATGGCGCGTTGATCGGGATTGCCGGCCTGAAAAAAGGCGATTTCGTCGTGATTCCTGCAGCCTCAAGCAGCGTAGGCATTGCCGCTATTGAAATTGCAAAAGCCGAAGGCGCGGTTTCCATTGCCACAACGCGCAGAAGCGACAAAAAAGCGGAATTGACCGCTCTGGGAGCGGACCACGTAATTGCGACCGAGGAAGAAGATTTTGTGGCGCGCGTAAGGGAGATTACCGGTGGCAAGGGGGCGCGAGTGATCTTCGATCCCGTGGCGGGGCCGTTTCTCGAAAAGTTGGCGGATATAACGCAGCCGGAAGGAATCATCTTCCAGTATGGAGCGCTCTCCATGCAGCCGACGACCTTTCCACTGGTCGCAGCTCTTACCAATGGGCTGACGGTTCGCGGTTACACGCTGATGGAATTTACACGCAATCCTGAGAGGCTTCCCGCTGCGAAGAAGTATGTGTATGACCGATTGGCGGATGGACGATTCCAGCCAAAGATTGCGAAGACGTTCGCTCTTGCGCAGACCGTAGATGCCTACAAATATCTGGAATCGAATACGCAGGTAGGAAAGATTGTAATAACTGTTCCTTGAAGGCTGAATGAAGTGGGCTCCCACACTTTGCGAAAACAGCGCAAAAATGCGGCGCCCACGAGCTTTTATGCTTTCGCCAATTCGGCTTCGATCGCGTTGACCAGGGCTGGATCGTCTGGAGTTGTGTTCGGGGCGAAGCGAGCGGCTACTTCTCCGTTGCGGGATATGACGAACTTCTCGAAATTCCAGAGGATTTCCGGTTTTTTGTTCGGTTCGATGCCGAAGCGGCGCAGGTCTTCTTCGAAGGGCTCGGCGGATGTGCTCAGGGCTTCTGGCTGGGCCTTGATCAGCGCGCTGTAGAGCGGGTGCTTGTTCTCGCCGACTACTGTGACCTTTTCATAGAGCGGAAAATCGACGCTGTAATTCAGGCTGCAGAAGCTCTGGATTTCTTCGTTGGTGCCGGGTTCCTGTCCGGCGAAGTCGTTGGATGGAAAGCCGGTGATGACAAAGCCGCGATCGCGGTATTTGCGATAGAGATTTTCGAGGCCGGTGTATTGCGGCGTGAGTCCGCATTTGGAGGCTACGTTGACGATAAGTATAACTTTTCCCTGGTGCTCGGCGAGGGTGGTTTCTTCTCCGGTGATGCGGCGGAGGGGGATGCTCTGGATGCTCATTTTGACATTGTAGATAGAAAGGCAAAAGGAAGGAGCAAAGCTCCTTCCTTTTTGCGTATGCCCGTCCGGCGAGGACCACGCCGCGCGTAGCGGTCCCGCCGGCGGCATTACGCGCGACCGATGGCTACGTGGCTTTCGAGCGGGATCCCGGCGCGGCTCGTCACTTCGAAGGTCAGCGTGTTGCTGCGCTTGTCGGCGTCAATTTTTACCTCATCGCCGTGCAGGACTTCGCCATCGAGGATCTTCATGGCCAGCGGGTCCTGGATCAGCTTCTGCATAGCGCGCTTCAGCGGACGCGCTCCATATGCGCGATCATAGCCCTGCGTGAACAGCATGTGCCGGGCCGCGTCAGTCAGTGTGATCGTGATTTTGCGGTCGGCCAGAAGATTTTTAAGATCAGCTAAACGCAGATCGATGATGTGCGTGAGCTGATCTTCGCCCAGCGGACGGAAGATGACGATGTCATCGACACGGTTCAGGAACTCGGGGCGGAAATTCTGCCGCAGCACTTCCATCACCTGCGCGCGAGCTTTCTCGAAGCCAACTTCGGTTGAGATGAGGTCGGCGTTGAGCGCCTGTGCGCCGAGGTTCGAGGTCATGATGATGACCGTATTCTTGAAATCCACGGTGCGGCCTTTCGAGTCAGTCAGGCGGCCGTCGTCAAGAACCTGCAATAACACGTTAAAAACATCGGGGTGTGCCTTTTCAATCTCATCGAAGAGCACAACCGAGTATGGACGCCGCCGAACGGCTTCGGTTAACTGGCCACCTTCGTCAAAGCCGATGTAGCCCGGAGGCGCGCCGATCAGACGTGCCACAGCATGCTTCTCCATGTATTCAGACATGTCGATGCGCACCATCGCATGCTCGTCATCGAACAAAAATTCAGCAAGGGCGCGGGCGGTTTCGGTTTTGCCCACACCCGTTGGTCCGAGAAAGATGAACGAGCCGATGGGACGCTTTGGATCGCTGAGCCCGGCGCGTGAACGGCGGATGGCGTTCGCAACGATGGACAGTGCTTCATCCTGACCAACGACACGTTCGCGCAGGCGTTGCTCCATCTGGACGAGCTTCTTCACTTCGCCTTCGAGCATCTTCGAAACCGGGATGCCGGTCCACTTCGAGACGATGCGGGCCACATCTTCCTCGTCGACTTCCTCCTTCAGCATGCGCTGTGCGTTGGCATTACCGTCCTGCGCGGCGTTCAACTGCTTCAGCTCGGCTTCGAGCCTGGGCAGCTCGCCATACTGGATTTGCGCGGCGCGTTCCAGATTACCGAGACGGGTTTGCTCTTCGGCCTCAAAGCGCAGTGCTTCGACCTTCTTCTTCAGATCGGCGAGGCGCGTAATCGCTTCGCGCTCCTTCTGCCAACGGGCGCGGAGGCCGGTGGCCTTTTCACGCAGCGCGGCCAGCTCCTTCTCAACTTGCTCAAGGCGCTGCCTTGAGTTCTCGTCACTCTCGCGCTTCAGCGCGGCTTTTTCGATTTCAAGCGAAGTAGCTTCCCGCTCCAGTTGATCGATTTCCGTTGGGACCGAACCTATTTGTATTGCCAGCGAAGCTGCAGCCTCATCGACAAGGTCGATAGCTTTATCAGGCAGGAATCGGTCGGAGATATACCGATGCGACAGCTCGGCTGCGGCAACGATGGCTGAGTCCTTGATACGAACGTTGTGATGCGCCTCATAGCGCTCCTTCAGGCCGCGCAGAATCGCAATCGTGTCTTCGACATTGGGTTCGCCGACGAAGACAATCTGGAAGCGGCGTTCGAGGGCTGCGTCTTTTTCAATGTACTTGCGATACTCGTTCAGCGTGGTTGCGCCGATGGCGCGCAGTTCGCCGCGCGCGAGAGCCGGCTTGAGCATGTTCGAGGCGTCGATGGCGCCTTCGGCTGCGCCTGCTCCAACAAGCGTGTGCAGCTCATCGATGAAGAGGATGATCTGGCCGTTCGACTCTTCGATTTCTTTCAGGACTGCTTTGAGGCGGTCTTCAAATTCTCCGCGATACTTTGCACCCGCCAGCATTGATCCCAGATCGAGCGAGATGACGCGCTTGTTCCGCAGAATTTCGGGCACGTCACCGGAGACGATGCGGCGCGCCAGACCTTCGACGATGGCGGTTTTGCCGACGCCCGGCTCGCCGATGAGCACAGGATTGTTCTTGGTGCGACGCGAGAGGACCTGAACCACGCGGCGTATCTCTTCATCACGGCCGATAACAGGATCGAGCTTGCCGCGACGAGCAAGTTCGGTAAGATCTTTGGCGTATTTCTCCAGGGCCTGGAATTTAGCTTCGGGATTCTGATCGGTCACGCGTTGCGAGCCGCGCACTGTGCTCAGGCTCTTCAGAATGGCGTCATGCGTGGCTCCGAACGAAGCCAGCAGAAGCTGCGCGCCTTCATTTTTTTGCTGCGTCAGCGCGAGCAGCAGGTGCTCGGTCGAAACATACTCGTCCTTAAAACTGTCAGCTTCCTTAAACGCCTGGTCGAGGACCTTTTGCAGCGCATTGGACATGCCGGGCTGCGATCCTCCTGAAACTTTCGGCAGCTTGCTCAGCGCCTCGTGTGTTTTTGCAATGAGCTGGTCGGTGGCTACTCCGACTTTCTGCAGGACAGGAACGATGATGCCTTCCTTATCCTCCAGCAGGGCAGCGAGCAGGTGCAGCGGCAACAGCTCAGGGTTGCCGTTCTCGGTGGCGAGAGCGCTCGCGGCTTGAATCGCTTCCTGCGATTTAACTGTGAATTTATCCCAACGAATTGCCATGTGTTTTCTCGGCTTTCAATTCCTATAGATGAATAAAAGCGGAAGAAAGCCATTGTAGGACTTCCTTCCGCGCATGCCTCGTCATTCCAGCAAAGAATTTCAGAGGCGTCAGCTTTGCTTGAGATTTTTTCCTTCGTTTTCACTCCGGCCAGGCCCGCGTCTGTCAGTGTGACGAAATACCTGGACTGTCCGCTCTCAGGCGGCGGACTTGGATTCGGCTTTCGGCGCTTCAATCGGCTTGGCCGAGCCAACGCCGACTTTAATTTGCTTCGGCTTGGCTTCGGGACGCTTCTCAAGCTCGATTCTCAGCACACCCGCATCATAGCTGGCCTGCACGCTTTCCGTATTGACCGTATTCGGCACGGTGAAAGACCGGAAGAAGCTGCCGTAACGGCGCTCAATGCGGTGGAAGTTCTCTTCCTTCTCCTCTTTCTCAAATTTGCGCTCGCCGCGAATGGTCAGCGTGTGGTTTTCCACCTGAATGTCGAAATCGTCCTGCTTCATGCCCGGGACCTCAAGCTTGAGGACAACTTTGTGCTCATCCTCATAAATGTCCACCGGGGGGACGAAAGATGCGGTTGTAAGGGCGTCGGCTTCACCCTGACCGCGGGCGAAGTCCTGGAAAAGCGAGTTCATGCGGTTCTGAAGAGCAAGTACATCGCGAAATGGATCCCAACGAGTGATAGCCATAAATTTCCTCCAAAGTGTTTCTAAGAGATATGAGGCCGAGAGAGTTCGGCCTTGCAATCTATCTGATTCAGACTATAGCACAACAGTTGCATAAAATATGAGTGCATTATTATCAATTTATTTAAAAATAATGTATCTCCTTAATTTTCAATCATTTTACTGCCCCAGCCTTTGTCACTCCACTTATTTAGGGATTCCTTCCGCTTTGCGAACACGTGCGGACAAAGTTCCGGTTCGTCAGAAAGCGAGGGCATTTTAGGCAGAAATGAAAAAAGTAGGACTCAGACGCGACCACGAAAACGATTGATTTGTCTGCGATCGCGTTTCGAGGGTCTTCCTGAGGAGATTAAATCGAAGGGCTGCATCGCCTTTCGCTCGTCGGCTAATTTCTGCCGCAGTTCCCGGCTGGCTTCGGTTTCCCGATAGAGAGTCTGAGCGACGGCTGCCGGCCCGCGTACTTCACTGAGCTGCAGGACTTCGACCTGAAAATCGCCGCCTTCATTTCTCACCTGCAACATGTCGCCAATGCGGACATCGCGGGAGGGTTTGGCGGGCTGTCCATTCGACTGGATTCGGCCAAGCTCGCAGGCTCGCGCAGCCAGCGACCGCGTCTTGAAGAAGCGCGCTGCCCAGAGCCATTTGTCAATGCGAACCGAAGCCATAGCCGTATTTTCATAGAATAGCTGGGAATGCTCACCCAGGAACAACCTGAACGTGTCTGCGTAGTGCTGGCCCGGGCACGCAATCCGAATAACATCGGCGCTGTGGCGCGGGCGATGTATGGGTTTGGATTCACCGATCTGCGAATCGTCAGCGACTACCCGGTTCCACTCGCCGAAGCGCGCTCGGCCGTGGATGCTTCCGAGGTTCTGGCCGGAGCCCGGGAGTTTGCCAACCTGGCCGAAGCGATAGCAGATTGCAATCTGGTCATTGGCACAACAGCTGGAGGAAAACGAGTACTGGAGCATCCTCTTTATTCAGTTGCAGAGGGTTGCAGGCTGGCACGTACACATCTGAGGTCCCAGCCTCACAACCTGGTTGCGGTACTCTTTGGGTCGGAAAAGACGGGCCTGAGCCGTGAAGAGCTGAGCTATTGCAACTGGACGATGACGATTCCCATGTTCGAGAGAGCAGGAATACGACGCCCGTCGATGAACCTGGGTCAGGCGGCTGCTGTTTGTCTCTATGAGCTGACGCGGAGCGATACGGCGGAGCTTCCCATGCCGCTGCCCGATGCCGGCGCGGCTGATCTCGACCGCTTGACTCGATTGCTGGCCGACCTGCTGGAAGCGAGCGAGTACATGCGGCGGCATCCGGCCAGCCGGGATGAGGCGGCCTTGCGAAGACTGGTGCGGCGCATGCAGCTGAATTCGACAGATGCCGCGATGTGGATGGGAATTCTGCGGCAGGCGTTGTGGAAGATAGAGGAGATGTAAATTCTCAGGCGCGTGCAGCAGATTGTGCTTCAATAATGGCTTCTGCGCGGCGGATAACGGCCTCTGGGAGGATTTCCAGCAGATTACCGGTGTCCTTGTAGAGAAGCGTATCCAGCACCCAGGGATAGCGCTTAAAGTGCTCAAACATGCCGTATTCGCGTTGCGAAGTGAGCAACACCGGCTGGACAGGAACCGATGGCAGATTGGGAACAATAGTAGTCAGTTCCTGCGGAATGCTGCGCGCATCGGTCAGATCGGCGATGATAAAGCGGGCCAGATGCGCCAGCGTCCCTACCGTTTCGGTGATATCGCGGCTTGATGGCCCTTCAAAGTCAAAGACCAGCGGCAGATAGCCGCGGCTGCGGAGCGCCTCACGAACTCCATGAAGAACCGGCAGCCTGTCGGCGGTAAAACGGCCGAGAATGAGCACGACTTTGGAAGTAATCGTGTCGATACAGTCGCGAATGCGCGCATTATTGAGCAGGAGATAGAGAAATTGCGCGACTTCAAGATTATCAACCGTAATGGAAACCTCGCCCGCCGGCGTGATGACGAGGTCCGATTCAACGGTTCCGGAAGAGCTGAGATTCCAGGCCGAAACGCCATAGACGCGGCACGAAGAGAGATTAGCGCCATCGAGCTTTGAATCGATCAGGCGCGCGAACTGAAGATTGGCGTTGGTCAGGTCTGCCCCGGAGAGATCAGCGTCGATAAACGTGGCCCCCGTAAGATTTGCGCCGCTCAGGTTGGCATCGCGCAGATCGACGCCGGTAAGATTCGCCCATAGAAATTTGGCTCCGCGCAACTGCGTTCCCATCATGTTGGCCTGAAAAAGATTGGTCTTGCTCAGCTCTGCGCCGATGAGCTTGGCTTCCTGCAGATTGCACTCGACCATGTGCGCCGAAGTGAAATCAGTGAAGGAAATCTCTGAGCTGCGGAGATCAGCCTTGGTCATGTCGGCCCCGGCAAAGCTGGCCTCGACGATACGCGCGTCTCGAAGATCGGCTCCATAGAGCGAGGCGTTGCCGAAAGCAGCGCGATAAAGGTCGGCGCGGTTCAGCTGTGTATAGTGCAGACGCGCATCATTCAGGCTGCAGTGCTGCAGATCGGCGTCGGCCAGTTCCAGCCATGAGAGCGAAGTGGAGCTGAGATCAGGGCGTATCTTAGGATGCAGGCGACGCCACGCGTTCCAGGCGGCAACGCCTTGATGCAGAATACCGAGTTGTTCCTGGTCCGCCATATCTTCAATAGCTTTGTAACGATACGCAAAGCGCATCGTCTTGTGCACGGTTTATCGTATAGTGCACCAGATGCCTTTGAGTTTCCAGATCGTCTGATTTTCGAGGAGAAAGATGCCGAAGTCGCGCAGAGATTTCCTGAAACAGGGATCGCTCACCGTCGCGGGAGCGGCCCTTGCCTGCGGCAAAAAGCCCCATCCACAACAGCAGCCGCAGCAAGTTGTTACCCCCGGCACGCCATCTACGCCGGGAGCGCCTCCGGCTTTTGCCACAGCGCCGCCGGTCGGACCGCAAGTATCAGCCGGGACGTTCACTGAAGCTGAAAAGCTGGTTCAGGTGAATCTCACTCCGGCAGAGAAAAATGAAGCGGCGCAGAGCTGGCGGCAGGCAATGGCTCCTCTGTATGAGCGGCGCGTGGGCCCGCGCAAGGTTGCGCTGGAGCCGGGAATTGCTCCGTGGTCTCGCATAGAAGCCGCGCAGTTCGGTCATGCGGGGCCGGAGCATGACCGGTTCATCCGCAGTAAATATGAGCCTGTTCCTTTACCGGATAAAGACGAGGACATTGCTTACGCTCCGGTGTCGCAGCTTTCGCACTGGATTCAGAGCCGTAAACTGACCTCGACGCGGCTCACGCAGATTTATCTTAGTCGCCTGCAGCAATTCGACCCGAAGCTGCGTTGCGTCATCACGCTGACTCGCGACCTGGCGCTCCAGCAGGCAAAAAAGGCAGACGTGGAGATTGCGGCTGGCAAATATCGCGGGCCGCTGCACGGGATTCCCTGGGGAGCAAAGGACCTGCTTGACACGGCAGGCATCGCCACCACTTATGGCGCTGAGCCGTTCCGCAACCGCGTACCCACTGCTGATGCTGTGGTCGTGAAGCGCCTGAATGATGCCGGCGCGGTACTGGTAGCGAAGCTGAGCCTGGGCGCGTTGGCGCTGAACGATATCTGGTTTGGCGGACAGACGATGAATCCGTGGCTGCTGGAGGAAGGCTCATCGGGTTCCAGCGCAGGCCCCGGCGCGGCGACTGCGGCAGGGCTGGTGGGCTTTGCTATCGGCAGCGAGACCGGCGGCAGCATCGTAAGCCCCAGCATGCGCTGCGGCGTCACCGGATTGCGGCCTACCTTTGGACGGGTTCCGCGCACAGGCGCCATGACGCTCTGTTGGTCGCTTGACAAACTGGGGCCGATGGCCCGCAGCGTCGAAGACACACTCCTGGTGCTGCATGCCATCTCAGGCCCGGATGGCGGCGACCTCGGAAGCGTGCCCAGCAAGCTGGATTTCGATGCGAATGAAGATGTGAAGGGATTGCGCGTCGGCTATTTCCCCAAATGGATGCAGCAGGCTCCGGCAACGGACGTAGACCGTGCTGCGCTTGAAACCGTAAAAAAGCTGGGCATGCAGGTCGTTGAAGTTTCAATGCCGGACTGGCCCTATGACTCGCTGGATCTGATTCTCTTCGCCGAGTCGGCGGCAGCCTTTGAAGAGCTGACGCTCAGCCGCCAGGTCTATACGCTCAGGATGCAGACGCCCGACGCATGGCCTAATACCTTCCGCCAGTCACGTTTCCTTTCGGCTGTCGATTATGTGCAGGCCGACCGCTTCCGCCGCAAGGTGGCCAACGAAATGTCGCGGGTCATGTCCGAGGTCGATCTGCTGCTGGTTCCTTCACTGCGTGACGAGATGCTGACCCTGACGAACTTCACCGGCCATCCTTCGCTGACATTGCGGGCTGGATTTGTCGAAGTCTCAGAAGCGCGCAGCGACTGGGCCCCCGATCCAAACCATCCACTGCCGAAGTTTTCTCCGCCGCGGCGTGTGCCGCATGGAGTTACGTTGATTGGCCGGCTGTTTGAGGAAGGAACGCTGGGACGCGCAGGACTGGCGCTCGAGAAGGCTTTTCATGTCGCAAGTGAGAGACCGCCGGGGTTTTGAGACATTTTTATAGGTGTAGACAAGGCACTGATCTGTCACTGTTGATAACAGGAAGGCAGTGTCAAGCCTACCCCGCTTGCTCTGGATCCTTCCTGTTTCAAGCGAAGCGATCGTAGGGAATGCAGTCGAAGGACCTGTTTTTTATTCTTAACCAGGCAAAAAACGGGTGCCCCATTCTTTGCGAAGCGAAGAGTGGGAAGCAAGAACCTATTCAGCCTTAAGATCCAACCTTTCCCGCACAAACTCCCCCCTTATCCCGATCAGCTGAATGGAGCTCACGCCGTATATCATCTTCGCAACGCAATCACACCAACTTAGGCCGGGCCCCAAAGATCGCCGTCCCGATCCGCACCATTGTCGATCCCTCTTCTATGGCAATCTCAAAATCCCCCGACATCCCCATCGACAGCTCACCAAAATCCAGCTGCGGATGCCGCCGCGCCAGCTCCTCCCGAAGCAGCCGTAAACTGCGAAAGCACTCTCGCGCCGTCTCCGGATTCTCATCCAGAGGCGCCACCGTCATCAGCCCGTGCATCTGCAGATGGCCCAGATCAGGCAGCTGCTCCAGCAGCTCCGCCAGTTCCTGCGACCCGGGTTCAAGTCCGGTTTTGGCCGCTTCATGGCTTAATTTGATCTCAAGCAGGATCGGAAGGCGCTTTTTCAGGCGTTTGGCCGCCTCTTCGAGCCGCAAAACCAGCTTCAAAGAGTCAACCGTATCGATTCCGGAGAAGATTTCCGCCGCTTTCGCGGCCTTATTTGACTGCAAATGGCCGATGAAATGGACCGAAACTGCGTTCCCGGCATCCTCCGCGCCGGAGCCAACCGCGATACCCAAACCGTTTAAATCCTGTGATTTCTGCTGAAACTCCTGCACCCGATTTTCGCCAAACAGCCGCAATCCCGCCCCAAATCCCGCCGCAATCGCCTCCGCCGGATGCGTCTTGGAAACCGCCATCAGCTTGATTTC
>DATGMQ010000043.1:0-14057 GCA_035293545.1 Alloacidobacterium sp. | reverse complement strand
GGTTAACTTTTAATCGGGCGCGAACCGGTGATGAGGATGTCTACCAGTCTTCGCGCGCTTTGCTGCCAGTCCCGCGCGGACGCGATATAAGAAACCCCAATCAGCGCTCGAAGCAGGTCAAAGGGAACAAGGTCTTTGCGGATATCGCCGCTCTTGATCGCGCGCTTCACTAAGGTATCAATCGTTCCCCAAATCAGTCCGTGAGAGCCCTCATATAATCTTGTAGCACCCCCGACTACGCTATTGAGCGCGGGAGCAATGATCTGCTTCGCCGCAATGTGGTCCACGAACAACAGCATCCAGGCCCGAAGCGCTTCTACCGGAGACATCGTCTCGGCAAATTTACGGCCCGCGGCAGCCAGTTTTTCTACTTCACTCCGATAGACCGCCTCAATCAGCGCATCGCGCGTAGGGAAGTGACGATAGAGAGTTCCGGCTCCCACGCCTGCCTGTTTCGCGATATCGTCCAGGCTGGCTTCAGCGCCAAAACGGGTAAACGCCTCTTTCGCTACTTCCAGAATGCGCTCGCGGTTCCGCAACGCATCCGTGCGTAGTTTTCGCTGGGCGGGTTGTGCGCGCTTCTTTGCCATCAAAATTTTATGCAACCGGAGACATTCTCCGGTTATCTACTATTTCGGAGACACTCTCCGTTTTATTCGATGCGGCCGAAGGCCGTCAATTTGGATAAGGCGACAAGATGAAGTTGTCTGACACAACAGGAGGAAACATGCGTGTTTTCGTTACCGGCGCCACAGGCTTCGTCGGCTCCGCCGTCGTTCGGGAATTGATCAATGCAGGGCATCAGGTGCTCGGTCTTGCTCGCACTGATTCCGGAGCACAGTCATTAACAACCGCCGGCGCACAGGTGCAGCGGGGTGACCTTGAAAATCTGGAGAGCCTGCGCAGCGGCGCCGCAGCTTCGGATGCGGTAATTCACCTGGCCTTCATTCACGACTTTTCAAAATTTAAAGAGAACTGTGAAATCGACAGGCGCGCCATCGAAGCGCTTGGCAACGAGCTTGCCGGGTCAGACCGCCCGCTGATCGTTACCAGTGGTCTCGGTCTTGGCGTGCAGGGCCGCCTCGCCACGGAAGACGACCCGCCGGTTCCCGTGTCCGACAATTATCCGCGCGCTTCAGAGCACACAGCTGCGGCGTTTGAAAAGCGCGGCGTCCGGGCAATCGTCGTTCGCCTTCCTCAGGTCCACAATACGGTGAAACAGGGTTTGGTCAGCTATGCCGTCCAGATTGCCCGTGAAAAAGGCGCCGCGGCATACATCGGTGATGGACAAAATCGCTGGGCCGCAGTGCATGTCAACGATGCCGCGCATCTTTATCGGCTTGCTCTGGAGAAGGGCCATACCGGCGCGCGATACCACGCAATCGCCGAAGAAGGCGTCTCCGCTCGTGCCATCGCCGAGACCATTGGTCACGGACTGAATGTGCCGGTAATCTCTCTCACGCCGGAACAGGCTCCGGAACATTTCGGCTGGCTCGCCCGGTTCGCTGGTCTCGATCTTCAGGGATCAAGCGCAAAAACGCGAAAAGAGCTGGGATGGAACCCTACCGGGCCGGACCTCATCACTGACCTTGAGAACATGCGCTATTGAAGGAGCAGAGATGATTACCGTTACCACTCCCACAGGACATATGCAAAACTAACTCATCCCAGGGCTCTATGACAGAACGAACAAAGAAGGGAACTATGGCGAATAAAATTGCAATCATTACAGGTGGAAGCCGCGGCTTGGGCCGCAACACTGCCGTCAATCTGGCACAGCGCGGAGTCGATATAGCCTTCACTTATCGCGTCAATGAGAAGGAAGCCGAAAGTCTCATTCGCGAAGTCGAATCCCTGGGTCGAAAAGCAGCAGGATTCCGCCTCAACACCGGCGACATTCAGGCCTTTGACGGTTTTGTCGCAGAAGTGCGCAAGACCCTCCAGAGTTGGGGACGAGACCGGTTCGACTACCTCGTAAACAACGCGGGCAATTCTTTACATGCCGCATTTAACGAAACAACAGAAGCGCAATTCGACGAGATTTTCAATGTCCACGTCAAAGGCGTTTATTTCCTCACGCAGAAACTCCTGCCGCTGATAAAGGATGGCGGGCGCATCGTGAATATCTCCTCGGGTCTCGCGCGTTTTGCTCTGCCGGGCAGTTCTGCGTATGGATCGGCAAAGGGAGCCATCGAAGTTCTGACTCGCTATCTGGCCAAAGAACTCGGTCCACGCGGGATTACTGCTAACGTCATTGCTCCGGGCGCAATTGAAACCGACTTCAGCGGCGGCATGGTGCGCGACAACCCTGAAGTGAACAAGCGGGTTGCAGAAATGACCGCGTTAGGACGCGTCGGTGTTCCCGACGATATCGGTCCCATGATTGCATCGTTCCTTTCAGATGAAAATCGCTGGGTCAACGGCCAGAGAATTGAAGTGTCTGGCGGCATGGCGCTTTAGACATTTTTCCTGGGTATAAGCGCCGTCATCATTCTGACGATCGAAGCCGGGCCCCCGGCACGTGTGGTTTTCACGTGATGAGGTGGGTGAAGGGAGGAAGAATCCCCAGCCGGCTTGGCTGTGATTCTTCACCTGACCACCCCGACATGCAAATCGCGTGTCGGGGATCAGGGGGCAGCTAAGAATGACGGCTCTGTGCCTGGTCTACATCTGTAGGGAAAATGTTTTTAGAGATCAGCAGTCGTAAAGATAGGCAGGGACTGAGCGGGCACTGCAAGAGAATCGCAGTAGCCCTCGCTCAACCCTTCTCGGCGTCAGCAGAGCATTGCTGCATTAGCGGCAGCCAAGTAGAGCGCTCTGAAGCATATCGTTATGCGGTTCTACTTCGCGAATGAAAGAAACACCTTCACAATTTTCTCCGCCACGTCTTCGCGGTTGCGCTCCGTTGCCAGCTCATGGCCTCCGCCGGAGATCGGCATCAGTTCCGTTTGCGCGGGGATGAGTTTTAAGGCTGCCGTTATTTCCTCAATGGAGCCGAATCCGTCGCGCGTGCCGTGAACGAAGAGAGCCGGTGTCTGCAGATGCGGGAAATGAGCTGTCCGCATCTCATTTGGCCGTTGCGGCGGGTGCAGCGGATAAGAAAGCAGTAGCAGGGAGTCAACGAGGTCTGGTTCTGCCGCTGCCAGCATTGATGCCTGCCGTCCTCCATACGAATGGCCGCCAAGAAACATGCGTCTTGGGGCATGTTGACGCATGGACGCAATCGCCGCGCGAAGCCCCTGCTGGTCGCGTTCTGCGCTTCCTCTCGGTGGCGGCCCGTGAGGGCGGGACTGGCGAAAAGGAAGATCGCACCGCAAAACAGTGATGCCCGATAAAGAAAATGCCTCTGCCAGCGCAATCAGCAGCAGAGCATTGCAGTCCGAGCCGGCGCCATGTGTCAGGACAAGGCAATCTCCGCTCAGGCTTGATGGGAGGTGCAAAATGCCTCGGACCGGCGGTTCATTGGCTTGAACGGCAAAGAACTCCTCAGTATCCATATGCAGCTCAGGATCGACTGGATGAGAATTTACTTCTTAGCGCCCGCGCTCGCAGCAGCTTCCGCCTGCTGGCGAAGCGCGTGAACGACCACGCGCAGCATCTCTTCTTCCGGAGCAGGCTTGCCGGTCCAGATTTCAAACTGGCGTGCGCCCTGGTTCACGAACATCTCAACGCCGGTCACTACGGGAATGTTCTTTTCCCGCGCCATGCGCAGCAGTGGCGTGTCGACGGGGTTGTAAACCATGTCGAAAACCAGCCGCGCATTGATCTCTTTCGGTTCGAGAATATGGTTCGGCTTCACTCCATGCATGCCTACCGGCGTGGCATTCAGGATCACGTCAAACTGTGTTTTGGCCACTTGCTCGCGCTTGAAGGTCTTTACCTTTGCCTGACGGGCCAGCTTCTGCCCGTCCTCAGTCGTGCGGTTCAGAATAAATACTTCCGCGCCTTTCTCTTTCAGCCCGAAGACAGCAGCCCGGGCAGCCCCACCCGCTCCCAGAATTAATATCCTGGCGCCCTTCAACTGCAAACGGCGTTCCAGCGGGCGAACCACAGCGGCAACATCCGTATTGAAGCCATAGAGCTTGCCATCCTGCGCGCGGACAACGGTGTTACAGGCACCGATCTTTTCCGAAATCGGATCGGTTTTTTCCAGATGCTTCAGAATTTCTTCCTTATGCGGCATCGTCACCGCAAGTCCGTGCACCGGAACCTCGCGCACCAGCGTCAGTAGATCATTCATCTTCGTTGTCTGCAGCGCAAGAAAGACAGCATTGACAGTCTCGCGGCGGAAGGCTGTGTTCAGCATCAGCGGAGACAGCGAATAGCGGACTGGATTTCCAGCAACCCCGTAAACTTTGGTTGAGAGATCGATCTGGTCAATGCGATAGGTCTCGTGCAGCGTGCGCGCGGCAATCTGCCCGGGCCCGGTTTCTTCGCCCGGAGTCGCTGCCGCAAACGTGAAGATGCTGCCTGCGCGAATACCTAACACGCGGCTGATAATCCCTTGGTCGCCCATACAGATGCCGATCAGGTTGGCCATATCGTGCGTCCGCTCAAGGAAGTGCATCATCGTTACGTTATCGGCCAGGTTCTTGGCCGTAGACACAATCTTGATAAACTCCGGCTCGTAGGGCCGAATGCGCTCAAAGATGCCGTCAAGGTCCTTCGTCGCGGCAAAATCATGATAGGAAATGATGAGCGCCGCTCCGCGAGCGCGCAGCTTCTCCACTCCGGCGCTCTTGATGGCCTCCGCCGTCTGGAGTTCCAGGTCAACCATGTGAAAACCGGAAGAGGCGGCCTTCTGCAGGATTTCCAGCTCGTCGGCAATCTTCCCCTTGAATTTTCCGCCGGCAGCTACGCGGCGGCACGTGGCTATGGCCGTTACTTCGCTGCGTTCGCCGAGAAAAGTCTTTAGCTTCGGTAAGGCAGTGAGAGGTTTGTCCAGATAGTCCAGACGGAATTCAAGGAAGGGATTTTCGCGAGAGGCAAGTTCTGCCTTTTCAATCATTTCCGCAGGCGTAGACCCGATAATCGCAACACAGACCTTTCCGATCCGGGAGCGGAGATACTGCGGCGAAAGAGCTGGAGCAACGTGATTCATGAGCGCAATTGCGGCATATTACCGACTGTTCTGTAAGTATGCAATAGGTGATCGATGAATTTGTGAGATAACGAGTTACAGACTAACACCAGTCCTGAAATGATCTACTCTGAATCTGACGTTCTGAGGTGAATTTGTGGCTCAATCTGTACCAACAGCAGAAACTCCGGCAACGCATCCCTGGAACCCGACCGGGACAGGAACGCTGGATGAATCCAGCCTGGGAAAATGGGTAGAAGCGGCGCTTTCCCGCCATGAAAAGGCCATCGAGAGCCTCCTGACCGTTCAAGGCCAGCGGAATATAGAGAACACTCTGCGGGCTTATGACAGCGCCATTGCTGAATTAAGTGCCGCCGGTTCGCAGACCGGGCTGCTCGACAGTGTCCATCCCGACAAAAAGATTCGCGACAAGGCCCAGTCTCTGACCCAGAAGATTGCTGAAGCAGGCACCATGTTGGCCCTGAATCAGGGAGTCTACAGCGCCCTGAATGCTATGGACCTCACCGGGGCTGATGACGCCACCCGCCATTACGTTGAGCGGAGTTTGTTGCAGTATCGCCTTGCCGGCGTCGATAAAGATGAGGATACTCGCAAGAAAATCAAAGAGTTACAGGACAAGGCCACCCTGCTGTCCCTGACTTTCGGGCGCAATGTCCAGGAAAACGTAAATCGCGTCCAGATTGGCGATGTGGCGGAATTAGAAGGCCTGCCGGAGGACTTCATCAAAGCGCATCCGCCGGACGAGCACGGCCAAATCACGCTTACCACCGATTATCCCGACTACATGCCGGTCATGACCTTCGCAAAGAACGCACAGCTGAGGCTGCGGATGTTTCTGGCCTACAACACGCGCGCTTATCCGGCAAATGAAGGCGTTTTGCTCGATTTGCTCAAAATCCGGAAGCAGATTGCTGGAATTCTCGGCTTTGCCACCTGGGCCGATCTGGCGACCGCCGACCAGATGATGGAATCGGCCTCGAATATGAAGGCATTTCTCGACGACCTGGATAAAGCCACAAAATCGGGGGCCGAACGCGAATATGCCAACGTTCTGGATTTTGCGCGCCAGTCGAACCCGGATATGGTTTCGATTGATGCGGACAGTCGCGCTTTCTGGTATGAGCAGTACCGGCGTGCTGCCTATTCTTTCGATTCGCAGTCGGTCCGGCCTTATTTTCCATATAAATCGGTCGAAAAGGGCGTTCTAAATACCGCGGAAAAGCTGTTTCAGGTCACGTTTAAGCCGGTGGAAAACGCAGATGCATGGGACAAATCGGTCACGGTTTGGGATGTCTACGACGGAAATAACGCCGGTTCAGGCGAGAAAATCGGCCGTTTTTACCTCGATATGCACCCTCGTGAAGGCAAAGACAAGTGGTTTAGCGCGCATCCGCTGATTCCGGGCATTGCCGGCAAGCAGATTCCGGAAGCCGCGCTGATCTGCAACTTTCCGGAGCCAAAAGAAGGAAATCCGGGCCTGCTGCAGTACTCCGACGTGGTGACGTTCTTCCATGAATTCGGCCATCTGATGCATGCCATTCTCGGTGGACAGCAAAAGTGGGCGGGTGTGAGCGGAATCGCGACAGAAGGTGACTTTGTTGAGGTTCCGTCACAGATGCTGGAAGAGTTTTTCCGCGATGCGAAGCTGCTGGCGACCTTCGCCAGACATTACGAGACAGGCGAGCCGATACCGGCGGAACTGGTGGAAAAAATGAACCGGGCCGGGGCCTTTGGGCGCGCAGACTGGGTGCGGACGCAGCTCTTTTACACCAGTTATTCGCTCGATACGCATTATCTCGATCCGGAAACGCTGGATTTGAACGTTCTGCTGCAGGCCGATTACACGAAATTCCTGCCTTATACATGGATCGACGGCAACCGCATGTACGCCAGCTTCACGCATCTGACGGGATATTCGTCGAATTACTACACGTATTTGTATGACAAGGTGATCGCGCTCGACTTCTTCAATCAGTTCAACCGGGCAAATCTGCTGGAAGACCCGATTGCATGGAAATACCGGAAAACTGTACTTGAGCCCGGCGGCACGCTTCCGGGAAAGAACATCGTGCAGCAGTTCCTCGGACGCGAGCAGAGCCTCGAAGCCTTCACCCGCTGGATCGGCGAAGAATTCGAGCAGCCTGTGGCGACGACAGTGTAGGAGCATCATGCAGCCGTCGAAATTTCTGCGACAGCACGTACAGAGCAAATGGGCGTTGGTTACGGGCGCCAGCGCTGGAATCGGCCTGGCCATCGCCGAGCAGTTGGCTGCGGCGGGAGCGAACCTTGTTCTGACAGCGCGGCGCGTGGATCGGCTGGAGTCTCTCGCAACAAAGCTGCGCGATAAATACGGAATCGAGGTCCGGACCATTGGCGCGGACCTCGCCGATCCATCTGCGCCGCAGCAATTGCTTTCCGCAACGGAGGAAGCCGGTCTGCCGATCGATATTCTCATTAACAATGCAGGTTTCGGCTATTACGGGGAATTCACGCATGGAGACGCGCTCTGGCAGCGCAAAATGGTGGACCTGAACTGTGCCGCCGTTACCCACCTGACGCATCTCTTCCTGTCAAAGATGATCGAACGCCGCCGCGGGTATGTCATGATTGTCGCGTCCACGGCGTCGTATCAGCCAGTGGCATACATGGCGACCTACGCCGCAACGAAGGTCTTCGACCGCTTTCTGGCCGAGGCGCTGGCGCACGAAGTAGCCGCGTACGGCGTGAAGGTCAGCGCCCTTTGCCCCGGACCGACAGAATCTGAATTCCACGAAGTCGCCGGAACCCGGTCTCAATTTGGTCGTGGGCAGCAGTCGGCAGAGGAGGTAGCCGGTATTGGGCTGGAAGGTCTGATCGCAGGTAAGCCCTGGGTCATTCCTTATACGGCGGGTAAGGTAATGGTGTTTATGCAGCGACTTGTGCCGAGACGATTGGTTTCCGGGGCTGCGGCCAGAATGTTCCGGCCAAAATCAGCTCGGCAATAATGGGTAATCCAGCTGCCAATCCAGAGTCATCCCTTTTATGACCATTTTGGGAGTGGAAATTGTTGCACTGCTGGAGTCGTTGCATGGATTCTTTTTTCTGTGAGAACGCTGCATTATCCGGCACAGTTTCTGCCTTGGATTCTCCGTCTATCATCTCCTGCGAAGCGGAGATCAATCAGAAGAAGCGGATCTTTGCCGGCTTATGACGGCTTTCTTAAGCAGCCGCAATATCTCCTGCTGCTGCGCCTTCGCCTCAGCCGAACCGCTGCCGGGGCGGCCTGTGTTCAGCGTCGCAAGCAGCATCGGCGTCGAGCCGCTCTTGTTGCGGCGTGCGGAATCGGCGCCACACTCAAGAAGCGTTCGTACCGCTAGAGCACATCGCGTTCGCACCGCGCGATGCAGTGGAGTCACATCCCGTTTGTCCACAGCGTTCGGATCGGCACCGGCTTCAATCAGGCACCGGATCGTCTCCGCTTGCGCAGACGGATTCCACGTCCGCGAACCCGGCCCGCCCACAGCAGCAGCATGCAGCGGCTCATCGCCAAGACGATTCTTTGCGAAGACATTTGCGCCCGCAGCAATGAGCCTTCCCGCTATTTCCTTCTGATACGCAGCCGCTGCGATGTGCAGCGCCGTGTCGCCCGCATAGACATACCTAAGAATTCGATCGAGAAAATATGATTTCGACGCCTGACGGGTAGCCCCCGTCTGAAACGACGCTTGTGCCAACTCCGGGGCAGCCGCAAGCATCCGCGAAACCTCGGAGGCATCGCCCGCAACGATAGCCGACGTTAATTCCCAGAGAGTTGCATCAGGTTTTTTCACGAAATCACTTTACCGGAAAGCAGTCGAGGTCGTCGGCAAAAGTGATCGGGCCGGAGTACCGGTGTTTAATCTCGGACTGCGTTTCACTCTCTTTTCCCAAAGTCCGCAGCATGCGATGAGACAGCACCAAATGCTTCACGTGAGCATTCGCGGCAATCGTTCCGATGACGGAAGGCGGCATGTGCAGACGCCTTTCCAATCCGGTAGCGCCCTCGGGCACGGCGTTGTGCGCAACAAATAAGTCAGCGTTCCATGCCAGTAGTGTCAGGCCGTCGCCTTCGCCGTTTGTGTCTCCGCTGAAGGCGATCCGCTTGCCGCCGATCTCCACGCGCCAGGCCAGCGCGGGAAAGGCGCCATGGATGACGCGCACCGCATACACGGTCATGTCGTTGCTGCGAAATACGAGAGCGGGGGTGGAACCGGGGTCAACGTTGTGCGGTTGCAGCTGATAGCTGCCTTCGCTGCCCGGCTCAACCAGGTCGCTCAGATAGCGCCACGCTCCGTGGGGCCCGGCGAAGAGGTCGCGCAAAAACTCAGTCGTCGAGGGCATGAACTGGTTTCCCGAAGGACCGTACACCGGCAGCGGCCGTTTGCGGTCTTCAAACCAGGAGGAAAAGACCAGAGCAGGGAAGTCGCTGCTGTGATCGATATGAAAATGACTGAACAGAACAACGTCCACTTGCGACATCTGTGCGCCGCTCTCTCCAAAACGGAGCGCGGTACCGCCTCCGGCATCGACGACAACCCGCGCGCGGCCGTTCTCCCATATCAGGTAGCCGGTCGATGCGCGTCTGTCCTGCGTCTCCGGGCCTCCGGAGCCGAGCACCTGCACCGCCAAGCCAGAGGAACCGCAGGATTGGGCGCTTGTACGCGAAGCGTTGCATGCAAGCAAGAGTGAAACAAAAACAACCAGAGCTTTCGTCGATCTTCCTAGCGTGCGCATGTCGCACCTTCGAAACTCTTTTATAGTATGGCGACACATTGCTCCCCGGCGAAGTGGCGTTGCAAGATGAGACATTATGACCGATATCACGAAGTGGGAACCTCGCTGGCCTGCCGCGCTTGCTCTGGTTGCGGTCGGCGGACTGCGCTTTGCCCTGCCTGAGTCATTGTCTGTGGGACCGGAGTGGCTGCTGATTGCTGTAGTGCTGGTGTTGATCATTCCTTTGACATGGGCGCGTTATCGCGGAATGGACAGGCTGAACCAGATTCTGGGTTACGTGATCACCTCTGTTGTCACGCTCGATATGGTCTGGTCACTCTACCTGCTGATTGCCGCTTTGCCTTCGCACAAAGAAGCGCCTCCGGACCTGTTGCGTTCGGCTGGAGCGCTTTGGCTGACGAACATTCTCGTCTTTGCATCGTGGTACTGGCGGCTCGATGCCGGAGGCCCGCGGGCCCGTGAGCTGCGCGGCGTCCATACCGATGGCGCTTTTCTGTTTCCGCAGATGACGCTCGATCAGCAGGCCAAACACCAAATGGGCGAGCAGTGCTGGAGTCCCGGTTTTGTGGATTATCTGTTCCTGGCCTTTAACACCAGCACAGCGTTTTCGCCGACGGATGTGCCGGTTCTCTCGCGATGGGCCAAGGTGCTGATGATGGTGCAGGCGCTGATTTCGTTCGCTACGGTGGCGCTGCTGGCGGCTCGTGCGGTCAATATTCTTTGAAAGAAGATGGGTGCAAGCTTATATGAATTTAAGGGCACTGGGCATTTCCGGATGGATCCTGACATTTATTTCGCGTTGTTTACATGATTTTTTACTAACCCTAAAATGTCCCACCCCAAACCAAGTGCATAGCGGTCGCGGTTGGGCTGCGGAACCTGGATATTCACAGTATTGGCCGTACTGGCTGTAGGAGTAGGCGTCGTTGAATTAAGCGGATAATTTGAAGGTGCCGGGAGAAGCAGGGGGCCGGGCGGATCTCCGTGCCCATTCACACCGAAATCCATGCCACCAAATGCGTAAATTGCAACTTTATCTGCATACGGCAGGGGAGTAATTGCCCCAACGTGGAGGACGAAGTTTCGAAGTTGTCCTCTTGTGACGTATTCGTTTTGTCCAAAGGTGGTGTCAATCTGAGCGGGAAAGGTTGTCAGAGGTGAGCCTGCCGGCGAGAGTGGAACTTTTAACCTTAGCCCTCCTTCGTAATGACGAAAAAAGCGGGAGCGATCCTGCGGGTAAAAAGAAACATAACAGGCATTTGGTGTCGGCTCTGTAATCGGAGGTGGAGTAGTTTCTCCGCAGGTCTTCATGAGCGCCTGAGTATATCTGCCTATGGACTGCTGACCGCTCGTCTCAGAACTGGTTGGCTTGATTGGGTCATATTGCGGGTTTGCATAAAAGTTGTAAATATCAGGGGTAACGAAATAAGCCTGTGATATCTGTGAGGGAGATGTTGTTAGTGGAGTGATTGCGCCTCCACCTGCAGTAAAGGAAAGCGTAGGATAGCCAGCCTGTACGTGTCGGTTATGCCATGGCAATATGCGAAATTCGAATCCGCCAGCCATTTCAGCTGATTGCACCAATTGCTGCGCGTTCGAAGTCAGGGCTGTAGATGCCTGGTTATACACGTTAGCGGCATTGAATTGAGTCTGGGTAACGCTTCCGATCCTGCCATAGCCCCAATACCAAAACTTTGAGGAAATATCTTTGAAAGGAAAGTCTGCGTAAATTTCAGCAAAGAGTTTTGATTCAGGCCCGGCTCCGCTGGCCGCATAAAGTGTGGTTCCAACGATCCCGAAGCTCTGATAAGTGAATTGATGCCTGGGTACAGGATTTCTGTCATCCAGGAGGGGGACCGCCAGATCGTCAGAGGGTTGGTATGTTTCGTTCTTGTCTACATTGCCGCTGCTGTCGAGTTTTACATTTGTCTTCATGTCTTTGACAAGAGCATCCCATGCATCCGCGCGATCACTGAACCACTGTCTCACCTTGGAGTCAAACAGGGCATTATCTTCATTGGCGGCGCAATCGTGCAGTCTCGCAGCCGCTTGCGGGGCCTTGATATAGAGGTTTTGTAAATTGCTGTGAAACTGGGTAAGGTTATTTTGGGGATCGCTTTCATTACGTACGGCAATCAGGTAGGAGCGAGCACTGCTCTCATCGTCGGCTGCTCCGCCCTGTGGAATGGTATAGAGACTGTTCACGGTGCACTGTGCTGTCACTGCAATAAAGGGATGCAGCCGACGGGCTCGTAGGACCGGCTTTGCAGGTAGACTCTTTGGGGTCGCGAGCGATATGGGCTGCAGAGTTGCCGCCGCGTTCTGCAGATTTTCTGCATCTCTACTGCTATCATCCTGTGCTACGGTATTTCCTTCTTCAGAAGAGCGCTTCTGGACGATGGGTTCAGGCTTTACTGCTACGGTTGGCCCTTCGGGAGAAATCAGCGGCGCAACCTGCGCACTTGAGATTGGGACAACAGGGGATTCAGTCCCAAGAATAACCATCTCCGGCTTGCTTGAGATACGTAGCTCCATCTGGAAAGTCTTGCTGTTTCCTTGCGCGTCTATTAACAGCAATACCAGAACAATTGTTTTTTCCCCTCCCGCCGGCGCCCGTCCTTTCAACTGTAGACGGGCACAGTCGAAGGCCAGTCCCTTCGGCAGGGGATCACCGCTCAACTTGCATTCCTGAAAGGGATAGCCGAGCCCTGGAGGTATGGCGAGCTGCACCACGTAGGGCAGTCCAGGTTGTGCCTGCGGAAGACGCTGGAATGCTGGAGTTTCGGGAAATACTAAAGCGGCTGGAAGACAGACGAACAACAATAGCACGCAGATGCAGCGGCGCATAGAGAGTCCTCGGAACTGCTAACGTTCAAACAGCTACCCAGGGTCAACTACAACTGCAGTTTAGGGGGAATTTACTGGAGGGGATCATAGTAACACCGAGTCGGTGATGCAGTGCGAATTTTTTAGGGATGGGGTTCAGCCTCTGTGAATTTCACGGAAGAAGCGTATTTTCTGTATACATCGCGAAAGAGGCCTCTCATAATGGTTCGGGCGTGCGCGTGTTCTTCCGTGCAGGACCTGACATGAAATCCTTCCATCGCCGATATTGCCTTCAGCTGCTCTTTTCTATGTTGAGCTGCATCAGCCTTCCCGCAATTGGCCAAAATGGCAAGCCGGGACAAAGCATCACGTGGAGGCATGTTCAGGCCCCGTTTACGCCTGATTCATCGAACGGCGCCATCGTCGGCGGTCCAGGCTCCGATCCTAATCCCGGGACGCCAATGTACATCTGCCGCGCGCGGATTCAGGGGAGTGTAGTTCCGGGCAAATGGGTGCAGGGCAACTGTAATGTGCCCTATGGCGGGTCAGAACAGATCATGAATTCTTATGAAGTTGCCTACGGGAGCGCGCGCTGGGGATCGTATCAGGGCGGCGTTTATGGCCTGGCGCAGACGGGCAATATCGCTGACGGAAGCCCGCTCTATTCCTGTCGCGTCCGTTACTATGCTAATCCCGGAACAGATTACGGGTATCAGCCCGGCAAACTGATGCCGGATGGAACATGCCATATTCCTATGGGGGGAGCAGAGGTAGTGCAGAACCCGCCGTTTGAAGTGCTTTATGCTACCGGAGGCGGACGGCCTCCGTACCCACCTTATCCGGCGTATCCACCCTACCCCCCGTATCCTTATCCGCCGGCGCAGCCGGTGCAGCCCTATCCTCCATGCCGACCTAACGATCCAACGGTGAAGCGGGAAGTGCAGGGAGGACAAAGCTGGTGGGTTGGACCGCGCTGCTCTTCGACCGACAACTTTGGCAACGTTCAGCCTAAGTATCCGCAACCCGGGGATTACGCGCCTCCTCCGCCTTATGCGCCGGGAGCAAGCTCGGTGACGTGGCAACAAGCGCAATCGCCTTTCGTTCCGGGCGACAACGCGATCAAGGGAGGCCCAGGCAGTGGTCCAAAACCGGATTCACCGCTGTATGTCTGCCGGGTCTATGACAACAATGCCCTCGTGCCCGGAAAGTGGGTGGAAGGCCAGTGCCACTTCGTCAACGATCAGGGAAAAGAGGATTACTCGAAGACCTATGAGGTGGGAGTTGGTTCAGCGGAGTGGCGCAATTTCGATGGCAATATCGGAGCGCTGGTGCCCGGCGGTTATCTTTCCGACGGTACCCAGATATACATCTGCCGCAA
>DATGMQ010000042.1:0-64962 GCA_035293545.1 Alloacidobacterium sp. | reverse complement strand
TGGAGATGATGATCCTCCAATCGCTGCGGCTGAAGCCCATGCATGGATATGCGCTGGTAAAGCACATCAAACAGGTTTCCGATGACCTGCTGCAAGTAGAGGAAGGCTCACTTTATCCGGCGCTGCAGCGAATGCTGAGAGAAGGCTTGCTCGAAGCTGAGACAGGTACTTCGGCCAAGGGTCGGCCAACACGGATTTATCGCCTCACGGATGCAGGCATTCGTCATCTCGAAAAAGAAGTTGCCAGCTTTGAGAGGATGTTTGCCGGTTTTACCCGCGTGCTTGCCGCAGCCAAAGCGTAGGAGGTATTCATGTCGCTCTTCCGGAAACGCCGCTATGATGACATCTCTGTTTCGATTCAGGAGCACATTGACGAGCGAATCGATGAGCTTATGGAAGAGGGCATGTCACGCGATGAGGCCGAACATGCTGCGCGGCGCGAATTCGGCAATGTGACGCTGCTTGAAGAGCGGAGCCGCGAAGTATGGCAATGGCAGAAGCTGGAATCGCTGCTGGTGGATCTGAATCATGTATGCCGCCGACTGGGACGGTCACCGGGATTCGCGATTACGGTGGTGCTTACGCTGGCTATCGGCATTGGCGCGAATACGGCAGTCTTCAGTGTGTTGAACAGCGTGCTCATCCGGCCCCTGTCTTATCCTGAGCCGCAACAACTGGTCTCATTGCATCTGAATGCTCCCGGAGCGCCTGGGCTGGCCGACTTCCGCGACGAGCTGCGCCTGTCGGCCTCGATGTATCTCACCTTTGCCGCGCATAATCGCGCATTTCAATCATTAGGCGTGTGGCAACCCGGCACGGTGAGTATTACCGGGATTGCAAAGCCGGAGCAAGTGAATGCGGCTCTGGTTACAGACGGCGTTCTCCAGACATTCAATGTGCCTGCCGCCGCCGGGCAATGGCTTACAGCGGCAGATCAGAACCCACGTGGAACGCAGCGTGTGATGCTCAGTTATGGGTATTGGCAGCGGCGCTTCGGCGGCGATCCGAACATCGTGGGCCGCACCATCAGAGTCGACAATCAACCGCGTGAGATTGCGGGCATCATGCCGCGTGGATTCAGGGTAGTCAATTACGATTTTGAACTGCTTGTGCCGCTGGCCTTCGATCCGATCAAGCAGCCGCTGGCGGGCTTTGCATATCGAGGAATCGCCCGGCTCCGGCCGGGTGTTTCCATCTCGCAGGCCGACGCGGATGTGGCGCGTCTGCTGAATGTCTGGATGGACTCGTGGACGAACGGCCCGGGCAGCGATCCGCACTTTTATCTGACATGGAAGATCACGCCCGCGCTGAAGCCCTTAAAGGACCAGGTGGTCGGCAGCATTGGCAATGTGCTGTGGGTGGTGATGGCAACGATCGGCGTAGTCATGCTGATCGCGTGCACAAATGTGGCCAATCTGCTGCTGGTGCGGGCGGATGCTCGCCAGCAGGAACTTGCCGTACGCTCTGCGCTTGGCGCCGGCAGATGGCGGATTGCCCGTGAGCTGCTGCTGGAGAGTGTGACGCTTGGTCTGCTGGGCGGAGCTGCCGGCGTGGGAGTTGCGTATGCGGGGCTGCGTCTGCTGACAGCGATTGGGCCGGAGAATCTGCCGCGCCTGAGTGAGATTTCGCTGGATGGTTGGTCGCTCGTCTTCACGCTGATACTGTCGGTGCTCTCCGGGCTGCTGTTCGGCTCGATTCCGGTTCTGCGTTATGTTCCTTCGCGACATGCTGTGCCCCTGCTGGGCGGAATACGAACGGCAAGCGTAAGCCGGGAGCGGCAGCGGGGACGTAATCTACTGGTCGTAGCGCAGGTGGCGATGGCTCTGGTGCTGCTGATCAGCGCCGCGCTGATGATTCGCACCTTCAATGCCATGCGCCACGTCGATCCGGGCTTTTCTGATCCCGCATCGCTGCAGGTGGTCCGTATCTCGATTCCGGAGCAGCTCGTTCGCGATCCGCAGATCGTCCTGCGGGTACAAAACGACATCCAGGACAAGCTTGCCGCAATTCCCGGGGTTTCCTCCGCTGGCTTTGCCGCTTCGGTTCCCATGAGTGGGGCCGAGCCGGCCTGGAATGAGATTTCTATCGAAGGGAAAAACTATGCCGGCGAAGAGCCTCCCCTGCGCTTGTTTAATTACGTCTCACCCGATTATTTCCATACCGCCGGCACAAAAATTGTGGCCGGGCGTGGTTTCACCTGGGCGCAAATCTATGGGCTGATTCCGGTGGGTATTCTCTCTGAGAGCCTGGCTCGCGAGCTGTGGGGATCCCCGCAGGCGGCCATTGGCAAGCGCTTTCGCGAATTTCCCGGCATGCCGTGGTACGAGGTTGTGGGAGTAGCGCAGGATGTACGCGAAAACGGTGTCGATCAGATATCGCCCGCAACTGTGTATTGGCCACCGATGATGCACGATATCTATGGGCCAGGATCTTTCGATACCAGGAGAACGGTCTATTTCGCGATGCGCAGCCATCGCGCCGGAACGCAGACCTTCATCAACGAAATGCAGCAGGCCGTATGGTCGGTAAATTCGAATCTGGCAGTGGACTTCATCCGAACCATGCAGGACATCTATGGCGAATCGATGGCGCGCACGTCGTTCACGCTTGTCATGCTGGCCATTGCCGGGATGATGGCGCTGGCTCTTGGCATCCTCGGTATCTACGGGGTGATCTCGTATGCTGTTTCGCAGCGCACACGCGAGATCGGCATTCGCATGGCGCTGGGCGCGAAGAAGAGCGAACTGGCTTGGATGTTTGTTCGTTCAGCGCTGGTGCTTACAGGCATTGGCACTGCTGTCGGTATTGGCGCGGCGGCCGCGTTGATGCGCCTGATGCGAACATTGTTATTCGGGATCAGCCCGCTTGATCCGGTCACATTCGCAGCTGTTCCCGTTGTCCTGGTTGCTGCTGCTGCGCTAGCTAGCTATCTGCCTGCGCGCCGCACGGCTGCGGTTGATCCCGTGGAAGCGCTTCGCGCTGAGTAGCCATTGTTTCCGTGTCGGCAGGGTGCATGAGGGTCCCGATGCGCCTTGTTCCGAACTGGACGGGATATTCTCGAAACTGAAATGCGGTAGTTTCCAGAATCTGCGGGTACTAACTCGCGTGGAATCGGCAAACCTTCGCCATGTGAGTTGCTCTCAGCAGCTCCTGCCATCGAAACGAAAATTGCTCTAATTCCGCATTGCAGATTCGACTTCGTTCAGCCAGTCCGGTGGCTTCAGAATCTCGCGCGGCTTCGACCCTTCAGCCGGTCCGACAATTCCATCGCGTTCCATCATGTCGATCAGGTGCGCAGCGCGTCCATAGCCGATGCGCAGCCGCCGCTGCAGCAGGGAAGTCGAAGCCTTGCCAAATTCGAGCACCAGCCGCACTGCATCTTCAAACAGTTCGTCGTTTGCGTCTTCGCCGTCATCTTCCATGTCGAGATCGCGGCCTTTATCATCCTTCGGCGATTCGAGGAAGCCCTGGACGTACTCAGCATCACCCTGCTTCTTCCAGAAATCGGTCACGGCGGCGATTTCTTTTTCTGTGACAAACGGCGCGTGTACGCGCTGCAACCGCGAAGTCCCCGGAGGCAGGAACAACATGTCGCCTCGACCGAGAAGCGATTCCGCCCCATTCGAATCAAGAATGGTGCGAGAGTCAACCTTAGTTGCCAGCCGGAACGACATGCGCGTCGGAACATTGGCCTTGATCAGGCCAGTGATGACATCCACGGAGGGCCGCTGCGTCGCCAGCACCAGATGGATGCCGACCGCGCGCGCCATCTGCGCCAGGCGCGTGACGGATTCCTCGACGTTGGCTTTATCGAGCATCATCAGGTCTGCCAGCTCGTCGATGATGATGACGATATAAGGCAGCGGTTTTTCCTCTGGCTGGTCATCGAAGAGGCTCGGAGTGCCGCCCTCAAAGAGCTTGTTGTACTGGTCGATATTGCGCACGCTGCGCGATGCCAGCAGCTTCAGCCGCCGCTCCATCTCGCGCACCGCATTGCGCAGCGCGTTGGCCGCCAGCTTTGGCTCGGTAATGATCGGCGTAAACAGATGCGGAATCCCCTCATACATTCCCAGCTCAACCCGCTTGGGATCGACGAGGATCATCCGCACCTGCTCCGGCGTCGCCTTATACAGCACCGACATGATCATTGCGTTAATCGCTACCGATTTGCCGCTGCCAGTCGATCCGGCAATCAGAACGTGCGGCATCGTAGCCAGGTCAGCCGTTACGATGCGCCCGTTGATGTCCTTGCCCATGGCCAGCGTCAGCTTACTCTTCGACTGGCCAAAGCTCTCTGCTTCGATCACATCGCGCAGCCAGATCGTCTCGCGCTCATGGTTCGGCACCTGAATGCCGACCGTGCTCTTGCCGGCCATGCGCTCAATCAGGATGCTCTCAGCGCGCATCGCAAGGCATAGATCTTCAGCCAGGCCGGTGACGCGGCTGTATTTCACGCCTGCTTCCGGGCGGAACTCAAAGGTCGTGACCACCGGGCCGGGATTGATCTGCGTGATCTGTCCATTTACATCAAACTCAGCGCACTTCTCTACCAGTACCTGCGCCTCAGCCCGCAGCGCGTCTTCGCGTACAACCTGCGCCTCTTCGCTCCGATGCAGCAGCGTACTGGGTGGCAGGCGGAAGCCATTGTGTGACTTCGGCACGACTGTGACCTTATGCTCTTCGGCATCTGCGCGCTCTCTGACTGCAATGCTCGGCGGCGGCTCCGGTTCGGGTTCAGGATCGGGAACAGTTGCGCGCGGCATCTGCTCCCAGACACTCTTCTGCGCGGGAACAGGCTCGGGCTGCATCTCAGCAAAACCACCTTGGCGCTGCGCCGGAATTGATTCTTCCTGGGGTACCGCAGCCTGCTTCCTGAAATTGAGCTTTTCCTGCTTCGCTTCTGCTTTGTGGACCTTTATCAGCTCTTTTTCGCGTTGAGCTTCCGCACGCGCCATTTTCTTCGCCTCGCGGGCGCGAGCGCGGGCCTGTCGCCAGTTTGCCCAGCGATCACGCCACGCCATCACAAAAGCAAAGCGGATTGAGATCCACTCCTTGGCGGTATTGAAGCTGAAAGTTGATGAGAGATAGACCGCTGCCGCCACCATCGCGATGGTAAAGATGCAGGCTCCGGGAAAGTTCAGGTAGTGCACCAGCGAATCGACCAGAAGACGCCCGACCAGCCCTTCAATAGGGAGGCCGAGAACATGCAGATGCCCCGGCAGCAATCCCAGGAGCGCTGGAACGAAAAGCAGCGTCAGCAAGGCCCCAACCGCCTTGGCCCAGTGTGACCCAACCGGCAAAGATCGCATCCATGTCCAGCCCAGTGCTGCCAGCAACAGTGGCAGGCAGAAAGCCGCAGCACCGTCCAGCTGCAACAACAGGTCGCTGAGATACGCGCCAATTACTCCGATCCAGTTTTCCGGGCGGGTTGTGGTCGCGCCTGTAACCGTATTGAATGACGGGTCAGCCGGATGATATGAGGCAAGCGCAAGAAGAAGGAGGCCCGCAATCACCAGCACCATCAGCCCGATCAGCTCATTCAGGCGGCGGTTGCGGGTTGGCGTGAGAACCAGTTTCAGGGGTTTCATGAGAGACACAGAGGCATTGCCGAAATCAACGGCTTTACCGTTCCGAACCCCCAGAGCACCTCTATTATCCCAGACGTCAAGCCCGGATCTTCATGAAAAATCCGCAGGGGAATCCAGACAGGGAACAGGTGCTCACGGCACCCTGTGCGCTTCACGCTGCTACACCAGTCTTGCCGCGAAAACCAGCAACAAGGTCCCTACAATGATCCGGTAAACAGCAAACGGCACAAACCCGTGCTTGCGCACCCATTGCAGAAACCACTCCACTACGCCATAGGCAACAATGAATGAGACAACGAAACCAATAGCCAGAACGATCCAGCCATGACCAGTCATGGTCAGAGGGGCTATGGCATCAGCGCCTTCCGCATGTTTGGGATGCAGCGTCTTCAGCAGATCGTAGCCGGTGGCAGCAATCATAGTCGGAATGGAGACCAGAAAACTGAATTCAAGCGCTGCCGGACGCGACATGCCGACGATCTGTCCAGCCGCGATGGTCGACATCGACCGTGAAGTTCCGGGAAACACCGCCGAAAACACCTGACAAAGCCCGATCCAGATCGATTGCCCGAGCGACATCTGTTCCACATGCTTTGTTGCCGGATCGCTCCGGTCACTCCACACATCCACCACCCACATCACCACGCCGCCGATCAGCAGTGATAAAGCCATCACTTTGAGGCTTTCAAGATGCTTGCCGATAGTCTTTGTCAGCAGAAACGAGGGGATAGCTGTGCAGACGAACGCTACCAGGGTCAGCGTGAGCGGATGGTTCCAGATGGTGCGGTTATGCTCCTCGCCCTCGGGAAATGTCCTGAAGAATTGGATTATGCGCGCGGCGAAGATCAACAGCAGCGCCAGAATCGCGCCTAACTGGATCACGATCGTGTACATCTTCCAATACGGATCAGTGAGACTAATGTGCAGCAAGGCCTCGCTGATACGCAGGTGGGCCGTCGAGCTGACCGGAAGAAATTCAGTTAAACCTTCAACAATGCCAAGCAGGACAGAAATCAAATAGTCGTTCAATGAGCCTCCGGTCTTAACCTATTTTTATTTGTCATCCCGACCGGAGCACGCGGCGCGTCGCGGAGGGACCTGCAGTTATCTGTAATCGGCGCAAACACTAGGTTGAAAGAAGTCGAAACACCGACGCGAAGCGCGAACGCCTGGACGGCCAGTCCTCACTCGCGATCATTCCCGTAAATCGGAATCTGCTGCTCCATCTTGTATATCAGACCCGCCGCGCGAGCCGCATAATCGCTGTCGGGATACTTCGTTTGCAATCGTCCCGCAAGTTCTTTGGCGCGCCCCCGCGCATCTCCCGCCTTCTTATCGTCGTTGTCCGACTGATACATATCACCGGCGGAAGCTTCGCGCCACGCCGCTTGGTACAGCGCCTGCGCAGCCTTCGGCGAATCGGGATGCTCATCGGCATACTTCGTATAAAGCTCCGCCTCTTTCTCCGGACATTTCTCCGATCCCTGCCAGTCCCCGCAAATCTTGTTGTCAATCATGTCGTAGGCGGCCAGATCGGCCCACCGCGTATGCGGATAGAGCTTCTGGATCTTCTTCATCTCGTTCTCATCCATCTGTTCGCGAAGATAGCTCTCCTTCTCATGGGCCGAAGGCCGCGAGAACGCATCTGCTTTCTGCAACTGCCAGCGAATGTCCGCCGCCCGCCACATCGCCTCCGCCGCGCGCGGAGACTGAGGAAAGAGATCTACCACCATGCGATACAGCCGTCGCGCGCTCTGCGCCGCATCCGGCGGCGGATGTGACTCACTCGCCAGGTTCTCCATGCTTACGGCTTCGCCAAACAGAATCTGTCCGCCATTCGGTGTGTCCGCTGTCACCACGCCCTTGTCAATCATCCAGCCGGAAATGGGCTGTGCATTCGTCTCGTTGCCGAATACAGGAGCATCGGCTTCGTTCACTGTTTCCACATCTGTATTCGCGAAGACGCGCAGCCACTTCCCGCTGTGCTCGGCAATCACCAGCTCGCGGCCTGGCATTACTGTGCTCACCCGATTGGCGGATTCATCCGCCTGAACATACAGATTCGCCGGATGAACAACAGTGCCTTTCATGCCACGTGGAGCATTTTTCTGGGCTTTGGTTGCAGGCGCGCTGATCAGAAGCAGGGCAGAGAAGAAAATTAACAGTTTTCGCATCACACTGATCTGACGAATTCCCGTATCCATCGGTTTAGACTCCATATGCTGTGTCACGAAGCGAGGTGATCCAGAATAAACAGAATTGTCATCCCGACCGGAGCGCTACAGGCGCGAAGCGGAGGGACCTGCAGTAGTAAAGCGCAAATCAGCATGTCAGCTGCTGAAACAGCCTGTCGAGCGCTTCCTGCGGATCGCCATTACAGATGCATGATTCAGATTGTAGCTGTGTGATGATAATTGACTAAATCAATTAATTTAATTGATATTAAGAAATTATGACAGCTACTACATCCAAGGCCCCGGAAACAAGCGAAGAAATTGCTGTTTTTCGCCGTTTTAATCGGTTCTATACGCGGATAATCGGCACATTAAGTGAGCATTTACTCGAAACTCCATACTCTCTGGCTGAAGCCCGCATTCTTTATGAGCTCGCTCATCGCCAAAATGTTACCGCTAAAGAGCTTGTGGGTGAACTTAGCCTTGACCCCGGTTATCTGAGCCGAATCCTGCGAAAATTCCAAGAAGCCGGGCTGGTTGAAAAGGAAACCTCTTCCGCAGACGCCCGCCTGACCCTATTGAAACTGACCCAACGAGGGCGGGCAGCCTTTGGCGAACTGAACCAGCTCTCCAACAAACAGGCACGTGAGCTGCTCGACAGCCTGCCGCCTTCAAAACGCGAAGAACTGCTGCGCTCCATGCAGAACATTGAAGAAGTCATGACGCACAAAATATCCGCGCCGTACATCCTGCGCCATCATCGCCCCGGAGATATGGGCTGGGTCACCAGCCGTCATGGCGCACTTTACGCGCAGGAATATGGCTGGGACGAGCACTTTGAAGCGCTGGTAGCCCGCATCGTAGCCGACTTCATCATCGACTACGACCCAAAGCGCGAGCGCTGCTGGATTGCCGAGCGCAATGGCGACCGGCTCGGCTGTATCTTCCTCGTCAAACACCCTGAACAATCAGACACCGCCAGGCTGCGTTTACTACTCGTCGAGCCCAGCGCACGTGGACTGGGTTTAGGCAAAGCGCTGGTGAATGAATGTGTGAGCTTTGCCAGTACTGCCGGCTACAAGAAGGTGACGCTCTGGACACAAAGCATTCTTACTGCCGCTCATTACATTTATCAGCAGGCTGGATTCAAGCTGGTCCACGAAGAGCCGCACCACAGCTTCGGCGCTGATCTGATTGGGCAGACCTGGGAGCTGTCGCTGTAAATCTATTTGGTGCTGCGAGTTTTCTAGAGCATTTTTCGTTTAAAGATGTAAACCGCCGTCATTCTGACGACCGAAGGGAGGAAGAATCTCAAACCAGGCTGGCTGGGGATTCTCCGCCGACGGCTCAGAATGACGACTATGTGCTTGGTCTATACATAAACGAAAAATGCTTTAAAGTTGTCATCCTGAGCGGAGTGACCGAAGGGAACGAAGTCGAAGGACCTGCTTTTTCTAAAATATCCGCACATATAGGTGGGAGAGCAATCAATTTGCGAACATAAACCGCCGCAGCACCTCAGGCTCCACATTGCCGCCGCTCATGATGACGACAGCATTCCGGAAAGGAAGCAGTTTCTCGCGGTGGAAGAGCATGGCCGCTGTGGTCACCGCGCCGCTCGGCTCCGGCGTCAGGCGCGCCTGATAGAGCAAAACGCGCATGGCTTCGGCGATCTCCTCTTCTTTGACTGTGATGATGTCATCCACGTAGGCGCGCACATGTTCAAAGTTCAGATCACCGAGGCTCTGCGTGCGCAGCCCGTCAGCCATTGTTCTCGTCGTCATCTCTGCAGGCCAGCTAACAAGTTTTCCGCCGCGAAAACTCTCCTGTGCATCTGCTGCAAGCTCCGGCTCGATGCCGAAGACGCGTACGTCTGGCTTGATCAGCTTGATTGCGGTAGCTATGCCGCTCAATAAACCGCCGCCGCTTACTGGAGAGAGGACAAGATCGACTTCCGGTAAGTCCTCAACGATCTCCAGCCCGCACGTAGCCTGTCCGGCGATGATTGCCGGGTCATCATACGGCGGCACCATCACATAGCCGAACTTTGCTTCCAGCTCTTCGGCTTTCTGCTTGCGGTCGGAACTGGCCGGCCCTACTTCGACAATCTCAGCTCCCAATGCTGCCGTCGCCCTTTTCTTTACCTCAGGAGCATTGGACGGCATGACAATCACCGCTTTCGCGCCAAGAGCACGCGCCGCGTAGGCCACACCCTGCGCATGGTTGCCGCTCGAATACGTGATAACACCGCGCTTGCGCTCATCTTCGCTCAGCTGGGCAATTTTGTTGTATGCCCCGCGCAGCTTAAAGCTGCCGATGGGCTGCAGGCCCTCAGCCTTTATATAAATACTTTCGGGAAAGCCCGAAACCGGTAACCGCACCAGAGGTGTATGCGCAGCGACGCTGCGAATGCGTTCTTGAGCACTGCGAATTTCTTTAAGTGAAACGAGCAAGCAGGAACCCTCAAAATCGATGTGAGTCTAAGGAAGATACTTCTGCGGAATAGGCTGGTCCGGCGTTTCAGCCTGCCATACAATTTCGATCACCTTCCACTCGCTCCCGTCAAAGACAGCCTGGATGCTGTTGATGCCGCGTATCTCCGGCTTGCCATCGGGAGTGGGCCGAACTTCATAGGTGCTCCACAGGTGCGCGATATTTCCATAGACATCCGCAGGATGCTTGATCTGCACCTCGTAAAATTCTTTGTGTGTGCTTCCTTTTACGCGCGTGATCCAGTCATCCAGTGTAAGGATATGCGGCGCAATCGTGCCGTCCTTTCCCTTGCTTACAGGAATCAGGCGGGCATCCGGGAGCATGATTTGCCGCATGCAGGTACGGTCCTTGTCCGTCGGGCCGCTGACCGCGGCGTCGAGGGCTTTAATCAGCTCATCGACTGTTTTGGCCGAAGGACAGGCGGCAGCTGTTTGTGCCTGAATGAAAGGAGCAGCCAACAAAGTACAGGCTGTCATGAGAAGGAATTTTCCGCGCATGGTCTCTCCTCAAATTTCAAGAATTACAGGCATAATCAGCGGCCTGCGGCTCGTATTCTTTTGTATATACCGTTTCAGGTCGATGCGGATTTTTTCTTTAATCACTCCGTAGTCGGCCTTTTCTTCATCGCTTGAATTCTCCAGCGTCTGGCTGACGACATTACGGGCCGCTTCCATCAGCTCCTGATCCGCGCCGACAAAGCCGCGGCTCACGATCTCCGGCAGCCGCTCTACCTTGCCGCTCAGCTTATTGATTGTGAGAATTGGCAGCACAAAGCCGTCTTCGCTCAAATGCCGCCGGTCGCGGATGACAAGATCTTCGACCACATCCGCCGTGGAACCGGAATCAATACAAACGCGTCCAGCCGTCACTTTTCCAGTCTTACGAGCATCATCGCGATCAAGCTCGAGGATATCGCCGTTCTCGATCACCAGAGCAAAGTCAACTACGCCCATGCTCTGCGCAATCTCGGCGTGCTTCTTCAGGTGGCGATAATCGCCATGCACTGGAATGAAAAACTTCGGGCGCAGCAGGTTGATCATCAGCCGCTGCTCTTCCTGGCTGGCATGTCCGCTTACGTGAATCAGACCTGAGGCCCCATCATCGAAGATCACGTGAGCATCGCGCCGGTAGAGGTGGTCAATGACGCGGAAGATGCTCTTCTCATTGCCGGGAATGACACGCGAGCTGAGCACGACGGTATCGCCGGGCTGAATCCGCGCATGCTTGTGGTTATCCACCGCCGCGCGGCTCAAAGCGCTCATAGGCTCGCCCTGCGTGCCGCTGATCAGAATCATCACCTCTTCCGGATCGTAGTCGGCAATCTGACCCGGATGAATAATGATGCCCGGCGGCACCTCGAGATAACCGAGGTCCTGCGCAATTTCCGACGACTCAACCATCGAACGCCCGACAATCGCCACCTTGCGTCCATGAGTATGCGCCAGATCAATGGCGATGCGGATGCGGTAAATCGATGATGAAAAGCAGCTGAAGAAGAGCTTTCTTTTCGTGCGCGAGAACAGCTCATCGAGCCGCGGCTTCACGGCCCATTCGCTCGGCGTGTAGCCCGGCCTGTCGACATTGGTCGAATCCTGCAGCAGCGCCAGCACGCCGCGCTGGCCATACTCGGCGAATTTGTGAAGGTCAAAAGCCTTCCCATCAGGGGGCGAGAGATCGATCTTGAAGTCGCCGGTATGGACAATCACGCCGACTGGCGTATCAATGGCCAGAGCTACGCAGTCCACCAGGCTGTGTGTTACGCGGATCGGCTCAACGGTAAACGGTCCCAATGAGAACTTCGCTCCGGGAACAATCTCGATCAGCTCCGTTTCGTCCAGCAGCTTGTGTTCTTCGAGCTTGCCCTCTACATAGGCCAGTGTGAACTCGGTGCCATAGACAGGCACGTTCAGCTCAGAAAGAATCCAGGGCAGGCCGCCGATATGGTCTTCATGCCCGTGCGTGAGGATGATGCCGCGCACCAGCTCGCGGTTTTCAACCAGATATGTAATGTCGGGGACGACGATATCGACACCCAGCAACTCAGATTCAGGGAACATGAGCCCGGCGTCAATGACGATAATGTCGTCTTTATAGCGGATGGCGAGGCAGTTCATGCCAAACTCGCCTAATCCGCCCAGCGGAATGATTTGCAGTTTTGCGTCGGCCATTTTGGACTTGCCGTCCAGGCACACACGCCTTCGGCGTATGAGGGGTTCCTGTAAGGGCGGTTCTTCTATTTAGAGTAAATCACAGCGTTTGATGACTTCCGAAGCAGTAATCAATTCATTTGATTTGCCATCCTGAGCGGAGCCTGACGCAGTGAGGCGCAGTCGAAAGCCTGCCCTGAGCTTGCCGAAGGGGACCTGCTTCTTGCCCGCACCGGAAAAAGTCACCGCAACAAGTCCTCCAGCGCCAGGCTCAGCTCGGTCTTCTCATCCCGATACTTCACGATTACAGGAGTGTAGACGCTCAGTCCCCATTCCTGCCCTTTGCCCTTCGTGACTGCGCGAGCACCCGGAACCACGACCGCGTTTTCCGGGATGATCAGCGGTGTTTCTCCCTCAGCCCGTAATACTGTGCCGTTCACCACGTCATAAACCGGAGTGCCGCGCGTGAGTACGGTTCCCGCCGCCAACACGGCGCGTTTGCGGACAATCGTCCCTTCATACACACCGCAGTTGCCGCCGACGAGCACATCGTCTTCCAGAATTACCGGACTCGCGTTGACCGGTTCCAGCACGCCTCCTACTTGCGCCGCAGCGCTCAGATGAACACGTTTTCCAATTTGCGCGCAGCTGCCAACCAGAGCGTGCGAATCGACAAGAGCGCCTTCATCCACATACGCGCCTACATTCACATACATGGGAGGAACGCAGATGACCGACTTCGCCAGATACGCTCCACGGCGCACGGATGAGCCGCCCGCGACGATACGGATACCTTCATCGGCAGAAAACTGCCTTGCCGGGAAGGTGTGTTTGTCTACGAAGGAAAGATCTTTGCCCCATGCTTCTAAATGCCCGATTCGAAAACCCAACAGTATCCCCTGTTTGACCCAGGCATTCACTCGCCAGCCGGTCGGCGCAGTGGCATCCGGCTCCGCTGAGCGTACTTCGCCGGCTTCAAGCGCATCCCTCAATGCTTCAAAAGCAGTCATCGCTGCCGCATCGCCAACTGCAGCAGCGCCGGCTGCGAAAGAATCTTCAATCTGTTTTTGTAAAAGTTTCGTGCTCATCTCTAAGGCCGAGTCTATCAGGCGAGCGGCACTATTCAGGATGCTGCAATATTGCTGTGCATGCAGATCCCCAGCTGTCTGCATACATGCCGTTCTTTTCACGGTAGGTTGCCACCGCCGTTTCGCTTCCTGAAATGTGTGCTAACAGCGCAATATCCGGATAGCTGCTGTCCATGCGCGGTTCGATCAACATGCCCCAGGCGCTTGACGCCGATGAGCTGTTGTCTTCCTTGCTCCACGGCACCATGCTGCGCGCGTTTTCGTCTGTCAGGCTCATGATCCATGTGGGACAGTTGCCATGCGCGCCGCAACCATTTTCAAACCGAATCAGCATCAGGCGCTCGCCCGATTTTCCACCCGGGATGAGCGCATAGGTCATAGCTTTTAATAAATATTCGCGTTCCGAGGCGCCCTGAGGAACATCGAGATACCATCCGGTTACATTTCGCCATGCGGTCAGGTCTTTGTTTAATGCATTAAGAATATGCGCCGAGTCCATTTCAGGAAGACTGGAGATTGATGGAAGATGAACTGCCAACTCGACTTTCCTGCGGCACGATTCGTAGCTGACCGGCGCGTGTGTTTGCGCATTGCCAGTTACAAATGGCGTCAGCAGCACAATTAAGCGGCCATAAGTGAACACGCATGGTCGACAGTATCCGAAGAGGAAATTCGAGTGCAAGAAATTCTTTGAGAAGTTAGTGAGGCTCATCTGGCACGATGCTCAAAGAGATGCGCGCATTCTGGCGCACAATCCACGCGAAGATAATTCCCTTTCGATTCTCGAAAACAAGCAAGTCCGGTTTGCGTGGAAGAGAGATGCGTTAACAGCGTCAGCTCAGGATACTGCGATGCGGAAATTGAGCGTTCGCCGACTCCCCAGCCGCCGCCAATGCTTGTTCCCAGATGCTCATTCTGCCACGGCACCATCGACTGCGCGCCGGAATGCGTTAATCTTACCACCCACATGGGGCAATTTTCGTGCGAGCCGCACATCGTATTCGAGCTGTAGCGAATCACCAGCAGCTTTTCATCTGATTTGGCTTCCGGAAGGTTCTTGAATTCAAGATGAGAGATGAAGTATGCCTTGTAGTCTGCCCGTTTCACAGACGAGCTGGCTATATCGAGTTCAGCCATTTCGAGCATGTCATCGCTGAGGGCATGCAGCACTTTATCCTGTTCGCCTTTGGCCAGCGATGAAAACGGCGAGGCATTCTTCAACGAGTGAACCTTGACCCAGCAGCCACTATCGCTGCTCACATTCTGGGCGCAGCATACTGCAAGGCTCAGGTGCAGAACTACCGCCGGTAGACGCCGTCGCAGCATCACTGTCCTCAGAACATCCGGTAATCGCCCTCTTCGCGCGGAGCATGCACCAGCAGCCCCAGTTCGCCAATAAGTCTTTCCAGACGGGAGCGCGTGGCCTGAGAAACTGGCATCATCGGCAAGCGGCAATGCTCCTCTATGCGTCCCATCATGGCCATCACTGCCTTCACCGGGGATGGATTCGTCTCCCAGAAATTCGCCTGCATCAGCCGGAAGTATTTCCGGTTGATCTGCCGCGCTACCGGCCAATCGCCGGTCAATGCGGACTCGATCATCAGCGCCATTTCTGCGGGGATTTCATTCGAGGCCACAGAAACAAGCCCAACCGCGCCTACCCCAATAGCGCCGAGCGCCATGTTGTCATCTCCCGAGTACACGCTGAAGCTGCGCGGGGCCTGCGTCACCAATTCTGTAATCTGCGGCAGATTGCCGCTCGATTCCTTCACTCCGGCAATGTTCGGCGCTGCCTCAATCAGGCGCAGCACAGTCGCCGGTTCCAGGTTCGTGCCCGTGCGCCCGGGAATGTTATAGAGCACCACTGGCAGCTTTACGGCATTGGCCACAGCCTTGAAGTGCTGGTATTGCCCTTCCTGTCCCGGTTTGTTGTAGTAGGGATTCGCGGTAAGAATGGCCGTCACGCCGGGCACCTGCGAAGCAACCTGCGCTCTGCGAACCGCCTCACGTGTTGCGTTATGGGTGCATCCGGCCCATACCGGAACACGGCCTGCTGCCGCTTCCGTCACAATACGGATTACCCGCAGCCATTCTTCATCATTCAGGGATGGCGTTTCGGCCGTTGTCCCGCAGGCCACCAGCCAGTTGATGCCGCTTTCAATCTGCCACTGCGTCAAGGCGTAGAGCGCCTGCTCATCAATCGCGCCGTCCGCGTGAAACGGCGTTACCAGCGCTGTTCCGCAACCAATCAGGTCCATTACAAATCGAGTTTACAGGAACGCGCGTTATACAAAGAAGAGCTACAGCTGATGACGTTTCTCATAGAGTTTGGCGTCTATCAGGAAGCGAAACCAGAAAGTCTGAAGCACAAAAAAGATAAAGCCTGTGGCCCCATCCAGAAACCCGAGGCGCAGAAAATAGCGGTAAAAGAACAGGACAAAAGGCCGCAGGAAGAGTGGAGCATCGTTGTAAAGTCCGCGCAAATAGCGTTTCCGTTGCACCGGATTTCCAGAAAGCGCGCCTTCGATCCTGCCTGCATTTGCGCCTTCGCTCTGTTCTTCAACTTCGGCATCCGACCAGCGGTTGTGACGAAATGTCCATTCGCTCAGGGACATCCGGATGTCATCGATCATCTTCCCCTTGAGTTGGGCTGATCTGCCTGATTCGAGATAGAAGTGCTGATCGTATTTTCGCGACTCACACCTGCCCACGCCGGTACGAAAGAGTCGCATGTGCCATGTTGGAAACATGCCGCCATGCCGGATAGGCTTGCCGAGAAACAGCATAAGACGTGGCAGATAAAATCCGCTCAGGTCAGTGGCTTCGCTTAAGCCGGCAATCTCCTGCTGTAACTCCGGAGAAAGCCGTTCATCCGCGTCCAGATGAAGTTGCCAGGCATATTTCACTGGGAGAGAATCGATCGCCCAGTTTCTCTGCGCGCCGTAGTTCTCAAAGGTATGCTCCGTCACCTGCGCGCCGAAGCTTTTTGCGATCTCCACTGTGCGGTCCTTGCTGTACGAATCAACAATGTGAATGTCATCGGAAAGCCCGGCGACTGATTGAAGCGTTTCAGCAATGGATAACTCAGAATTGAAGGTCAATATGATGACAGATGGCCTCAAAAGGTCCCTCGTGGTTGAAGTCTCTTCATCCTGTGGATAGGGGAAGGTCTGATTTCAGTATCGCATCTGCGATGTGCGATAAAGTTAAATCAAGATTGCAATGGAGCAGGACCCTACACTTCTACCGTCATTTTCTCTGCGCAATCGCCTTGCCCGCCTGGCCTGGCAAATCACCTGCGCAGTATTTTTCCGGCTGTCACCGCGTCCGTTCCATGCATGGAGAGCAGGCTTGCTGCGCCTCTTCGGAGCGAAAATGGGCCCGACCTGCCATTTCTATCCCAAAGCCAGAATCTGGGCCCCCTGGAACCTCATCTGCGAAGACCGCGTCAGCGTGGCTGATGACGCTGAGCTTTATAACCCGTCGCCTCTCTATATGGGATCGCACTGCATCGTCTCGCAGGGAGCCTACATTTGTGGAGCGACCCACGAATACAATGATCCCTCGTTCCGCCTTGTGCATTTTCCAATGCGGCTCGGCGCTTATTCCTGGGTGTGCGCGCGGGCGACTGTGAACCCCGGCGTAAACGTAGGTAACGGCGCCATTCTCGCCCTCGGCGCCGTAGCGACCCGTGACCTTGAGCCGTTCGGCATTTATGCAGGCATTCCCGCCCGTAAGGTCAAGGAGCGGTTAAGGAGCGCCGTTCCAGTAGCTTTTCTTGAAGCTACAGCTGATCCACAACCTCACTGAAGTCCCACACGCCCGTTTTGCCCGCAATCCATTCAGCGGCAAGCACGGCGCCCTCGGCGAAAGCACGCCGCGAAAAGGATTCATGCTTCAATTCAATGACCTCATTCTCAGTTCGCGCTTCCAGAATATGAATTCCGGCAACATCGCCTTCGCGCTTTGATTCAATTTCTACATTCAGAGAGGGGTTGGTTGTCTGCACTGCATGGCGAATAGAGAGCGCTGTGCCGGAAGGAGCATCCTTCTTTGAAGCATGATGCGTTTCGATAATTTTGAAGCGATAGTGAGGCACAGCCAGAGCCAGTTCGCGCGCCAGCCGAAAAACCGTTTGTACGCCAATCGAAAAATTCGTCCCGTACAAGAATCCTGCGCCTCTGCGAGCAGCCAGTGAACGCATATCATTCAGGTGATCGTACCAGCCGGTGGTCCCCACCACCATACGGGCGCCGCTGGCCAAACAGGCCCGCATATTCGAGACAACTGCCTCCGGCGTAGTAAAGTCGATCACCGCATCAAAGCCGGCCAGAAACGGCGGAGTTAAAGCCATTGCATTGCGGTTTTCTTCTTCGCCCAGGACCTGGACGCCATGCCCATGTTCGCTTGCCACTTCGGCAATTACGCGGCCCGTCTTTCCACGTCCCAGCACAAGAAAGAGCATGCGTTACCTCACGCCTGTTGCAGCGGTCGCGCTCCTGCGCGCTTCCACATCAAAAATCTCCGGATCAGGATTCTCAAAGAACTCCGCGTGCAGCGAGCGCACCGCTTCATCCGCATCGTCTTCGTCGATCATGAAGCTCATATTAATCTCCGATGCGCCCTGAGAGATCATTCTTATGTTGATGTGGCGAATCGCGCCAAAAACGCGTCCCGCGATTCCGTTATGTCCACGGATATTCTCGCCCACCATGCAGACCAGCGCCTTGCGGCCTTCGTATTTCACGTCTGCCAGCTTGCTCAGGTCAGCGGCAATCTCCGGAATTTTTTCGTTGGTATCGACAGTAAGAGAAACGCTGACTTCCGAGGTTGAAACCATATCGACCGGGCACTTGTGCTTATCGAAAACATCGAAGATGGCCTTCAGGTAGCCGTGCGTCATCAGCATGCGGCTGGCAACCACATCGATAATGGTGAGGCGCTTTTTGACTGCAATCGATTTGAATGGGCTGCTGCAATGCGGAGCAAGCGAGATGATGCGCGTGCCCTCATTCTCCGGATTGCGCGAATTCAGCACCAGCACAGGAATGTTCTTCTGCACTGCGGGCAGGATTGTTGCCGGGTGCAGAACTTTAGCGCCGAAGTATGCAAGTTCCGCGGCCTCTTCAAAGCTGATCGTCTTTACCCGCAGCGCATCCGGGCATGCGCGCGGATCGGCAGTCATAATGCCATTCACATCCGTCCAGATTTCAATGGCATCGGCATGAACGCCGCCGCCAATGAGGGCCGCCGTAAAGTCTGATCCCCCCCGTCCCAGCGTCGTCGTTACGCCTTTTTCCGTCGAGCCGATAAAGCCGCCCATAACGACAGTTCTACCTTCCGCGGAGTGGGGGAGCACATGCTCCTTCAACCGTTCTTCAATCAGAGCATCCTGCGGAATCGCCTTGCCGTGCTGCGCGTCGGTAATGATGCAGCTGCGCGAATCGACATGAACGCCATCCAGCCCGCGAGCGGCAAATGCTTCAGCAATCATGCGGCTGGAGAGGCGTTCGCCATAGGAGACAATCATGTCGCTGATCCGCGGTGTCAGTTCGCCAACTGCTGCCAGCCCGCGCAGAATCTCATCCAGCGCATCGAACTCGGCGTCAATCCAGGTCTGGGAAGCAGCATAGGCGGGACCGGTAAGATCATCGCAGTGTGTAACCTCTTCGCCGCGGGCCTGCGCCGTCAGCCGGCAGGCCACCTCCTTGTGCCGCGAGCGAAGCCGCGCCGTAATGGCAAGAGCGCCATTGCGGTCGCCGCGCGCAGCCGCATTCGCAGCCGCGATCAGTTGGTCTGTAACTTTGGCCATCGCGCTGACCACCACAATCGGCTGCAGGCCCTTGGCGCGACGTCCAGCGACAATGCCTGCTGTACGATGAATGGCCGCTGCATCTTCGACGGAGGTCCCGCCGAACTTCATCACAACCAGTTTCTTCATGCCGGGACCGCCACCGGATCAAGCTTACCCAACGAAACCAGCAGCTCTGCATTCAGCAGCGCCGCGCCTGCCGCGCCACGAATCGTATTGTGCGAAAGCACTGTAAACTTCCAATCCAGCAACGTGCAGGGCCGGAGACGGCCAACAGTGGCCGCCATGCCATTGCCGCGCATCCGATCCAGGCGCGGCTGCGGACGATCATCGGCAGCGACAAATTCAATCGGCTGTGCTGGAGCCGTAGGCAGGTCCTGTCCGGCCAGCGGCTTGAACTCACTCCATGCTGCCAGAATCTGCTCCCGCGTCGCCTGCGTGCGCAGCTTGATGCTCACGCTCTCGGTGTGACCGTCTTCAACTGGAACACGGTTGCAATGCGCCGAGATGCGCGCATTGAGCGCCTGAACCCGCGAGCCCTTCAGCGAGCCCAGCAGTTTCAAGGTCTCTTCCTGCATCTTTTCTTCTTCGCTCTTGATGTAGGGAACGACGTTGCCGAGAATATCCAGCGAAGCCACGCCCGGATAGCCCGCGCCGCTCACCGCCTGCATCGTGCTCACGAAAATAGACTCGATGCCGAAACGCTCTTCCAGCGGCTTCAGCGCGAGCACCAGTCCAATCGCGGAGCAGTTCGGGTTCGTAACAATGTACCCGCCCGATTGCTTGCGCCAGCTCTGGTTCTCAAGCAGCGGTAGATGGCTGGCATTCACTTCAGGAATTACCAGCGGCACATCTTCCTGCATGCGGAAGGCGCTGGAGTTCGAGATGACAGCGCAACCGGCTGCAGCGAACTTAGGCTCCAGCTCACGGGCAATATCAGAATCAAGCGCGGCAAAAATAACCTTCGGAGCACCCACTGGCGACGCAGGAGACACCGGCATATCGGCAATGTGCACAGGCAGAGCAGTATCAAGCTTCCATTTCACCGCGTCGCCATATCGCTTGCCGCTCGACTTATCGCTGGCCGCAAGCCAGGCAACTTCAAACCACGGATGCTGCTCAAGGAGCTGAATAAATCGCTGGCCGACCATGCCGGTCGCGCCAAGAATGCCGATCTTCTGTCGCTGCATGTGCCTTTTGTACACCTCTGCCCAGCATCGTTTGCGCGCTGGACTGTTCGCTGTACTTAATAGTGTAACGGTTGTGCTCCGGCAGATGAAGCCCCCAGGCATGCCCCGGCGGGAATTGCCCGGAATTGTTATCCCGCTATGGGCCTGCACAGAATGCATGCCGGCGGCAGTAAACTGAGCATCTACTTGTATATGAAAATCCTCACCGCTGACGAGATGCGCGCGACTGATCGTGTCACTACAGATCGTTATGGCGTTCCATCGCTCGATCTGATGGAACACGCCGGGCAGGCCGTTGCTCGTTTTGTATTGCGCGAATTTCCCGAGGCTCTGCGAGTGGGCGTGCTCAGCGGCAAAGGCAACAATGGCGGAGATGGATTTGTTGCTGCGCGAAAGCTGCAGGAAGCAGGACGGAAAGTCCAGCTCCTGCTGCTCGGCTATCCCGATGATCTCAAAGGCGACGCAAAGGCAATGTTCGAGCGCCTGGAATTGCCGCCGATCATAGCAGCCGATGAAGCAGCCCTTGCCGCAGCCCCCGTTAAGGATTTGCTGGAGGAATCGCAGCTTCTTCTCGATGCGGTCGTCGGCACCGGCTTCAGGCCACCGCTGAAAGGGGTGGCCCTTGCACTTCGCAATCGCATCAACAGCCTTACTGCGCCCGTGGTTGCCGTGGACATTCCTTCCGGGTGGGATGCCGATTCCCGCGAGTATCAGGTCGAAGGAGCGTATCGCGCCGATGCCGTCATCACCTTTACCGCGCCGAAGTTGGCGCATGTCCACAGCAATCTCACCAACAGCGCCACCAGACCGATCGTGGTTGCGCCCATCGGATCGCCGGATGAGGCAATTGCTTCCGGCCTGAATCTCACCTGGGCGGGAGACTCGAAGCGAATCGCCGAAACGCCGCGTCCGGCGGAGAGCAACAAGGGTAAGTACGGGCACGTGCTGGTGATCGCCGGCGCTTACGGTAAGTCAGGCGCTGCGGCCATGGCCTCACTTGCCGCTCTGCGGACAGGAGCGGGCCTGGTAACGGCAGCCGTTCCTCAGCCGATTCTGGATTCTGTGGCTCGTATCGCCCCTGAGCTGATGACCATCCCGCTGCGCGCAGGAAATCGAGGCGAAATCAGCAGCAGCAATCTCGATCCGGATACGCTCAACGAGCTTCTGGAAAAGAAAACCGTTATTGCCATCGGTCCCGGTATCGGCCAGTCGCCGGAAACAGAAAAATTCCTTCTCGGCCTGCTGGAAAAGACCGAGCTTCCCATAGTGCTCGACGCGGACGCGCTGAATATCCTTGCGCAACACAAAGACCAAATTAACGGCCGCGACCGGACGCTGGTGCTCACGCCCCACCCGGGCGAGATGGCGCGGCTGGCCGGCATCAGCATCCGCGAAGTGCAGGCCGACCGCGAAAATCTCGCGCGCCAGTTTGCGACAGAACACCGTGTAACGCTGGTGCTCAAAGGCTGGCGCACGCTCATCGCGCACCCTGATGGTTCCGTCGCTCTCAACACGACCGGCAACCCGGGCATGGCGAAAGGAGGCAGCGGGGACATCCTCACCGGCATCGTAGCTGCTATGCTGGCGCAATATCCGCATCTCGCCGGAGACGCCGTGAACGCCGCCGTCTATATTCATGGCCTGGCCGCTGACTTCGCCCTGCACGAGCAGGATGAGCATACACTGCTGGCCACCGACACGATTGCGCATCTTTCATCAGCTTTTCGCTTTCGTTCCGAGGACAAAGACGGGTATGTTTGGATACAGGGGATGCCGCGATGACCCAGGCGACAGGCACGAAAGTCCACGAATTCGAGACGAACAGCGCCGCTGATACCATTCGTGTCGGCCATGAGATTGTGAAGCTGCTGCCGCCGCCGAAATTTCTTATCCTGAAAGGCGATCTCGGGGCCGGGAAAACTACGCTGGTCAAAGGAATCGTGGAAGCTCTCGATGCTGCTGAACCGGACGAGGTGACCAGCCCTACCTTCACCCTTATCCACGAATACGAAGGCACGCGCCACGAAGACGACAAAGATGAGCCGGTAATGCTCTATCACCTGGATCTCTACCGCATCGAGCAGGAACGTCAGCTTGATTCGCTGGGCCTCGACGAAATCGCCACACCTGACAGCATCGTCCTTGTGGAATGGGGTGACAAGTTCCCCAGCGTTGCCAAACGCAGCAATGGCGAAATTGTGATGAAGGCAACCGGCGGCGACTCCCGCAAAATTACGCTGACGCTCAAGGATTGATCTCCGGCTCAGTCAAAGTTTGTCATCCTGGGCGGAGTCCTTCCGCAGGAAAGACGGAGTCGAAGGACCTGCAGTATCAATAAATTTAGTCGGCGCAAAGTCTCCTCCATATACAATCCACTCCAAAGGTGGACCAGCAAGACGTGTCGCAAGCCATCGAATCACCACCCATCACAGAACACCATGATCTAAAGCAGACACTCGGCACCTGGCAGCTCTGGGGCATCGCCGTCGGGCTCGTCATCTCCGGCGAATACTTCGGATGGAGCTACGGCTGGGCAAACGCCGGGACGCTCGGCTTTCTGGTCACGTCGCTGCTCATTGCGGCCATGTATGCAACCTTCATCTTCAGCTTTACTGAGCTGACGACTTCCATTCCTCATGCCGGCGGTCCTTTCGCCTATGCGCGCGCAGCTTTCGGCTCCGTTGGAGGTTATTTCGCGGGAGCGGCCACGCTGGTGGAATTTGTCTTTGCGCCCCCGGCGATTGCGCTGGCGATTGGGGCGTATCTCAATGTGCAGTTTCCATCGCTGGCTCCAAAGCATGCAGCCCTCGGTGCTTATCTCGTCTTCATGGTGCTGAACATACTCGGCGTGCAGATTGCTGCTACGTTCGAACTATTTGTAACGCTGCTCGCAATTTTTGAATTGCTGGTCTTTATGGCCGTCGTTGCGCCCGGTTTCCATCTGGCGAATTTTCTTCAGGGCGGATGGGCTGGCCAGAACCACTTCAGTCTTCATGCCGTCCCGGGAATCTTCGCCGCTGTTCCATTTGCCATCTGGTTCTTTCTCGCAATCGAAGGCGTGGCCATGGCGGCGGAAGAAGCGAAAGACCCGAAGCGCTCTATCCCCATTGCTTACATCGCAGGCATCCTGACGCTGGTTGCATTGGCGCTGGGCGTCATGCTTTTTGCCGGATCAGCGGGCGACTGGACAAAACTGGCGAACATCAATGATCCCTTGCCGCAGGCCATGAAGATAGTTGTAGGAGCGCGCAGCGGATGGCTGCACATGCTCGTCTGGCTGGGGCTTTTTGGTCTCATCGCGTCATTCCACGGAATCATCCTGGGTTATTCGCGGCAGATCTTCGCCCTCGCCCGCGCCGGATATCTCCCGCGTTTTCTTGCTCATGTGCACCCGCGCTTCAAAACACCCTGGCTCGCAATTCTGGCTGGAGGAGTGGTTGGTATTGCGGCCATCTACAGCGACCAGCTCATTACCTTCGGAGGACAGACCCTCACCGCCAATATCGTTACGATGTCCGTCTTCGGCGCGATTCTGATGTACATCCTCAGCATGCTGGCACTCTTCCGGCTGCGCAGCAGTCAGCCTCATCTGCATCGCAGCTATAAGGTCCCGCTCTATCCGTTCTTTCCGGCATTCGCTTTAATCTGTTCCGTGCTCTGCATGGGGACCATGCTCTACTACAATCGGCTGGTCGCGCTTGTATTTCTGGGGCTTCTGGGCGCAGGATTTATCTATTTCCTGCTTACGCGGCATCAGCGCGAGCAGGCTGCAGACTCGAACGCCTTCAATGATCGGCATATCTCATGAGGTGCCTCTTCTGAATTTGTCATCCCGAGCGTAGCGCAGCGAAGCCGAGGGACCTGCAGTTTTGCTGAACTGCGCCAGCCAGAAAGCCTTACACTGTCTCCGACAAGCACATGCCCTACGCCCATACCATCGGCAGCCGCACCTGGTATTTCAATGACCTGAAGACACTGCTCGCAAAAGCCACCCCGGCGCGCTCTGGAGACGAACTCGCCGGCATCGCCGCCGCGAGTGAGGAAGAGCGGGTAGCCGCGCGCATGGCTTTGGCCGATGTGCCGCTAAAGCGCTTTCTCGAAGAAGCCGTCATTCCTTATGAATCCGACGAAGTAACGCGCCTCATCATCCATACGCACGACGCAAACGCTTTCGCTGAAATCAGCCATCTCACTGTAGGTGATTTCCGCAACTGGCTGCTCAGCACCAGCACCGATACCGAGACTCTGACCCGCATCGCGTCGGCGATAACACCGGAGATGGCTGCCGCCGTTTCGAAGCTGATGCGCAATCAGGACCTGATTCTTGCGGCGCAGAAATGCTGTGTCGTGACGCGCTTCCGTAACACCATCGGCCTCAAAGGACGCTTGTCCGTCCGCCTGCAACCCAATCACCCGACCGATGACGCAAAAGGGATAGCCGCATCGATGCTTGACGGCCTGCTCTACGGCTGCGGAGATGCGGTCATTGGCATCAACCCGGCAAGCGACAGTCTCACATCTGTTATCACACTGCTCGATATGCTCGACAAATTCCGCCAGCGGTATGAAGTCCCGACACAATCCTGCGTCCTCACACACGTCACCACGACGATGCAGGCCATCGAGCAGGGAGCGCCTGTTGATCTTGTCTTCCAATCGATAGCGGGCACAGAAAAGGCCAACGCCGGCTTCGGCGTGAATCTTGCGCTGCTCAAAGAAGCTCGAGAAGCCGCGCTTGCGCTGCGTCGCGGAACCGTCGGCGACAACGTAATGTACTTCGAAACCGGGCAGGGAAGCGCTCTGTCTGCGAATGCCCATCATGGAGTCGATCAGCAGACCTGTGAAGCGCGGGCCTATGCCGTGGCGCGCGCATTCAAACCGCTGCTCGTCAACACCGTCGTTGGCTTCATCGGCCCTGAATATCTGTATAACGGCAAACAGATCACGCGCGCTGGGCTCGAAGACCACTTCTGCGGCAAGCTGCTTGGTCTGCCCATGGGCTGTGACATCTGTTATACCAATCACGCCGAAGCTGACCAGGACGACATGGATACGCTGCTTACGCTGCTCGCCGTCGCCGGCGTGAATTTCATCATGGGCGTTCCCGGAGCCGACGACATTATGCTCAACTACCAGAGCACTTCGTTCCATGATGCGCTCTATGCCCGCCGCGTGCTTGGGCTGAAGCGCGCGCCGGAATTCGAAGCATGGCTCGAAAATATGGGCATCACCAGCCGCGAGGGTAGCCTCGCTGACCGCCTGCAGCCAGGCGCGGCGCGGCTGCTGGAAAGCGCATGAACGAAATCATCCGGAATCCGTGGACGCGCCTGCGTAGCTTTACCAACGCCCGTCTCGCGTTGGGCCGCGCCGGAGACAGCTTGCCGACGAACGAAGTTCTCGAATTCGCTCTCGCGCATGCAAAGGCCCGGGATGCTGTCCATAACACGCTCGATGTGGAAAGCCTCGCGCACGATCTCAAAGCATCCGGCTTGCCGTCCATCGCCCTGCAAAGCTCCGCTCGTGACCGCGCCGAGTACCTGCGTCGCCCCGACCTCGGCCGAAAGCTGAATAGCGAAAGCCGGGCACGGCTTGAGGAAACATTCATGAAAGAAACAAAGAATTGTCATCCTGAGCGGAGCAAAGGACCTGCTTTTTCTACGCATCTCTGTCACAGTGAAGCGCTATCCGCCGCTTTCATCATCGCCGACGGTCTCTCCTCTATCGCTCCGCAGCGTCACGCAATCCCGGTATTGAGAGACATCATCAGCAAACTCGGAGATCAGCATATCGCGCCGGTCATTATTGCCACGCAGGCCCGAGTAGCTATTGGCGATGAAATCGGAGAGCTCCTCAACGCAGAGATGACCATCGTGCTGATCGGTGAGCGTCCCGGCCTCAGCTCTCCGGACAGTCTTGGCATCTATCTCACGTACAAGCCGCATGTCGGCTGCACGGATGCGGACAGAAACTGTATCTCCAATGTGCGGCCTCAGGGACTGAGCTACGAAGCGGCAGCACGCAAACTGCATCATCTTATGCTCGCAGCACGCCGCACAGGTCAATCAGGAATAGCGCTGAAAGACGAAAGCGACCGGCCATCGCTGACCCCGTAAAAACAAGTTCTGTAACATGGAAATATGACTTTCGGAAAAAGCCCGCGCCTCACAACACGTCAGATGACATTGATTTCTCGCGCGCTTGCTGATCCGCGCCGTTTCCAGATCCTGAAACAGATCGCTGCTTCCACACAATGTCCATGCAGCAATCTCCGTGAATGCACACCGGTTTCGGCAGCCACGCTCTCCCACCATCTAAAGGAACTGGAAACCGCCGGACTGATCACCATCGAACGCGAAGGAAAATTCGCAAATCTTTCCCTCTGCCGTGACATCTGGCAAGCTTATCTCGACCAATTAGCTGGAATTTAATAAAAATGATATGCGACTTTCAGTGCCCGGGCTCATCAATTAGACAGTTATCGAAACATCAAATCATAATATTTCCAACAGGAGCAGGAAAATGGGAAAGCTTCAAGGTAAAGTGGCCGTGGTCACGGGCGCATCCAAAGGCATCGGCGCGGGAATTGCGAAGGGTCTGGCGGCGGAGGGCGCATCGGTAGTAGTCAACTATTCTTCCAGCAAAGAAGGCGCGGATCGCGTCGTAAAGGAGATTACGGACAAGGGTGGCAAGGCGGTAGCGGTGCAGGGAAATGTTGCGAAGACAGCCGATGTCGAGCGCATTTTCGCTGAAGCGAAGAAGGCCTTCGGTCCACTCGATATCCTGGTGAACAATGCTGGAGTCTATGAGTTTTCTCCGGTTGAAGAAATTACGGAAGAGCACTACAACCGTATCTTTAACACCAATGTTCTGGGACTGCTTCTGACGACCAAAGAAGCCCTCAAGCACTTCAATGGCAACGGTGGAAGCATCATCAACATTGGTTCGGCCGTAACCGAGGTTTACCCGCCAAACTCAGCCGTCTACACCGGAACAAAAGGCGCCGTGGACGCCATTACCCGCACCCTGGCAAAAGAGCTGGGACCGAAGAAGATTCGCGTCAACTCCATCAATCCGGGCGTGACGGAGACAGAAGGTGTTCATGCCGCAGGCTTCATTGGCAGTGATTTTCTGAAGCAGTTCGAGGCGCAAACTCCGCTTGGCCGTATCGGCCAGCCTGAAGACATAGCGTCGGTAGCTGTCTTTCTGGCTTCACCCGATTCTGCCTGGCTGACAGGCGAATTGCTGGTAGCATCAGGTGGCCTGCGATAAAGCATACTGACAAGTCGTCATTCTGAGCGAAGCTAAGAATCTCAGAAAGTGCTGGCGCCCCAATGGCATCGCTCAGAATGAGGCTAATTTTCCGTAAAATAGTTAAACCTGCTCAAGATCGAGCAGCTTCTTCTTCCGCTCCACTCCCCAGCGATAGCCCGTAAGCGTGCCATCACTCCCAATCACGCGATGGCAGGGAACCACCACAGCCACAGGGTTCGTCGCGCAGGCACGTGCCACAGCCCTGACAGCAGTTGGCTGGCCAATCTCCTGAGCAATCTGTGAATAAGTCCGTGTCTGGCCGCGCGGAATTCTCCGTAGCGACTCCCACACACGACGCTGAAACGCGGTAGCGCGCACATCGAGCGGCAACTCCAGCGCAACCGGATGCTCAGTCATTTGTGACAGAACCTGCTTCACCATCGAGCCAAGATTCGACTCATCGCGGTTCCTCTCTGAAGCAGGAAAGTGCGAAGCCAGCTCGTCTTCAAGCTCCGTTTCGAGCGACCCGAATGCCACGAGGCACAAGCCGGCCTCCGTCGCCGCGATCAGCATTTTGCCCAGAGGCGAATCAGCAATCGCATAGCGAATCACTACATCTTTACCGCCGCGGCGATACGCAGTCGGCGTCATGCCCAGGTGCTCGGTGGCTGATTCGTAAAGACGGCTGCTCGATCCAAATCCCGCATCATACATCGCCGCCGTCACGCTCTCGTCGGTCAGCAGGTTCTTGCGAAACTGCTCCATCCGGCGGGCCTGCTGATACTGCCGCGGCGAGATGCCGAGGTAACGCCGAAAGAGCCTCTGTGTATGAAAAGCGCTCAGGCCAACGACTTTGCCCAGCTGATCTAGCTTGATGGTGCTGTCTATATTCCGCTCAATGTACTCGCATGCCTGCGTCAACATCTGCGCCTGTGGATGCGCTTCGCCCGGAGCGCAGCGCTTGCACGCCCGGTATCCGGCGCGCTCCGCCAGCTCGCTCGTCGCAAAGAATTCAACTGACGATCGCAGCGGCCTGCGACTGGGGCATGACGGACGGCAATACACGCCCGTTGTCCGCACTGCATAAACAAAAAGCATGTCCGCAACAGGCTTGCGTGCTTCCACCATCTGCCATGCCCGATCCCAAACATGATGCGAAGCCTGAACAGCACTCATATCTTCCTCCTTGTCCTGTTCTGATCTTCGCGCTTTTGCCGGGATCGTGGCACTCCGCTTCTTGCTGTCAAATTTTGTTGTTTTTGGCATTCCTCGTACCGATTTCCGATCAGCTTCCACGATTCACCAGGAAATGCAAAAGGGCAAGCCCGAAGGCTTGCCCCTTTTATGCGAAGCGCAGTTGACTACTTGACGGCTGCTTCAGCCGTTACTCCGGCCTGCTCACGCAGAGCAGCAGCCTTGTCAGTCGCTTCCCAGGTAAACTCCTTATCAGAGCGACCGAAGTGGCCATACGCCGCTGTCTTGCGGTAAATCGGACGACGCAGGTCCAGGCTTTCCATGATGCCCTTGGGAGTCAGGCTGAAATTAGCACGAACCAGCTCCTGCAGTTTGCTGGCTTCAATCTTGCCGGTGCCGAAGGTGTCGACCAGCACGCTTACCGGTTCAGCCACGCCAATGGCGTAGGCAAGCTGTACTTCGCAGCGGTCGGCCAGGCCGGAAGCCACGATGTTCTTGGCAATGTAGCGGGCCATGTAGGCAGCCGAGCGGTCCACCTTTGTCGGATCCTTGCCGCTGAAAGCGCCGCCACCGTGACGGCCCATGCCGCCATAGGTATCGACGATGATCTTGCGCCCTGTCAGTCCCGAATCGCCCATCGGTCCGCCAATTACAAAGCGGCCCGTCGGATTGATGTGGTACTTGGTGTTTTCATCGAGAAGCTCAGCAGGAAGCACAGCCTGAATGACGTGCTTGAGAATATCAGCGCGAAGTTCTTCGTTGGTGACATGCTCCGCATGCTGGGTTGAAATCACGACCGCGTCAATGCGGACCGGCTTGCCCTCGGCGCTGTACTCCACCGTCACCTGGCTCTTGCCATCCGGACGCAGATACGGCATCTTGCCGCTCTTACGGACTTCGCTCAATCGCCGCGTGAGCTTGTGAGCAAATGAGATCGGTGCCGGCATCAGCTCTTCGGTCTCATTGGTCGCATAGCCGAACATCATGCCCTGATCGCCTGCGCCGCCCGTGTCCACGCCCATAGCAATATCGCCCGACTGCTTATTGATCGACGAGATCACGGCGCAGGTGTTCGAATCGAAGCCGTAAAGCGCGTTATCATACCCGATCGCCGCCACCACGCCGCGCACCAGCGTCTGGAAATCCACATAAGCTTTTGTGGTGATCTCACCGGCGATGACGACAAATCCGGTAGCGGTCAGTGTCTCGCAGGCTACACGACTATAAGGGTCCTGTTCGAGGCAGGCATCCAGAACGGCGTCAGAAATCTGATCTGCAATCTTGTCGGGATGTCCTTCGGTCACCGACTCCGAGGTGAATAAAAATTTATCGCGTACGGACAAGACAGTCCTCCTTAATTTGGGGAATACCTGTTCACCAGAACGCGTAAGAGCGGGAGAGGTACAGGCACCTGATCTTAGATGGTACTAGACCGTTGAAGACTGGGCAAAGCCCTTCAGCCAAAAGGGCCAGAAGGGATTTCGATGGAGAAATAAGCCAGTAAACGGACAGCACGTAAAATCAGGAACGTGCCCCGGAACGACTTCACCTTTTCGCAGCGAATCGCGCTAGCCATCATCCCACGGCTTACTGCTGTCATCCTGGGAGTTATCGGCATCACGCTGCGTTTTGAGGTTGTCGCTGAAGAAGGAGCCATCCCGGCCACACCTCCGGCCAAAGGCATCTTTTGCTTCTGGCACCAGTGCACATTGCCTTGTGGGTGGTACTTCCGTAAATTCCGCTGCTCTATCCTCATCAGCCGTAGTTTTGATGGGGAACTTATTGCTCGTACCCTTTCCATCCTCGGTTTTGATAGCGTTCGCGGCTCAAGCTCCAGAGGAGGCGCAGCCGGATTGCTCGCACTGCAACAGGTTCTCGAATCGGGCCTGCCGGTGGTATTCACCGCTGATGGCCCGCGCGGACCCATCTACGAGACTAAAATGGGCCCGGTAAAGCTGGCCCAGATGACTCAACAGCAGATCGGCAGCTTCTATTTGCTGCCTGTGCGGGCCTGGAAACTCAACTCATGGGACCATTTCCTCATCCCGAAGCCCTTCTCCAGAGTTATCGTTAGCTGGTCGCGCCCGGTTGCTCCGCCTCTTCCTGATGCTGATGCAGCAACCCTCGAAGCCAAACGCGAGGAATTGAACGATACCATTGAACGGGCCCGTCGCAACGCCGAAAATCACGCTCGGAAATTTCAGTAAACTCTGTGTTCTTTGTGCTCTCTGTGGTGAAATTTTGATTTGGCGTTCGTGGCGGTGGTAGCTTCAACCGCTAAAATTAAACTAGTGCTGGTTTCCGACTTCAATTTCCACCTCCCCGAAGAATCTATCGCCCAGAAACCTCTCGAAGATCGGGCAGCGTCACGCATGCTCACGCTCGACCGCCGAACCGGAGCCTTTGCGGACCACACCTTCCGCGAATTCCCTGATATGCTCCGCGAAGGCGACGTGCTTGTTCTCAACAACAGCCGCGTCATCCCTGCGCGTCTCTTCGCGCATCGCGCCGGATTGCACACGCAGGAAGGCCATAAAACAACAGGACGCATCCAGGTCCTCCTCACCGAGCAGGTTAGTGAATGGGAATGGCATGTTCTCGCGCGTCCAGGACGCAAAGTCCTCACCGGCGAAAAGCTGACCTTCGGAGACAACGTACTCCACGCCGAAGTGATCGCCCATGGCGAGTTCGGCGAGCGCACCATCCGCTTCGAGCCGGTTGCCGATTTCTACGGCGTCGTCGAAAAGCTGGGTCACATGCCTCTGCCGCCTTATATACATCGCCCCGACGAAGCCTCTGACCGCAACCGCTACCAGACTGTCTACGCACAGCCGCGCGGCTCAGTCGCCGCGCCTACAGCTGGACTCCACTTCACCCCGGAAATCCTCGAACGAATCCGCCGGAAAGGTGTCCAGATCGAATACGTCACGCTGCACGTCGGCCTCGGAACCTTCCAGCCGGTCCGCGTCGAGAAGGTAGAAGACATTCACCTCCACACCGAGCGCTACACGCTGCCCGAATTCACCGCCGAAGCCGTGAAAGCAGCCAAACGAGAAGGCCGCAGAATCATAGCCGCCGGCACAACCACAGTCCGTACTCTGGAACACTGCGCCGGCAGTGACAAACTCGAACCACATTCCGGATCAACGAGTATCTTCATCTCACCCGGATTTGAATTTCGCATCGTCGACGCACTGCTGACAAACTTCCACCTGCCGCAATCAACCCTGCTGATGCTGGTCAGCGCCTTTGGCGGTCGTGAGCACGTCCTCGCCGCCTATAAGCACGCCGTTGAAACAGGCTATCGCTTCTTCTCCTACGGCGACTGCATGTTCCTATCGTAGTGCAACGGTTCACCATAGGATTTGTCATTCCGACCGGATCCGAAGGCGGAGCGGAGAGCCTCCCCTGAGCCAAGCCGAAGGGGACCTGTAGTTCACCTTCGAGCGGCATAGCTCTGATGCATTCTCCGTACACGGGTGAACCAACTCCGGTCCCGCGAAAGCGATAAACTCAACCTTGATGTCTCCCGCAGATAAAAAGCCTATATTCCTGCTCGATTCGATGTCGTTCATCTTTCGCGCTTACCATGCGATGCAGCGGTCGCGTCCCATGTCCACGCGAAAAGGCGTGCCCACCGCAGCCACCTACGTCTTCGTGAACATGCTTAATAAGCTGCGCCGTGATTTTCAGCCGGAATATTTTGCCGCCGTCTTCGACATCAGCGGAAAGGTCTTTCGCGACGAGCGCGCGAAAGAAATGACCACCATCCGAAAATTCAACATCAAAACACAAACATTCGACGAAATCGAATACGCCGGATACAAAGCCACACGCACCGAAATGCCGCCGGATCTGGCGCAGCAGGTGCCGTATATTCGCCGCGCGCTCGAAGCCTTCCATATTCCTATTCTGCAGGCCGAGGGCTTCGAGGCAGACGACGTGATCGGAACCCTGGCAAAGCAGGCCGCGGAAGCAGGCCATCCTGTGTTTGTTGTCTCGAACGACAAAGACATGCTCCAGTTGGTCAACGATCAGGTAAAGGTCCTCAACCCTGTTAAAGACAATCTGATCCTCGACCGCGCCAAAGTCGAAGAAACACTCGGCGTACCACCCGAAAAAGTCATTGATGTCATGGCACTGCGCGGCGACTCTATTGACAACATTCCCGGCGCGCCCGGCATCGGCGACAAAGGTTCGGTAGAGCTGATCCAACAATTTGGCAGTCTGGAAGCATTGCTGGATCGCGCATCCGAAGTAAAGCGCAAAACATATCGCGAATCACTGGAGAACAATCGCGACAACATTCTGCTGAGTCGAGAACTGGTGACAATCCACTGCGAAGTCCCTCTGGAACTTGACCTGAACGCGATGCAAACGCAGGCGCCGGATGTCGCGGCATGCCGCCAGCTCTTTACGGAGCTTGAGTTCACTACTCTGCTTAAAGACCTTGCGCCTGCTGACCTGGAGCGACCCGTCGAATATGTGCTGAGTCCTTCACCAGAGCAGATAGAGGAGTTCATTGCACAGGCGCGTCAGAGTGGCTTCGCCTTCGCGCTCCCTGCGTCAGAGCTGGAGACCATTGCCGAGCAGGTAAGCGAGGAGCAGGCTGAGTCGGCAGAAGAGAGCGGGCCGGAACTGAAGACAATGTCACTGCTCGATTTCGACGGCGCGGCAACACAACCCGCGACAGAAAAGCTGGAATCGCAAATCGCCGTTGCCGCGAACGCCGATCAGGCGTTATTGCTTCCGCTGAATGCAGTAAAGCCTCTTCTCGAAGATGAACTCGTCCCCAAAAGAGTGCATGACCTGAAAGGCGCGTTACGAGCTCTCGAACGCCGGAATGTGCAGCTGAAAAATGCGCCTGACGATCTGATGCTGTATTCGTATCTCATCAATCCGACGCATGCCTCACACCGGCTGAGCGATATAGCGGCGCGTTTCAGCAGCCGCCCACTTCAGGAAACAGGCGAAAAGCAGATGGCGGAAGCCGCGCATGCCGTGCACGTGCTTACTCCAGGGCTGCGCGAAGAAGCCGATGCTCTGGAGACACGCAGTGTATATGAAACCATTGATCTCCCGCTCGTGCCCATCCTGTTACGCATGGAAGAAGCAGGCGTGCGGATCGACTCGCGCGTTCTGCACGAGATGGGCGAGAAGCTTTCCAAAGAGATGCACCGCGTCGGTGAAGAAATCTTCGAACGCGCTGGGCATCGCTTCAACATCAATTCGCCGAAACAGCTTGGTGACGTTCTCTTTAACAAGATGAATCTGCCCAAGCCGCTCAAGTATGGCAAAGGAAAGGTCGTTTCCACGGCAGTAGATGTGCTCGAAGAGCTGGCAGAGCACAACGAAGTCCCGCGTCTCGTGCTCGAATACAGGCAGCTTGCCAAGCTGAAATCAAATTATGTTGATTCATTGCCGCTGCTTGCTGACCGCGATGGCCGCGTCCATACGACATTCAACCAGGTCGGCACGGCCACCGGGCGCCTCTCATCCACAAACCCTAACCTGCAGAACATCCCCATTAAGACAGAACTGGGACGCGAGATTCGCGCTGCATTCATCGCGGCTCCAGGTCGAGTACTGTTCTCTGCAGACTATTCACAGATTGAACTGCGGCTCATGGCGCACTTTTCCGATGATCCGCTGCTGGTGCGCGCCTATCAAACCGGTCAGGATATTCATACGCTGACCGCTTCTGAGGTCTTCGGTGTTCCTGTCGACAAAATGAGTAAGGAAACGCGCAATCGCGCCAAGGCTGTAAACTTCGGAATCGTCTACGGTATCTCGCCGTTTGGCCTGGCGCAACAGCTCAATATCGACCAGCACGAAGCCCGCCTCTACATCGAAACATATTTTGCCCGCTACCAGGGAGTGCGCGCCTATATTGATCGCTTGCTCGAAGAGGTCCGGCGCGAGCAGCGGGTAAAAACGCTCTTTGGGCGAGTCCGGCCCATCCCTGATATCCAGAGCCGTAACGCCAACCTGCGCGGATTCGCCGAGCGGACCGCCGTTAATACTCCGCTGCAGGGCACAGCCGCGGACCTGATCAAGCTGGCCATGATCCGAATTGATCGCCGCCTTGCCGAAGAAAAATTAAAAACAGTGATGACTCTTCAGGTTCACGACGAACTGCTCTTCGATGTCCCGGAAGATGAGACAGAGCGTGCAAAGGAACTCGTCAGGCAAGAAATGGAGCACGTAATTGAACTGAAAGTGCCGGTTGTAGCCGATTGCGGAATCGGCCCCAACTGGCGGGATTTGAAGTAATTCAGTGCTGTATGATTCCAAAAAAATTGTCCCGGAATTGTCGCCGAAAGGCGGTAACGAAGTGGAGGACCTGCAGTTTTCGTGTATTTCTCAAACTCTCAAAAACGGAGGCGGATACTCTGCCTATTAAGCCCCAATCGCCTCGCGAATCGCCCCGGCAATGCGTTCCGCATGATGGCGCATAGTCTCCTCTGATTCGGCCTCGATCATCACGCGAGCCAGTGCCTCGGTTCCCGAATAGCGCACGACAACCCGCCCATTTTCAGCAAGCTCTGTTTCGGCATCACGAATCGTGCTTGCAACAGTTACAATTTGCTCCAGCGGCTTTTTCTCTTTCACGCGCACATTGACAATCACCTGTGGAAAAACCTTGAGATCAGCCACCAGTTCATGCAGAGGCTTTCCCGAGCGACGCACAATATCGAGAACTACGAGCGCGGTCAACAATCCATCGCCCGTTGTAGCTAGATGCGGAAAAAGAATGTGCCCGGACTGCTCGCCGCCGAGAGATGCCTCTTCCTGCTGCATCCGCTCCAGAACATACTTGTCCCCTACAGGCGCGCGCAGCATCTGTATTCCATCGCTACGCAGCGCGGCTTCCAGGCCCATATTGGACATGGTTGTGGCTACGACCAGCCCGCGTCTAAGCAGCTTGCGCGCAAGCAGGTCACGCGCCGCCAGCAGAAGAACGGCGTCTCCATTGATGACCCTGCCGTTAGCATCGGCAAAGAGGGCGCGGTCTGCGTCTCCATCAAAGGTCACTCCGATGTCCGCTCCGCGCGACTTTGTTTCTGCGGCCACAACTTCAGGATGCAACGCGCCGCAATTGGCATTGATATTGCGGCCGTCAGGAGAGGTATGAGTGAGATCAGCTGTGCCGCCGAGATGAGAGAAAAACTCCGGCGCGATAGCGGAAGCCGCTCCGTTCGCGCAGTCGAGCACAAGATGCAGCCCATCCAGGCTCAGATCCGGAACAGCAGCCCTGAGGAACCCTTCGTAATCAGCACGGAATCGTGAATTGACTGCTGGCGCAGTCAGCTGAGAAACGTCGGGCGCGCTTACGCCTTCGAGTCTTCGGAAAATCTCCTCTTCGATGCGCAGTTCGGTTTCATCGGGAAGTTTGTAGCCATTTCCGCCGAAGACCTTGATCCCATTGTCCTGCCATGGATTGTGTGAAGCCGAGATCACCACGCCCGCTTCGAAACCATGCCTGCGCGCAAGGTACGCAATTGCCGGCGTTGTAATGACGCCTGCGCTTTCGACCGCAGCGCCGCCGTCTCGAATTCCCGCGCTCAACACGGCTGCAATCCAGTTGCTCGATTCGCGAGTATCCATTCCGAGAATGAATCGCGGATGGCTATTACTGGCCTTTACCTGGTGCGCAAGCGCCAGGCCAACTGCGTAAATGGTTTTGGAATCAAGCGGCGACTGGCCCGCCACGCCGCGAATCCCATCCGTGCCGAAAAGTTTTCTCATAAATTCAGGAAGTTCTCTCAGGAATAATTTCTGTGACGCGGCTCTCAATGCTTCCCTGCGCCAATCGGGTTACAAGCCGCTGTTCCCGCGTTAAGCCGGAGGCATTCTTCACCAGCGCTCCCGCCTCATCAAACACCAGCGCATATCCACGGTTCAAAACCGCCAGAGGTGAAAGCGAATGCAGATGCCGCGTCAGGCTTTGTAAACGAGCCGAGTCCCTATGCAGTCTGCTCTGCTGAAGGCGGGCGAGGCGGTCCTCGAGACTCGCCAGCCGTTCACGGAAAAGCTGCAGTCGATGCGATGCGTCCTGCCGCCGAAGCCGCGCTGTCAGCTGGTGCAATTGCTCGGATGCGCCCCGGCTTGCCGCATTCCACGCAGCTTCCATCCGGAAGCTCAACTCATCTACTCGCTGTTGCCGCCGCGCAAAACTCTCGCGCAAACGCGCAAGCGATGCATCCACGCCCAGCCTTACAAACCCATCACGCGCCTGCATCAACCGATAACGGCAAGCCCGCTGTAACCGTAACGCGGATTGCTCCACGCGTTCTTCAATTTTGTGCAATGCGCCGGTAATGATCTCCGCTGCTGCGGAAGGTGTAGGCGCGCGCAGATCGGCGGCAAAATCAGCAATGGTGAAATCTGTTTCGTGTCCAACCGCTGAAACAACCGGTAGCTTTGATTCGGCAATAGCGCGCGCCAGCAGCTCAGAATTAAACGGCGCCAGGTCCTCCAGCGATCCGCCGCCCCGCGCAATCACAATCACGTCCACCGACCGCGCCCGATTGAAAAAACGAATACCAGCCGACACTTCAGCGGCAGCACTTTCTCCCTGCACCGACGCCGGATAGAGCAGAACATCGAGTGCAGCATGACGACGCCCGACAACATTCAGAAAATCGCGGATCACAGCGCCGGTCGGCGAAGTAACGATCCCGACGCAGCGCGGAAACGCGGGCAGCGGCTTCTTTCGTTCCGGATCAAAAAGCCCCTCCTGCTGCAACCGCGTCTTCAGTTGCTCAAAGGCGATCTGCAGTGACCCCGCGCCAACAGGCTCCATAAATTCAGCAACAACCTGCATCTGTCCGCGCTGTTCATATACGGAGACCTTGCCACGTACCAGTACCTGCAAACCATCTTCCGGACGAAAGCGCAGAAGCAGCGCCTGTTTGCGGAAAAGCACAGCAGGCAACTGCGCCTCGCCATCTTTCAGCGTGAAGTAGATGTGGCCCGAAGGAGCCGTGCGCAGGTTAGATATTTCGCCTTCCACCCAGAGGTCGGCATAGTCGCGCTCGATGTGAATACGGACTTCGCTGACCAGCTCTGCTACTCTCCAGATGCGCCGCGTTTCGACACGGGAAGCTTCAAAAACGAAGCCAAGCTGCGATCCGGATTCTGATGCGAAGTGGTTCACAAAACAATAGTCTATCGCCGAAAACGCGAAAGAAGATAGAAGACCAACGACAGCACTATGCTGAGCACGATGCAAGTGGCCAGCGGAAAATAGAACGACGTATGCTTGCCGCGGTAAGCGATATCTCCCGGCAGCCGTCCGAAAGGAATTCCGCTCTTTCCGAGAAGCAGAATCAGGCCGCCGAGCAGGAGAAACAAAATCCCAAGACCCACCAGCATGCGGCCGATTTCATTCATGCCCTCAGTCTAGAACAGAGGCACAGGCGTTGACGCAGGGCCCTCATTCCTGCTCTTCTAAGCGCACCGGAGTAAGAAGCACGTGCAAATCCTGACCCTGATTGCCGGCATCGCCTGCCTTGTCCTTGCCTTGCTCGATGCCTTCCAGACCGTAATTCTGCCGCGGCGCGCTACAGGCCGGTTCCGCATCACGCGTATTTTCTATGTCGCCACCTGGATACCCTGGTCATGGTTTGCTAATAAAGTAAAGCACGAGCGCAAACGCGAAACGATGCTCAGTTTCTACGGCCCGCTCTCGCTCGTCCTGCTGATCGTCATCTGGGCTGGAGCGCTGGTCATCGGTTTCGCCCTGATCTTCTATGCGCTGGGCTCGCCTTTTCTCGACCCTCTTGGCCGCACGGTGGGACTGCGTTCTGATTTATACGTTAGCGGCACGACCCTCTTTACGCTTGGCCTCGGCGATGTGGTGCCGCACCAGTACGTCATTCGCGATCTGGTGATCCTCGAAGCGGGCATGGGCCTCGGCTTTGTCGCCATGGTGATCGGCTATTTCCCGGTGCTCTATGGAGCCTTTTCCCGCCGTGAGGTAAGCATCTCGCTGCTGGACGCACGCGCCGGCTCGCCGCCAACCGCAGTCGAGCTCTTGCGGCGGCACTCATTTGAAGGAGGGAATGCCGCGCTGGTTCTCCTGCTCGAAGAATGGGAACGCTGGTCAGCGGAGCTGCTGGAGAGCCATATTTCTTATCCTCTGCTCTGTTACTTCCGCTCTCAGCATACCCATCAGAGCTGGATCAGCGCGCTCACAGCTATTCTCGATACCTGTTCTCTTTTAATTGCAGGTGTCCAGGAACATCCGGCGCGGCAGGCGCAGCTTACCTTCGCCATGGCGCGGCACGCGCTGGTGGACCTGGCGCAGGTCTTCTCGCTTGATCCGGTCAGGGACATGCCCGACCGGCTCCCGGAAAAGAAGTTTCAGGTGGTCTATGACCAGATGTGCCAGTCCGGTGTGCGCCTCTGTCGTGACGCGCATTCTTCTGTGCGCCTGCGCCAGATGCGCCAGTTATACGAGGGTTATGCCGAGAGCCTGAGCCGCTACCTTTGCATGCCGCTCCCGCCCTGGTTCGCAGAACGCCCGCATAAAGACAACTGGATGGCTGTCGCCAAGCTTCGCGCTGAGGCGGAAGAGAGCCTATCCGAAGAAACCACGCGGACGACACTCTTCGATGAAGAGCATCATGCCTTTTGAACGTGTGCGGCTAAACGGCTTGCGGTCCTTTATGAATTAGGCGGCTCCAGGCCACGTTCAAATGGGATCAAATTTGATGCCGATCCTTGTTCTCTGGATAATTCATGGAAGCGGATAGCCAGGCGGCACTGAGATCGGAACCACAGGAAACACACTAAATAGAGTGCAGCCAGAAATGCAAAAATCAACAACATAGCAGAACTCCGCGGGTAGTGAAGCAGGGGAAGAAAAATTAATTTATTCCACGCGGGATGCATGTTATCTCATTGTTCAAACGATTGGCCAGAAAATTTCATCAATTTTTCAATTTGGGGAAAAGAAAAAGCCGCCAGTAATATCTGCCGGCTCTTTTCACTCCGGGGTCAGCTGAAATCAGGCCGTAACCGGCTCCAGCAAACGGGCCCAGCGGCGCTCAGGCCGCGCTTCGTAAGCCTTCTTGTGCCAGGCATAGCCGGTGATCAGCGGCAGCGCCAGAGTTGCTTCGCTGTACACCATCTGCTCGAATGTCGTATCGACCTTGCCCCATGAACTCGCTTCCTTCAGCGTGCTCGATGAGAGCGCGCCATCGCGAACGTCTGCGACCGTAACCTGGATCGCGTACTTATGCATCGGCGCTTCGTTGCCGAGAATGTCGGCGGCAACCACGATGTCCTGCGCGAAATTCTTCGGCACGCCGCCGCCGATCATCAGCAGGCCGGTTGTCGGATTGGCAATCTTGAGCTGGGTCAACTCATAGAAATCCTTCGCTGAGTCAATCGAAACCTTCGGTTTGTCCTGGCGCGCATGCTGGTGCGCGACCAGACCGAATCCCGCCGAGCAGTCGCTGAAAGCCGGACAAAAGATGGGCACGTCCTTCTGATAAGCCGCATAAACAATCGAGTCGACGCCGCCTTTTGCCGGTGTCTTGCCATTCGCTTCCAGATACGCGCCCATGGCGCGGATGAACTCACGCGAGCTGTAAGGGCGCGGATCGAGCGAATCGGCAACCTTCTGCGTAGTATCGTCGCAGAAGCGCAGCTCTTCTTCATCAATCAGCGTGTCGTAGATGCGGTCAATCATCAGCTCGCGCAGCATCGCATCTTCGGTGCCCTGCTTGAGAATGTCGTCGGCGATCCAGTGCTTGAAGCCGAGAGCCTCGAAGAAGTCCTGATCGACAATATTCGCGCCGGTCGAAACCACGGCGTCCACCATGTTGTTGCGGATCAGGTCCACAAAAATCTGTTTCAGTCCGGCGCTGATGAGCGAGCCGGCGAGGCAGAGAATAACGCCGCAGTCCTTGTCGCGCAGCATGCGCTCATAAATCGAAGCTGCCCGGTGAAGATCACGGGAGCTGTAGGCCATGTGCTCCATGGCATCGACCAGCGCGACCACGTTGTGCTGCTTGATGTCGATGTGCTGGATGGGATTCTTGAGTAGTTCCTGTTTCGTAGGCATAGCCACTCCAGAATATCAACAAAACCCGCGTCATTAAAGGCGATCTGTGTTAATTTCCATCAACGCGAACGACGACTGGAAGCGAAAGCGAAAGCCGCAAAGTATCACAAAATGTGTCATCCTGAGCGGAGCGTGGACCTGCTTTTCTCCGGTGGCTTCGCTTACGTTTTTCGCTAAGTGGTTCTTAGAGTTATAAAGCGCTGGGTGCCCCATCCTGTGCCACAGGCGAAGGATGAAAGCAATAAACTCAGCGCCGGCCTTCTCTCTTCTGCGCCACGACAAAACCCCGCGGCGTAGGCAGCAGTACGACCGAGAGCAATCCTTCAGCCTCCATCCTGAGCGCAGCTTCGCGCACAACCTTTAGATGTGAGCTGGCGTCATGCAGCAAAATCAAGCCCTGCGGATTGATCTGCGGCAGAAAGCGCTTCACCTCCGGTTCCCGGATCGGCATATCGCTGTCGCTGAAGAGAATGTCAATCTGTCCCTCGATCTTCATCTCCAGACTCGATTCATTCCGCAGCTCAATCCACTCCGCCAGCCCGGATGCGGCAATCTTCTCTTGCGCTTTTGCAAAGACCACCGGATCAAGCTCGCAACTGATGATTTTCCCGAACCCGTTGCGCTTCAACCCTTCCGCAATCCAAAGCGTGCTCACGCCAAGAAAGGCGCCCGTTTCGACCACTAATTCCGGCTTCACCGTCGTGACCAGAGTGCGCAGGAACTCGAGCACCTCAACTTCCGCGGTCATAGAGTCGTACATGCACCACCGCTCCGGATGCGGACATTCGGGCGTGGCGCGGTGATATTCAGGCAGAAGCGCCCCGGCAGCGCGCTCGGCCTGCATCATGATCTTGTGTTCCTGTTTTATCTTTTTGCGGAAAAAGCCCATCTGAACTCTACTTCCCAGGATGTTTTCATCAGTGTAATCAGTCCTTTCGCCCGATTCTTCTCACTAGATCGGGAAGTGTGCAGGCAAAATCGAAGCGCCTTCCAAAGCCTTGTCAAGTCCCTTTGCTGTGGAAATCTTCCAGGTGCTTGATTTCATTAAGTATTTGTTCAAACAATCAATGGCTTACTATATAAACTGCGTGCGATTAATTCATTTGTGGGGAGCAGGGGTAAAAAGAGGCAAGCGGCCTGGGGTTGGGAAAAGCCGCCTGCCCTTGAGGGTGAAGAGCCGGTTTCGGAGTCTGCTCTGTCACTAAAAAACTACGAAGCCTTTTTGAGCATTGCGATAACATCGGCCCACCGCGTTGGGCCTTCGTGCATGGCGTACACCGTGTCCACTTTCAGGTGCTCGCGCTCGACGGCCTGCCGGACTTCGTGCATCAACTGCGGATCGTAGAGGGTCTTGTCCGGATTCACCACGAGCGTGTCGCTGGCATAAAGCAGCCGATGCTCGGGGAAATAGACCATGTACTGCCGCTCTGTGGAAGCGCCGCGCAGCGGATACAGTTCCATGCGGTTCGGGCCGGACCCTAACTCAACTTTACCGGAGACGATTTTCCAGTCCGGCTTTCGTGGTGAAGTTTCAAGCGCATCGGGATGGATGTGATGGGGCGCGGCAATCATCCGATCGAGCAGTGGCTGGTTCAGGTCAAGAATGTAGACCGGCATGCCCTGTGATACGTCGAAACGAACGCCGCCAACGTGCGGCCATGAATCGGAAGATGAAAGCACGGCCTGGATCTTTGCCCCGGGATATTTCTTTTGCGCCTCTTCGAAGATGCCTTGCGTAAACGTGCCGGAGATCGGCGTTTCGAGAATGACTACGCCATCCGGCTGCTTCACGATGGTGGTGTTCCATGATCCGCGATAAAGGTCAATGCCTTCGGCCAGCTTTATGCTCTTATCGTTCTTAAACGGACGCTCCCAGCTCTTCTGCTGCCCGCTTTGCCGGGCAGCCTTTTCATCCATAGCAAAGTTCTTGTCGTCGACCGGAACGTTGAACTGGATATCGAGCGCCTGGGCCGATTGCCAGAGCACTCCATTGCGCTCCGTGATTTCGTTGGTGGGGTACACAATTCCCTGGGCGTACTGCCAGTTGTCCCAGTAGACGCGCTGCTTCACATCGCCCCAGTAAAACCAGAAATCCTGCGGCTGGAAGGTGGTCTCTATTGCATCGGGCAGATGGTTATAGCGGTTCAGCAGGATGCGAACCAGAAGCTTATTCCAGGTAAAGGCAAGCACCGCGTGCTCAGTCGATCGAATTGTTTCGGCTTTTTCGTAGTGAAGGTCATCTGCCTGCAGTGCGGTCAACAGCAGGCGCAAAGGACCAAGTTCAAGACGGGAGCGCGTGTTGTCAAGATCGGCCGGCGAGCACGGCGCGTCTCCTTTTTCGCTGTGATAGACACCACCGGAGGGCGTGGCAATCAGCGTAGTGTCGATCTCCGACTGATGCGGATCGGACTCAGGCCACGTAAGGCGCTCCTCGGTGCGAATACGGTTGTCGGAAAAATCGATTGTGCTTTTAGAGCGGGTGTAGGCGGTGATGAAAGGGTCCTGCCGATATGACTGCTCAGTGAGCGCAATATGCGAGACAGTCTCAAATTGTATGCTGTGGATGGACTGCAGCTTCTCCTCGCCACCCATCGCTGTCAGCGCCTGCTCAATGCATTCTTTCGGCGTGGAAGCTTCGCAGCCCGGAGTTTGAATAGCGCCGGCATGAGAAACACAAAACAAGGGAAGGGCAATGCCAGCTACTGTCAGCAGACGAGACATTCGTTCCAGGCTCCTTGGGCCGCTCGGCCAGCATACGTTTCTAAGCCGCCGCGGGAAATGTTGACGGGCGCAGGAAGTGGGAACTTTGCGGCAGGCCGTTGCCTCCGGTCGCGGAAGCGCTCTGCCTGTTAGTCTTACGGCATGCCCGTGGCCGTGCTCACGCTGGAGATACGCATCGAGAATGCGCATTCACTGAAAGACCGCCGACAGGTGGTGCGCAGTCTCAAAGAAAAGCTGCAGCATGGCTTCAACATCTCTGTTGCCGAAATGGACGAGACGGTGACGTGGCAATCGGCGACCATCGGGGTTGCCGCCATCTCGGCTTCACGCGATTACCTTGCCGGCATGATGAAACAGGTCGAAGACGCCGCTGTGCGCATTACAAACGATCTGGGCGCACAGGTAGCCGATGCCTGGTGGGAGTTTGCCGCGGAGTAGGGCAGGTAACCATCCGTATGGTTACGACAATTCAGAATTTTGTAACTAAATTGGTATATGCTCGGCGGTTGGGCCATATTACATTTCAATCATTGAGTAGCACTTGGGGGAGGGCTACTGAATTGTGACGCCTGTGGAATGACTTCCACAGGCGTTTTACATTTGGGGGCTCTTTCTGATTCAGGCATCTACGGCATTCATGCCTTGATAGACGAATCAAAGCTCAGGCTATAGCCCACTGAGTAATGGAGAATCTTTGCTGATATGACGGAAGATAATGTAAGTCATACAAAACAAATGATATCCGTACAGCGTTAGTGCTCTAAATTACTGAAAATAAAGAATCTCCGTACAAAGAGGGGGAGGGTGTGGAAATGTATCGCTAGGCGGTACATGATGATGTAAGTAATTGAAAAGAGTGCGTTGCAATTGCTACTCCCCTCCAAGAGCCTTTACGAACTGATAGTAGAAGTCGACGCCCTTGTAATAGGAGTCGATGGGGATGCGCTCGTCTTTGCCGTGAGCGCGAACGTCGTTCGACTCAATCGCAATGCCCGAGATGCCATAAGTGGGCATTCCGGCGGCATTGGTATAGACGCCGTCTGATGCTCCGGTTGCCATCGTGGGAATGACCGGGATACCGGGCCAGAATTTATTCACCAGCGCTTCAAGCGGCTGCAAAACTTCCGGCTTGAGGACTGCAGGCGGCAATTGTTTGCGATCGGGGGCGGCGTCGAAGATTTCTCCGCCATCGTTGACGTAGCGGACGGTGATCTTCGGGTCGTTGATGATACGGATGAGTTCGTTGCGGATTTCTTCAAGCGAGTAGCCGGGCAGGATGCGGCAGTTGATGTTGGCCTGCGCGGTCTGTGGGAGCGCGTTGTTGGCGTGACCACCGGAAAGGCGTGTGGCAACGCAGGTGGTGCGCATAGTGGAGTTGTATTCGGGATTTTCGGAAAGGCGCTCAATAGCAGCTTTGTCAGGCGGAGTGGCGAGGATGGCCTTCATGTCCGAGGCAGCCTGACCTGATTCGAGCGTGCTCATCTTTTCGAAGTAGGCGCGTGTAATGGTGTTTAATTCGAAGGGAAAAGTGTAGTTCTGAATGCGCTGCAGCGCGTCAGCGATGTGATAGATGGCGTTGTCAGGCACCGGCAGGGAACTGTGCCCGCCCGGATTGAGCGCAGTGAGCTGATAATCGCCGTAGAGTTTTTCGGTGGCATCAACGTCCATGGCGATAGGCTTGCCATGCTCGAGGTCAACACCGCCGCCGTCGGGATTGACGACGTATTCAGCATCGATGAGACTGCGCTGATTTTTGACGAGCCAGTCGACGCCGTTTGATTTGCCGCCCTCTTCATCGGCGGTCAGAGCGAGAATAAGGTCGCGGTCGGGCTTGTAGCCTTCTTTCTTGAGGCGAATGAAGGTGGTGACGAGAATGGCGTCACTTTCTTTCATGTCCTGCGTGCCGCGGCCATAGTAATAGCCGTCCTTCTCAACGAATTTGAAGGGATCGGTGGTCCAGTCGGAGCGGCGCGCTTCGACAACGTCAAGATGGCCTATGAAGAGGATGGGTTTTTTCTGGTCTGTTCCTTTAAGGCGCAGGACAAGGTTCTTTTTGCGGTCATTGGGCCCGCCGAGATACATGTCGTCTTTTGTGTAGCCGGCGTCGAGGAAGCGCTGTTGCATGGCCTCGGAAGCGGCGGTGACGCTGCCGACAGAATCTGTTGTGTTTATCTCGATGAGTTGCTGAAAGATGTCGTGGGCAAGTTGCTTGGTCTGCGGATCGACTTCCATCCCAGCAAGCAAAGACCGCTTGCCGGGGGCCCCGGTTTGTGCAGTGCAATGGATGGTAATGGCGCAGAGCGCAAGCAGGCTCAGCGCTGTGGAACAACGCATGGATTTCCCCTTTCCAGTGAAAATCAAAAGTAACAGATTGTGCATATAGTTTGAAAAATAAGAATTGCCTGGATAGGCGCGGATACAGATGTTATCGTCAACGAGAAAATCTGTTTTGATATGAATCCTGCTATCTGAAGGCGAAAAAGCAGATCCTTCCGCTTCGTTCCTCGGCGTCAGGATCACAGCACGTTTATAAGGATCAAAATGAAGAAATTGTCCGCTTTGCTTTTTCTTTGTGGGTCGTTGTGCGTTCAGGCACAGAAATCGAAGCCTCCGATAACACTCGATGAATTCATGAATACCACCGAAGTCCGGACGGCGAGGATTGCGCCGGATGGACAGGCGGTAGTGATCTGGACCTCGTCGCCGGACTGGCAGCATGATCGCTTCCGCGACGATCTGTGGCTGTGGCAGCAGAAAACAGGAGCAACAATTCAGCTGACGCAGTCAGGGTATGATTCGCAGCCAGCCTGGTCGCCGGACGGGAAGTACATCGCGTTTATCTCTTCGCGTGCGCTGGCGGATGAAGATGCCGATGACAAAGATCCCGACAAGGAAGGCTCAGAACGGGTGTGGGTGATTCCGGTCGCTGGCGGCGAGGCGCTACCGCTCTACACGGAGAAGCTGGATGCGCATGCGTTTGCGTGGTCGGCAGATGGGGCGAGGATTTTCTTTTCTGTCGAGCAGCCGCTGACCAAGGCGCAGGAAGACACGCGTAAGGATGAGTGGAAAGACGTGATTCGCTGGCGCGAGCAGGAGCGTGGAGATGTGCTGCTGGCAATTCCTGTGCAGGATGCGATTGCGAATGCGCAGAAAATACCGGCTCCTAAGACTGCGGCGAAGAAGGAGAAAGAGGAAGAAGAACCGCCGCTGCCGAAGCTGGCAAAGGTGCTGACGAAGAACGAGCGCCAGATTTCCGAGATTGCTGTGGCTCCGCAGCAGATTGCATTTGAAACGGAGTCAGTGTCACGTCGCATGGAAGGACCAGAGGCAAGCGAAATTTTTCTGGTGAGCACGAACGGAGGCGAGGCCAGGCAGCTAACGCATAACCAGGCGGTGGAGAGCGGGCTGCGCTGGGGGCAGGAAGGCAAGCAGCTCTACTTTAATGTGCGCGCGGCAGCAGGATCGCTCGAAGGAAAGTATCAGGATGTGCAGGGACGGTTGTACGAAATCGATCCGGCAAGTGGAAAAATGGAACGGCTGGGAGCAGAGTTCAAGGGATCGCTGGAGGATTACACGATTGGATCAGACGGAAGTCTGATTGCGGAAGGACTGACCGGCACACAGCAGCAGCTTTACCGAATTGATGGCAGCAAAGCGGAGGTGCTGAAGGGAGTTGCAGGATCGTACTCCAGCATAGATGCAGCGAAGCATGGTGATCGACTGGTTGTGTTGCACTCGACGATCAACGATCCGACGCAGGCGTTTGTTGTGGATACCGCAGGCTCTCTGGAAACCGCTAAGGTAGTTACGAATTTTAATCCGATCTTTCATGAGCGGGCGCAGCCGGAGTGGATTACTTATAAGTGGAAGTCGGATGACGGCACGGAAGTTGAAGGCGTGCTGATTTATCCGCCGGGGAAAAAGGGCGCGAAACATCTGCGCATGCTGACGCTGATTCACGGCGGGCCTGCGGATGCGGATGGGAATCGTTTTGGCGCCGATTGGTATGACTGGGCGACCCTTGCGGCTGCGAATGGCTGGCTGGTATTTCGGCCCAATTATCGAGGGTCGAGCGGATACGGCGATGAATTCATGCTGCAGATTGAGCCGCATTTAGTTTCGGTTCCTGGAAAAGATATTCTTGCCGGTGTGGACGCACTGGTGAAGGACGGCACTGCCGATCCGGACCGCCTGACGATTGGCGGATACAGCTACGGCGGCTACATGACGAACTGGCTGATTACGCAGACGACGCGCTTCAAAGCGGCGGTGACAGGCGCGGGAGCGGTGGAGCACGCGGCCAACTGGGGCAATGACGATGAGACATATGATGATGCGTGGTATCTGAGCGGCGCTCCGTGGGAAAAGCCGGAGCTGTATCAGTCGGAGGCGGCGCTCTTTCAGTTCAACAAGGTAAAGACGCCGACGCATTTGGTGGGCGGCAACGCGGATGTGCGGGTCAGCTTTCTTGAGGATGTACTGATGGAGCGTGCGTTTCAGCAGATCCATGTGCCGCATAGTTTTCTGGCGTTTCCGGGCGAGGGGCATGGGCTGGATAAAAATCCCTGGCATGGGTATATCAAAGTGCGCGAAGAGCTGAAGTGGCTGGAGAAGTATGTCAATCAGTAGACATTGGATTTTTGCGGCGTGTTTTGTGGTCTGTTTCAGCGCATTTGCGCAGCAGCAGAAGGTCATTATCGATACAGATATTGGAGACGACATCGATGATGTCTTTGCAGTTGGGTTGGCGCTGTCGAGTCCGGAGCTGAAGATTCTTGGCGTCGAATCTGCATGGGGAGATACGGAAGTGCGCAGCCGCATGCTGGACCGTTTGTTGTGTGAGACGGGACGGAGCGACATCCCCGTTGCGACGGGAGTGAAAACAGCGACTAACAATGCTTTTACTCAGGCAGAGTGGGCGAAGGCGGGTGCAGTCAATACGCATGGGGATGCTGTGGATTTTCTGCTCGATCAGATACGGAAGAATCCGAATGAGATTACGCTGATTGCGATTGGTCCGCTCACGAACATTGGTGCTGCAATCGATCGTGATCCAGCAACCTTCAAGAAGCTGAAACGCGTGGTGATGATGGGTGGGTCGATTCGGCGTGGATACGATGAGTTTGGTCTGATTGCCGCCAAGCCCGCGCCGGATGCCGAATACAACATTGCAATGGCCCCGCAGGCAGCCCAGAAGCTGGTAAAGTCGGGCGTGCCGATCTACATGATGCCGCTCGATTCGACACAGCTGAAGTTCGATGAAGTGAAGCGGGCGATGCTGACTACAGTGAGCACTCCGCTTACGGACTCTCTGCAGGTGCTGATTGCAGAGTGGCAGCATGGGACGCATCAGATCACTCCGACGATGTTTGATGCGGTTGCTGCGGCCTATGCGATTCAGCCGGAGCTGTGCCCTGCGACTCCGTTACATATTGATGTGGATAGCAAGGGATTCACGCGTGAAGGTGCTGGAGCAGCGAACGTAAATGTTTGCTTAAGTTCTGATTCGGACCAGTTCTTCCGATTCTTTATGCCTCGGTTGCTTGAGCAGAAGTTGATTGGCAGTTCATCGTGCGTAGCACGATAGAACGTTGAACTCCCTTTCGCAAACTGCGCAAAAGAATGGGGCACGCGGCAGCAGCTCTCCTGCTTGACACGTGGGTTTGTGGCCGAGAGCGAACTGCAGGCCCTTCGACTACGGGCCGGCGGCGCTTCGCTCAGGATGACAATTAGGCGCGATAGATAAATGTAAAACATTACCGAGGTGTGACGTCGAGCGTCAGCACTTCGAATGGGGCTAACTGGAATTCGTGCGGGGTTTGAGCACGCAATTCGATAGCTGGCTTGCCAAAGTCGTCTTTCCAGGGGCTTTTAGCGGTGTAACTTTGCGGCGCATTTGCCGGGAGTTCGAAGGCTTCCTGAATGTCGAGACGAATGCTCTGCGGCTTGTCGCTGGGGTTGCGTAGGACGAGAATACCCTTCTTCGGTGTCCATGAGGCCCACCCATACACTTCGAGCCATGCAGGATCGCCGCCGATCCAGTGCGTATCTTTGAGCACATCTGCGTTCGAGCGGGACCATTTTGCGGCTTCCGCGAGATCGTCCCAGTTCGCAGGAGTGAGCAGTGACGGCGTGATGTACATCTCCTGCAGCTGTGTGCCGGTTCCGAAGTAGTTGCGGATTTCGTTGCGGAAGTCGTTGCCAGGGTCTTTGCTCAGTTCCTTGTGGTGTTGCGCGTAGATGAGGCCGTGCAGCATGAGCGAGTTGAGGGGATAGAGCGGGCCGGCCTTTACGATTCGCTCATAAGTGTCGGCATCGCGATAGGTGATCCAGCGTTCGCGATAGGGGCCAACGCCGGCGATACTGTCGTCTTCACCGCCCCGCCAGATAGAGTCGGCATACAGCAGCCAGAACGGGGACGGATAGGTACCGGTTGTCAGGTTGATATAGATGTCCGGCTTGACCTCGCGCAGCTCGCCAATAAGGTGAATGGCCGCGGCAAAGTCGCTGTCGAAAGCACTGCCGGGGAAAACACTGTTGGCGTTGCCGGTTCCGTCAAACTTGAACTGGTTGACCCCGTATTTGCGGATCATTTCCATGCAGACGTCGCGGAAGCGCGCGTAATATTTTGGACCGGAGAGCGCGAAGCCGTTATCGACGATTTCAAAACCTTGTTGCCTGCCGAACTGGGTGCGTTCCTTTTTCGGCGCATCGTAACCACCCCAGGGTGACATCCAGATGCCCGGCGCAGCCCCGTACTTGTTGGCGGCTTCGCGAACGGACTTGAAGCCGTTAGGGAAGCCCTGGTTGAAGCTCCATAACGAGGCGTGGTTATCCCATCCGTCGTCGAAGAGGAAGGAATCCAGCGTGACACCGCGTTTCTCGTGTAACTCGCGTCCAAAGGTATTGATACGGTCGAGCGCGCCGGCTTCGTCGTATGGATTGAAGAAGCCAAGGTCGTACCAGGAGTTGTAGTGAAGGAATGTGCGGTAAGGGTGGGCGCGTTCGCGTTCAATATAGCTGAGGAAGTCGCGGCGCAACTGGCCTGTTTGCGCGATGCCGATGACGGATGAGTAGGTGACGGATTGGCCTGCCTTGAGGGGAAGGTCGCGGTCGATGAAGGCCGTTGCTCGACCACGGACTGCTTTGCTGTCAGAAAGAGGATGCTCGAAGCCGAGAAAGAAATTGCCCGCTACAATGGGCGAGCCTTTAACGGAGCCAATTACGTGTGCATCTGGAAGTTGAATATCGATCAACTGCAGACGGCTGATGGGAATGTCATGGGCGACCGCGGTTGCAGTGAGGAACTGGCGGATGTAATGCGAGCCATCGCGCAGGACAACAGACCACGTAAGGTGCAGGTTGCCATCGTTTGTAACAAGCGGCAAATTGAATTGCCTTCCGGCGAGACGGTCCGAGTAGCGGGAGGCCTGCGGATTCGGCTCAAGTGTGACCATCCGAGGGTCGCCGTCAATTTTCAGGTCACCGGCTTTGTAGATGGTTCCGTCTTTCAGCAGAAGAGCGAATGGTTCGGTGATAGCTAAGGTTGTTTTGTGCGTCTTATCAGTAACAGAAACAGAAGCAAGATGGCCATTACTGAGCGACCATGCGGCCTCGACGGTATCGTCTGAAAGTGCATAGCTGTCTCCATTGACAACCGCGTCAGCTTTGCCGGGAGCCTGGCCCAATGCAGTCAGGTGTGAAAGTGCAAGCGCAAGCACACATAGGCACGTGTACAAGTAACAGGGGGATTTTGTTTCGCCTATATTCATTTTATATCTTTTTATTTCGAATTATTAAATATTAGCATTACGAATTGCATTCCAGCTGCTAAGATTGCTACCTGTGACCAGATAAAGCTATTCCTTGAGAAAACACATAAAAGATGAATTTCGCGACTATTGATTGGGCCATTGTGGTGGTATATCTGGCGGCCTCGCTGTTAATTGGCCTGCTGGGGCGCAAATATGTGGGCAATACGGCGCATTTTCTGGTCGCAGGGCGCGAGCTTGGGACTTATATCGGCATTGCAACGCTGGCCGCAACAGAGATCGGCACCATCACCTTTATGTACAACAGCGAGCTGGGCTATCGCTACGGTTTCGCTGCGTTTTCCGCTGCGTTGATTTCCGGCATTGCAATGATCTTTGTTGGGCGCACAGGCTTTGTGATTCGCAGGCTGCGCGCGCTGCGGCTGATGACGGTCCCGGAATACTTTGAAGTGAAGTACAGCCGCGGGCTGCGGATTGTTACCGGGGTGCTGGTGGCGCTGGGCGGCATTTTGAATATGGGCGTCTTCCTCAAGATTGAGGGGGAGTTCCTTACAGTGATCAGCGGGCTGAACCAGAAATATCTGATAGCTACGATGATTGCGATTCTGCTGCTGGAGCTGATTTATACGACAGTCGGGGGGATGATCTCGATTGTTATTACCGATTATCTGCAGTATGTCCTGCTGTCCATTGCCACCATCATCATTACGATTTATGCCGTTCACTTTGCCGGATGGCATGCGATGGTGGCGAAGGTGACGGGCGTACTGGGACCGAGCGGGTTCAATCCAATTACGGCACCTAAATTCGGGGTCAGCTTCCTTATCTGGCAGTTGCTGTTGTGGCTTTCGATCCACACCTGCTGGCAGACGACGGCCATGCGGATGTTTTCGACCAAAAGCCCGGAAGTTTCGAAGCGGGTGATGACGTGGACGGGATTTATTTTTCTCGGTCGCGGCATGCTGCCGATGCTGTGGGGGATTGCGGCCCTTACGTTGCTGGGACATGGCGCGTTGCAGGGCGGGGTTCTGCAACCTGTTGTGCATGGGCAGACGCTGCCGCCGATTGATGCCATGCCGGCGATGCTTTCCATGCTATTGGGCCCCGGGATTCGCGGGATCGTGGTGGCGGGGATGCTGGCGGCGACGATGTCGGTGAACAGCTCATATCTGTTGGGGTGGAGCGCAGTGATCTCGCAGGACATTATTGCTCCGGTACGGAAGCAGATGGGGCGTCCTCCAGTAAGCGATGCCACGCAACTGCTCATTAATCGGATCTGTAATTTTGCTGTGGGGCTGTTTCTGATTTTCTGGGGGCTGCTCTACACGCCGCCGGGCGCAGTGTATCTTTACCTGAATATTACGGGGACGATTTTTCTTGCCGGAGCGTTTATCTGCGTGATTGGCGGCCTTTACTGGAAACGCGCAAATATCACAGGCGGATATTGCGCGATGCTGATGGGCGCGGCTGGCGCAATTATTCCGTTCTTTTTTCTTCATAAAAGCGAGAGCTTTGCCGGCTTTGCGGCTTTTGGGTTGGCGGCAATTGGGCTGCTGATCGGCTCTTTCCTGGGTAAAGGCAACGTTAATGTTGTTGAAACGGCGGTTCTCAGCGGAGAAACGCGATGAGCGCATGGGGGTATTTCTGGGCTGCATGGCTGGTGATTTCCGGAGTGGCGTTTGCTGTCATTACTCTGGTGGTTGCTGTGAAGGGATTTCAGGATTTGCGGGCTATGTTCACCGGGTTGAGCGGCGGAACGCGCTCGGATTCTGAGTAAAAAGCTACCGCCGAGGCGCGAAGTGCGCCAGGGAATATAGAGAGTTAAGAATAGTATGACAGAGCAGGATAAGTTTGTAGCGATGGTTTCGGCGAAGGCAGAGGTGAGTCTTCCGCTCAGCGAATTTCAACCAGTATCGATGTTGCAGTCGCCGGAGCATCATTTGGAACGGGCAAAGTTTCCTGTCATTGATTATCACAATCATCTGGATTCGCTGGAGCCGCGTGATGTGCTGCGTGTGATGGATGCCTGCGGGATTGAAAAGATCGTAAACATCACGATGAAAACAGGCGAAGACGCGCTGCGTATGATCGATAAGTTTCATGCCGCGGACGCGCAGCGCTTTGCCACGATTGGATGGATGGACTGGTCGGACGTTACGGAGCCGGATTTTGCGGTACGGACATTCGAGCGTCTGGAGCGGCTGGTAGAGCGAGGCGCCGTAGGGATTAAGTTCTGGAAAGACCTCGGCCTGAGCGTGCGCGATGGAGAGGGAAAACTGCTGCGCGTGGATGATGAGCGGCTTGCTCCTGTTTTCGACAAAGCGGCAGAGCTGGGGATTCCGGTGATGTTTCATACGGCAGACCCAGATGCTTTTTTCCTGCCGATTGATGCGCGGAACGAACGGTATGAGGAGCTGGCGGCACATCCGGACTGGGGATTTTATGGAGCGCAGTATTCAAAACAAGAACTGCTGGACCAGCGTGACCGCGTGATTGCGCGGCATCCGAAGACCACGTTTGTCGCGGCGCATGTGGCGGAGAGCGGAGAGAATCTGGTACGCGCGAATCAGCTGCTTGCGACGTATCCGAATGTATATATCGATATCAGCGCCCGGGCTTCCGAACTGGGGCGGCAACCATATTCCGCACGTGAGCTGTTTCTGAAGTTTCCTGATCGAATTCTCTTTGGATCGGACCTGCTGCCGGAGGAATCCATGTACCGGCTTTATTTCCGTTTTCTGGAAACGGCCGATGAGTACTTTGAGTATCCATCGCACGCTTCGCGGCAGGGACGATGGAATATCTACGGGCTGTATCTGCCGGATGACGTTCTGCGCAAGGTTTATCGCGAGAATGCACTACGGCTTTTGCCGTCTTGAAAATTCCCCCAACGGCTAAAAGCTGCGTATTTTGGGTGGTCTTACGGCATGGCTAATGCCATGCCCTTACGAAGAAAGATCATTTTGGATAGGCTTTAAGTCTCCGAACCAATCGCCACGACGAAATATTGTGCGGGTTCGTGGCCTATGTTTCGGAGCCCGTGTTCTTCTCCGGAATGAACGAAGGCAGCAGAGCCTGGCCCAAGAACAGTAGTAGTTTTGCCGGCTATCGTAATCTCGACGGTTCCGTGCGAGAGAAGAAACAGCTCTTCATGAACATGGTGATGCGGCGGGTGCGGCATCATTCCAGGAGCGAGGACCGTCTCATGAACTTCAAGATGTGCCCCTGAATGTGTTATGCCATTGAGGATGGGTCGCGCCGTGTTGCCGCCATTTGTGTGCGGCTTCATTTGATCGAAGGGCAGGGCGAAAGACGGAATTGGCTGATTGTTCGTTGACTGCCCGAATGAGGTATCAGCCAGTGAGCCGATAAGCAGTGGCAGGCTCTGGCAGAGTGTGCGGCGTGAGAGTTCCATCCATGTGCTCCTAAAGAATTCTTTGACCAAGCTAGCATCGGGGTCGAGAAAAGTGAAAATCCAGATCTACAAGTCTGAGATTCTTCTTTCCCAATGGTCCTTCCGAATAACGACACATTCGATCTGTCTTCTGCAGATCCAAAGCCTAGAATATGGTGCAGGCAATTCATGTATCTCGAAGCGGACATCACGGTGCAGAAGGAAGAGATTGCGGCGACTTTCGCTGAGATTCGCGCCGAATCAGGTCGAACATTGCTGGAATTAGTAGATGCCGGCCCGATACTGCTTGTCTTTCTGCGCCATTTCGGATGCTCATTCTGCAGACAAGCGCTGGATGATGTCTCCCGAATCTATCCCGCTTTGCTGAGTCGCGGCGTGCATCCGGTATTCGTTCATTTAGGGACGCCGGACAGGGCTAAACCCTATTTTGATTATTACGGACTTAAAGATGTCGAACGAATCAGCAATCCTGATGGGTCGTTCTATCGAAGTACGATATTTGCACTATCGCGCGTCTCGCTTTTGCGTATTGTATTTCAGCCAGCAGTCTGGAGAGGGTGGCTGCAGGAAGCGATGATAAAACACGGGATCGGCATGATACGCGAAGATGCCTCCCAAATGCCCGGTATCTTCTTTCTCCGCGAACGGACGATTGTGCGGTCATTCCGGCATCGCACGATTGCGGACCGGCCTGACTATCTGCGGCTGGTTGGTGAAGCACCCCTGACTTCCGCTCCTGATTTCAGATAGACTTTGCTTCGAAGATGAACCTTTCAGAGATTCAATCAGCTCTTCGCGATCTGAAGCTGGATGCCTGGCTTTTTTACGATCATCATCACCGCGATCCAGTGGGTGAGCGCATTCTCAGGCTCGATCCGCATGCGCATGTTACGCGGCGCTGGTATTACGTGATTCCGGCGCATGGAGAGCCGCACAAGCTGGTGCATCGCATCGAACAGGCGCGGCTGGATTCTTTGCCGGGCAGCAAGACGCTGTATTCTTCCTGGCAGGAGCTGCAGAGTGGGCTGGAAGCGATGCTGGAGCCTTACCGCCGTATCGCTATGCAGTATTCGCCGCGCAACGCCATCATGTATGTTTCGATGGTGGATGCGGGAACGATGGAACTGCTGCGCGAGATGGGCAAGATGATTGTCAGCTCAGCGGATCTGGTCAGCCAGTTTGAGGCCGTGCTTTCAGAGGAGCAGATTGCCAGCCATTATGAGGCGCAGCAGGCGCTGGATGATATTTTGGCCGAGGGATTTCGCGCGATTGACCGACGCCTGAAAGACGGAGTCACGGAATACCAGATGATGACGTGGTTCCAGGAGGCAATTGAGCGTGCCGGTATGGTGACGGAGAACGGGCCGAATGTCTCGGTGAACGAGAATTCTTCCGATTCACACTATGAGCCGACAGCGGCGTATTCTCGCAGGATTCAGAGCGGCGATTTTCTGCTGGTCGATATCTGGGCGCGCAAGGACCGTCCGAACACGTGCTGGTATGACATTACCTGGACAGGTGTTGTGGGACGAGAACCGACGGAACGCGAAAAGCAGGTGTTTGAAACGGTCAGAAATGCGCGGGATGCGGCGATTCGGGTCGTGCAGGATGCCTTCGCGCAGAAGCACCCGATTGCCGGATGGCAGGCCGATGATGCAGCACGCAATGTGATCCGCAATGCCGGCTTTGAGCCATTTTTTACCCATCGGACGGGACACAATATCGGCACGGAGCTGCACGGGAGTGGGGCGCATCTGGATAACCTGGAGACACATGATGAGCGACGGATTCTGCCGTTTACGTGTTTTTCAGTCGAGCCGGGAATCTATTTGCCGGAATTTGGTGTTCGCAGTGAAGTAAATATGATGACGTCTCGCGATAAAGCTGAGGTGACGGGGAGAATTCAGCAGGAACTGGTGCGGATCTAGGCCATAGACATAGCCTGTTATCCAGCGGAAACATCTTTGCGCCGACCGCATCAAAATATATAGGTGCGGTCAAATTCTTACATGATCTGGTTTGTTGGCGCAGTGGTCTGGTTGATTGATGCTGCGCTGCATGTAAATGCCGGCTCGCGCACGCATGCGCTGCTTGCTATCGCAATTTCGTTGCTCTTTCTGTTTGCGGGCGTGCTTTTCCGCAGACAGGCGCTTCGCAAGTAAAACGGCGCGTCAGGCAGACGGTTCTTCTTGTACAACTACTTCATAGATGGCAACACGCTGATCATATCGTGAGAGCAGTCTGCGTCCTGCTTCCGGAATGATGATGTAGCCAAATTCTTCGCCGGCGGCGGCGCGCACGGACTCCAGAGAATCGAAGTGGGTCAGAGCCACAAATTCCACTTCCTGATAAAGGTTGCGGCGCAGGAGCTTACCGCCAAGAAATCCGCGAACATCTGTGAGCTTGGGAAAGATTTCATTGCGGACAAAGGATTCGTATGCAGATGCGTTTTCCGGGGTAGTGTAGCCTTGCCAAAGACGTGTAATCATGCCGACTCCCTCCGGGGAGAGCTGATGTTGACAGGCCTGAACTGGAGAATAAGCCAGAGATCCCGCTATCTCTGGCTTACTATCCTATACCGCTGAGCCGGCGAGCGCTCTCGCTGAAACTTGTTCCGTTTCAACCAATGAAATGCATTCTTCGAGAATATTGAGCGCAATGGTAGCTTCGTGCTCATTTGCGATCAGCGGCGGAGCAAGGCGGATAGAAGTCTCGCCGCAGCCGAGGATGAGCAGGCCACGCTCAAAAGCCAGTTCTACGATGCGATCACGCCATTGTCCGGCAACTTCGCGAGTGGTCTGGTCTTTGACAATCTCAATGCCGATCATCAGGCCACGCCCGCGCACATCTCCGACAATGGGATGTTTTTCCGGCCAGGTACGGAGTCGAGCAAACATTTTGTCTCCGAGACTGGCGGCATTGGCAATACCTTCGCGCTCCAGAATGTCCATAGTAGCCAGCGCGGCAGCGATGCAGACGGGGTTTCCGCCGAAGGTGGAAGCGTGCGAGCCCGGCTTCCAGTCCATGATATCGGCGCGAGTCATGCAGATGCCCAGCGGCATGCCGGAGGCGATACCCTTCGCGATGCAGACAATATCAGGCTCGACGCCGGAGTGCTGGATGGCCCACCACTTGCCGGTGCGGCCTGCGCCGGATTGCACTTCGTCGGCGACGAGCAGAATGCCATATTTGTCGCAAATTCGACGCAATTCCTGCAGAAAGATGGTCGGAGCTACGACATAGCCTCCCTCTCCCTGGATGGGCTCGACAAAAATTGCGGCGACTTCTTCGGGGGCGAGGGTGGTTTTGAAGAGCTTTTCCTCAATATAGCGGGCGCAGCCGAGAGCAAATTTTTCTTCTTCCTGCGGGCCGCCGCTACAGCCCCGATAGGCGTAAGGATAGCGAACGTGGGTTACGCCCGGAACAAGAGGCGAGAAGCGGCGGCGCTGCTGCGGTTTAGATGCTGTGAGCGAGAGTGCGCCCATGGTGCGTCCGTGGAATGCGCCAAAGAAAGCAATCACATGCTGGCGTTGGGTATGGTAACGGGCGATTTTAAGTGCGCATTCAATGGCTTCTGCCCCGGAATTACCATAGTAGAAGCGGTGCGGACCGGGCATGGGAGCCACGGCAGAGAGGCGTTCAGCAAGCGTAATTAAGGATTCGTAGTAGAAATCGGTGCCGGAGATGTGGATCAGCTCGGCAGCTTGTTTCTGGATGGCGTCAACTACTTCGGGGTGGCAATGTCCAGTGGAAGTGACAGCGATGCCGGCGGCGAAGTCCAGGAATTCGTTGCCGTCTACGTCTTCAACGCGGACTCCACGACCGCGTTTTGCCACCATCGGGTATGAACGGGTATAGCTGGGCGAGATGAGGCGGTCATCTTCTTCGACGATGTGTTTTGCCTTCGGGCCGGGCAGGGAGCCGTTCAATTTCGGTCCAAATTTCTTCAAAATCTCAGTCGATTGCATGTTTTTTTCTCCTTTTAGGGCCTGTTTTCGTTCAAAAATCGCCATATTTTCAGGCGGTATGGCTTGTCGGGAGGAGTCTGCTTCGGACGATGACGCGAGCTGGACTGGCAGAGTAGGAGAAAGGGAGCCGGTGAGCAGAGCGTCACGGGCAGCGGTGACTAATCGCTGCCGAAGAGACTAGGTCGCGTGCGGGTAGGGAGAACGCGAAGATGACGGCGAGGAGCTATTGCGCGCGCAAAGGATTGACTCCAGCGCCTAGGGCTGGAACCCGGCAAAACAACGGCAATGTGCCGATCGGCGCGCATACCTTTCCTGAGTGGAGGATAGCACGGCCATGCGTCAGGCGGAAAGCGTGTTCTCAGCAGCAGGAAAGGACTGCTGCAACCTGTGGAGTGATTTCATATTCCTATTTATTGGAGGAGGCTAATATGCCAAATACTCTGGGGGTGCTTCTTCTGTTTGCCATTGTGTTTGTTGGCGCGATTCTTTGGGCGACACACGGACATTGTGCTGACGCCGAGGGGATGGGCGATGTAACTGGCCATCCTGGCAAAATGTCCTGAGAGTTCATGTAAAAGCTGTATTCTTCGGAACTTAGTACGGAGTGTGCTAAATCGCACTCCATGAAGGCATTTGGGAGAAACTGCGCTTACGGGTAGAATTTAGAACGAAAGCTGATCTCGCAATGTTTCAATGGAGCGAGGACGGAACTTCAGCTCAAGCAAAGCGCAGGAAATGAACATAACTACACCTGAGATACGGCATGTGGAAGCGGGAATTGCTTCGCCGGGCATGCCTAATGAAAGGCAAGACGATGATATATCGCTTCTTGATCTGCTGATTGTTCTTGCGCGACAAAAATGGCTGATTTTTAAGATTACGTTTGCCGTTACCGTGATTGCGCTGGTGGTCTCTTTATTTTTGCCCAAGAAGTATACGGCCATGACGACCGTCCTGCCTCCACAGCAGAATTCATCGTTAAGTTCAACCATCATGTCGCAATTGGGAAGCCTGGGATCACTGGGCGCTCTTGCCGGATCGGGCATGGGGTTGAAGAATCCGAATGACATGTATGTGGCAATGTTTAAGAGCCGCACGGTAGAAGACGCTATGATTCAGCGGTTTGGATTGATGGCGGAATATCGCAAGAAATACATGTCAACGGCCCGCAAAGCATTTGAGGATCATGCTACGGTCGAGGCTGATAAAAAAGACAATCTGATCCATATTTCGGTAGAAGATAGGGACCCGAAGCGCGCAGCTGAAATGGCGAATGCCTATGTTGACGAGTATCGGCGACTTTCGGAGCACTTAGCTATTGGCGAGGCGGCGCAGCGCCGGCTTTTTTTCCAGCAACAGATGGAGCAGACAAAAGACCAGCTGGCAAATGCGGAAGAAGCATTAAAGGAAACCCAACAGAAAACAGGGATGATTCAGCTCGACAGTCAGGCGCGCGCGCTGATTGAATCTGCTGTGACATTACGTGCTCAGATTGCTGCTAAGGAAGTGCAATTGCAAGCCATGCGAACGTATGCGACAGGCCAGAACGCCGATGTAATCCAGACGCAACAGGAATTGGATAGTCTGAAGGCACAACTAGCCAAGCTCGGCGGCAATGCTGATGATATTGGCGCAGGTTTAATTGTCCCTAAAGGCCAGGTTCCCCAGGCAGGAATTGAATATATTCGAAAGCTGCGCGACGTGAAGTATTACGAAACAGTTTTTGAAATCCTGGCACGTCAATTTGAGCTGGCAAAACTGGATGAAGCTAAAGAAGGGGCACTGATCCAGGTTGTAGACCCGGCGATTGTCCCGGATTACAAGTCGTTTCCGAAGCGTGGTCTGATTACCATTGTTGCGGCAGTCATTGGATTATTCATCGGTATAATGGTAGCGCTTTTCCGCGAAGGAATGGAGCGGCTGCGGCAGGACCCGGAGCAAAATGAACGATTGGACATCCTCCGTAGAGCACTCTGGGCCAGGAAGACTGCCTGAGATCTAAAACAAGAGATAACTAAACGATGAATAAAGAAGATTCGATCCTGGTAACAGGCGGCGCTGGTTTTATCGGCTCTAATTTCGTTCTTGAGTGGATCAGTAAGGTCGGCTCTCCGGTCGTTAATCTCGATAATCTTACATATGCCGGAAACCGCAACAATCTGCGCTTGCTTGATGGCGATCCTCGGCACAGCTTTGTACACGGTGATATCGCAGATGAAACACTGGTCGGGCAGCTTTTACGAGAGCACAAGCCCCGAGCCATCGTCCATTTTGCTGCTGAAAGCCATGTAGACAGGTCTATTGTTGGGCCGGATGCATTCATCAAAACGAATGTGTTCGGCACGTTTGCGCTGCTGCAATCTGCGCGCGCGTATTATGCAGAACTGAACGAGGGCGAACAGAAGATGTTCCGTTTTCTGCACGTTTCTACAGATGAGGTCTATGGTTCGCTCGGCCCCGATGATCCTTCTTTTTCTGAAGTCACACCATATGCGCCAAACAGCCCGTATGCGGCATCAAAGGCCTCTTCCGATCATCTGGTGCGCGCTTATTTTCACACATATGGATTGCCGGTCCTGACGACAAACTGCTCTAACAACTATGGCCCTTTTCAGTTCCCCGAAAAGCTCATCCCGCTGATGATTCTGAATGGTCTCGAGGGGAAGCCATTGCCGGTTTATGGGGATGGGAAGAATGTGCGCGACTGGTTGTTTGTCGAGGACCACTGTTCGGCGATTCGCACAGTACTGGAGCGTGGAAGGGTGGGGGAAACATACAACATCGGGGGATCCAGCGAGCGGAAAAATATTGATGTTGTGACGACGATCTGCGATCTTCTCGACGAACTTTCTCCAGATGCAACTCTGGGTGTGAGAAGAAAGCTGATCTCCTATGTAACGGACCGTCCCGGCCATGATCGCCGTTATGCCATTGATGCCCGCAAGATTCGACAGGAACTGGGCTGGGAGCCGGCAGAACAATTTGAGTCCGGAATTCGTAAGACGGTCGAATGGTATCTCGCAAACCAGGAGTGGGTCGAGAACGTGCGCTCCGGCGCGTATCTGCAATGGATTGAAACGAATTACGCGGAGCGTGTCGCACGATGAAAGGGATTATTCTCGCGGGCGGGTCAGGAACCCGTCTCTATCCTGTTACGCATGTAATTTCAAAGCAGCTGCTTCCGGTTTATGACAAACCGATGATCTATTACCCGCTCACAACGCTTATGCTGGCGGGTATCCGGGAAATACTAATTATTTCGACACCGCAGGACACGTCGCGTTTTGCAGAACTGCTCGGAGATGGGGAGCAATGGGGGCTGCAGCTGTCATACGCCGTGCAGCCGAGTCCTGACGGACTTGCTCAGGCGTTTATCATTGGCAGGAATTTCATTGGAGGCGATTCGTGCGCGCTGGTTCTGGGCGACAACATTTTCTATGGGCAATCGCTCTCGGCACAACTGGTAAAAGCGGCCAGCAAGACGAAAGGCGCTACAGTTTTTGCGTATCCAGTGCATGATCCGGAACGATATGGAGTAGTCGAGTTCGATAACAAAGGACGCGCCGTCAGCCTCGAAGAGAAACCGAAGGCGCCGAAATCACGTTATGCCGTAACAGGTCTCTATTTCTATGACAATGATGTAGTTGATCTGGCCGCCTCTCTCAAACCTTCCGCTCGCGGAGAGTTAGAAATCACGGATCTGAATCGTTGTTACCTCGAACGCGGCACGCTCAATGTTGAATTGATGAGCCGCGGCATGGCGTGGCTGGATACCGGAACGCATGACTCGCTCTTTGAGGCAGGTCTTTTTATTCAGACAATTGAACGGCGGCAAGGTTTGAAAATTGCATGCCCGGAGGAAATTGCTTTTCGCAGCGGATACATTACTTCACAACAGCTGGAAGCGCTTGCGCAATCTGTGCGAAAGAGTGGGTACGGGCAATACCTTTTATCTCTGCTGAACGAGCCTAATTTCCCTTCCAATGGCATTTAACGAATGAACATAATTGAGACCGCAATACCTGGGGTTCTGATACTGGAGCCGCGCATTTTTAAGGATTCGCGCGGCGCTTTCTTTGAAACATATAACGAGCGTGCCATGCAGCAGGCAGGATTGCCTACGCATTGGGTCCAGGACAATTTTTCTTTATCGAGGAAAAATGTCGTTCGCGGCATCCACTATCAGATACGCAATACACAAGGGAAATTGGTTCGAGTGACGCATGGAGCAGTTTGGGATGTAGCGGTTGATCTGCGCCGCAGCTCTGCCACGTTTGGGAAGCATGTTGGCGTGGAGCTTTCCGGTGAGAACGGACGCATGTTCTGGATACCGGAAGGATTTGGGCATGGGTTCGTTGCTTTGTCTGATGTGGCTGGATTTGCCTATAAAGTCACAGGATATTATTCTCCGGCTGATGAAAGAACTGTGCTATGGAATGATTCCGAAGTTGCGATTCCCTGGCCGGTTTCCGCGAGCGAAGCAATCGTTTCTGAAAAAGACCAGCAAGGGCGAACTCTGCATGAGGCAGAGCTGTTTGCATGAATCGAAAAGCTGTGATTCTCATTCTGGGGGCAAATGGGCAGGTTGGAACAGAACTGCAGCGTAGTTTTGCGGATGCCGGTGAAGTAACAGCATGGGATCATAGGACAGCCGATCTTTCAAGACCCGAAGAACTGCGTCCGCTTATTGCGCAACTTCGGCCAACAGTTATCTTAAATGCCGCGGCATATACCGCTGTGGATCGAGCGGAATCAGAGCCTGAATTGGCCATGACGATCAATGCCGCTGCGCCACGTGTGCTCGCAGAAGAAGCTGCCAAGATCGATGCCTTACTTGTGCATTATTCAACAGACTATATTTTCGATGGATCGAAAAAAACTCCGTGGAGAGAGGATGATCCTGCAAATCCGCTAAATGTATATGGGCGGACGAAGCTTGCGGGTGAGCAGGCAATCAAGAATGTTGACGGCAGATATTTAATCTTCCGCACCGGTTGGGTATACGGACCGCATGGCCACAATTTTCTGAAGACTATGTTGCGGCTGGGCAGTGAGCGCGATGAATTAAAAATTGTTGATGACCAGTTCGGAGCCCCGACTTCATCCGCGGCAATTGCCGATGCGACCCGGGCAATACTAGACAAAGAAGCGGACCACGGGGTGTATCACATGACATGCGGTGGCGCGACGACCTGGTGCAGATTTGCGCAGGAGATATTTGACCAATACCAGCAGCAAAATGAGAAGAAACTGGCCCGGGTCATTCCCATCCCATCGAGTGAGTATCCTACTCCTGCCAAGCGCCCTGCGAATTCGGTTCTCTCGAATGAAAAACTGTGGTCATCTTTCGAAGTTGCATTACCAGATTGGCAGTCAGCACTGAATGTGACGATGAAAAAAATTGCCTAAATTCAGGAAGCTTTATCAATCTGCCTCTACAGACGCATTAAATGCTGCTTCCTGTCTCGCAGAAAAATCACAGTCAGAAGGGCGATGCTTTGCAGAATTCTTAAATGTCTCGGCAATTGCGCCGCTCAGATAACATTCCAATAATCCGGGATGCACATAACATTTGCGGCAGACGGAAGGGCGTATTGCCGAGCCGGCAGCAACAGTTTTGATGACCTGGACGCTACCTATTTCAACAAGCAACTAGATGACATTGCTCGAACTTTAAGACGGGCATACTGGTTGACCGTGAGAAACCAGCAACGGGTTACTACTGCGTTGCCAGCAATTTCGAGACTGCCGAACTGCCAGCGTGTCTTGTGAACTAACGACTGCATGACCTTCGCCATTCTGCCGTCAGCCGCATGGTCAACGCCCGTGTACCACTTACGACGACTTGCCAGATTGTTGGATGGAGCGATTTAACGACAGTGGCAATGGCAACGCGCTACAGCCATCCTGAAGAAGAGATGCGAAAGACCGTGGAGTCAAATCAGCGGCATCACTGAAGGGTTGCTGCACTTTCCGCGTCACTCCAACCGACCGATAGAGCAAAAGTTAGTTAAGCTGTTGATTCTAATGGTCGGGGCGGAGGGATTCGAACCCCCGACCCTCTGCTCCCAAA
>DATGMQ010000041.1:0-75289 GCA_035293545.1 Alloacidobacterium sp. | reverse complement strand
CGGCGATTTTGTTTTCGTATGACTTTGAGATGCGGTCCAGTTCTACGACTGCGGCCATGCGTGGATGGTTCTCCTAAGACGATGCCAGTGTAACAAGGTGGGCTTCGGCAAGGCGGTTTCTCCTTGCAAATTGCTTTCGCCGCTTGAGAACATAACTCGCATGAAAACTGAGGGAGATACGAAATCTTCAGTGCGGTTCCCGCTTGTCCCCAAAGTAATCGCTTTCGTGGGCTTCTTTATTTTCTTTTTTCCGGGACCTGTCCTAATTTTTCTACATTCGTTTTCTGCCCGAATACCCGACGGTTCTTCATCGTCAACGCAGCTATTGTTTAGTGTTGCCGGATTTGCTCTTGCAGTTCTGGGTGGAATCATCCCTGCTACCGTGATGCACTACATGTCGTCTGACTAACCCTAAGGGCATCGCGCAAAAACTGTTACGATCCATTCTGTGCTGGGGCTGGAAACGGACGTTCAATTTGTAAAAGGCATTGGGCCTCGCATTGGCGAGTCGCTGAAGGCGAAGGGCGTTTCGACGGTTGAGGATTTGCTGTATCACCTGCCGTTTCGCTATGAGGACCGGCTGCATCCGCAGCCTTTGAGTGAGCTGAAACCCGGCGAGATGGCGAGTGTGATTGGCGAGGTGCGCGGCACGGTGCTGCTCAGGACGCGCTCGATGCCCATCTTCGAGATGACGGTTGGGCAGGGGATTTCTTCGCTCAAGTGCATGTGGTTTCACGGCACGTATCTGAAGGACAGGTTTAAGCCGGGGCAGATGCTGGCGCTCTACGGCAAGGTAGAGGCATCGCGCTCGGGACGCGGCTTCAAGATGATTCAGCCGCAGGTGGAGGTTTTGTCAGGCGATGAAGAGGAAGGCGATCTGCTGGAGGTTGGGCGGATTGTTCCGGTGTATGAATCGCTGGGCGGGAACAAGCTGACGACGCGGTGGATTCGGCGGATTGTCTACAACCTGCTGGATGAGCTGAAGGGGCATCTTCCGGAGACGCTGCCGCGCGCTCTGATGGAACGGCTTTCGTTGCCGAACCGCGAAGAGGCACTGCGGCATGTGCATTTTCCTCCGCCGGGAACGCCGATGACGCAGCTGCAGGCTTCGGGGACGGCAGCGCATCGGCGGCTGATCTTTGAAGAGTTGTTTTATCTGGAGCTGGGGCTGGAATTGAAGCGGCGGCGTTTTAAAGAGCGCGCCGGAATTGCTTTTGAGACGACGGAGAAGGTGCGGGAGGCAATCCGCGAGATTCTGCCGTTTCATCCGACGACGGCGCAGAAGCGTGCGCTGGGCGAGATTGTGACCGATATGCGGCGGCCCTCTCCGATGCGGCGGCTGCTGCAGGGGGATGTGGGGTCGGGCAAAACGATTGTGGCGCTGCAGGCGATGCTGGTGGCGATTGAGAATGGCTACCAGGCGGCGCTGATGGCTCCGACGGAGATTCTGGCAACGCAGCATTATCTGGCGGCGAAAAAGCTGCTGGAGAAGTCGTCGAAGCGGTATCGGATTGTGCTTTTGACGGGATCGCTCGATGACGATGTGAAGCGGCTGGCGCGGAGCAGGATTTATCAGGGGGAGGCGGATGTGGTGATCGGCACGCATGCGCTGATTGAAGAAAAGGTCGAGTTTGCGAAACTGGGGCTGATTGTTGTGGATGAACAGCATCGCTTTGGGGTCTTGCAGCGATTCCGGCTGATGAAGAAGCCGAATGATGCGGAGCCCGATGTGCTGGTGATGACGGCAACGCCGATTCCGAGGACACTGGCGCTGTCGTTGTATGGCGATCTGGATTTGAGCGTGCTGGATGAGTTGCCGCCGGGGCGCACACCGATTGTGACGCGTAAAGTTTCTGACGAACGCGCTGAGGATGTCTGGAAGTTTGTGCGGGAGCAGGTGGGCAAGGGATATCAGGCGTATGTGGTGTATCCGGTGATTGAGGGCGCGAGGGACGATCAGCCGGAGCTGGACTTTGCGCCTTCTGAGATGGAGGAAGAGCCGAAGAAAAAAGGCAAGGCTTCTTTGCTATTTGAGAAGCCTACGTTGAAGGCGGCTACGGAGATGTACGAGTCTCTGAAGGCTGGCGCGCTGGCCGGATTGCGGCTGGGATTGCTGCATGGGCGACTGGATTCGGATGAGAAGGAAATTGTGATGCGGCGCTTTCAGCGGGGGGAGATCGACGTACTGATCTCGACCACTGTAATTGAAGTTGGCGTGGATGTGCCGAATGCGACGGTCATGGTGATTGAGCATGCGGAGCGGTTTGGGCTGGCGCAGATGCATCAGCTGCGCGGGCGCGTGGGCCGCGGCGCGGCAAAGTCATATTGCATTTTGATGACGGGCGGCCGCGTATCTGAGCAGGCAGAAGAACGGCTGGCGGCGATGGCGCGCACGCAAAATGGATTTGAGTTGGCGGAGCTGGATTTGCAGTTGCGCGGGCCGGGTGAGTTTTTCGGCACGCGGCAGGCAGGGATGCCGGATTTTCGGGTGGCGAATCTGTTGCGGGATCGCGAGATTCTGGAATTGGCGAAGAGAGAGGCTGCGCGGTTTGTGGAGAATCCTGAAGGGACAGATGAGGAGAAGAAGCTGGTAGGCACTCTGTTGCGGGAAGCCTGGCAGCGGAGATATGGGTTGGTAGAGGCTGGGTGAGTTCTTGCTTTTCTCTACCGTAAGAAACTGCAGGTCCCTCCGCTCCAGCGCTTCGCGCTTCCGGTCGGGATGACAAGTTTAATTCTTAGGGATTTCAGCTCCCGACCCTTGCTTCGCAAAGAATCGGGCACCCGATGTTAGTGCGGCTTGGAAAAGCGGATCCTTCGACTGCGCGCCTGCGGCGCTCCGCTCAGGATGACAATTAAAAAAAAGATGGCTAAACGCCTACATTCGTTCGGCGGCGGGCTGATTCTTGCTGTCTTTCGTTTCTCTCGGAGCGGCGAGGACGAGCAGGCGGATGCGGGCCACGTCTAAGGCTTTCGCAGCCAGGTTTTTGGTGCACTGGCACAGCTCCGTCATGCTGATGTGCGCATCGCGGCTCAGCTCCAGGCCGGCGCTGATGAGCATGCTGTAGATTTCCAGGCTTACGCCGCGCGCGAATTCAAAGCTGATCTCGACGGTATCGGAGCCGGGCAGGCTGCGGGAGAGGACCCATCCGCCGCAGCTGAGCACTGCGCCTGTGAGAAAGCGCATGAGGCGTTGCGGATCTTCCGCGCAGGTTGCGGTCAGCCGGAGGTCCCAGTCCACGGGTTCTTCTGCGTCGAACACATTTACCATGATCGGATGAGAACAGCGGAATCTTCATCGTTACCTTGCTACTCTTTGGTATCGATCTTTGGCGAGCATTGGTAACCTCTGTGCTAACGTGCAGAAGAGGAAAAAAGCACTCATGCTGATCGGCACCGGAATCGACATTGTGGAAATCGGACGGATTGCGCAGTCCATTACCCGCTATGGAGACCGCTTTCTGCAAAAAATTTTTACAGCTGAGGAAATTGCTTTCTGCCGCCGGAAAAAGAACTTTGCCGAGAGTTTTGCTGCCCGTTTTGCCGCAAAGGAGGCGGGAGCGAAGGCCCTGGGAACCGGTATTCAGCATGGCGTGACCTGGAAGGAACTGGAAGTGCGGCGACAGCCCGGACATCGTCCCACTTTGCACCTTATGGGCCGGGCTCTGGAGATTGCCAACCGTCTCGGAGTGGCGCATGTGTCACTTTCACTCACACATACTGCGACGCTGGCCATGGCCTCGGTCCATCTTGAGAATGACACGGTAAGATAATGGGCTGTAGCGTTTTGCAACGGCTTTCCTGGTCACATCATCCAAACGAAAGCATTTGCATCTTTGATATTCTCAAGTCGCAGTGGTGTTGGTAACCGAGGAGGATCGTGCCTAGCCAGCAGGAAGTCCAGTGGTCACAATTGAAGGTGGGCGTGCTGGTGCTGGTTGCGCTTGCCGCGCTGACCGCACTGGTGTTCCTCATGTCAGGCAATACGGGCGGCTTTCTGACGGGCAAAATTACTGTTCGCTCGTACTTTGAGAATTCCGCTGGTTTGAAGATTGGCGCTCCGGTCAATCTTGAAGGCGTGACCATCGGCAATGTAAAGGGCATCCGGATTGTGCCTGAGCGCAAATTGACTCCGGTAGAAGTCACGATGCGTATCAGCAAGAAGTTCCTTCCCGCGCTGCATGCGGATTCAAAGACAAGCCTGGAGACGATTGGCGTTCTCGGCGATACCGTGGTCGACATCAACAGCAAGTTTGCGACCGGCGGTCCGGTCCAGGACAACGCAGAATTGCAGACCACAGAAACGCCGAACCTGACGGACGTGATCAAGTCCAGCCAGGGAACGATTGAACAGCTGAATACGATCCTTGCGAAGGTCGATAACCTGGTCGATTCGCTCAACGGCGGAAAAGGGTCGATTGGCATGCTCATCAACGACCCGTCGCTCTATAACAAGGCAGTGGGGACTCTGAATGAGATTCAGGGGCTGGTCGATCAGATCGGCAACGGCAAAGGATCTATCGGAAAGCTGATTGCGGACGACACGCTCTACAATCGCGCGAATGCGACGGTGGGCAAGCTGGAAAATATGGCCAATGATCTGGACAGCGGCAAAGGAACCATCGGCAAGCTGTTGAAAGACGATACACTCTACAACAATCTTCGCGAGTCAACCCAGAATCTGAATTCTCTGCTGAAAGACATCAATGCGGGCAAAGGCAGCATCGGCATTCTGGCCAAGGACCCGAACTTTGCCAGAAAACTGAATGACACCGTTACGAAGCTCGATTCCATCCTGAACCGGATCGACAACGGCGAAGGAACCATCGGCCAGTTGATGGTAAATAAGGACCTGTATAACCACACGGACGAGATGATTCAGAATACGAACAATCTTGTAACCGCTGTGCGGCAGAATCCGAAGAAGTATCTGACGATTCATTTGAAGATTTTCTGATAAGCGTTGGCGCGTTGGTCGGGCAAGCAAGTCTGCTATCCAATGCCTAACTGTTTGGGGATTCTTCGCTTCGCTCAGAATGACGATGGATTATTGGAGTTGAAGCTGACCTGCCGACTTCGTGCTTCGCATGATACGCTTTCTGCGGACACAGCCTGCATTCCTGTGTTATTCCCGGCCAGCACCCGCTTGGGCGCAGAGGTGCGGCCTGCGTTTTCGAGGACCCTATGCAACTGATTCGAATTGCTCCGGTGCTGCTGCTTGGCGCCGGTCTGGCCATTGCGCAACAATCCGCTCCGAATACTGCTCCGGCGGAACCCAAAGCTCCGCACAGCTTTGACCTTTCGGCCATCGATAAAACTGCTGACCCATGCACGGATTTCTTCCAGTACGCCTGCGGTAACTGGCGCAAGGACAATCCTATTCCCGGCGACCAGGTGAGATGGGGGCGTTTCAATGAACTCTCTGAGCACAACCGTTATCTGCTTTACACGGACCTGAAGAAGGCCGCAGACGCGCCTCAGACCCCGCTGCAGCACCAGTACGGAGACTTCTTTGCCGCATGCATGAATACGGATCTTGCGAACAAGCTCGGCGATAAGCCGATTCAGCCTATTTTGCAGCACATCGACAGTGTCAATGATAAAAAGCAACTGGCGCAGCTGATCGGACACCTGCAAACACAGGCGGGTGTGCCTGTGTTTATGCGCTTCCGCGTCGAGCAGGACCAGAAAGATTCGACAAAGCAGATCGCAACTACTTCGCAGGGCGGTTTGTCGCTTCCTGACCGCGATTATTACCTCGAAGACAATCCGCACATGGAGAAGATTCGCGGAGAGTATCGCGACTATGTTGTGGGCGTGTTTAAGATGCTCGGCGATTCGCCCGACAAAGCAGAAGCAGAAGCAAAAAGCGTAATCGACATCGAGACAGCGCTGGCGAAAGGCTCGCTGCCGCGTGTTGAGCTGCGCAATCCGGACAACGTGTACCACATGATGAAAGTGACGGAGCTGAATACGCTTGCTCCCGATTTTGACTGGACAACATATATTGGCCAGTTGCGCGCGCCGCAGTTCGATTCCCTCAATGTAGCCACGCCGGAATATTTCAAAACGCTGAATCAGGTCATCGAGAGCCAGAGTCTCGACAGCCTGAAGAGCTATCTGCGTTTCCACGCAGCAAACACGTTCGCTCCCTGGCTTTCCAGCAACTTTGCTGACGCAAACTTCAATTTTTTCCAGAAGACACTGCAGGGACAGGTGGAGCAGACAGCACGCTGGAAGCGCTGCACCGCGCTGACTGACCGCTCGATGGGCGAAGCGGTTGGCCAGGACTGGGTAAAGGAAAACTTCCCGCCCTCAGCGAAAGAAAATATGGAGAAGCTGGTTGCCGCGCTCAAGCAGGCGCTGGCGCAGGACATCCAGTCACTGCCGTGGATGAGCGAGGAGACGAAAAAACAGGCAGAGGTGAAGCTGGAGGCATTCCGGCAGAAGATTGGCTACCCGGAAAAGTGGCGCGATTACTCGAAGCTGGAAGTCAAGCGCGATGATCTTATCGGCAATCTGCGGCGGTCGGCTGCTTTCCAATGGGACTGGGAGATCGATCATTTGGGCAAGCCTGTGGATGAAAAGGAATGGGGTATGACGCCGCCAACGGTCAATGCCTACTACGATCCGCCCATGAACGACATCAACTTTCCTGCCGGCATTTTGCAGCCGCCATTCTTTGATAACACCAAGGACCCGGCCGTGAACTTTGGAGCCATTGGCGTGGTGATCGGCCATGAAATGACGCATGGCTTTGATGATGAAGGCAGCCGGTATGACGCGAAGGGCAATGTAAAGAACTGGTGGACGCCGACGGACAGAAAAGAGTTCGATGCGCGGACGGACTGCGAAGTGAAAGAATACAGCGGCTTTGAGCCTGTTGCAGGAACGCATCTGAACGGCAAGCTTACGCTGGGTGAAAACACGGCGGATAATGGCGGCCTTCGCATCGCCTATCAGGCGCTGATGAGTACACTGGCCGAGGAGCAGAAGAGTCCGGAAACGAAGATCGACGGCTATACAGCTCCGCAGCGGTTCTTTATCTCCTACGCGCAGGTATGGTGCGAGAACCGCACCGATGAGGTTCAGCGCGTATCGGCGAAAACCGATCCGCACTCGCCGGGGATGTTCCGCGTCAATGGCGTTGTGCGGAACTTTGATGAATTCGGCAAGGCATTCGGATGCCATAAAGGCCAGCCGATGATGCCGGACGACGCCTGCCGCGTCTGGTAGAGGACAGGGCATTCAACCCCCCATGTCTCAAATGCGAGACATGGGGCACCCGCGCTCAGGCTCAGGGCTCAGAAAAATTTTTCTAAGCCCTGCATGCTTACTGTTTTCAGGTGCAAAAGGTCTGAAGAACAGCATGAAATTGACAACTTTTGCACATCTGTCAGAAGACTGAGACCTGTGATCTGAGAGCTGTGCACTGAAAATGCTTTGCCTGTTTTACAATGCAAACGGGGGCAATCTTCTCCCGACCAGTTGCCTGCGCCAGGCTTATCGTGGCCAGGATGAAGGAAGCGCATGAAGTTGAAAAAAATCGGGCAGCTGTCTCTGGCTGCGATAGTTTCCCTTGTACTCCTGTGTGGAAGCACCTCGTGCCGGCAGGATTTCACGACGGCTTACTTTTTCACGGTTGGCACCCAGTACAACCAGATTGGCTCATATAAGGAAAGCGATGAAACCGGCGTTCTGACCAATGCGCCCGGCTCACCCTTCGGCTCCGGCGGCACAAATCCGATCCGCGTCGTTGTTCTCAGCGGCGGCCGCTATCTCTACGTTCTGAACCAGGGAGCTGCGCAAACAGACGCAAGCGGCAACATTACTTATACCGGCGCCAATATTTCCCTTTTCAGTGTTGGCGGCAACGGTACACTGGCATTTCAGGCAAGCTATACCAGTCAGGGATCGAACTCGATCCGCTTCCTGACCGACACGACTGGCAAATACCTGTTTGTGCTGGACAGCTATCAGCCCATTGCATCCACCGGCGTTACTCCGCAGGCAGCTAAAAGCGCGAACTATCCATGTCAACACTCGGATGGACTTTACTATCCGGCTGGCGACATTACCGTCTTCGGCATTGATCCAAATACGGGCCGACTTTCGATTGTTACCAATCAGCAGCAGCAGAATGCAAACGGCACACAACTGACTTATTTCCCGGTAGGCTGCTCTCCTGTTGATTTCACCGTTGCTTCCGGATTCATCTTTACTGCCGATGCCGGCAGCCAGAGCAACAACGACGTGCAGACGGTCTTCCCCTATCAGTTAAACGCATCGACCGGACAGCTGACGCTGACGCAGAACTCTCCGCTGGTGATGGGCACGCAGGGGATGTCAGCGATCAGCACGGCGCAGGGTTCCAATCTCAATGGCAGCAAATACATCTATGTTCTCGATGCCGCAGCTAATAATGGGTCAGGGGAGATCCTTCCTTTCACCGCCGGCACGAATGGCACATTACAGGCGCTGACGACCGGCCCGACACTCAATGATGCTTCGGCTTCGAATCCTGTATCGCTGGTCGTGGACAGCAAGGGCAAGTATCTCTATGTCGCCAATGCGGGACCCACGAGCGGTATCGTGAATCCGATCAGCCAGATCACGGCCTGGTCTATTGACCCCACCAGCGGCGCTCTGCAGCCCATCGCCGGCGAACCCTTTGGCTCAGGATCAGGCGTGAACTGCATCGTGCAGGATCCGTCGAACCAGTACATTTACACGACGAGCTTCAATGACAGCCAGATCACCGGACGCATTCTCAATCCCAATGCGGGCGATCTGACGCTGCTGCGCCGAGGCTCGACGTTCAATGCAGTCGGCAATCCAACCTGGTGTGCGGTCAGCGGACGCACGACCTAGCCGGGTGAAGTAATGCCTGATGCGGCGCGGCGATGGAAGCAGGCCGCGCTGCCCAGGAGTGGCCGTACTTATAGCCGAAAGCGGCCCGAACTTTTACAATGCAAGGGAGCAATCCCTTATAAAAAGAGGCCTGTGCCGCTACGGCCAGGATTGAAGGAAGCGCATGAAGTTGAGGAATTCCGGCCGTGTGGCACTGGCCACCGCAGCAACTCTAGGATTGAGTCTCGGTCTTACATCCTGCAGTCCAAGCAATACCGTGGACTACGTTTACGTCACTGCCTCGAAAGCCAACCCCGGCCAGATCAGCGTCTATAAAGCCGACTCTCAGTCCGGTGCCCTGACCCAGATTCAGGATTCGCCCTATCCCTCAGGCGGAAGAAATCCTGTTGGCGCGGTGACATCGAGTGACGGCAAATATCTGTATGTCATCAACAAGGATGACAACAACATCGTCGTCTTTGCTATCGGCACCGACGGCAAGCTCTATCCGCAGCAGACCTGCAACACTCCGGGATCGGAACCCGTAGCCCTGACGCTTTACCCGAGCCGAGCCACCCTGAGCGGCGGCGCTACGCCGACAGACTCATTCCTTTATGTAGTGGACTTCTACTCCCCTACTACTCCGGGCGGGCCGGTTTACAGCCCGGCCAATCCGGGGCCCGGCGATCTTGTTGTTTATCCTGTCGACCCTGCATCCGGCAAAATCGGCGGCGGCAATTGCACACCGATTACTCAGACCTTTGTTGATTCGAACAACGTAACGCAGACGGCAACCTATGCGCCTGTGGGCTTTAACCCAACGGGCGTGAACGTGCTGGCCGATGGCAATTCGGTCTTTGTGACGGCGCAGAGCGGCCTGACCAATGCTCTTGGCATCGTGGATGCGTTCAATGTATCGAGCGGTGTTCTTTCGGCGGTCACTACGTATCCTGCCGGCACAGCGCCGTCGGCAATCGCCAGCGACCCGACCAACCGCTACCTTTACGTGACAGACAGCCGCCAGAATCAGCTGATTACGTACACAATTTTATCGACCGGAGTGCTGAACCCGAGCCAGAATCCTCCGATCAAGACCGATACCTTCCCTGTTGCCATCACGGTGGATCCGCGCGGGCAGTACATCTATGTGGCCAATTACAACTCGGCTGACGTTACCGCCTACGCCATCAGCTCCAATGGCACGCCATCCGCAGTTGCGGGAGCAGCCTCCTACGCCACCGGTGCCGGGCCTTCCTGCGTAATTGTTGAACCGGGACTGGGGCGCTTCGTTTATACAGCAAACTTCATCGACAACACCGTTACTGGCCTTGAGCTGAACCCCAATACAGGCGCTCTTACGGTAAACCAAAACTCGCCGTATCTGGCTGCGGGCCAGCCGACCTGCGCTGCAGCCATTCCGCACGGCAACCACTCGACGCAGCAGGTGAAGCCGGTAACCGGAAGCTAGCTGCATTCTTCCACTTCATTCACAAGGCCTGCCGTTCCCGGCAGGCCTTTTCTTGTGGTTCAATCAAGAATGTGAGTCACGAATTTGAAGTTGGTAACGTGCATATCGGCTCGGGCAAGCTGTTCCTGATCGCCGGGCCATGTGTGATTGAAAGCGAAGCACACGCGCGAAAGATGGCGGACGCCATTCAGCGCATCACTGCTGATCTGAGTGTTCCATATATTTTCAAGGCATCCTATGACAAGGCCAATCGGACTTCGGTGGACAGCTTCCGTGGTCCGGGCCTGGTGGAAGGCACGGCCATCCTGCGCCGCCTGGCGGAGTCAACCGGCTTGCCGGTTCTGACCGATGTGCACGAACCCGCACAGTGCGAAATCGCCGCTGAAGGCGCAGATATTTTGCAGATTCCCGCCTTTCTCTGCCGCCAAACCGACCTGATTCTGGCCGCGGGACGCACAGGACGCGCCGTAAACGTGAAAAAAGGCCAGTTTGTTGCTCCGTGGGACATGAAACACACGATCGGAAAGCTCAAAACTACGGGAAATCATCGCTTTTTTCTCACCGAGCGGGGCGCCAGCTTTGGATATAACAATCTGATTGTTGACATGCGGTCGCTGCCCATCATGCGGGCGCTCGCGCCGGTGGTCTTCGACGGAACCCATTCCGTGCAAATGCCTTCTGCTGCCAATGGCGTATCCGGAGGGCAGCCTGAATTCATTCCGGTGCTGACGAGGGCAGCAGTTGCAGCCGGAGTAGATGGCGTTTTTCTCGAAGTCCACGATAATCCGGCAGAAGCCAAGTCGGACGGGGCCAATGCGCTCGATCTGAAGTGCCTGCGTCCGTTATTGGAAACGCTGCTGGCGATTCATGAAGCCGTTCACCCCAGGACGGTGAGCCAATGACGCCAGACGCGCAGCCGGGTCGTATTGAGGTCATCACCGGGCCCATGTTTTCTGGCAAATCCGAAGAGCTGATCCGGCGCCTGAAGCGGGCCAGAATCGCCAGGCAGCGCGTGGTCTGCTTTAAACCGGACATCGACCTGCGCTATCACAAGACCGCTATTGCCTCGCACAGCGCGCAGACGCATGATGCGTGTGTCGTGGCCAATGTCGAGCGCCTGCGCGAAGCCCTGTTTGCTCAGATTGACGAGGTTGAGGTGGTTGGGATCGATGAGGCGCAGTTTTTCGATGAAAGCCTGCTTGCGCTGTCGCTGGAACTGATGCATCTGGGTAAGCGCGTTCTGATTGCCGGACTCGATACCACGTTTGCCGGCGAGCCTTTTCGGCCTATGCCTGATCTGATGGCCGTAGCGGATGAAGTGGTCAAGCTCTCCGCTGTCTGCATGGTCTGTGGGGCCCCCGCGATCCATACACAGCGGCTTGGCGGCAGCCAGGAACTGGTGGTGGTGGGCGCAGCAGGCATGTACGAGGCGCGCTGCCGGACGCATTTTGAGCCTTTTGTGGGGTCAGAGCAGCAACTGGAACTGCCGGTGGGTGGAAAGGCAGTTGGCTGAGAAAACGGTTAGCGGCTTCGGCGCTAAAGAGTCAGCTCTTGGGAGTGCAGGCTAAAGCAGATTCTTCGACTCCGCGCTACGCGCTACTCTCAGGATGACAACTCTCTCCAGAACGTGGTTTGTTGCGACAGATAGTATTTAAGCTACTGACTTGAGGAGGGTGTGCCGGTTGTAGTCGGTGCGAGTGGTGCGGCAGGCGCTCCTTCGCGAATAAGCAATGCCATTCTGGGGAAGGTGAAGCTGCCTCCGGCATCGTCGATTACGTTGACCTGGCAGGTGTAGAGTCCCGGTTTCAGGTCGGTGAGTGGGACATCGAACTGGAAGGCTATGGCGTCGCGGGTGGGTACGTTGAGTTGTGTGGCCTGGATGAGTGGGGTTTCGTAGACCTTCAATCCGTTGCTTAGAAATTCGATGCTGGTGAAGACTCGGACCGGAGTGTTGGCAGCGTCTTTGTTCTTCACACTTTTCGACTTCGTTTCTCCGGATTGTTTTATCTCACTCTTCGCCTCTGGCTCAGGATGGGGCACCCCGGATTGTGTTCCGCCACTCTTCGAAGAAACTGCAGGTCCCTCCGCTCCGAAGCGCTGCGCCTCCGGCCGGGATGACAAATCTAGTGTGATGCCTGTAACTGGAGTGGTTGCTTTTGCCGGATTGTAGACCTCGTATAAGAAATACAAGTGCTGATTCTGGCGGAAGACGTGCGGGAGGTTGGGCACGACTTCCTGGCCGTCGCGAACGAGCAGATTATCGGCTTTCTTTCCGGCGGGGATGCGCTGGCTGGCCAAGACGATGGAGCTGAGCTTGACTGGCGCTTTGCGCAGGTCGGGCACGTTGATGTCGGTTTCGAAGGAGCCCATGTGTCCGGTTTCGTTTTCGCGCACGACGAACTTGAGATGGAATTTTCCCGCCGGCAGGGTGAAGCTGGTCGAATATTGGATGTTGCGCTGGCGCACCTGCTGCGCCTGATCGATGGCGAGCTTTACAGTGTCGCGCGCGTTGCCGATGACGCGGCCTGCGGAGTCTTTGACTTCGCCGATGACGTCGAGCGTGGCCTTATCTCGGTCGCCGCCTTTCACGAAAGGAATCTGCGAGCCGGGAACGAGGATGGAGATGGGCACGGCGTAGTGGAAGTCGTCAATGCGGAAGTAGAGCGCCTGCAGGTAGACAGAAACATCGGTTGCGGGCAGGTCGCTGGCCATCTGCTCGTCGAGTTCGCGCTCGCGGTCTTCTTTGTTGGAGTGCTTGAAGTCGGCAGGGGCGTAGTAGCCGGGGCGGTATTCGAGCTTTACATCGGAGCGGTTGATCTTAATGGAGAGTCGCCGCCAGGAGCCGTCTCTTCGTGCGTCAGAGGAGCGGAAGCCGATGACGTAGTAGGCCGACATGTCCTGCTGCATGCGCTGGAAGGCAGGAGCGAAGTCGTTGGAGTCGAAGAAGGCCTTGCCGCCGGTGTCGGATGAGAGATTGGCCAGGACTTCCTGCGAGTTGAAGTTGGCGTCTAGGTTGTTCTGGAGAGCGCCGCCATTGTAGGCACTGTTGCCGCGGATGCTTCCTGTCGATGCGTCACCGAGCGGCGAGATGGCCTGCAGACCGCGCGCGTCGACCGAGTAAATGGCCATGTTGGAGCGCACGGCCGCGTTGATGGCGGTGCGGATCGAAGCCTGGTTCTCGATGCCGTCGCGGGAGATGCCTCCGGAGAAGTAGATGAGGGCTTTTTTCTGGTTGATGTAGTTGATGGATTTCGCGATGGAGGCGATGGCGTAGAGCTCGCGGTCGGTGTTGATGTCGTTGTATTCGCTCTCGTCGGCGGTGTAGGCAGTGGTGTCTTCCACCTGGTTGGTGGTGCTGGTAGAGCCGGGAGCAAACCCCTGTGTCTGGTCGCCGTAGTAACTGTTGACGGCATTGAGCAACAGCTTTTTGTCCTGGGTGAAGTCCTGGTCGAGCGAAAGCGATGAATCGAGCGAGACAACGGCGACGACATCAGCCGGCTGCATCTGCTTGTTGATGTAGTTGCGGGCGGCGTCCTGAGCGCGCTCGATGTCTTCGGGCTGCATGGAAGTGATGTCGAAGAAGAGGACGACTAGGCGATGGTCGCGGAGGGCATCGCCGGTCATGATGGGCGATTTGCCGAGGAGGATGGAGTTGCCCGCTTTTCCGCTGATAGTCGCTTCGTTCAGTGCGGCGGCTTCGTCTACGCTTTCGTAGTCGAAGCTGGTGATTTGCTGCGGTTTTCCGTTCTCGGTGATGGTGAAGTCTTTGGCAGTGAGGCCTTTTATGATCTCTCCGGTTTTTTTGTCGCGGGGAATGACGTTGGTAAGGACGATGTCGCTGTTGACCTTGAGGGTGAAGGATTGGTTCTGCTGGTCTTGCTGTTGGGCCTGAACGTGAACCGGAATCAGGAGTAGTGGCGAAACCAATATTACGAAAGCGTGCTTCAAAAATAGGGTTTTGTAAGGGCAGGGCTTTAGCCGTGCCGATAAAGCGCAATTTGAGAGGGGCTTTAGCCCCTGAGGTAAAAGTTCCTCCCTAAAAAAGGACATCCTTGAAACCAGATATCTTTGAACTGGTGTTTCACAGCGGAGACGATTTTGTTTAGTCATTTTTCTCTGTCTCCTAGAAGCGGTAGCGAGCCATGAAAGTAAATTGCCGCATGTTGCCAGCGGAAGTGACTTGTCCGTAGCTGGCGGAGCCTACGGTGGTATCGACGCCGGCGTATTGCACGGTGTTGAAGACGTTGTCGGCGGTGGCGCGGACTTCGAGGTTGCGGAAGTCGCCGAAGCGGATACTCTTTGATAACGATGCGTTAACAGAGACGGTGCCGGGGCCGGGGATGGAGTAGCGCGCCGCGGTCCCGTAGGTTCCTGTGGGCTGGGTGAAGGCGTTGCGGTTGAACCAGTTGCGGATGGTGCCTCCGCCAGCGGTGATGGATGTGCCGGAGACGCGGTCAGGACGCAGCGAGCCGGCGCTGCCGCGGGCCACGTCGGCGATATCGGCCTGATAGTGCGGCGTGAGGGGCTCGCCGGTGGCGAACTGAAAATTTCCGGAGAGCGAGATGTTGGCGAGTGTGTGCGAAAGCCAGCTTCCATTGGTAAGCATGTGCGTATCGGGGCCGAAGGGCAGCTCATAGACGAAGTCGCCTTTGAGATCGTGGCGCATGTCGAAGCTGGAGTTCGATTCTTCGGCGAGGACATTCTGCCAGTTCTGCGCGACAGCGTTGCCGACACCGCCAACGGAGCTGGCGTTATCGATGGAGTGCGAGTAGGTGTAGGTCGCGCCGAGGGCGATGCCGCGCTGCATGCGCTTGCGCAGGCGCACGGCGAGGGCGTTGTAGTTCGAGAAGGCAATGGAATCTTCCCAATCGTAGTAGACGCCGCTGAGAGTTTCGGTGGCCGTGCGGCCGGGTGCGCTGATGACATCGAGGCGCGTGCCTTTCGAGCCGTTGTAGCCCACGTTGAGGACGATGCCCAGAGGTAGTGTTCGCTGAATGTCGAGGTTCCAGACCTGCACGTAAGGCAGGCGGTAGTTTTTGTTCACGGCGTAGTTGCCTGTGCCCTGCGCTCCGGGGAAGCCATTGGCGAGGGTGATATCAGCGCCGCTGGTGGATTCGTTGGTTTGTACGTCGGCGAAAGGCGGCTGGAAGGCGAAATTCTGGACAAATTTTGCGTATTGGCCATTGGCGAAGTTAATGCCGTATCCGGCGCGGACGACGGTGTCCTTGATAGCGCGCCATGCAAGACCGATGCGCGGGGAGAAGTTGGTGCGCTCGGGTTCAATGAGCGTGCGGGGGTATTTGCCGGAATAGGGGCCAACCTGATTAGGCAGCACGGGAACGACACTAGTGAAGTTGTTGCCGGCATCGAGGTTTACAAGGCGGTCGTCTTTCTCGGAGTAGGGCGAGAAGTATTCGTAGCGCAGTCCGGCAAGGACGGTGAGGTTGGGAAGCGCCTGCCAGCTGTCCTGCGCGAACAGATCGTAGACGTTGGCCCGCAGATATGCCTTCTGATATGGGGCCTGCAAAGTGGTTTGCTGCGGGAAGCCGAGGAGCAGATCGGCGAGATCGGAGCCGGTGGTGGAGACGCCGGTGGCGGTATTGACGGTTGAGCCGGGTTGGCGGGTGAAGAGTCCCGTGAAGTAGAAAGCTCCCGTGGAGTTGGCTTCACCGATCATGTCGAGGTGGACACGGCGGAAGTCGCCGCCGAATTTGAAGTTGTTCTTCTTGTGAATCCAGGAGCTGGATTCGGTGATGGAGATGGTCTGGTTCACGTGCAGGTTCGGCTGCTGTTCGCTGAGTCCGGTGAACTGATTGAGGGTGACGCTGGGCAGGCCATAATTGAGCGGGCTTGCGGCTCCGTCAAAGATGTTGATGCCGAGCTGGCTGGCTATGTCGGTTGTATTGGTGAAGTAGTTGAGGAGCTGCGTATAACTGCGGTTCCAGGCAGCGGTGAAATTGTTAGTGAGTTTGTTTTTCCCGGCAGTGTAGCCGGCCTGTACGGAATATTGATGCACCTGCTGCTTGCCGCCGAGATCAGGAAAGATGTTCAGTTCATCGGCAGCGTTGTGACTGTAGTTGAAGTTGAAATTAATGGTCTGTCGCCACTGGTTCGTGCCCTGTCCCATGACCTGACGGATCATGCCCATGATGGGTGAGCCGCCGGTGCTGGAGCCGAAGTTATGAATGAAACGCACGCCGAGGTTTGTGGTATTGCTCTGGTCGGTGGTGATGCGCTGGTAGTTCTGCGTGCGGCCTGAGAGGTTGGGCTGCGGAATGTAGTTGAGCAGTGCGGTTGCCTGCGGCGAGATGCAGGCCGCAGGGATGATGTTGCCGATGAAGGGTTGTCCGGGCACGTTGCCGTTGGCGGTGCAAGTTGTTCCTCCCGGCGTGCTCGTGGCTGGAGGGTTGTAGATGGTGATGGGTGTACCGTTCTGCGTCGCCAGCGCGGAGAGATCGCCTGCGCGCTCGGCGGCGGTAGGCACGGTCCCGTACTGATTGAAAGGCGATGAGCTGCGCTGTCCGGCGAGAGTAAAGAAGAGGAAATCTTTCGTGTCCTTCGTGAGAAGTTTTGGGATGTAGGGCGCGCCTACGAAGGTCAGGCCGAAGTGGTTCGTGTTGTAGGCAGGCTGATTGAGCGGCGCTCCGCGGATCGAAAACGGCTCGGCGTTCAGCGCGGAGTTTCCGCCGTTCCAGAAAAAGGCCCCATGCGGCTGATTGGGTTTGAAGTTGCGGAAGTTGCCGCGAATGCGGATGGCGCCTCCTCCACCTCCGCGCGGACCGCCACCGCCTCCGGGTCCGCCAATGAAGAAGGCATCTCCTCCCGGGCCGCCGCCTTTGCCGCGATCTGCGCCCGGCGTCTGCGAGAGCGATTGCTGAAACTCCTGGTCTTCCATGTTCTGGCGCATCTGGTTGAAGTCGATTCCGGCGAATGGGTTTGTGGTCCCGCTTTGGCCGCTGACGGCTACGGATTCGTTGGAAAAGTCCGAGTTATTAGCCAGTGAAGGAAGCTGCGCGTCGGAGCCGCTGTTTGCGCCGCCAGCTTGAATAAGACCGCTGGCGCCTGCAAGCATGCTGAGATTGAGAGCGCCGCTCCCGGCATATTGCTGCAGACGTTGCGCAAGCTGCGCCGCCTGGTCGGAGCCTACTGCCTGCGCCGCGCGCGAAGCGAGCACGAGGGAAAAATCGGCGGTCTGGTCGTGCGATGTTGCATTGAGCAGGGCTTCTTTTGTTGTGGCGGCAAAGGCGGCGAAGTCGGTTTTGAGAACGTAGCGGCCGTTCTGCGGAATGTTGAGTGAGTAGGCCCCGGCAGCGTCGGTTACGGTACTGTATTTTTTCCCTGTGAGCGTGTTGGTTGCGGTAATGCTGACACCGGGCAACGGCGTGGTTCCGGATTTGATGACGCCGTGGATGGTTCCACCGGATTGAGTGGGTGCAGATGGTGGCGTTTGAGCGAAGCAGCTTATGGAAACAGCGAACAGCAGGCAGAGAGTCACAAATTGGAGCATGTTGTTCAGCCGAAAGGATGAGATACGCCGTATGCGGTTCTGGACACAGGGACTACCCCACTCAAGCGAAAAGAAGGCTTGAATGGGGCACCCTGTTTTGGAATCGAGCAGCCTCATAGTCAGCGTCTCTCCAGTTATTGTGGCTGCTGCGGTGGTGGAGGCCCGGCGTCGGGGCCTGTGCCTGTGGGTTTGTTGCGCGGCTCCATGACTGTGAGCTGTGTCGCAACGAAGTTGCCGTCTTTGAGCGCGCCGCGCGATGCGATGGTGTCGCCCACTTTGATGTCAGCCAATGTGATGCTTTCGCGGTGCTTTTGGAAGGAAGTGTTCTCGTCAACGGTAATGGTCTGGGTTTTCTTATCGGGCCGCTCGACGGTGAGGGTGAGGGCATCGGAGTTGATAGCGGTGATTTTGCCGGCGGTCCAGGTTTTGCCGAAGTCGGCCTGCATCTGCTTCATGCGCGCGACCTGCTCGGCGTCGAGGACGGAGAGAAAGACTGCGCCGACAGTATGCGCCTTCTCATCGACTTCACCGCCGGTCATGATGACGTCGCCGGCGTGGATATCGGAAGCCTTGATCGGCTGGCGGTCTTTCATAATGCGAGTGTTCGGACCGGTGGCGATGTTGTAGGTCGTTCCATCTTCGGTTTTGATGGTGAAGTTGCTGCCCTCAATGGCGGTGACGGTCCCGTGGACGGGAGTACCCATTCCGAAGAACATGCCGCCGCGCTGGCGTTGCACGTCAGGTTGTTGGGCAAAGGCAGCCGTGAACATCAGAGACGTAATAAACAGCAGGGATGCGAATCGAAGATGGACTTTCATATGTTCTTTAGAGGGCTAGTTCCCGGATGCCTGATAGACGCAAAAATATGGGCTGGAGTCTCACGGTTCACAGCATGGGATACGACACGCAGGGGCTTTTTGTTCAGGATCTCCCGCCTTGCGGTAAACTGCCGGGAATGCCGCATCATGAACATTCTGCTCATATTGAAACGCATTTTGAATCCAGCGACGTAGTCCGCGATGTGGTGATTGGCATGGCGGACGGGCTGACCGTTCCGTTTGCGCTGGCTGCGGGATTGTCTGGCGTAGGAGCAGCCACGCACGTGGTGGTGATTGCGGGACTGGCGGAGATTGCTGCCGGATCGATTGCCATGGGGCTGGGCGGTTATCTGGCCTCCCGTGGTGACTCCGAGCACTATGCCAGCGAGCGCAGGCGCGAGGAGATGGAAGTAGTCGAGCGCACACGCGATGAAGAAGAAGAGATCTACGGAATATTTGAAGAATATGGGGTGACGCGCGCGGAAAGTGATTCAGTATTGCAGGCGCTCAAGCGCAATCCGAAGGCGTGGGTAGATTTTATGATGCGCTTTGAGCTTGGGCTGGAGGAGCCGGAGGTGCATCGTGCGCGGCAGAGCGCGATTACCATTGCGTTCTCATACATAGTAGGCGGGCTGGTGCCTCTGTTGCCTTACATGCTGATGGACAATAATGCGCGGGCGCTGGCTGCATCGGTGGTGATTACGCTGGTCGCGTTGGCAATCTTTGGGGCGGTGAAAGGTCGATTTACCGGGGCAGGAATCTGGCGCAGCGGGCTGCAGACGGTTTCGATTGGCGGGCTGGCTGCTGCGGCGGCGTATGCGCTGGCCCGAGTGTTTCATTCTCATTAAAAGGTAGGAGTCAGGGGCTATCCGAAATTCACCACAGAGGGATCTGAGAACAGAGAGAAGTTTCCATAGTTAAAAAAGCAACGCCTGAGCGGAAATGCCCTCTAATGAAAAAGGAAGGAGCAGGGATGGAGACGACCATAACGGAACGCCCCGCCGCGAAGATGTCTCTGGCGCAGCAGCTCTGTAATGTGCGGCGGCATAGTGAGATGCTGTGCGCGCCGCTTACGCCTGAGGACATGATGGTGCAATCGTGTCCGGAAGCAAGCCCGGCGAAATGGCACCTGGCGCACACGACATGGTTCTTCGAGACATTTATTCTGCGAGAGCTATATCCCGATTATCGACCCTTCCATTCAGACTTCATCTGGCTCTTTAACAGCTACTACAACTCAGTCTCCGATCAGCCGGAGAAAAAGCTGCGCTCCTCGTTCTCGCGGCCTGGAATAAACGAGATTCGCGCGTATCGCGAATATGTGGATTCCGCCATGCAGAAATGCCTGAAGTCCGGCACTTCAGAAGAGGTAGAGCTGCGCGTGGTGCTGGGGATGCATCATGAGCAACAGCATCAGGAATTGCTGCTGACCGATATCAAGCATGCGTTCTGGACGAATCCGCTGCGGCCCGCTTATCTGGTTCTGCCCTTCGAGAATCTAAGCGGCTCTTCGGCTGCGATGCAATGGCTGGATTATCCCGGTGGTCTGGCGGAAATTGGTTATGCGGGGGACGGTTTTTGTTTCGACAACGAACTGCCGTCGCATCGTGTCTATCTGGAGCCGTTTGCTCTCGCCTCACGGCTTGTAACGTGCGCAGAATATCTGGCGTTCATCGAAGACAGCGGATACAGAAGGCCGGAGCTGTGGCTCTCAGAAGGTTGGCAGGCTGTGCAGTCTGAAGGCTGGAGCGCGCCGCTTTATTGGCATCGGGATGCGAGTTCGGGCGAGTGGAGCGTCTTTACTTTGCGCGGCGAGGTCCCATTGCGCGAACTGGAACAAACGGCAGTATGTCATGTGAGTTATTTCGAAGCAGATGCATATGCCCGCTGGGCAGGAAAAAGGCTCCCTACCGAGGCCGAATGGGAAATTGCTGCATCTGATATCAGAGTGATTGGAAACTTGCTCGAAGACGGAGTGCTGCATGCGGCAATTGCCGGCGGCGATGGCATGCAGCAGATGTTTGGCGATGCGTGGGAGTGGACGGCGAGCGCTTATCTGGGATATCCGGGATTTCATGCATTGCCCGGAGCGCTGGGTGAGTACAACGGGAAATTCATGTCAAATCAGATGGTGTTGCGCGGCGGCTCGTGCGTAACGCCGCGGACCCATATCCGCGCGAGCTACCGGAATTTCTTTTCTCCGGCGACGCGCTGGCAGTTCTCAGGCATTCGCCTGGCCAGATAAAGTTTTCCGAGGAGCGCGTGATGCACGTTCTTTCCACCTGCCCAAATTTGTCGGAGGCTGCACAGACTCCGCTTGGCGCTGAAGTTTTCCATGGATTGACGGCCAGGCCGAAAACGCTGAGCCCCTGGCTGTTTTATGACGCGAGGGGCTCAGAGCTTTTCGAACAGATTACGGAATTGCCGGAGTATTATCCGACGCGGACGGAGAGGTCGATCCTGAGCGCGCATGCTGATCAGATTGTGGCTGCGGCGGCGGGATGCGAGCGCCTTACCATGATTGAGTTAGGCGCGGGCACTGCGACAAAGACAGGTCTATTGCTGAAAGCGGCGGTGCGTCGGCAATCTGAAGTCACGTACCACGCGATTGACGTCTCAGGGACAGCTCTGGATGAGGCAAAACGCCGCATCGAAGGCGAGTTGAAGGGCGTTGCTGTCGTTCCGCGCGTGGGCGATTACACCGAAGGATTGGGGCAGATTGAAGCCGATGGGCAGCGGCGGATGGTGTTGTACATCGGTTCGAGCATCGGGAATTTCGAGCCTGAGGATGCGCTGCAGCTGCTGCGCGATATTCGCAGAGAGCTGAAAGCAGGCGAGAAACTGCTGCTGGGCGTGGATATGGTGAAGGACCGCGAAACGCTTTTAGCCGCATACGACGATGCGGCGGGCGTTACGGCGGCCTTTAACAAGAATGTCCTCACGCGAATCAATCGTGAACTGAATGCCAATTTCAATCTGAATCTGTTTCGGCATCGGGCGCGATGGAATGAGGAGCGCTCGCGCATCGAGATGCACCTGGAAAGCCTGATTGCGCAGCATATATCGATTCCGGCGCTGGAGCTGGAAATAAAGCTGCAGCGCGGTGAGACTATTCATACCGAAAACAGTTACAAATTCCATGATGCCGGCGTGATTGAATTGCTGGAGCGCGCAGATTTCCATCTAAGCGACCACTGGACCGATGAGCGCGAGTGGTTTGGAGTTTATCTGGCTACGGCGTGGTGATTGGAAATCAGGATGACAGTCCGGTTACGAAAGCGCGGTTGCCGGTGAGGATTTCAAGCTAGTTAGCGCGTTGATAATCGCCGCTTTTGCCGCCGGATTTTCGCTCCAGGCGGACCTCGCGAATGATGATCCCTTTGTCGAGTGCTTTGCACATATCGTAGATGGTCAATGCCGCGACGGAGGCAGCGGTGAGCGCTTCCATTTCAACGCCTGTTGGGCCGGTGGTTGCTGCCTTGCTGCGGATCGCGATGCCGTTAGCCGTGATTTCTGTGGTCACGTCGATGAAGCTGAGCGGCAGCGGGTGGCACATGGGAATCAACTCTGAAGTGCGCTTTGCGGCCTGGATTCCGGCGAATCGAGCCACTTCCAGAGGATTACCCTTTGGATTGTTGGGAAGTGCGGTAATCACTTCAGCCGACAGCGCGACGAAGGCCGAGGCTTCGGCTTCGCGGCGTGTTGGCGATTTAGCACTGACATCAACCATCTTTGCTTCGCCGGATTCGCTGAAGTGCGAGAGCTTGCTCATGAAAACCAGCTTAAATCAGGAGTACGGAAACGAGATCGCCTGCAGCGAGATTGTCTGTATCGGATGGCATGACGACGAAGGCATTTGCGCCGGCGGTGTTGGCGAGGTCGCCTGAGCCTTGCCAGGGAATAATGGATGCCTGCGGCGAGTCGATGCTGAAGTCAACGTTTGCAGGAAGAAAGCGGGTGAGGCCGGGTTTAGCGCGGAAGCTGTGTGCAAGACGCGCGAGCGCAAAGCGCGGACCGCTCTTGGATTCTCCGCTTAGTGCTGCAATAAGCGGCTGGGCGAAGAGCAGGAACGTGACCAGGGTTGAGACCGGGTTGCCGGGGAGTCCGAAGAAATAGTGCTGCGGCAGTTTTCCGTAAACCACGGGGCGTCCGGGCTGAATTTTTACTCCGGTGAAGAGAAATTCTGCCCCAAGCCTGACCAGTGCCTGCTCGACGAAGTCATACTTGCCCATAGAAACACCGCCGGAGAGCAGCAGCAGGTCACAGCCGGATGCGCCGCGGATGGCAGAGTCAATTTCGGCTTCGTCATCAGGCGCGACGGGCAGGATAACGGGCTGCGCTCCGGCGAGCGTGATCTGCGCTGCTAATGAGTAACTATTTGAATTGCGAATCTGATGCGTGAGCGGTACATGATCAATAGGGACCAGCTCATCGCCTGTGGCCAAGATCGCGACACAAGGCCGCGCATAAACAGGAACCGTTGCATAGCCGCAGGCAGCAGCGGCAGCAATGTGCGACGCGGCGAGGCGTGTTCCTGCTGGAACAATCGTGCTTCCGGATTTGGCTTCGGCGCCGGCGGGGACGATGTTTTCATTCGGCTCCAGAGTACGGCCTTCCTCGATGAACAGGACTCCTTCTCTTGTCTTGATGTGCTCGACCATGACAACGCAGTCAGCCCCGGCAGGAACCGGGGCCCCGGTCATGATTTCAACGGCTTCTCCGGTGACAACAGGCGCGCCCTGCCATGATTCGCCTGCCCGCAACTGCCCGATGATACGGAGCGGCCTTGATGTTTTTACGTCTTCGGATCGGCAGGCGTATCCGTCACGCGTGGAACGCGGGAATGGAGGCTGGTCGCGATCGGCGAGAATCGGTTCGGCGAGTACGCGATGGAGCGCGGCAAGAAGCGGAATCTGTTCTGCTGTGGGTTTGTGCTCAAACAGTGTTGCTGCGTGATGTTGAACGACGGCGGCAGCTTCGGGATAGGTGAGAATCAGGTCGGACACGAGGTGATTTTAGTGCATTTGGTTATCTTGTTCGTTCTCGACCCTGCGAAAGGATGAGGAAATTCCAGCGTTGCGGTATTCCTTAAAAAAATCAGGTCCTTCGGCTACGGTTGCTCCGCAGCCTTCGCTCAGGATGAAAAAATTTAGAAAGTAAAAAAGAGCGCCGCAGATAACGGCGCTCTCAGATGTTTGACAGCTATTTTGCTTAGCTCTTCTTGCCGGCCTTATAGCTGTTCTTGATGGTCTGGCCAGACTCCTGAAGAACGCTCTTTACTTCCGGAGCGAAGGGTCCATCGGGAGCCAGTTCGAGGTACTTCTGATAAGCCTCAGCGCACCCCGGAGGCAGGACAATCTTGCCTGTCTTCTGGTCGACGGTGGCTTTGTTGATAAGCGCCTTGCCTTTCAGGTAGTAAGGAATCGGCTTGTTCGGATCGGCAGCGATGGCCTTGTCAGCGGCAGCGACGGTCCCGTCCACCTGGCCGGCCCGGTCCATGATGATGGCCTCATTGGTGTAGTACATGGCCGATTGCGTAGGATTGAGCTTGGCAGCTTCATCATAGGCAGCCTGTGCATCAGGCGCCTTGCCTTCATTGGCAAGAACTTCGCCCAGAGCATTGTTGGCCCCGGCTTCGATTTCCGGATTCGGCTTCTTGCTCGCCTTGTCGAGATCGATGGCCTTTTTGAGCGAGGTCTCAGCATCGCTGTTCTTCTTCTGGCCGGCCTGGGCTACGCCGAGCTCAAGCCACAGAACCGCAGCATCGGGCTTGGCCTGGGTGTCTTTCAGCATCAACTGCTCGGCTTCAGCGAAGTTCTTTGCCTTGTTATCTTCGCGGGCCTTGACGAGATCGGCGTTCAGGTTTTTGATGACTACGTTTTCCTTCATCGCCGCAGCATTTTTCGACTTCAGCTCTTCGAGCTGCTTTCGCTGCTCAGGAGAGAGCTTCGAGAGATATTCCTGCCGGGTCATATCGAAGTCCTGAGCGGTGTCACCGCCGGCGGTGATTTTCACTTCAGGAAACTGGTCGAGTACCTTGTCCGCAGGCGTATCGGGGCGGCGCAGCGATTCGACATATGTGCCGGGAGCAATGTTGTCGCCCTTGTAGTCACCGTTGGCATCGGCATGGAACGTATACTTCGCGGTTTTGCCGCCATCGGTAGAGAGGGTGACGATGCCGTCAGTGACGGGCACGCCGGCGGGGTCCTGAATGTGTCCGTGAATCTTGCCGGTCTGCTCCTGGGCGAATGCGGGGGTGAACAGCGCAGACAGCAGCGTTGCTGCGGCAAGCGCCATCCAGAGCTTTGTCTTTCTCATGTTCTTCTCCTTAAAGGAGCACAGCGGACGCTGGTCTGCCGGTCCTTGTCGTGTTCAAAAAATCCTTTGCTTCCAGATCAATCCTTAACTGCGATGCACGGCGTAAGGGATGCGGTCGTCTGACCCGGCTTCTGCGAAGGCACGGAGGCGGAGGACGCAACTCTCACATACGCCGCAGGCGAACTCCTCGCCTGAGTAGCATGACCACGTTAAATCCAATGGCGCGCCAAGTTCAAGGCCGAGCGCCACGATCTCCTTCTTCCGCATATGGATGAGCGGAGTCGAAACTTCGATGTCTCCCTCTTTCGTCCCGGTGCGGATAAGTTGCTGAAAGGCCTCGTAATAGGCCGGACGGCAGTCGGGATAGCCGGAACTGTCCTGCTCGACTGCGCCGATGAAGATTTTCTTCGCCCCCAGCACTTCAGCCCAGCTTACTGCGGCGGACAGGAAGTGCGCGTTGCGAAAAGGGACGTAGGTGACAGGGATTTCCGCGCCTATGTGTGTATTTCCAGCCACTTCGGGAACGGCAATGCTTTCGTCGGTGAGAGCGGAGCCGCCGATGCGGCGGAAGAGGTCGATTTTGAGATGCAGGAAGTCTTTGAATCCGAGCGCCTTAGCCACAGCCCGGGCAGATTCCAGCTCTTTCGCTTCCGTACGCTGGCCGTAGCTGAAATGGAGGGCGTAGGCGTCGTAATCGCGGGCGGCCAGGGCTGCGCAGACGCAGGAGTCCATGCCTCCGGAGAGGCTTACTACGGCTTTGTGGGAGGTGGAGGGCATCACTCTTTATGGTAACGCTGGTGCTTGCATCAGAGCGAATCAAGGATGTCCTGACGATCTACACCTTTCTGCTTCGCCACATCGCGAAGGATAGCATGCAGTGTTCCATGCGGAGCGCATCATGCGCCGGTATGGCAATGCGATGTGATGAAGGAGTCTCCGTCTGCCGAATGATATGGCTGCCTACCTGATGGACTTGAACATAATCCCATTTACGACAGAGACAAACGACGAGTGTCTTACCGCTTAGATCACGGCGTAGCTTCATCCGACTGCCAACATCTCATCGCGGACGAGGTGGAGGCGTATATTTGCAGGCGTTCAGGGTCAGAATGGCAAAGCTATGGGAATTGCAGCAGAGTGCCACCACTTACCAAATGCAGCCAATGACCGCTCGCACTGCAATCGATGGCGCTCTTTTTTATCGCGAATCTTCCTTCGAAGCTCTTCTTCGAGTGGAACCAGCAGATCGAATGTAATGTTTGCAGGTTGGAAATGCTTCGCGTCGGCGTTGGTGATGTAGTTTATGAGCGAGCCTAATGCGGTTTCACGCGGAACTGGCGCGGCGCTTACGCCTTGCGCAGCGGCTGCGGCGTAGAGTCCGGCGAGCAGGCCGGTGGCGATCGATTCGGTGTAGCCTTCGACGCCGGAGATTTGTCCTGCGAAGTAGATGTTGGAGTGGTCGCGCAGGTTCAATGTTTCGGTGAGGACGCGCGGGGCGTTGATGTAGGTATTGCGGTGGATCTGCCCGTAGCGCAGGAACTTTGCGTTTTCAAGGCCGGGGATAAGGCGCAACACGCGGGCCTGTTCGCCGTATTTAAGGTGGTTCTGGAAGCCGACCAGGTTATATGAATCCGCCCGCAGGTTTTCGCAGCGCAATTGGACGACGGCATACGGAGTTTTCCCGGTGCGAGGATCGCGCAGTCCAACGGGCTTCATGCATCCGAAGCGCAGAGTGTCGCGTCCGCGACGAGCCAGCTCTTCGATGGGCAGGCAGCCTTCGAAGTAGCAGAGCTTTTCCCATTCTTTTTCCTGCACGGTCTCGGCGGAGATGAGCGCGTCGTAGAAGGTATCGTACTCTTCTTTGGTGAAGGGGCAGTTGATGTAGTCGGCGGTGCCTTTGTCCCAGCGCGCGGCAAAGTAGACGCGATCCATATTGATGGAATCGGCTTCGACGATGGGGCTGATGGAGTCGTAGAAGGCGAGATGATCGCTGCCGGTGAGGCGGGCAATTTCTTCCGAGAGTGCCGATGAGGTCAGGGGCCCCGACGCAACAATCGTGATACCGTCTTCGGGGTCGAGCTGCGTGACTTCTTCGCGGTTGACAGTGATGCGCGGCTCGCGTTCGATGGCTTCGTTGATGCGACGTGAAAATTCGACGCGGTCCACGGCCAGCGCGTGCCCGGCAGGGACGGCGCTCGCATCGGCGCAGGCGAGCAGCGGCGAACCAGCGCGACGCATTTCCTGCTTCAGCAGCCAGGGCGCGGTGTTTTCACTCTCTGACTTGAGTGAGTTGGAGCAGACAAGCTCGCCGAAATCAGCTGTCTGATGCGCAGGCGTGGAACGCACTGGGCGCATCTCGTAAAGGTCCACGTCTACCCCCATGCGCGCAGCGACGAGCGCGGCTTCCGGTCCGGCAAGTCCGCCCCCTATGACGCGGATACGGCTCACGCTGTCACCTCATTCGAGGCTGCCAGAGCGCGAAGCGCGTCGCCGGTCAGCCGCATGCCGCGCCAGTCGTGCATCATGACGGCGCCGATGGAGTGATAGAAATCAATGGCGGGCTGGTTCCAATTGAGCACGTCCCATTGCACCCGGGCGCAGCCTCGTTTTACCGCGTTTGCCGCCACCTGATTGAGCAACGCCTTGCCGATGCCCTTGCCGCGGAATTCCGGCAGCACGAAGAGATCTTCCAGATGCAGGCTGGGTCCTTGCCATGTGGAGTAGATCGGGAAATAGAGGGCGAAACCTGCGGGCTGTCCGTCTTCTTCGGCAATCAGGCAGTCGTAGTAGTGGTTCGGGCCAAAGCCATCCCGCAATAACTGCTCTTCGGTGATCTTGACCGAGTCTGGTTCGCGCTCATATTCGGCAAGTCCACGAACAAGCGAATACATGAGCGGGATATCGGCTGCGGTGGCTGGGCGGATGGTGGTCATCCCTTTATTTTATCGGGGATGGCGGTTGTTTCTTTCAGAGGGCCGGGATTCGTGGGGCGAACTAGGAGTCCCACATCTCTGCGAGATGTGGGGCACCCATCCGAATGTCCTCAGTCAGCGCAAAAAAAATGAGCGACAGCAGCATGGCTGCTGTCGCTTCAGGAGGCACTTCAGACTTAGAACTGGTATCTCAGGCTGAACTGCATCTGGCGGTCGGAGCCATAGGTATTGCCTTTTCCAGTTGTTTTTCCGAAGGTGTTGCTGGTCGGATTTGTGGTTGGATTGTCCAGGTTGGGATGGTTTACGAAATTGAATGCCTCAGCCTTGAAGATGAGACGGTTGCTTTCGTGTGACGGGATGATCGGAAATGACTTCTGCATAGCGATATTCCAGCTCTGGAAGCCCGGGCCATAGACCTGGTTGCGGGTCTCACGCGGAGAGAAAGTTCCTTGAGTCGGTTTCCGGAACACGTTTGGAGTGAACCAGAGATTGCCGTTCGAGTTGTTGGGTGAGCTCTTCTTGATCATCTGCACCGGGCCAGTGAGGGTCCAGAGCTGATTGCCGGAGCCGGGTCCGACGCCGGCAAAGTCATCGCCAGTGGAGACTGAAAGCGGGTAGCCGCTCTGGAACTGCGACGTTCCGGAAAGCTGCCACCTGCCGAAGACGTTTCTTGCTGCCCAGTTGGAAGCGTGATCGGCGAAGGGAATGTCCCAGACATAATTGATAACCAGCGTATGCCGTGTATCAAAATCGCTGGGGCCATAGAATTCCTTCGGGTCATAGTGGTTGGGAATGTTCGTTCCTGCATCGGAGGCCGTGTCCATGCTCTTGGACCAGGTATAGGCGATGCCGAACATCAGGCCGCGCGTGACGCGACGCTTCAGATTTGCCTGCAAGCTGTGATAGTTGGAAACACCTGCATTTGTCTGCTGTTGAATCACTGAGAAACCCTGATAAGGACGAAGAGCATCAGGCTTCGCCACATCAGGATTGGCCTGACGGGTTCCCGGAAGCAGCTGGTTAATGTTCTCCAGATGCTGGAGATGAAGTCCGTGCCGTCCCACATAACCGAGAGTGAAGACTCCGAGGCCGGAGAATTCGTGTTCAGTTGTAAGCGTCCACGTCCATGCTTCCGGAGAGGGGAAGTGATAGGCATAGGATGTCATGTTGATGGGATAGTTGTTTGAGCCGATCCCGCCAGGGTTATCCACTGCGCCATAGCTTACGGTTGCCGAGGGCTGGAAGGGTGGGTTGCCGCCGAGATGCACGCTGTCGCTTACACCCAGGCGCTCAAAGAACCGACCGCCCCCGGCGCGAATAACAGTCTTTGGATCGAGCGACCAGGTAATGCCGAAGCGAGGCTGAATGTTCGTCCAGACAGTGGGGTTGTAGCCACGATCAAAGCCGTGAAGGCTTTGGTAATAGCTGTTGTTCAGGATGTCATCGGGAACGTGGCCCTTTGCTGAATCAGGAAAACGGCTGCCGGGGATCACGATGCCGTCGAAGAGATTGTCGCCCGTCACGAAACCTGTAGTTGGATTTACGGTAGGCGCCGTGGCTGGATCGTAGGTGCTCGGGGAGAAGACGGAAAGGTTTCCCCAACGGGCGTAGTAAGGCTGCATAATGCTGTGGCGAATGCCGTATTCGATGACAAGATTTGGACGCGCCCGCCATGTGTCCTGAACAAAGTATTCGTACATGTTGCTCAGGAAGATGGTGTAGGCGCGAATACCGATTTCGCCGTAGGTGTCGAACAGGCCCAGAGCGGTATTGCCGACTGCGGCGTTAGTTGTCGGGTTCTTCCCGCGGGTGTCGGTGAATGTGAAAAAGCCATTCTGGTTGTTCGTGGCGCCGGGCGTGGTGGAGCTTACGTTGATCTGGTCGAAATCGTTCTGGCTCTCACGCTCATAGAGGAAGCCTGCCTTGAGCGTGTGATTGCCAAAGATTTTCGTCAAGCTGTCGGAGAAGTCCCACATGACGCCGCCGGAGTGCGAGGGGTAAGGACCGCCGTCAAGCGTATCAAAATTGGCGATCTGAATGGTCGGTATCTTATCCGGAATTTCCTTATCACCCTGCGGGAATAGGAATGGGTAATTGATGCCGTAGTTTGTGCGGTTAAAAAGCCCGCTTGACGTATCAATACCGATTCTTACGTGGTCAGCGCTGCCGGAAACGTAGGCTTCATTGACCATCGTAGGGCTGATGGTCCAGGTGTAGTGCAGAACTGCTACCTGATTGGGACGATGCCAGACCTGCGGCGTCCGGTTGAAGTTGCCGTAGTGTGGCGAAACGCTGTCGTAGTTGTAATTCAGCAGCGAGAAGCGGAGGTGATGACTGTCAGAGGGGAGATAGTCAACGATGAGGGTATCTTTGCGTTGATTTTCCGGATAATTGGCTGCATCGATCCAGTTATATGTGGGATTTGTGGCATTCGGGAGTGGGTAAGCATTCAACAAACCGAGTCCATTGGGGCTTAACTGGCTCGGAGGAATGACATTTCCAGGATAATTTGCTCCTGTAGTCGGATCGACAAGCTGAACTGCTTTTCCATAGAAGATGTTGCTGGGGTTCAGCAGCTCGCTGAAATCACCCTGACGCATGAGCTGGGTTGGCACTTTGCGCGTCGTGGTGTCCACGTGACGGTAGCGCAGAAACTCCTGTCCGGCGAGGAAGAAGAGCTTCTTGCGGCCTTCGTTGAAATGCAGTCCGGGAATGTAAACAGGGCCGCTGAAATTCCAGCCGAACTGGTTGTAGCGGAAAGCCGGCGGATGGCCATTGATTAACGGGTCGGTATTGGATTTGCGCGTCCAGGTATTGGCGTTGAAGAAAGAATTGCGCAGGTATTCAAACACGGAGCCGTGGAAATCACTTGTACCGCTTCGTGGGACGATGCGGATAATGCCGCCGGATGCGCGTCCGTATTCGGCCGGATAGGCGGCAGTGAGCACCTGCATTTCAGAGGTGGAATCAGTGTCGGCGACTCCAATGCTGGTTCCGTTGCCGCGGCTGCGCACCATGGGAGCGCCGTCAAAGGTCATGCCGTTTTCGCGATTGTTGGATCCGTTGATGTTCAGGCCGTTATCGAGGCCGAAGTTGAAGTTTGAGATCGATGAGCTGCGGCGCACGCCCGGCTCAAGCTGGGCCAGGTACATCGGGTTGCGTCCGTTGAGCTGGATGGCCTGTACCTGCTGTTGAGTGACGAGCTGACCGACAGCCGCCGTCTGCGTCTGGACGACGTTGGCATTGGCTACAACGTTGATTGTCGTTGCGGAGCTGCCTACCTGAAGGGCGGCGTCCACGCGGAGACCAATGCTGGGATCAAGATGAGCATGGCTCTGGACATAATTCTGGAATCCCTGGGCTTCGACCTTGATGGTGTAGCTGCCCGGAGGGAGGTTGGTGACGGTATAAGCGCCGGCATCGTTGCTGGTTGCGGTGCGGACCTCGGTTGTGGCTTCGTTGCGAATGGTGACGGTTGCATGAGGCAACACTGCGCCGGCTGAGTCGGTAATGGTGCCGGAAATGGAAGAGTTATCGGATTGCGCCTGGGCTAGAGGGGCCAGCAATACCGGCCCCAGACAAAGTGCGATGAACAAGCTGCATCGTTTCAACATACTGGACTCCTCGGAAAGGTGCTTATATACGACAAACCAGAGAATGGCTTCTGGTAGAGAGAATCTCCGGTTTTGCGATCTGATGAAAAAATGGAAACGCTACACTGTGCTTTTCAGTCGTTTGGAATCGATACCATCGTTCGATGCGAAAATTTAGTCGCTGAAGAAAACAATTGTCAAGAAGCACTATGCAATATCAACCGAAGGATGGAGTGTGAATATTCCGGAAATTCGTCCCTATGATTTTCTTGCGGCCTGCAGACGGATGCCGTAACCTCATGGACGCATGAAGAAGCTATCTCCTGCTGATGCACTTGGTCCGGCTTTCCGGCGGCTGCGCGAGGTCATGGCCGCCCCGTTCCGGCTGGGCTTTTTCCTGAAAATTGCCGTCGTGGCCGCGTTGACGCAGCCCGGTTTTTATTCGGTGATCATTTCGTATCCTCTGCAGGGCGTACAAATGGCGGCGGGAACGGCGATACATCGGCCCGGGCACATGAGTTTATTGGCATCGCAGGGCGCGAATTCTGCCTTCGCCGGAGGGGCAGGAACGGCTGTTTTTCTCATTTTTGCCATCATTTTGCTGGCCGGATTGGCGGTTTGGGTGCTGATAACGTACCTTTTTTGCCGCCTTCGCCTCACTCTTTTTGACATGATCGTGTATCGGCGCGGCAGGGTACGGGAGGCATGGTCCAGGTACGGGCGGCAGACATGGCGCTATTTTGGCGTGGTTCTGTTGGCGTCACTGGCATTTTTGATTCTGCTGGCGGCTACGGCGGGGCCATTTTTTGTCCACATGCTGAAGGCGGCGGCGCGAGTGGGAGCGCAGGGGCCGAATGCGAACCCCCTGCCTATTCTGGGTTCCATGTTGCCGTTTCTGGGCGTGTGCCTTCTGATTGGCCTGTTCTGGATGGTTGTGGATGCTGTCCTGCAGGATTTTGTGCTGCCGCCGATGGCGATTGAGGACGCTCCGATTGAGGGCGCATTCGGGCGATTTATGGCGTTGCTGCGCGAAGATTTTGGATCAACGCTGATTTATCTGCTGCTCCGGTTCGTGGTGGCCCTCGGCATCAGCTGGGTGCTGGTGCTTGTTGTATTTATGGTGCTGGGAGCCGGTGGGGTAGCTGGCGCAGCCGTGGGATTTGGCTTGTATCGGGCGATGTGGCCGGGGGGAATTGGCCTGCGGGTCGTCTTTATTGCTATTGTCGCGGCGATGGCGCTGGTGCTTCTGGCCATTTATCTGCTGGCCATGATTGCCGTTTATGGGACGGTTGCGGTTTTTAAGGAATCGTATGCCGCTTATTTCTACGGTTCACGGTATCCGGAGCTGGGAAATCTTCTGGAGCCACTGGATGAGGACCTGGTTGGAGTAAGGATTGAGCCTCCTTTGCCACCCATGCCTCCCTTGAGTGAGCCACCATCTGTGTGGTGAGGGCTGGCCGTCCAGACGTGCTGCGCCTTCGGCGCGCACCTTTCTTGCACGTCAATGAAGTTTGACCGGAAGTGAACAGGATCGTCCGGATTTGGACAGCGGCGATAACACCTCATGGTCTTCCTTGTAGATAATCGTCGCATTTTCAGATAGATAGCTAATGTCTAGATTGGCCCCCGGTGTGCGGACATATTTTATGACGAGGTGTCCGAAATGGCTTTTTTCGAGGATTTGCGGTTTGCGCTGCGGCAATTAGTGAAGGCTCCTGGATTTGCGCTGACGGCGATTGTGACGCTGGCGCTCGGAATTGGCGCAAATACGGCCATTTTCAGCGTGATTCATGCGGTCTTAATGCATCCTTCGGGCGTAGATTCGCCGGACCGAGTGGGCATTATGCGCACGAAATACGTCAATTTGGGGCTGGATTTCCCCAATGTTTCGGTGCCGGATTTTGCTGATGCGCTGTCGATGAAAAAACAGGTGCAGGCTGCGGCCATAGAGCAGGGAGACAGCTACAACATTGTTCATGACGGCAGGACGGAGCACCTGGACGGGTCGCAGGTGACGTGGCAGTGGTTCAACGTGTTTGGCGCGCGTCCGATTCTGGGCAGAACCTTTACCGCTGAAGAAGACCATGTTGGCTCGAACAACGTGGCGGTTCTCGGCTATGGCGCATGGCAGAAGTTTTTTGGCGGCGACCGCAATGTGGTTGGGCAGATGGTGATGCTGAACCAGAAGCCGTATCGAGTGATTGGTGTGATGCGCAGCGATTTCGACTGGCCGCGCGGCAAGGACGTCTGGACGCCCATGGGGCTGGAGCCGAAGGCATACGATCTGGGCAATCGATTCAATGAGAGTTATACGGCTGCGGTGCGGCTGCAGCCGGGTGTGAGCTTTACGCAATTTACGGCTGGCCTGGCGGCGAAGTCGCAGGAAGAATATGCGCGCGAAGGGGAAAAGGGATTCGCCAAGCGGGCGAATTGGGGTATGGCGGCAGTGCCGCTGACAGAATTTGCCGCCGGACCGTTGCGCAAGCCGCTCTATGTTTTGTTTGGAGTGGTAGGGTTGGTGCTGCTGATTGCTTCGGCGAATGTGGCGGGGCTGTTTCTGGCAAGGGCTTCAGCGCGAGCGAAGGAGTTTGCCATTCGCACGGCGCTGGGCGCGAATGCATGGCGATTGGTGCGCCAGATGCTGACCGAGACGCTGTTGCTGGCTGGGTTCGCAACCGTGATTGGGATTGCGCTGGGGCCGCTATTTGGCAGGATGCTGCTGTGGATGGTTCCGCAAAGCCTTGCTGAAGGCTACACGGTAGAAATGTCGCTGAGTGTGCTGGCATTCACAGCGGCGGCTGGTCTGTTGACTTCTCTGATTGCAGGCATCGGTCCTGCGGTGAAGATGGTGCGCGGGCAGAAGCGGCTTGAGCTGCATGAGGGGCGTACCTCGACTACTTCTGTGGACAAACAGAGGCTGCGCAGCGCTTTTGTGATCGGCGAAGTGGCGATGGCATTTGTGCTGCTGGCCGGGACGGGGCTTTTTCTGGCGAGCCTGAAACAGATGCAGCAGATCAATCCCGGATTCAATCCACATGGCGTGCTGACGGGCGTGGTGGTGTATTCGGGCGAAGAATATAAGGACAACCGCGACCGGCAGCAGGCCTTTGTCAATGCGGTGCTCGACAATCTGAAGGCGCAGCCGGGCGTGAAGGCTGCCGCCGCGACGACATTTCTGCCGTTCAGTAATCAGGATTCGGCCAGTTCGTTTGAGATTGAGGGGCGGGCGACAGGGCCGAATGATCCGGGGCCGCACAGCCAGTTGAGCTATGCTTCGCCGGATTATCTGAAAACGATGCAGATTCCGCTGATTGCGGGACGCTGGATTAGTCCGGAGGACCGTGCGAACACGCAGCCAGTGGTGGTGATCGATCAGAAACTGGCGAAGAAATACTGGCCGGGTCAGAATCCGATTGGCCAACATTTGCGGGACGGCCGGAGAGCAGCATGGACCGAAGTGGTAGGCATGGTTGCGGATGTGCGGCCTGACTCACTTGAAGAAGATGTGAGCGACGGCATGCGCTACTATCCTTTTTCGCAGTCGGCGAGAGGCATGGCGAGCTTTGCGGTACGCACGGATGGCGATCCACTTGCATTGGAAACAGCTCTGAACCGGGCGATTGCTGCTGCGGACCCGGCACAAACGGCATTTGATATCAGCTCTCTGGAATCGCGGGTGAATGCGTCGATGGCGTCTCGTAAGCTGATTGTCTGGCTACTAACGGCGTTTGCAGGACTCGCCCTTCTGCTGGCGCTGGTGGGCATCTACGGCCTGATTGCTTATGTAACGGAGCAGCGCACAAATGAGATCGGTATTCGCATGGCGCTGGGCGCGCAACGTGGGCAGGTTGTCGGGTTGGTGATGAAGAGCGCGCTGGCGTGGGTTGGCATCGGGCTGGCGATCGGGATTGTTATATCTTTCTTTGCTGCCTCGATGCTGAAGACGGTGTTTACTTCGTTTGGGGGCGGCGTTGTCTCGTCGTTGGTGGTGGCGATGGCTGCGCTCCTGATGATCGGCGGATTTGCGGGACTGGTTCCTGCACGGCGGGCGGCTTCGATTGATCCGGCGAAGACGTTGAGGAGTGAGTAGGGGCAGGGGACAGGGAATGTTTTGCAACTGGAGCACCGGATGTGATCGCGGCATCGTCCTTCTGATCCGGATGAAGATACTTAAAAGCATTTCCCTATAGCTGTAGATCAAGAACACAGTCGTCATTCTGAGCCGCAGGCGAAGAATCCCCAGCTAGCCTGGCTTGAGATTCTTCCTCCCTTCGGTCGTCAGAATGACGGCGGTTTATAGCTTAGGAAACTTGCAATGAAGCAAATAGTAAGATAGCGGCAATCGAGGCGAACTGCAGGTCCCTCCGCTACGTTTCGCTCGGTCGGGATGACAACTCGGTTAAGCTTCCCGTTCGCAATGACTCCGGTGGGGATGACACTTCTTATGGGTGCATATCAACTAAGAAACTGCTCTAATTCTGGAACATGTTCCTTTACTCGGGTTTGTCGCTTAGCAGGTAAAGCAGGTCCTTCCCCCTTTACTCCGTTCAGGGTCAGGATGACAGCTCATATTTTACGGAACGGGTGACTTATTGCTCTCGTAAGGAGATGGCATGCAGGCAATTTTTGAAGATATTCGCTATGCGTTGCGGCAGTTTCGCAAGGTCCCCGGGTTTACGGCGACGGCGATTCTGACGCTGGCGCTTGGGATTGGCGCCACGACTGCTATTTTTACGCTGGTGCATGCGGTGCTGCTCAAGTCACTGCCGGTGGCCAAGCCTGAAGAACTGATTCGCATCGGCGATAACGAGAATTGCTGCATCAACGGCGGCATGCAGGACAACTGGTCGCTCTTTTCTTATGACCAGTACAAGATGTTCCGCGACAACAATCCTGAGTTCGCGCAGATGGCGGCGTTCCAGGCGGGCGCGAACCAGATCAGCGTGCGCCGGCAGGGCAGCGATCATCCGGCGGAGAGCTTTATCAGCCAGATTGTTTCGGGCAATGCATTCGACACATTCGGCATCAAGGCTTATGCCGGACGTCTGCTGCAGTCCTCAGATGATCAGCAGGGTGCTCCTCCGGTTGTGGTAATGAGTTACCGCACATGGCAGCAGAAGTTTGGGCAGGACCCGTCGGTGGTGGGTTCAAGCTTCATCATCAACGGGCAGCCTTATACCTTAGTGGGTATAACGCCGCCGGGATATTATGGCGAGCGCCTTACCGCCGATCCGGCTTCGTTCTGGTTTCCTATTTCGAGCGAGCCGCAAATTGACGGCGTGATGACGGTGCGTGATCGTCCGGAACTGGACTGGCTGAATATCATAGGGCGGATAAAACCGGGCGCTAACCAGAAACAGATCGAAGCCCGTATGCAGGTGCAGTTGCGGCAATGGCTGCTGAGCCCGGTGAGCAAACTGGAAGAACGCGACAAGTTTCTTGTTCCGAAACAGACGCTGCATCTTGCGCCGGGCGGCGGCGGAGTGCAGCGCATGCGCGATGAGTATCAGGACGGGCTGCATCTGCTGATGTGGATATCCTCGTTTGTGCTGCTGATTGCGTGCGCAAATCTGGCCAACTTAATGCTGGTGCGCTCTGCGACGCGGAGGCTGCAGACTTCCGTGCGCTCAGCGCTGGGCGCTCCACGAACGAGGCTGGTGCGGCAGGCGCTTACAGAGAGCGTGGTGCTGGCGATACTGGGCGGCATTGTCAGCCTGGCATTTGCCTATGGAGGAACGAAGCTGATTCTGCACCTTGCATTTCAGAAGACGTATGTGCCGATTCACGCGACGCCTTCGCTGCCGGTGCTGGGATTCGCTTTTGCGGTGTCACTGCTGACAGGCATTTTATTCGGAGTGGCTCCAGCGTGGATGACGGCGCATGCTAATCCGATTGAGGCGCTGCGCGGAGCTAACCGTTCGACCGGGCAGGGAAGTTCGATTACACAGAAATCTCTGGTGGTGGTGCAGGCTGCGGTTTCGCTGGTGTTGTTGTGCGCCGCGGGACTGCTGACGCAAAGCCTGCGCAACCTGCAGAATCAGAAATTCGGCTTTGATACAACGAATCGATACATCCTGCACATTGATCCGCAGATGGCCGGTTATAAGCCGGAGCAGATGGATGCGTTTTATCGCCAGCTGCACGATATGCTCGCTGCGATTCCGGGGATGAAGAGCGTGGCGTATTCGCTCTACAGCCCGATGGAGGGCAATAACTGGGGCACCGGAGTTTACATCATTGGTCAGGCGCCACCTCCGCCGGGAAGCGGCGAGAACAATTCTTCCTGGGTGAGAGCGAGCGCCGGTTACTTTGACACGATTGGCACGAAGCTGATTCAGGGGCGCGAATTCACGGACTCCGATACGTCGGCCACGCGCGCGGTGGCGGTTGTGAACAGGACATTTGTGAAGAGGTTTTTGAAAGATGGCAACGCCATCGGCCAACATTTCCGGCTCGATTTAAAAACGGCTGTGAATTACGAAATTGTTGGCGTGACAGAAGACACGCAATACTGGCAGCCGGAAAGCCATATTCGGCCTATGTTCTTTTTGCCTGCGCAGCAATGGGTGAAATATGAAGAGCCGGACATGGCGGTTTTTGAGAGTGTTTCTCATTCAAAAATGAATGCCATTGAGCTGCGCACGAGCGGCTATGTGCCCGGGCTGGAAGCGCAGGTGCGGCGCGTGATTTCACAGGTGAATCCGAACCTGACAGTGATCGATTTCCAGACGTTTGCCGAGCAGGTGCGGGGCAACTTTAACCAGTCGGCAATGATTGTGCAACTGACCTCGCTGTTTGGATTGCTTGCGCTGGTGCTGGCCTCGATTGGGCTTTATGGCGTAACAGCGTACTCAGTGGAGCGGCGCACAAGTGAAATTGGAATTCGCATGGCGCTGGGCGCGGACCGCGCCGCGGTGCTGAAGCTGGTCCTGAAGGGCGCTTTTTTGCAGGTGGCTATCGGTCTGGCGATAGGTATTCCGGCGACAATTCTGGGCGGACGAGCCATGTCGAATTTTCTTTATGGCATCAAGGCGTACGATCCGCTTGTTCTGGTGATCACGACGCTGGTGCTGCTGACGGCTGCGTTTATTGCGGCGGTTCTGCCGGCGCGCCGTGCTGCGAACACCGAACCGATGCATGCTCTGCGGACTGAGTAGTTGTTGAGAGAGTTTATGCTCGGAGCGTGGAGTTTATTTGCCATGCCTTGGCGTATTTCCAGCTCACATATGCGGAGTGGTAGAGGTTCAGCAGCAGGCCTTCGCGTCCATCGAGGAACCCAAGACGAAAGAAGTAATTGTAGAGAAACGTCGCTGCGGGATTGAGAACGACATTCCATAGAAATGCCGGCCAGCTGCGGCTGATTTTATTTTTGGCGAGAGCCTGTTCCGCGCCGAGCGTGCTGTAGCGGTTCATGTGCTCGATGTAGTTTTCGAGCGTGGGATAGGCATGGTGTATCAGGCTGCCGCGCAATGTGCGCGTTGGGCCGGAGTATTGCATGGTCTCATGCACGGCGCGCTCTTCGAACCATGCAGCGCCTCTGCGGAAGAGGCGCAGCTTGGGATCGGGATAGTAGCCGCCGTGTTTGATCCAGCGGCCGAGAAATAAATTTTGCCGGGGTACGAAATACGCTTCGACTTCCGGTGTGGTGTTCAGCAATGCCTTGATTTCCTTCGCGAGCGCTTCGCTCACCACTTCATCGGCATCGAGAGACAGTACCCAATCGCTGGCGCAGTGTTCTATCGCAAGGTTCTTTTGCTTTCCAAATCCGTGCCAATCTTTCTGAACGAATTTTGCGCCGAAGCTTCGGGCGATCTCTGCCGTTCTGTCTGTTGAGCCGGAATCGATGATGATGATCTCATCTGCCCAGCGAACGCTTTGGAGGGTTCGAGGCAGATTGGCTTCTTCATTTTTCGTGATGATGGCGACGGAGAGGGTCTTTCCCATGCCGGTTAGGTCAGAAGGATTGTGTCGGTCCCGAGGTGTTCGTTGATGAGACGAGCAACCAGAGGCTTAAGGCGAGTGCCGTCTTTGGGCAGGACGAAGTCATTGGCTTCCTCTGACCAGTCGAGTTTGAAGCTGGTGGAGAGGGCCGAAATCCATATCTGGCGTACGGGAGTATTGGGCGTGATGACGAATTTTGCCGGCGGCTCGTCAAAAACAATATTCAGCACGCCATTATGTTCTTCGGCTTCGAAGTCGCCATCCTCTTCAGCGGCGATTAAGCTTTTTTTGAGAGACTCAATCGCATCATCCGCATGTTTGCGGAACGTAAGCTCATCTAACATGGCATCAGTTTAACAAGCATGGTTATCAATTTGGGACGCTCACTGAGTTACATGGGAAAGTCGCGGGATTTTTACAAGCCGTCCGGGAAAGATATTGGACAATCGCAGCATCTAAGACTGGAGGAAATGATGATGCGGTTTTCCCGGACCATAGTGTTTCTCGCAGCCTGCGGCCTACTGCTGGTTCCTGCATCCCATGCACAGACCACTCCGGACACGAAGCAACTCATCAAAGATGTTGCCTATAACGAAATGCGCGATCGCCAGCGCGACAGCTTCTGGTCTTATGATATTGAGCAGAAAATCGGTCAGAACACTTTCATTAAGCGACAGGTGGAAACAAAAGAAGGACCTCTGTTTCGCGTTCTTGAAGAGAATGGCAAACCTCTGACCGATGCAGAAAGCCGGAGGGAACAGGAAAGGCTGAACCATCTGATCAGCAATCCCGGAGCGCTCGCCAGGAACCGCGAGGACCATCAGCAGGATGAAGATCGATTGCAGCGGCTGATCAAACTGATGCCGGAGGCTTTTCTGTATGAGCAGGAGGGGCCGGCTTCCGGAGATATCATTACATTCCGCTTTCATCCGAACCCTGCTTTCACTCCACCAACCTATGAGGCGCGCGTTTTTCATGGAATGGCAGGAACGATTGAGATCAATCAGCGTTTGAAACGATTTGTGGCGATGCACGGCACTGTCATAGACCGCATTGATTTTGGGTTCGGCCTTCTCGGTTACGTGGACAAGGGCGGCGAGTTCCAGATTCATCGCCAGCAAGTGAGCGCGACCCGCTGGAAGACAGACCTGGTGGATGTGCATGTTTCCGGACGCGTAATTCTGTTTAAAAGCGTGAGCAAAGATCATCACGAAGTGCGCTCCGGCTTCCAAGCGGTTCCGACAGATATCAGCCTCAACGATGCAAAGCATTTTCTGGATCAGGCCGCATCGCAGAATGAGGCGGAGCTTTCTTCGGGTCGGACTCCCGACCGCTGATTCCGTCTCCTTTGCTCACAGTTTCAGAAGCTGCAACTCTGTCCTACACTGCCGGCATCGCCGCGATGAGCAAACAGGCGCATAAACGAAGCAGTCACCATAAACCCCCGCCAAAGCCCATGTTGTCTGGATTGTCTTTTGGGGTTGCAGTTCTGTAATCGCGACTTTGTTTTTATTTGTCGCATCGTCAGAGCGCGTCGTCTGCGAGTGTGAATGCGGCTTCAGCCTCTGGTCCATCCTGGCAAAGCGAAACCACATCCACATGCACGCAGACTGTGCGTGGGGAATAGAGCCCACGCGAGCTGTGTCAGTCTTGGCGCAGCATTTTTAGAAGGGAATGTCGTCGTCGGTAATCTCAGCCGATTGTCCGTAGTCTTCAGCCGGAGCCGAGGAGCGCTGATCGTAAGACGTAGAGCTTCCGGAGCGGGTATAACTGCCTCCGCCTTCTCCTTCACCGCGTCCACTGAGCAGGGAGATATCGCCGATGACGATCTCAGTTTTATAACGCTTCTGGCCGCTGGTTTTGTCGTCCCAGGAGCTTGTCCTGAGGCTGCCTTCGATGTAAAGCTTCGAGCCCTTCTTTACATAATCACGAATAATTTCGGCGAGTCTGCCGAATGCCACCAGACTGTGCCATTCCGTCTTGTCTGCCCAGTTGCCGCTCTGGTCTTTGGCGCGCTCTGTTGTCGCAATGGAAAAATTAGCCACAATTGTGCCGCCGGGAGTGGCCCGGATCTCCGGGTCTTTGCCCACATTGCCAAGAAGAATGACTTTATTAACGCTTTTTGCCATACCTGTTGATTTCTCCCAAAACGCCCGCCGCGCGATTCTATGCGGCTAATCCTGAAGCATAGCAGAAGGGGGCCGCGGCGCCATATCTCTCTCGAAAAGATTAGCGCTGAACGGCAGTAACTTTGGAGACTATTTCCGTTGCTGGCCTTAAACAGTGAAGGTTTCGGCGAAGATTAAAATTTTTGAATATATATCCAAAAGATATATATCAAATAGTAGTATTAGGAGCTGGGATATGATTCCATTCTTCGTACTTGCCGGAACTTTTCTCGTTTGCCGTCTTCTGGGCTGGGCAGGCGTTGAGTTTTTCAGCGCATGGCGGCACTGTCTGCGTGTGGCTGTAGCCGCTATGTTTCTGTTGACGGCCTCAGCCCACTGGGGCAAGCGTCGCGCTGATCTGGTTCGTATGGTGCCGCCAGCATTCTCGCGGCCTGAGATGCTGGTCACGCTCACCGGAGTGGCCGAACTTGCAGGGGTTGTTGGCATGCTCTGGACGCCCGTTACCAGAGCGGCATCTATCGGTCTCGCCATACTTTTGATAGCCATGTTTCCGGCAAACGTATATGCGGCGCGATACCGGCTCACAATCGGAGGCCGCAAGGTGCTGGGACTCTTCGTTCGAACCGTACTGCAGATCGTCTTTTTCGCAGCTGTTCTTGCGGCAGGATGGTGCTGAGATGGCGCGCGTAAACCAAAGCCAATTTGCGCTGCTTGGATTACTGAGCCTCGGTCCCATGTCCGGCTATGATCTCAGGCAGCTGATCGCATGGTCGGTCGGACACTTCTGGCGCGAAGGCTATGGGCAGATTTATCCCACGCTCCAGCACCTGGAAAAGCAGCGCCTGGTAACGAAGAAAACGCAGCGGCAGAAGGGCAAGCCTGACCGCAACATCTACTCGCTTACGCCTGCCGGACGTGATCGGCTGAGGCAATGGCTCTCTCAACCGGCCAGCCCGGAGGTCCCGCGCAATGAGCTTTTGTTGAAGCTGTTCTTCGGCCAATGGGTTCCTGCCGCGGCCAGCCGGGCTCAGATCGAAGCCCATCGCCGGATATGGAAGAAGCAGCTTGAGGAATATGCGGCCATTCGCAGGCGATTGCTGGAAGAACATGAACGGGATGCAGGACGTCCCTTCTGGGAAATCACTCTGAGCTACGGCGAGCACATCGCGAAAGCGCAATTGGCCTGGAGTCAAGAAACTCTGAAGAAGTTAAGGGACAAAAAGTAACTACCGGGAGGCTATGTCATGCACGACCCACTCTGGATGAAAGCATTTCTTATTGCCCATATTGGAGCGGGCGCGTCGGCCTTTGCTCTGGCTCCGCTCGCACTGCTCACTGCAAAAGGCGGCAAAGCACATCGGCGCTGGGGAAAAATCTACTTCTGGTCGATGGCTGTTGTGACCTTCACAGCTCTTGTCATGGCCATCTATCGGCCCATCCTGTTTCTGGCGCTCGTGGCCATCTTCAGTTTCTATTTTGCGTTTACGGGCTATCGCGTGCTTGGCCAAAAGGCCGCCTGGAAAGGCGAAAAGACTGTGACTGCTCTCGACTGGTTTGCCGCGGCCTTTACCTTTATTGCGAGCGCGTTGCTGGCACTTCTTGGCGCATTCAGGCCCGCGCTGGTGCAGAATCTGGGTATTCCGGCAATGGTCTTCGGCTTGCTCGGCATGTGGCTGGCTGGTTCCACCGCCTGGTCGTTCACGCATCGCCCGAAAGAAAAGATGTTCTGGTGGTACGCGCATCTCAGCGGAATGCTGGGTAGCTATATCGCCGCATGGACCGCTTTCAGTGTCGTCACCATCAGCCCGCTGCTGCATCATGCATGGTGGATCTGGATTGTGCCCACAGGCATTGGCGTTCCTGCCATTGCGGCAACGACTGCTTATTACCGGAGAAAGTTCGCGCCGAGAAATCAGGTGGCACCTGCGTCCTGAATGCTATGCCTGTATCATTTTCATAATGTTCGCCTCTCTGCGCTTTATCTGGAATGCGACTCGCGGCCATCGTCTGCGGCCCTGGCGCAGCGAATATCTGAAGTGGCGAATTGAAACGTATTCCGGAAAGAAAGCTGAACTGCTCCAGTCAAAAGATGTCCTGAGCTTTCTTTGGACAGAGAAATGGCACCTGCTGCGCTTTCTCAAGTGGACAAACGAAATGGATGACTATAAAAAGCTTTCTTCCCCCAAACGATAAATTCTTTGAGAATGCTTAGCGGGTATAATCGCTGCGAAATCATGGATACACCGTCGACGCGTCGTCAGTTCCTGCAGCAATCTCTCTGTGTCGTCGCAGCCGGCATTCTGCCGTGGTCTGCAATAAAAGCCGCTGCTGAAGAAAACGTTAGCGGCCCTCGTTCATTGCGCGCCCATGCGCAAGCTCATGGATTACTGGTTGGATGTGCTGTTGTCCCGGAAAAGCTGGCAGACGAAACTCCCTATGCGAATACAGTCGCGCAACAGGCAAATCTGCTCGTAGCAGAAAATGCTATGAAGTGGCGCGCGCTGCGTCCTGCGCCCGACAAATATAACTTCGCGCCAGCCGACGCCATCCTCGCCTTTGCTAACGCACATGACCAGGGTCTGCGTGGCCACAATCTCTGCTGGCATGAGGCGCTGCCGGACTGGTTTCAGACAACGGTCACGCACGAAAATGCACGTCAAATATTGACTACCCACATTCAACATGTGGCCGGACACTTCGCGGGAAAGCTGCACTCCTGGGATGTGGTGAATGAAGCCATCGACGTGAAGGACGGCAGGCCGGATGGTCTGCGCAAATCGCCGTGGCTGGATTTGGTGGGGCCTGATTATGTCGAGATTGCCTTTCGCACAGCACACAAAGCTGATGCAAAGGTGCTGCTCACCTATAACGACTATGGCATCGAGCTGGACACACCGGAGCAGGAGCAGAAACGCGCTCAGGTGCTGGCTCTGGTGAAGCGCCTGAAGTCACGGCATGTTCCGATTCACGCTGTCGGCATTCAGAGCCATCTCACTGCCGGAGAAGGCATTCCGGGCGCCGGACTGCGGGAATTTATTCGCGAGCTTCGCGCAATGGACATGCAGGTGTTCATTACGGAGCTCGATGTCTCTGACCACAAACTCACAGGCTCCGCGGCAGAGCGTGATGCTGCTGTAGCGAAGCTTTATGGCGACTACCTCAGTCTTGTGCTGGCTGAGCCCAATGTGAAGGCAGTCCTCACCTGGGGCATTACCGACAAATACACATGGCTCAATCATCAGCACCGCCGCAGCGACGGTCTGCAGCAGCGGTGCCTGCCATTCGATGTCGAGTATCAGCCGACGCCAGTTTTCTTTGCCATGCGTGATGCTTTGGATGCGCGCCGCCGTCCTTAGCACTCCGCTTTGCAGTAATGCTGCGCTTTTGTTGTCATAGAAGAGTGATCTCTGCCCCTTTACGGCGCGTCGGTTTGTACGGCTATTTGTTTTTCACTGCTGTGTGTGTCTGCGTGGCTCAAGAGCAAACCGACCAGCAAACGCCTCCTACCATCCGTGTCAACACAAGCGTGGTGCTGGTTCCAACGCTTGTGGAAAAGGCAAGTGGTGAAGTTGTTTATGGACTGACTGAGAAAGATTTCACGCTTGAAGACAACGGCGTGAAGCAGAACATCCATGTGGATGACGATCTCGATACGCAGCCTGTCTCGCTCGTTGTCTGTATTCAGCGTGGGCGCTCCAGCGGCCTTGAATTCGATAAATACGCAAAGCTGGGGCCTCTGCTGGATCTCTTTACCGCAGGCGGACGTGGGGAGGCCGCGCTGGTTGTCTTCGATTCAAAACCTGTATACCTTGAAGGCTTCTCGCGTGACACCAGCAATATCACCGAAGACCTGCAGCGGCTTCAGCCCGGAGATGGTGGAGCTGCGATTTTCGATGCCGTCGGCTACTCCGTCGATCTGCTGGAGCATCGCGCTCCCGATCATCGTCGCGTGTTGCTGCTCATCAGCGAATCACGCGATCACGGCAGCAAAAACTTTAAGTCGCAGGACCTGGTCGAGCGCATCGGCACCAGCAATACTCTCGTATTGAGCCTGACGTTTTCGCCAACAAATGCCGCTCTCACTGATTGGACGAAAGGAAACGCATCAGGCGGCTCATCTATCGACGTAAAGGCCCCGCTGATGATGCTCCTCGCAGCCATGCACAAGAATGCGGCGCGTGAAATCGCCACGATGAGCGGCGGCGAGTATGCATCTTTCAACAAGGAAAAAACTTTTCAGAACAGAATCGATGAGATGGCCAGTCACGCACGCAATCGGTACATTCTCAGTTTCCATCCATCGGATCTCGCGCCCGGTCTGCACACCATTCAGGTAAAGCTCAACAGCGATTACAACGCGCGCGTTGTCGCGCGCGCCAGTTATTGGGCAGTGAACGATGCTGCAGAATCTTCTTCGCAGGCGCCATGAAGCTATTGCGAAAGGCATAAAATTAGCGCATCTTAGCGTCGTTGGGTTGTGTAGCTGCATCTATAGGAAGACATAAATAACCGCAATCACGGACTTTTCGTGTCCATCTTAGGAAAGGTGTCTCTCCGCAACGATGGCGGCAACCGAAACACTGCGAGAACCAAGACTGATAGCGCAGGAGCGATGGCGTCCGCGCGCCAATCCCTGGGCCATTGCCGCGACCGTCGCACTGGCCGCATTTATGGAAGTGCTCGATACTTCCATTGCCAACGTCGCGCTGCCTCATATTGCTGGCAGCCTCGGAGCCAGTCAGGACGAAAGCACCTGGGTACTGACTGCCTATCTTGTTTCAAACGCTGTTGTGCTGCCCATGGGTGGATGGGCAGCGAGCGTGATGGGCCGCAAGCGGTTCTTCATGTTCTGCATCACAGTTTTTACGCTAAGTTCTTTTCTCTGTGGTGTTGCTCCTACGCTTGGAATCCTGCTTGTAGCACGTGTCGTTCAGGGGTTTGGCGGCGGCGGATTGCAACCGATGGCGCAGGCCATCATGGCTGATTCCTTTGAGCCGGCAAAGCGTGGACTGGCCTTCGCTCTCTATGGCATCGTCGCCATTCTAGCGCCGTCCATTGGCCCGACGCTTGGCGGATGGATTACCGACAACTATAGCTGGCACTGGATTTTTTACATCAACATCCCGGTCGGAATTCTGGCGCTTGTGCTGGTGCAGCGCATGGTCGATGATCCGCCGTGGATCAGAGCTGACCGCAAGAAACTGCTCAACGTGGATGGATTCGGTATTACTCTGCTCGTCATTTCCATGGCTGCATTGCAGATCACTCTCGACAAAGGCGAAGAGAAGGACTGGTTCAACTCAGACTTTATTCGCTTCTTTGCGATTGCTTTTGTAATTTCTTTTGCGGCACTGCTGATATGGGAATGGTTTGCAAAGAACCCGATCATGGAACTGCGCCTGCTTAAGAACCGCAACTTCGCTACCTGCTGCTTCCTCATGCTTTTTACGGGTGGCCTGCTCAATGCGACCACCGTTTTGCAGCCGCAGTTTCTACAGGCGCAGCTTGGCTACACGGCAACTATCGCAGGACTGTCGCTCTCTGCCGGAGGAGTGGTGCTGCTCTTCATGATGCCTCTTGCCGGACAGGCCGTCAGTCGCTTTCCCGCGCGCAATATCATCCTGTTCGGATTTGCCTGCTTTGCTGTTTCTTACTACTTCACAGCAGTACGCATCAATCTCGGTCTCAGCTTCGGCATGGCGTCATGGCTCAGAATCGTCCAGGTTTTTGCTATTCCATTTGTTTTCATTTCCATCACGACGGCAGCTTACTTTGGCATGCCGGTGGAAAAGAACAACCAGATTTCCGGCCTTATCAACTTTGTCCGTAATATCGGCGGCAGCATTCTCATTTCATTAACCAATGCCGGCATCGTGGAGCTGGGCCAGTTCCATCAGAACCAGATGCTCAAGAACCTGACTCCGAGCAACCCGAATATGCAGAATCAGGTAAACGCTCTCAGCAGCGTATTTTCCCGCACCGCTGGCACGGCTAATGCGGACCAGCTGGCGCAGGGCCAGATTTACAACTTGCTTCAGCAGCAATCACACGCGCTGGCTTATCAGGATATGTATTTCATTCTCTGCGGCGCGTCGCTCATCATGATTCCGCTTGCCTTCCTGCTCCGCAAAAACAAACCGGCGGCAGGCGGCGAAATCGCGGTCCATTAAAGGTAGAATTGCTATATGCACAAGCGTCTCATGATTGTTGCTATGATCGCGTTCCTGATTGCAGGAATCACGTCGGCGACCCTCTGCGAGATGGTTTGCATTCCAGTAAGCAACACGGCAGCATGCTGCGCTCACAAGATGCAGCACAAATCGGATACTTCTTCGATCACGAACGCACACCAATGCGGTTACCCGCAAAAAGAGACTGCTCTCGCCATCACTGTCGTACAGTCGCTGCAAACACATGCAGCTGCCATCATTTCAGTATTTGCTTCTTCGCCTGAGCTCAACAGCATTTCAGCTATACATGACGCATCCATGTCGTTCGGCCTGAAGCGATCTTCATTCATACCTCCACTACGCATCTGATAGCAACTCCCTCTGATGAAAGGCAACGGTTCTGATAAAGGACTGTTGCGCGTCTTATCTGAGCCCCCTTAGGAGTTTGCGTGAAAAGCATTCTGTATTTTTCGCTGCTGTTGTGCAGCGCTGTGGCTGCTGCCCAGCAGTCTATGCCTGAGATGTCTATGCCGAATTCAAGTGCTCCGAACATGATGGACCTGATGCATCATGAAAACCATACGTTTGCACAACAGATCATCCATCACGCCGGTTCCGGCACCAGCGCGGAACCGAATTCCACGCCGGTTCCGATGTGGATGAGAATGCATGGTGACTGGATGCTGATGTTCCATGCCAACGCTTTCATCCTCGACCAGCAGCAGACCAGTCCCCGCGGCGGCGACAAATTCTTCTCAACGAACTGGTTCATGCCCATGGCGCAGCGCCAGCTTGGGCCTGGCTATCTCACGCTGCGGACCATGTTGAGCCTTGAGCCTGCGACTATCACGCGACGGCGATACCCGCTGCTCTTCCAGCAGGGAGAAACCGCATACGGCAAGCCCATCGTCGATGGTCAACATCCGCACAACTTTGTCATGGAACTGGCGGCGCTCTATGACTGGAAGCTCGGTGAGAAGACGCTGCTTTCCTTCTACGCGGCTCCGGTTGGCGATCCGGCGATCGGGCCGACAGCCTATCCGCACCGCATCTCTGCTTCTGAAAACCCGCTAGCTGCTCTTGGACACCATCAGGAAGACTCAACCCACATCGCTGATGATGTCATTACAGTTGGCTTTACGCATGGTGTTGCGCGCATTGAGGCCGGCGGCTTTCATGGACGCGAACCCAATGAGCACCGCTGGCAGGTACAGCAGGGCGCTATCGATTCATGGTCCACGCGCCTTACTCTGCAGCCCGGTAAAAACTGGAGCGGCCAGTATTCCTATGCGCGCATTCACAGTCCTGAAGCCCTCTTTCCCGATGAAGACCAGGAACGCATGACGGCATCGGCGATGTATAACCGTCCCATGCAACGCGGCAACTGGGCCAGCACTATGGTCTGGGGACGAACGCGCTCGCTCACCGACAACGTCATCCAGAACAGCTATCTGCTCGAATCAACGCTGCGCTTCGCAGAAAAGAACTATGCGTGGACACGCATTGAAAATGTAGATCGCACGACTGAGTTGCTCCTCGGTGAAGACCCCACATCTTCTGAAACCCATGAAGAGCCGGCAGGCCGTGTGCAGGCTTACACATTTGGATATGATCGAGACTTCAATGTCCTGCCGAACTGGGAAACAGCCATAGGAGCGCAGGTGGCCGTCTACTCGCCGGGTTCGCGCCTGCAGCCTGTATATGGAAGTGATCCGATGGGCATTGCCGTTTTCATACGCCTGCGTCCGGTGGGGAAATAACAGCCGATGACTCGTTCGTCGCATCGAAAAAGGTAGGATCATTAAAAACCTTTAGCCGATGGCGCTCAACACAGAAGAAAAAATACAACCGGGGAAACCAGCCTCCTCGAGAGACTTTTCACACGCGTGGCGGGCTCTGCGCTCGCGCAATTTCCGCCTGTTCTTCAGCGGCCAGAGCATCTCGCTTATTGGCACGTGGATGACCCGCATCGCCACTGCATGGCTTGTCTACCGTCTTACTAAATCATCGCTGTTGCTGGGCACCGTCAGTTTTGCCGGACAGATACCCACATTTCTGCTGGCGCCTTTCGCAGGCGTGCTGGTGGACCGCATGGACCGCCGTCGAGTCCTTGTCTGGACCCAGGTCCTTGCAATGGTCCAGTCGCTGGCTCTGGCTGCGCTCACGCTGACGCATATCATCAACATTCATGAAATTGTGTGGCTGAGCGTGTTTCAAGGTATGATCAACGCCTTCGACATGCCTGGGCGCCAGGCGTTCATGGTGCAAATGGTGGAAGACCGGGGCGCGCTTTCAAACGCCATCGCCATCAATTCATCGATGGTGAATCTTGCTCGCCTCGTCGGTCCATCACTTGCCGGACTTGTCATTGCCGCCACCAACGAAGGCTGGTGTTTTTTCATTGATGGCGTCAGCTACATTGCTGTCATCATTTCACTGCTGCAAATGCGTGTGCAGGCAAGCGCTCTCAAAAGCCACACAGCTTCAATGATTGAGCAGATGAAAGAAGGATGGGCCTATGTTTCAACCTTTGCGCCGATTCGCACCATCCTGCTGCTCTTCGCGCTGCTCAGCCTTATGGGTATGCCGTTCGTTGTCCTAATGCCGGTGTTTGCTGCGCAGGTGCTGCACGGAGGTCCACACACATTAGGCTTTCTCATGGGGGCGCTCGGGGTCGGCGCGCTTATCTCAGCGCTCTCGCTGGTCGTGCGCAAATCTGTCCGCGGGCTTCTCAAGATGATTCCAATCGCCGCAGCTGTCTTCGGGATCGGTCTGGTGTGCTTCGGGTTTTCCCATGTGCAGTGGCTTTCGATGCTGCTGATGCTTGTGACCGGCTATGGCATGATGCAGGGCACGACCGCCAGCAACACCATCATTCAGACGCTTGTGCCGGAAGACAAACGCGGGCGCGTCATGAGCTATTACACCGTGGCATTCGTCGGCATGGCCCCTTTTGGCAGCCTGCTGGCCGGCGCTCTGGGACACGCCATCGGCTCGCCGCGCACCGTCATCGTCAGTGGAATTGCCTGTATTGCCGGTGCCCTGTGGTTCTGGACCCGCATGAAAGCGATTCGCAAAGAGATGCGCCCCATTTACGAGCAGCTCGGCATTATCCAGCCACGAGTTCCCGTCGTCGTTCAGGAAGAGATGAGCGCAAATTAACGCTTGGGCATCTCCATTTTTCGAGAAATCGCTTTCTAGGGTATTTATTTGTTGCGACTAGGGTATTTCCCCGATGTTCATGGTTTGGGAAGCAGGGCATGATTATCCACGGGTCGCAGATGTAACAGCAGTAAGATCCGCTTGAAACATCTCTCCTTCAAGTCTGACGCTCAGAGCTGGTAAGCATTTTCTCCGACAGCTCTGATTCCGGATGAAAGGCCGATACTCCCCTCGCAGCCTCACACTCTGGATAAAAGCCGCTATTTCCTCGGCGGCATCGCGTCCGGACCCGGACCAGCGACAACGCAGATTTCCTGGCTCGTTTGTTCGGCAAACGAAGCAGACGAAGCCGTGTGCAAGTTGAAACCAGTACGACCTAACCCCCGAAGGCCGCGCTCAATGAAGACTACTTGGTTCTCTCTGTTGTTTGTATCCGCACTCGCCGCACCGGCATTTGCAGGTGTGACCGTCAACAGTCCGTTCAATGGCAATGAAGTTTCATCCCCGTTCACCCTGTCTGCGAATGCTTCAACCTGTTCCTCGCAAAATGTAGTGTCGATGGCTTATTCGATCGACAATGCGAAGGACATCGCCATTGTGTACGCAACGTCAGTCCAGGCAAAAGTGAATTCCGCATCGGGCAAGCACACACTCCACGTTAAAGCGTGGGGTAATCACGGCGCGGTATGCGTCACAGATGTGACGCTGTCCGTTGTTACCCCGGCAAGCTCTCCCCTCGTTCCATTGAATGCAGTGGCCGTTAGCGGTATTCAGGCGCTGACAAATTGGAATGGAGACACTGATCTGGCCGGTCAGGGACAGTCAAAGGGAAATACCATCCTCACCAATGCGCCGGCGCAATCCGGTTATGCGCGCCAGTTTCAAACCGCATTTCTCAACAATGGCGATCATCGCTACTATGTGCGATTCGGCGATGATACTGAGGCACGCAATTTTCTCTATGACGGCTGGGTGTATCTCGACGGCTCTGTAAACCAGATAGGCAACCTGGAAATGGACATGAATCAGGTCATGCCAAATGGACAGACCGTGATCTTCGGCTTCCAGTGTGATGGCTGGACAAACACCTGGGATTACACAACAAACGCGGGCACGCCCACGCATCCCATCGATCGCTGGATTCATTCGAAAGCTTCGTGTAATGTCCGCAACTGGGGCACCAACAAGTGGCATCATGTTCAGGTCAGCTACTCGCGTGATGACTACGGCAACGTCACTTATAAATCTGTGTGGCTCGATAACGTCAGGCAGGACATTAATGCAACCGTCCCCTCAGCCTTTGCTCTCGGGTGGGAGCCGGTACTGCTGACAAACTTCCAGGTGGATGGTATGGGCAGCGCAGGTACGCATACCGTATATCTGGATAATCTGACGGTCTATCGCTGGTAATAAAAAGGTTTGTCGCGGCGGCGAACGTCCTGATCTGAATCAGGATGTTCGCCCCTTTTTAATGCTGCGGGACGTTTACAAAAATCACCTTATGCGCAATTGCATAATGCACCAGTTCGGCTTTGTTATGCAGGTCCAATTTGCGCATCAGATTGCTCTTATGGGCCTCCACTGTCTTTCCGCTTAGTCCCAATATCACGGCAACATCCTTGACCGTTTTGCCTTCGGCCAGCATCCTTAAAACTTCACGCTCCCTGGCTGTCAGCGAATCCAGCGCCGTTTCTTCTATTCGCCGGTTGAAAAAGCGGTCAGCCATGGGAATATGCTTTTCGCCGCGATGTGCTTTCTCAATGGCAAGCTTCAACTCCCGCGCATCGCTGGATTTAAGAACATAGGCATGCGCGCCGGCCTCAATGGCCCGCCGAACATACACATCATCGTTGTATCCGCTCAGGAAGACGACTTTAATATCCGGATTTGATTTCTTCGCCAGGCGCGCAGCGTCGAATGGGGAGAGTCCGGGCATAGCGACATCCAGAATAAGAATGTCTGCCCTTTTCTTAACAGCACATTCCGCCGCCTGCCCAGCGTCCTCGAAAGCGCCGACAAATTGAATATCGCCGTCGCGCTCAAGCGAATGGAGGAGGGCTTGCCGGACTAAAATGTGGTCGTCAGCAATTACACAGCGAATCACTCTTGAACCTTAAAAACCGCGTATAAGTTTTAGCTGTATTTACAACTGAACAACCGGGATCGGGGAGAAGAACCGCAGAATAATGGTCGTGCATCGATCTTTTATTAATGACTGTAACGTACCACTATAACGTTAAGGCGGGCAAATACTGCATAATCCCCCTTTCGGGAACAAAAGTCCTTATTAGTACGTCTGCTATCCTTTGTATCCATTATTGAAATTGGAGCCAGCGATGCCATTCTCTGCATTTTTCCGCGGATCAGCCATGCTCTGCACGGCAGCTTTCTGCCTTTCAGCAGCAGCGCAAATGGACCTGAACTATGCGCGGGACGCAAAACAGCCCGTCGATCAGGACTACACGCAGCGCATCCATAAATACACCACTTTACCCGAGCTGAATTCTCCGCTCACGGACTATCTGCCCGCATCCTCAACAGTTCCAACGCCGGAAAAAGTCCTGGGCGACATCGCCGGAGCGCCTGACATCCTCCCCTATGCCGAAGACGTCTACCGTTATTTCCGCCTGCTTGAATCCGCCAGCCCACGCGTTAAGGTCTTTACCATCGGCCACACCGAAGAGGGCCGCGAGATGATCGCTGTGGCCGTAGCGGACGAGTCACTGCTCAAGAACTACAAGGAAAACGACGCCCGTCTGGCAAAGCTGGCCGACCCGCGAACCATCAACATGAATGATGCGACAGCGGCCGAGCTGGTCAAGCACTCAGTTCCTGTCTACTACATCACCGGAACTATCCATTCGCCTGAAACCGGTGCCCCGACCGCGCTGATGGAACTCGCCTATCGCCTAGCCGTCGACAATGCGCCCTACATCCAGTACATCCGCACGCACATGATCACGCTGATCACGCCGGTCGTAGAAGTGGATGGTCGTGACCGCATGGTTGATGTGTACAAGTGGCATAAGGCGCATCCGAATGAGAATTATCCGCGCCTCGTCTATTGGGGACACTACGTGGCGCATGACAATAACCGCGACGCTATGACGCTCACGCTTAACCTCTCGCGTAACGTCCTCGACACTTACATAGGATGGCATGCGCAGGTCCTGCATGATCTGCACGAATCCGTGCCGTTCCTTTACGACAACACCGTCGGCGACGAGCCTTACAACGCATGGCTTGACCCGATTCTGACTAACGAGTGGCAGATGATTGGCTGGAACAACGTGCAGGAGATGACGAAATTCGGCATGCCCGGCGTCTTCACCCACGGCAACTTCGATACCTGGAGTCCCGGCTATCTCATGTTTCTTGCCGCCATGCACAACGGCATCAGCCGCCTGTACGAGACATTTGGCAATGGCGGGGCCGACACTGTCGAGCGCATTCTCACGCCTGACGAATATTCCCGAACCTGGTATCGTCAAAACCCTCCGTATCCCAAAGTGAAGTGGTCGCAACGCGACAACAATAATTACGAAGAAACAGCGCTGCTCGTCTCCCTCAGCTACTTCGCGCAGAACGGGCAGACCTTCCTCAATAACTTCTATCTCAAGAGCAAGCGATCGATTCTCAAGCCCACCGATTCCGGCCCCGCCGCCTATGTGCTTCCCGCAAATGAAGAATCGCAAGACCGCCAGCGCATGCTGCTCGACATCCTGCGCGCCCAGCACGTCGAAATCAGCAGAACAACTGAGTCGGTAACCGTCTCCGTTCCGGTAAAACCAAAGCGTGAGAGCAGGGAAGACGAAGCCGCACCAAAACCACAGCAACCAAAGACAGAGCCTCGCACATTCGCGGCAGGCAGTTTCGTTATCCGCATGGATCAGCCCTACTCGCGCATTGCAGACGCTTTGCTGGATCGCCAATATTGGGCCCCGAACGATCCGCAGAAGACCCCATATGATGATACCGGCTGGTCACTGCCCGCGCTGTTCAGCGTGGAAGCTGTTCGTGTGACAGAACCTGCGATTCTGAAGACGCGAATGGAGACTGTTCCTGCTGGAGAGGGCTTTGGCGGTTCAGGAGGGAATTGTTCTATCTATCTAATACCTAATCATGCAGATCCGAGCCTTATCACCTTTAGATATTTGCTGAAAAATGCAACTGTATCAGCTTCAGATACTTCGTTCACTGCCAATAACCAGCAGTTTCCGACTGGCTCACTGATTATCAGCGATGCTTCGCAGGATGAAGTAAAGACAGCATTTGGGAAAACGCAGCTTGCGCCAGTTGGGGTATGCGCCATTCCATCTGTCCAAATGCACAAAATCACCGCGCCCCGCATAGCCATGATGCACACGTGGCTCAGCACACAGACGGAAGGCTGGTGGCGGCAGGCGCTCGACAAGCTTGGAGTGCCATATGACTACATCAGCACGCAGACTGTAAGCAATGAAGACGATCTGCGCTCAAAATACGATGTCATTCTCTTCGCGCCGGTCGGCAATGCGCGCACCGCGCAGATCATCCAGGGCCTGCCCATGTGGGGCAATGCGCTTCCCTGGAAGAAAACTGACATCACCCCGAACCTGGGTCGCGTCGATTCCACTGACGATATGCGTCCCGGCCTCGGCTATAGCGGCATCGATCACCTGCGCCATTTCGTGGAGCAAGGCGGCCTGCTCATCACCTCGCAGGACACGGCACAGTTTGCCATCGAAACCGGACTCGCACCCGGCGTTTCCGTGAATCCACATGGCGATCTCAAAGTCGTCGGCACGTTGTTGGCAACCACCGTAGTCGATCCCAAATCGCCCGTTCTCTATGGATACAGCAAGCCGCTCACCGTCTACAGCGAAGACGGTCTCTCCATGAATATCAGCAATACCGTCGGTGGAACGCGCGCGCCGCGCCTCGGAGGCAGCGAAGAACGCACCACAGGCCGTGGCGGTCCCGACGATCCCGACATCCCGCAAGGCCGTCCCTACATGGCTGCCGACCCGCGCCCGCATCCCAAACCCTGGGAAGCTATGCCGCTCAACGAGGAGCAGTCACGCAACAACCCCAACGTCATTCCCGCCGAGCTTCGTCCTCAGGTCATCCTGCGCTACGAGAATAAAGAACAGTTGCTGGTATCGGGTTTGCTCGACCATGGCGACCTGCTGGCGCAGCATGCGGCAGTAGTGGCAGCGCATCTCGGTAAAGGAACAGTCCTGCTCTTTGCCAACAATCCGATCTACCGCGGTGAAACCATCGGCAGCTACCCGCTCGTATTCAACGCGATTCTCAACTTCAACCGCATAGTCCGGAACGAAGCGGATAATCAGACAGCAAAATAGAGACTGTGATTGGTCTTCGACTTCAACCAGATGAAGGGGGAATTCATGAGGCGCCGCCTCCCAATTAGATTCTTAAGGGTGCGCGCGGCGGATTGCGCAGCCGATGACTCTGGTTTCGGGCGTGGCTACAGGCTGTCCGGTGAGCACTTCATAGATGGCTAAACGCAGAGCCTGTTTGGTCGAGCGCTGCGGATTGGGCGAGTCCTCGATGTTGCCGTGATAGCGCACAACTCCGGCCTTGTCCAGAACAAAGGTTTCGGTGGTGGCGTGTACGCCGAACGCATTAGCTGCCACGTTGTCCGCATCCTGATATACCGGAAAATTGAAGCCAGCATTGGAAGCATAGGTACGTATCTCCTCCAGAGATTCATTCACGTTTGAATCGATGACGATGAAGCGAACCTGTTTTCGGAAGTCTTCATACAGGACGTTCCGCCTGTAATTGAAGGCGTTGGACATGGGGCAGCGGGTGGAGAAGAAAATAACCACCGTTACCTTGCCTTTGAGCGATGGATAGCTCTTCTCGTGTCCATGCATGTCGCGCACCGTAAAACCGGGCACGGAAAGGCCGAGGAGGGACCTTCCCGCATGCAGCGGCAGCGAAACCGCAGCCAGCAGAATGATGGCAGCCAACTTTGATTTCAAGGCCCCTCCTCCTTTCATCTGCATTACTGTATCTGCACGAATGGCGCGACTGACGGAACACCTTCTTTGTTCACGATGAACAGCATGTAATATCCCGGGGGCGCCAGATTCGCATTTATCGGAGTTGTTACGGTCAGGCCGCCTGTAGCCTGCGTGAACGACAGCGGCAAAAAGCGCTCGTTCTGGTCAAAGAAGTGGGTGACGGCTCCGGTGCGAATCAGCACCACGCTGCCTATGTCAGCATTGTCGGGCGTGCCAACGAAGAAGGTAGAGTTGTACTGAATCTGCGTTGGAGCCTGGCTGATGGTTGGCCTCGTGCCCTTAAACAGATAGGGAGGCGAGAAGAATTGCGCGCTCTTCTGATCGGGCACATTGCCGAAGTCAGCACCCATCCCGGAGACGAGCACTCTACCATCGGGCAACAGAAGCGCAGTTCCGTGGTATTCGCGCGGTTTCTGCATGGCGGACATGGTGGACCATGTCTGCGTCTTCGGAGACCATAGTTCCGCAGGATAGACAGCCTTTGAGATATCGCCGCCGTTGCGGTCCGTTTCACCGCCGGTCGCAAGCGTTGTGCCGTCGGGCAGCATAGTCAGGTTCATGAAGCTGCGCGGATATACCATCGAAGGTGTTTGCTGCCAGGTCGGAGAGGGTTTTGTCATGTCGAGCACGAAGGTTGTATTTGAAGATGGCCCGCTGTCCTGGCTGTCAGAGGCGCTGCCGGCCTTCATAAATTTGTTGGGCTGGTACATGGTTGCGCTGCCGCCGTCCACAATCGTGGGATCGACCACGGACCATGTGGCGGTGTTCAGGTCAAGGACATCCGTGTCGGTGGCATACTCAGATCCGCCGATATGAAGAATCCGGCCATCCGGCAACAGATAGAGGAACGGGTAAGTCTCAAATGGATTGTTGGCGTTGGTGAGTGATGTCCAGCTGTTCGATACCGGATCGTAGATTTCCGAGATGCCGGCATTGGTATGCGCGCTTGTCTGCCAGCCTGCGGTGACGAGGATGCGTCCGTCAGAGAGGGTGGTTGCCGTTGGGTACCAGCGGCGATACTGCATGTCGGGAACTTTGGTCCAGGAGTTCGCCACCGGATCGAAGATCTCGGCATTGGTGATGCCAATGGTGGTGTTTGATCCTCCGTATCCGCCCACGACCATCACTCTGCCGTCCGCGAGCAGGGCATGACCGGAGCAGAAAAGGTTCGCTGAGTAAGGAACGCTGGTGAAGGTGTTCTGCACGTAGTCCCAGACGGTAGCAGTTGAGCCATCCTGATAGAAGAGAACCTTGTTGTTCTGCAACAGGATGAGATTGACTGCGACGGCAGGCAGGTTCACAACTGAAGACCACTGGCCGACCACAGACGGATCTGAAGTGTTGTTGACGCTGATCGATATCGGAGTGGAAGTGGTCGAGAGTCCGCCGCCGTTGGTTGCGCGAGCGGCAAATGTGTGTGTGCCGTCGGCCACAGTGGTGGAATCCCAGGTGAAAGTGTACGGAGGGCTGGTGATCGCGGAGCCGAGCGGTGAGCCATCGAGCAGGAACTGGACGCTCGTGACGGAAATCGCATCGGAGGCGTTTGCCGCAACGGTCACCAAACTGGCCACAGTGCCACCCGGAGCCGGCGAGGTCATGCTGACGGTCGGCGGAGTGAGCGTGGTACCGCCGGTAGCAGCGAGAACCTCGACGATGCTGAGGTTATAGCGGTCCTGAGTGGGGGCTGTGTCGTTGATGGTGACAGTAGTTCCGCTGGTAGGGATGGGACTGGATTTCATCTGCACCCAGTAGGTATCGCCTGCTGAGGTCAGGTCCTGATGAATCAGCGTCTGTCCGGTGCCGACTGTGCGTGCGATAGCGTTGTCGTAGTCATTGCCGACTCCCAGCACCAGCGAATTGTTTCCAGTGGTGACGAGGGAAGCTGTTGGTGCTCCAGTCGTAGCGTTGTTGCTGCCGACAGCGCCAATGGCTCCGCTGGGATTGACGCCGGCGAAGCTCATGACCGTGATAGAAGAGATCACCTTCTGCGACAGCGTTGCCGTGGCGGTGACGCCGGTGAGTTGATTCGTGGCAAATGCTCCCCATATTTCCGAGGAACCGCTCTGCGCATTGGTGCGTTTCACCAAAGCCCAAGTCAGGCCTCCTCCGGAGACGTTTTTGACCGTGGTATTGGCGCCGCTCAGGTAATCGGCGGAGATGAATGCCAGCAGCAGTTCATTCCCAACTGCCGTTGAAAATGATGGGCTGGTGATGGTTGTGCTTGCTGCTGCTCCGTCCTGCACGACGGTTACATCGCGGCTGATCGCGCCCGATGGAGCCGCTGCCGTAAAGTTGATGTTGTTGACATTTGCACCGTTCACGCTAACGGGCTGGTTTACGGGCGTGAATGAGAATCCGCTCTTGCTCGGCGTGACGGTGTAGGATCCATTCGTAAGCTGCGTAAAGCTATAGTTGCCGTTGGCGTCAGCTGTTGTTGTTGCACTGGATGTTCCGCTCAGGGCTACTGTGGTTCCGTTCCCGTTGGCGGGAGGGCTGATCGTGCCGGAGATGCTCCAGGTGGCAACCGCCTGAGCGATAAAGTTCACGCCGGTCTGATTCGATCCATTGATAGTGACAGGCTGATTGGCAGGGCTGAAGGTATAGCTGATCTTCGTCGGCGTGACTGTATAGGAGCCATTGCTCAATCCTGTGAACGAGAAGTTACCGTTGGCGTCGGCAGTTGTGGTTGCGCTGGAAGTTCCACTTAAGGCAACCGTGGCTCCGGAGCCGCCGCTGACCGGGCTGATTGAACCGGAGATACTCCATGTGGCCGTTGATTGCGCTGTGAAGTTGATGCCGGTCTGATTTGCTCCGTTGATCGTGACGGATTTATTTGTGGGGCTGAAGGTGTAGCCGCTCTTTGTCGGGGTTACGGTGTAGGAACCGTTACTTAGCCCACTGAAGGAGAAGTTGCCGTTGGCATCGGCGGTCGTAGTGGCGCTGGAACTGCCGGTTAAGCTGACCGTGGCGCCTGCCCCGCCAACGACTGGACTGATGGTGCCGGAGATAGTGTAAGTCGTAGTGCCGCCGGCGGCAGCGAGCACTTCCACGATGCTGAGGTTGAAACGGTCGCTGGTGGGAGCAGTGTCGTTGATGGTGACGGTGGTTCCGCTGTTCGGGACGGCACTGGATCGCATTTGCACCCAGTAGGTGTCACCTGCTGAAGTCAGGTACTGGTGAATCAGCGTCTGTCCTGTACCTACAGTCCGCGCAATGGCATTGTCATAATCATTGCCGACGCCGATTACCACTGAGTTATTGCCGGTGGTGACCAGTGAGGCTGTCGGCGCTCCGGTTGCAGCGTTGTTGCCGCCTACAGCGCCAATGGCTCCGCCGGGATTAACGCCGGCAAAACTCATGACCGTCATCGACGAAATGACTGCTTGTGAGAGCGTCGCGGTGACGGTAATGCCGCTTAGAGGCGTGGCGGCAAAGGCTCCCCATATCTCCGCCGAACCGCTCTGAGTGTTAGTGCGTTTCACCAAGGCCCAGGTCAGGCCCCCGCCGGAGACGCTTTTGACCGTGGTATTGGTCCCGCTCAGGTGGTCGGTAGAAATGAAGGCCAGCAACTGCTCATTGCCTGCCGCTGTCGAAAATGCTGGACTGGCGATGGTGGTGCTCGCTGATGCCCCGTCCTGCGTTACGGTTGCGTCTACAGTGATGGCGGCCCAGCCGTATTTGGTTGCGAGCGCAAGCGCGAACAAAAAAATAATTGAGCGTTGGATAACGGGCCAGATGGACTTCCTATTCCCACGAACGGCGTCTACTTTACTGCCGGCAAATAGCGATTGTGCATTCCCCATAGTTACGTGCGCTTTCCTCTCGCAACCTGATTCATGGAACGACAACAGTCCTGCCAGCAAAAGCCAAATCTCAGGCTCGCGTATGTGAGCTTCGCGTCAGAGGCGAAGCTCGATTGATACTGCTGGGCATGCGGAGCAGCACGTAAATGTCCAAAGCTCAAAAATTGAGAGGTCAAGGTAGAAGACGCGCCTGAAACTCAATCAGAATGCTGTTCCCAAAGCGCGGCAGACCTTGACTTAAAAGAGCAGAGGCATAGGGAAAAAACAGCGGTAGATGTGCAATCTTGTGCGCAAATCAGACAGCAATATGCCTGCAAAATCGCAATTTCAAAAAAGTGCAAGCGGAATTGCATCAGCCATAGCGTGATAGCCGGCAGGCGAGGGATGCAGGTGATCGCCACAATCATATTCCGGGCGCAGGTGGTCAGGATGGCTCGGATCGCCCATGATTTTGTCGAAATCGATGACGGCATCGAAATGGCCCGCTGCCCGAATCCACGCGTTGACCGTCTGGCGGTCGTTTTCGTTTGATGCTGTCGGATGGTAATAGCCGGAGCCCATGAAGGCCATAATGGTTCCGCCGATGACTTTGATGCCGTGCGCATGCGCGCGCAGGATGATCTGCTGGTAAGCTCCGATCATACGGCGCACCAGGTCCTGGTGCTGCTCTTCTGATGCGGGCGCTGTGCGGGTCAGCGTGCCGATGTCGTTGATGCCTTCCAGCACAATCAGATAGCGCACGCTGTTCTGCGCGAGGACATCGCGATCCAAACGCGCCAAAGCATTCGGCCCAAGCCCATCGAGGAGCAGGCGGTTCCCTCCGATGCCTTCGTTGAGCACAGCGGTTTTGTTTGTGGAAGGGGAGCGCAGCAGGCGCGCTGCCAGATCATCTGTCCAGCGGTCATTGCCATTGGTGGTCGCGCCGTGTCCGTCGGTAATGGAATCGCCTAAAGCCACAATGGCTGAAGCACTGGCGGGCGCCGATACATCGACTCCGGAAAGAAAGTACCAGTGATCGAATGTCTGCGCTCCGGTCAGCTCGACAGCAGAAGCCGGCACTCCCGCAGCGAGATAGGAAGTAGCGCGGGAGCCCGGATGGCCGGTCTCCTGCTCCGGCGCGGCTTCAATCTGCATGGTGATGGCCAGGTCAGACAATGCTGCAATCGGATAGCTGAGTGGATCGGAAAGATATTCTGCGCCCATCGGAATGACAATGTCGGCGCGTTCGTTGAAGGTAAGAGCCTGATCAGAGGCAGGGTCGATGCGGCTTGATGCCGGCGATACCGGACGCGCAACATGCACAGCGGTCAAATGGAGAGGCGTTGTGCCGAATGCATTTGAAACATGTACACGGATCGCAGAGCCTCCAAGTGAAAGGTGCACGATCTGGCGAAGCGTTGCGTTATGCAAGCTTTCAGGTGGCACTGCATTGTTTGGTTCGGGAATTTGCTGTGAGGCCGCCCATGAGCCCACCCATGTCGTTGAAGCGAGCGCAGGAGACGAGTTGGCTGAAACTGGAGTTTGTGCGCGAGCGCTAAGAAGAAAAATAAGCAGGAAAGTAAAAGAGCTTTTTATGTGTACAGATGTCGTCATGCACTTCTCCGGATCTACTGCTGGCTCGGCGTGTGGCCGATGAATCGGTCCGCCCACTCGATGAAATACTTCATGTTTGGAGCATCGGTATGACCGCCATCGTGCTGACGCCAGGCAAGCTGGCCATCGAGCAGGCCCTCGTTTACCGGAGGCATTTTGGCTGTGTGGTAGTCGCCCTGCACCTCCAGCCCTTTTGCGCCGAGCAAATTAAATACTCGGCTTGCATCTACAGTGGCCATGAAGCTGCCCTGGTGATCGAGCCAGTGCGCATCGCCCTTTTCCGGAATGCCATAGCTGATAAATGTGAGCCGCGGTGTACAGAGCGCAATCAGCTCATTGGAATCAACGGGGATGTCGCCTTGATTCATGCTGCCGAAGGTCGCTTCCGATGCGCCGTATTTCATGAAGTTCCCGGCCATCCAGTAGTATTCGCCGCCGGTCAGGCTCTCGACAGCTTCGCCGAAATTGCGGCGCAGGGGCGTTGCTCCGCCTTTTCCGGATGAGCCGACGAGCACCATGGCGAAGCGCTGATCGAAGGCCATGGTGACCAGCGCAGCTTTTCCGTATCGCGAGACTCCCTCGATGCCGACATGCTTTGCATCGACAGCCGGATCGGTCTCAAGATAATCGAGGCCGCGTCCCGCGCCCCATGCCCATGCTCGTAGCGCTCCCCAGTCTTCGGGCTTGCGCGGCTGACCTTTGTTCACCAGGCCGATGATGCCTCGCGTGAGTCCGGCTCCATCGTCTGCCTGCACGCTGGCCGGATCGAACAGCGCGAAGCCCCATCCGTCGGCGATCAACTGCCATGTATTCGGTAGTCCACCGTCGGCATTGAGCTGCGGGAATTGAAAGGGCGTGTTTCTCACCGGCTCCCATGCCGGATGCTTCTCAAAAACTTCTTTGAGCGATGAGTCCTGCTGAATCAACAGCGCCTTCCATGCTTTATTGATGCGCGCCATGTCTTCGCCGGCAGGCTCATTCGGAGCAGGGAAGCCGGCATGCCCGAACATCATCAGTACCGGAACGGGGCCTTTGGCATTCGCAGGTGTCACCAGCGTCATGTGAATGTCGACCTTGATCTGCGGATACGAGGAGTTGTCCACGTGCCCGATCAGGTCTTTTGCGATGACAGGGTGGAATCCGATCGTTTCATGATCGACGGCGGTTACGCTCCACGTTACATGAGGCACGTTAGCGGGGACACGGCCATAGACATATTTTTCGTACATCTCCACGATTTCAGGACGCCGCTTCTCCCACCACATCGCAGGCGTTGTTACTTTCTCACCGCTGTTCAGCAGAAGAGGATCAGGAAGATTCGGATAGGGATTCGCCTTCGACTCATCATAGTTGGCGTGATTCGGGGCCTTCTCATCACCGCTTGGACCTGGGCGCAGCGCTTTGATGCCGAGTTGGTCCATCATATTTTGATGGTCCTGTTCGGCGGTGAAGCTGACCGGCGGCGGCAATGCTCCGGCGGGTGCAGGAGTCTGGCAGGACATAGGGATTGGGTTGGAAATCAGAAATCCCAGGCAAAGCAAACTAAGACAATATCCGGAAGAAAAGCGCACGTATCCTCCCCGCTGTTCCCGCGATATTTTGCAGGTTTAATTATTTCGGAGCCTATACTAAATCCTTCTTTGGTTTTGCGCAGATGAAGAATCCGGGCAGATCGTGCATATCGGTTCGGCTTGCTGCCTCCATATTTTGGGCTTATATCGAGTTGCTGTCCCTCGCTAGATTTTTTTCAGCGTCGGATTTCTGTCGAGCAAATTTTGTATTGACTAAATTGAGGCCAGCCTAAAGAACACCGTTCTGCGCTAATCAGAGCGATTCGGGGCAGAAGTCCTGAATGGCGCCGCGTATAAGTTTCAGATTTATAGACAAAGCTTTACAAACATCCTCGCCTTAATGCTGAAATCACAAATGGAGAGGCATCAGAGCACTCATATAAGGTGTAGCCATAGCCCATTTGCGGCATGGATAAAACGGAATTTTAGCCGGCAAAGCATCCATAAAAGCGGATCATCGCAGAATTTCATCCGCAAGCATCCATATACCAACGATTTGAAGTAATTCGCTTTACTTGAGCATTTCCAGCTTGACAGCATTTCATTGCGGCTCCTATAGTTGCTGACGCTAACAAAATTAGAGAGCTGAGAATTGTGAGATGACATCGCACTCCCCCTGCGGAGGCTCGCGCTTGTTAGCGGAAATTTTCAGGAGGCAGTAGGAAATGAATATCGCATCAGAATTTCTTTCCAGCCGTGTGCTCGAACGCCTGCGCGGAAGAGGTCTATGGGCCCTTCTTGGAGCAGTTTTGTTTTACCTGTCTGCACCGCTGGTCCATGCGCAAACCACGGCGCAATTAATTGGGACCGTGCAGGACAGCTCAGGCGGCGTGATTCCCGGCGCTCAGGTAACGCTGATTAACGAATCGACCAAAACCTCGCGCGTCGTCGAGACAAATGGCGCAGGACTGTATGCCTTTCCGGCGCTGGTTCCGGGCTCCTATACACTGAAGGCCATTGCAAAAGGTTTCCAGGCGAAAGAAATTACCGGAATTATCCTGCACGCTGGAGAACAGTTGAGCGTCCCGGCGTTTGCGCTGACTGTGGGTTCTGAGGCGACGACCATCACGGTCACTGCCGATACGCAGATGCTGACTACCGACAGCGGACAGCGCACCAATGTCCTTGATTCCAAACAGATATCCAACCTGGCTCTGGTGGGCCGCGACACAACCGAGTTGCTGAAAGTACTGCCGGGCGCGACTACTGTTTCCTCCGGCCTCACGCAGAACAGCCCGATGTACACCGATCTGAACGCTTCGGTGCAGCAGAGCGCAATCGGCAACGGTATCAACATTAACGGCGCGGTCAATCGCGGCGGATCAGCGCTGCTGTCAGATGGGGCCAACGTCATTGATCCCGGCAACATGGCTTCATCGGTCTCCATCGTGCATCCGGAAATGACCGCTGAGGTCAGCGTGCAGGCATCGAACTTCGGCGCTGATACGCCGTTCGGCCCGGTCGTTATCAGCACCATCAGCAAATCAGGAGGCGACCGTTACCACGGCGAAGCCTACTTTGACGCGCGCAACAGCGTACTGAACGCGAACGACTGGCGAAGCAATCATCAGAGAATTCCGCAGGGAGACCAGCACTATTACTACCCCGGAGGCAACTTCGGCGGACCGGTGCCGCTCACCCATAAAAAGCTGTTTTTCTGGGGTGGCTATGAACGCTGGTTGCAGAATCAGGGCAATGCAAATGTATTGACTTCGTACATTCCCTCCCCCGAAATGATGGCCGGAAATTTCACCAACGATAATGCAAACAACCAGGCTCTTTGCCCGCAGGGATTCTTTGCGACGCCTACCAACCAATATCCTCAAGGTGCATGGTGCAGCGATCTTTCCGGAACCGTCTTTCCGGATGGCAGCAGCATTTCGTCCACACCCTCCAGTGCGGGCAACAGAATTCCCGCGCAATTCATTGATCCAGGCGCGGCGGCGCTGGCTAAAATCTGGCCCAAGGCCAACGCAGATCCAGCGACTTCAGTCGGTCACGTTAACTACTATCAGCCCATTCCGAACATCAACAACGGATGGATCTACCGTGTCCGGCTCGACTATCAGCTTGGCGAAAACACAAAGATTTACGGCTCCTATCAGCAGGCCTACAACTCACAGCTGGCGCAGGGCAATGGCGCGCATCTGTACTGGACGCCGGGCAATGCCATCCCTTATCCGGGCGGCGGCGAATCGGAAGCATTTCGCGGCAAATCAATCGCCGGACACTTCGTGCACAACTTCAATTCCACAACCACTAACGATTTGATGGCGGCATGGGCATTCGGCGACTTTCCCTTTGTCCAGCCCGATCCTAAGGCAGCTTATCGGAGCACACTCGGTTATCCCTACGGCAAGGTTTTTCAAACCACGTCTCTCAACATTCCCGCCTACAGCAGTGCCGGGAACTTCAGCTTTCCGGACTTCTCGCAGGCTTCGATCTTTGACAATCCGCCAGGAAAATATGCCGTCCGCAAAGAAGCGCCTCAATTCAATGATGTGCTGACCAAAGTCTGGGGCAATCACACGGTAAAAATGGGCGCGTTTACCCAAAATACCGACAATTACCAAAGCACTTTCAGCACGTATCAAGATGGAAACCTCACGATTCGGGCCGGTCAGAATCCAAATGTCATCACCGGAAACCAGCTCGGCTCGCCGCATAATCCCGTGGCCAACTTCACCATGGGGATAATGACGGGCTACAGCGAAAACAATGCTTCTCCCATCGCTGATACTGCCTATCAGGCAACTGCATTTTTCGTGGCGGATACCTGGAAGACAACCAGACGCCTCACCCTGGAACTGGGTGCCCGCGTGGAACACATAGGCCACTGGTATGATCGCGGCCGTATCGGCATGGCCGTCTTCTATCCTGACCGTGTGTTGTCTGACTTCAACAGCGGTAAATACGCTCCCGGATATTACTGGCATGCCATCGACGCGGGTGTTCCGCTGAGCGGCCAGCCGAACCGCTTTGCTTATTTCGATCCGCGATTCGGCCTTTCCTATGACCTGTTTGGAAACGGCAATACTGTAATTCGCGGCGGATGGGGAGCCTATCGCTTTGTCACCCAAGTCAACGACGTTGCGCCGCCGCTCGTGACTGCGCAGCATACCCTGGGCTACAACCTGCCCGGTCAGAGTACCGTTATGCTTTCGCAGCTCAACCAACTCGCCTATAAGCCCTGTACCACCCAGTGCACGAGCGGAACGCAGGCGGGATTCGATCCGACTGACTACGGACAGCCGCTCACCTATGCCTACAACCTAACGATTGACCAGAGGCTGAAGTGGAATTCCGTGCTCGATATCGCCTATGTCGGCAGCCAGACCAGCCAGCTTTCCGACAACAGCGAGGGCATTGAAGGCAGCAACTTCGCCGCGCTTGCCGATATGAACAAAACACCTATCGGAGCATTCTTTAAGCCCGATCCGGTTACCGGGGTGCTGTCCACGAACCCGGAAAATCTGGGGACGAACCCTAATTTTGGTGGCGCAGCCGGAACTCCAACCGGAAATAAAGCGGCCGACTATCACCCTTATGGTTACGCGTATGGAACTTCTTCAGTAACGGTGAATCAAAGCATCGCCTACACCAATTACAACGCTCTGCAGGTGGCGTGGATCAAGACAACTGGCCACCTCAACTTCAATCTCAACGGCACCTGGTCGAAGACGCTGGGAACGAGCCTGCAGGAGAATCCATTCGATATCAACCTGAACTACGGCCCTACATCGGTGGATCGTCCATTTGTCTTCAATTCTTCTTACACCTATCAGACAGGAAGCATCCATGCGTTCAATCGCCTGGTCAATGGCGCGTTGAGCGGCTGGACCATCTCCGGCATCTCCACCTGGCAGGCAGGCGGTTACATTCCCGCAGCGCTTGGCAATGGCGTGCCGAACTTCAGCATGGGACTGACATACACTGGTCTGCCGGGTGATAGCAACTACCAGAAGGCCCAGGGTCTCACCAGCAGTATCGGCTCTGCTACGTACTTCGGGACAGACGCTCCTCTGCCGATTCTGCCTACGCTGACCTGCAATCCAAATTCCGGCTTGAAGCACTATCAACGCGTCAACGGAAACTGCTTCATGGCGCCGGCAGTAGGAACACAGGGCGGTCGGAATTTCCCCTACATGAGCGCCGGAGCTTACTTCAATAATGATCTAGCAATCTACAGATCATTCCCCATCCACGAGAGCCAGCAAATCCAGTTACGGGTCAGCGCCTTTAACTGGCTGAACCATCCACTGCCGAACTACAGCTCTGCGGGCGGAGGAGGCCCGCTTGGCTTGAGCTACAACGTGGACTATGCCACGAAGACCATCACGCGGAACTACAACACGGATACCTTCGGTGTTATGGACGCCAAAACAGGCGCTCCATATCAGCGCATCATCGAGTTGAACGTGAAGTATTTCTTCTGAAAGAAGACTTGATCTAGGCCGTCATTCTGAGGAGCAACGCGACTATAAATCTCAACCATGTACGGGTGAGCCGAAATCATTGGAGATTCCCCGCCTGCGTCTCAGAATGGCGTTCTTATTTGTCGAGGTTACTACTAGACGAAAAATGCTTTATCGTACCCTCCCAACGGAAGGTGAACGGCGCTGTTCACCTTCCATCTTTTTTAATCTGTAAACTTAATCCGAATGTTTATGCAGTCCAGACTCTGCGGCATATTGCTCTTGTTCATATCTGCCGCAGCCGTTTACAGCCAGTCATTACAGCACCGCTATGACGATGCTCAGGAGTTGCAGCGCTCAGGCAAGCTCAACGAGGCAGCTGGGCAATATCGTGCCTTTCTTGCTGAGGCCCTCGGCGACTTGGCAATGGCATACGGAGCAGCGAGAGATTATCCGCATGCGGCTCCGCTGTTCGATGAAGCTTTAACACTGGATCCGGCTTCTCCCTCTTTACTACTTAATTACGCGCAAACTGCCCTCGCACTCGGTGATGCGGACCACACCAAAACGCTGGCCGCAGAATTCATCCGCAAACATTCGGACGATTCTGTAAAGCTCGCGCAGGCACATCAACTGCTCGGACGAGCGCTGCTCAAACTGAATCGCGATCAGGAAGCAAGAAAAGAGCTGGAAGCAGCCGTCGCGCTGGACCCTACTTTTGCGAATGGCTACGATCTGGCGGTAGCCTGTCTCGATCTCGAAGATGAAAAATGCGCCGTGCAGATTTTCAGTGAGATGGAGAAGTCATTCGGTGACACTCCGGAAATCCACATGGCATTTGGGCGGGCGTATGGCGACTCTGACTTCCAGTCACGCGCCGTAGCTGAACTTCAGCAAGCGATTGAAGAAAATCCGCGCTTACCGGCCGCTCATTATCTGCTTGCCGCCGCATTACTGATGACAAACGGCGACGAAAGCCACATGGAAAACGCAGAGACGGAGCTGAAAAAAGAGCTGGAAATTTCTCCGCATGATTCCATGACTTATGCAGCGCTGGGCAAGATTGCATCGAATCGCAAACGCTATGTCGAGGCTGAAACATATCTCCAAAAAGCAATCTCCCTTGCGCCGGAAAATCCTGACGCATATCTGTTTCTCGGGCAGGTGTATTCCAATACGAACCGTCCAGTCGAAGCAGAGACGGCCCTACGTGAATGCATTCGGCTGACAACCGATGTTTCGCGAAACCGCTATCAGGTGCAGAACGCGCATTTTCTTCTCGGCAGAATCCTGATGCAGAAGGGTGAGCAGGACGCGGCACATGCCGAAATGGAAATCGCGCGCAAGCTAGCCAACCGGACGCTGTCGCAGGACAAGAGCAAGCTCGCGGCGCTGATTGATACATCCGGCTCGCAAGACGGGCAATCCACGCCATCGTCTTCCACTACTGCAGCGGTTGATCCCACCGCCCTCCGCAAAGCCGAAATGCTGCGAGAGCAGCTCAGGCCCGCCATGGCCGACAGCTACAACAACCTGGGCGCCATCGCCGCAGCAAGCAACGACTACTCAACTGCAATTACCTGTTTCGAGCACGCAGCCGTATGGGACCCATCGCTGGAGGGGCTTGACTACAATTGGGCACGGGCGGCCTTTGCCGGAGGCAAGTACGCGGACGCCATCCAGCCCGTATCACGCTATCTCAAATCGCACCCGGATGATACTGGCGCGCGCAGTGTGCTGGCGATCAGCCAGTTTATGACTGGCGACTATCACGGCTGTGTGAAAACGTTGCAGCCTGTAGCCGGAAAAACGGAGCTTGCTCCTCAAACCGAATATGCCTACGCGGAAGCGATGATCCACATCGGCGAGATCGGACCAGGCGTAGACAAGCTGAAGGCGCTGGAAAAGTCCCACCCGGAAATGCCGGATGTGCATCGGGCTCTCGAAGAAGCATTGGAACTGCAAAGCCGAAAGAGGTAAATATCAGTAGTCAAAATTTATGCCTACTGAGAATGCAGCGACTGTGCCAGGTTAATCAGGTTTTGTGGGACGACGCGAATCACGCCTCGGCGTGGGCTATCGATATCCGCAATGAGAAAGAACGCAATCGAAACCAGAAAAGGCAGAACAGTATAAAGCAAAATTCCTTTCCGCCGCGCTCCATAGCCGGTCAGCAGGCAACAGCAGATAGCCAGCGTCATCATCAGGATCCACGCGCCCGGCGGAATGCGATTCAACCACGCAGCCTGAGTGTAGCCCTGTCTGTTCAGCACATCATTCATTCCTGCAACTGTGAGAGCAATGGTAGGCGTTGGCTGCGCTTTGGCGGCATTCTGGACCGCAGCCCACATCTGGGCCTGCAGTTTTTCTGTCACATTCTCTACAGTTGCGAGATGTTGCAGATCGCGTGTTGTATAAAACAATATCCGCTGGTCCAGATATTGCCTCAGTAGCTGACGAATATTTGCCGCATCACCCGCGGGCAGCAGGTCAGCCCGCACATATTCCGTGCCGATTGCGTTTGCCTCTTCTTCCTCATAATTCTTGCGCTGATCGTAGCGGCTTACTGCCATGGAAAAGCTGAAGCCAATGATAAGAGCCAGCAGCGTCAGACTGGCGTTGACCACCAGAGTAAGATCATCGCGTTCATCCTCTTCTATAGGGCGAAGCTTCCGGGCTAGAAAGGCGCCGATCTGCACCGGCACTCCCAAAGCAATCAGCGAGAAGAGAAAAACAAAACCTGGCTGTTTCAGCATTCTGGTTCGATCTCCACTTTCTATCGACAACGAGCCGCAATGATCGTAATGTCGTCCTGCTGCTCGTCAGGACTGAATCGACGGAGCTCTTCGACAATGGTAGAAAGCAAATCCTGGGGAAGAAGTTCTCGATGCAATCGCAGAGCGTCTACCAGGCGCTGCTCACCAAACTCCTCTCCGCCACTGTTCGACAATTCCGTTACTCCATCGGTATAGAACAGCAGGGTGTCGCCGGGAAAAAGCCGAAGCTCTTCCAGCGAGCAATCCCAGTCTTCAAAAAGTCCCATCACCGTGCAGTTCGAATGGAGGCGTTCGATGGAACCATCATGCCGCATCAGGAGCACCGGCAGGTGACCGCAATTTGCATAACGCAGCCGTTGCGCCTCATCGTCATACTCAGCGAAGAAGAGCGTAGCATAGTCTCCCTGCGACGTATTCTCGTAGAACAGGCGGTTCACAGATTGTAAAAACCGTCGCGGCTCATCAGAAGCTGTCGCTGACTGGCTGCGCAGATTGGCCTGCAAGTTCGCCATCAGCAGAGCCCCTGCGATTCCTTTTCCTGCGATATCGGCAAGCACCAGCCCCAGCCGTCCACCGCCCAGATCAAGATAATCGTAATAATCGCCGCCCACCTGTCGTGCCTGAATGCACGAGCCTGCGTACTCAAGGCTTCTCGCCGTAGGCATTCGTTGCGGAAAGAGCCGCGCCTGTACCTGCCGCGCAATTTCCAGCTCGCGCACTGCCCGCCGCTCCGTCTCCTGTCGCAGCTCTGTGAGCCGCCGCTGTTCTTCCACTTCCTGCGTCGCGCGGTCAAAGCCGATCAACCAGAAGCGGTTGCCGTCTACATCCTCAAACTCAGTGAACTCGCTCTCTCCTAACGCGCCCTGCGGCGGATGAAGGAAGCGCACGCCACGCTCGCTCCATTCGCGATACTTAGCCTCGATGTTCTCGGTAAGAAAAACCGCATGCCGCCCTTTGCCGATATATGCATAGTCGTCTGAATCTGGGGGAGGCGCATTCAGGCCAACGCGTGCTGTCCCATCGGGAGGAGCGACAATCACCCAGCGCTCTCCTCCGGGCGTTCGATAGTCGAGAGCGATTTTAAAGCCCAGAAGGTCCACAAAAAACTGCAGGCTTCGGTCCTGGTCCCGCACAAAAATCGTTACCTGCTGCAGCAATAGATAAGGATCATCGCGATCCAGCCGAATCGCCGGTTGTACTTCCCATACTGGAGCAGCAGGTTTGTTCATCGCGCGATTATACCGTCAGGAAAATTCATCGGCTCATCAGCATCTGCAGGAGATCACGCGGATTTCGTCTTTGCGCAATAAACGCCTCAGCTCGTTTACAGCCGCCTTCCAGCCCTCGAAACTGCGCGACATCATCCTGCAGTTTGTAATAGCGATCCGGAGTCTGGCTGGCATGCGCATAACAGGCGGCGCGCTTCACTGTTTCCTGCTCGGTAATGTCAACGTAGTGCGTAGGAGAAAACTGTAGCGTGTCTTCGCCGTCTGAAACCTCATAGTAGTAAAGAGCAAAGCTGTTCTTCGATTCCTTCCAGGCATCATAGGTCAGCATGGTAATGGCGCGGTGATCGCGATGATTATCAATCGGCCATTGTGTAAAAACAATGTCCGGCTTCTCCGCATTGAGTAGCTTTGCGTAGTCTTCGTAATGCTCATTGTCTATAACAGCATGTCCGTTCTGCTGGTTGGCATACAGCGGACGCGCTCGAAGAATCTCGCAGGCCTTCTTCGCCTCCGCAATGCGGGTCTTCGATGGCGTAGGAGGCCAGCCTCCGTCATTGAGATAGAGCAGGACAACTTCATGGCCGAGCTCTGTGAAGCGAGCCGCAGTGCCGCCGCAGCCATATTCCGGATCGCCGGGATGCCCGCCGGTCACGATAACCTTCAGCCTGCGGCTGGCATGCGAATCCCAGCCGGAAACATTTAAGGCAATGGCAGATGCTCCGGCGCCCAAAAACATATCGCGACGTGTAATTGTCATTCGCAGCCAGTCTAAGCTACAAAAGCAGCCGGATGTTCATCTAACTCAACCACGGACTGAGTCTCAGCATCTCAATCCATGCATATGCGCGCGAAACTGCTTATCCCTTTCCTCTGGCTGGCGACTGCCGTCACGTACTCGTACACACAACAACTGCCCAACGACCAGCAGCAGAAGCTTCTCGACCTGACCAACAAGGCCCGCATGGACAATGGCCTGCAGCCGCTCCATTGGGACCCGCTACTTGCAACCGCTGCGCAGACACATGCGCAGAAGATGTTCGACCAGCATTCGCTCTCACATCAGCTTCCCGGCGAACCTGATCTAAGAAGCCGCGCCGCGCAGGCTGGAACCCACTTCCGCGAGATTGCGGAAAACGTAGCCATGGGCTACGGAGCGGAAAGCGTTCAGAAAGAGTGGATGAACTCGCCAGCTCACCGCGCCAACATTCTTGACCCAAAGCTTACGGATATCGGTATTGGTGTTGTTGAACACGCCGGCTACTGGTACGCAGTCGTAGATTTCGACAGCGCAGTCGCGAATCTGGGATCAAGTCAGGTCGAGCAAAAGATTGCTTCGCTTCTCCGCGAGCGTGGCGTTGACCCATCACGCGCGCCGGATGCTGCCCGCAAAGACTGCGCTGCGGACGAAGGCGACGTCAGCGGCACACGCCCTCTCTTTATCATGCGTTGGGAAGGTTCCAGCCTCGACCGCCTGCCCGGCCCGCTGGAGGAGAGATTGAGCACCGGCAAATACAAAACAGCGTCCGTAGGCGCGTGCAATGATCAGCAGAAGGCGAATCAAGGATTCACTACATACCGTATCGCTGTATTGCTTTACTAAACGAGGGCAGCGTGTAACATCTGGTATGGAAAATGCTCCAACAGCTGCCTTTTTGACTGTGCATCATGCAGTTTGATATAAAAAACTTGGCGAAAGCCAACCCGCCGCGACACTCCTCAGTAGCTCAATGGCAGAGCATTCGGCTGTTAACCGAAGGGTTGTAGGTTCGAGTCCTACCTGAGGAGCCAATTCTTTTGAATGACTTACGCCCCCTGCCAGCTCGCCGATGATCCTCGAAAATGCCCGACTGTGGGGACTTTTGTGGGTACTCCCCTTCAAAATCCTGCGTAAAACCAAGCGATTCTGAGCAATCGCGCGCGCCGTTTTTCGGTGCAATTGCGAGCTCCGTCAGCTCCGGTGCGTAACCGTTGTTGAGCGTCTTGCCGCCGCTCTGCGGCGACTGTGGGGACTTTTGTGGGTACCCTGCTGTGACTCATTCGGAGCGCTCGACTTACGGACAATTGCTTCGAGCGCGCTGCGCTTGGCTTCCATCCGAATGTGGCTGTAATGCTTCAGCATCTGCTTCGAGACGTGGCCGGCGATATCCATGATTGTCTGGTCGCCCGCGCCGCTCTCGGCAAGCTCGGTGATGAGCGTGTGGCGATTGTCATGCCAGCGCCCTTTCACCCCGGCATTTGCCCGCACCTTGGTCCAGACAGTCTTGAGGGTGGTCACATGGCGGGTGGGGTCGGTCGGCTGCGGCGAGCCGAACGGAAAGACATACCACTCAGGCTGGAGTGCTCCGAACTTCTGCTTGTACCATTCGACGTAATCGGTGAGCACAGAAAACAGTTCCGAGTTCATTGGGATCGTCCTGCCCTCTCCGCCTGCCGTCTTGGCGCGGCCGACTGCAAGATATTGCTTTGCGAAATTGATCTGCGCCCAGGTCAATTGCTTGATCTCGCCATCGCGCATCCCGGCATTGAGGGCCAGCGTCAGCGCCAGGTAGATGTGGGGTGAACGGGCCTTGGCCGCCTCTGTGAGCATCCGCTTCTTCTCGTCTTCGCTGTATGCCTTGCCGATGACTTTACGCGTCTTCAACTTGAGCGTCTTCTTCTTGCGCAGGCGCGCTCGGATCAGGTCTCCTGGCTCGCCAAGGATGCGCAGGAGAAATCCGACTTCTTCGTTGATGGTCTTGGGCGATGCCTTTTCACTGAGCCGGTCGTTCTGATACTTGGTGACGACGGCCTCATTGAAATCAACGAGCATCTTCGCGCCGAGCAGGCGGTTCAGGTGCCGGATTGCGTACTCGGCGAAGACAGCGGAATTGGGTAGCCGGAGCTTATAGGCGTTAAAGAAATCCTCCGCCATGTCCCGGAAGGTACGGATACGCTCGCGGCGCTGGTCCGTGATGTTGTTGAAGCCTTCCTCCAGCTCGCGCTT
>DATGMQ010000040.1:0-5654 GCA_035293545.1 Alloacidobacterium sp. | reverse complement strand
TGCGCAAAAATCGCGGTCCCAATACCAAGCTGACCCGCTTTGCCTTCCTCCTCGCTTCCACTGCCGTCCAACCAACCAAAAATCACAACAGGTATCGACGGAAATCCCCAAACCTCAGTGCGTGTGAGAAATGGCGGCTAGAGGCCCGCAAACCTCCAATAAACACTGTCCAGAACCGCATTCCAAACAGACTTCGAACGGAAAGAAATAAAAATCATCAGAAAGACGCCGCGATCAGGCGAATTTCGACGAGTTCCTAAGTGTATAGTCCTGGCATTTGATGAATTGGAGCGGGAAGTCACTCTTCAGATTCTCCTCACGCACCTGTACGTGATACCTGTTCTTGACGCAGAGAAACACTATTGGGGTCCGACAGGATGAGGTCGAAAAAGCTGCTTCGCTACGGCGAAAGATGGTTGCAATCGCATCCCGAGCGAGAATTGATCGTCAAAAAATATCTGCGTACAATGGAGCCGGGCGATCGGTCGCATCACGGGGACGGTATGGCGACTGCATTGAACAATGTCGCGGGCAGCGCCGAAGTAGTCTTCCATGTTGGCGCGGTATCGAAGACCTACCAGGCAGGCGATGTTGCCGTGGTTGCCCTGCGGTCGATTGAACTGGATCTGGCGGCGGGCGAATTTGTCGTGATTCTTGGCCCCTCCGGCAGCGGGAAATCAACGCTGCTAAATATTCTGGGCGGCCTCGATACGCCCACATCAGGCGATGTGCGCTTCCGGGACCACTGGCTTTCCCAGGCGGGAGATGCCGGTCTGACGCGCTTCCGCCGTGAGCATGTGGGCTTTGTCTTTCAATTCTACAATCTGATTCCCAGTCTTACCGCGCTCGAAAATGTATCTCTGGTTACTGAGATTGCCGAGCACCCGATGGATCCCGGCGAGGCGCTGCGTCTTGTAGGACTGACGGAACGCCGGAATCACTTTCCTTCCCAGCTTTCAGGAGGCGAACAGCAGCGGGTCGCCATCGCCCGAGCCGTCGCCAAGAACCCGGATATTCTGCTTTGCGATGAGCCGACCGGCGCGCTAGACTATCCGACCGCCAAACTCGTTCTGGATGTTCTGGCGCGGGTCAATGAGGAACTTCACACACTGGTGGCAGTGATTACGCACAATACGGCTATCGCCGCCATGGCCGACCGGGTGATCCGGCTGCGCAGCGGCGAGATTGTGGAGATCAGCCGCAATGCGCGGAAGGCGCACTCCGAGGAACTGGTGTGGTGAACGATGACCAGCCTTCATCGCAAACTGGTGCGCGATGTGCTCCACATGCGTGGACAGGCGATCGCGATTGCTCTGGTGATCGCGTGCGGAGTCGCCGCTTTCGTCACCATGCGGGCCATGTATCGCTCTCTGCTCCTCTCTCAGGCGAACTATTACGCGCAGTACCGTTTTGCCGACCTGTTCGCGGAGATGAAGCGTGCTCCAAACTGGGTGGCGTCGCGCATCGCGGAAATTCCCGGAGTGGCTCGAGCACAGTCGCGCATTGTCATAGATGTCGCGCTGAGCGTTCCCGGGCTGCATGAACCTGCAGTCGGCCGGCTGATCTCATTGCCTGTGGACGGATCCCACTCGCTGAATGCTCTCTTCCTGCACCGGGGGAGACTGCCTGATCTGCATGCCGATGATGAAGCAGTCGCGAGCGAAGCCTTCGCAAGCGCCAATCAACTGGAGCCCGGCAGCACAATCGAGGCGGTGATACATGGCCGTTGGCAAAAACTGAGGGTTGTCGGAGTTGGACTTTCGCCCGAGTATATTTACGAGATTCGCGGTGGAGGCTCACTGTTTCCGGACAACCGGCGTTTTGGCGTTCTGTGGGTTCCAGCGGAACTCCTGGAATCCGCGCTGAACATGAAGGGAGCCTTCAACTCCATTACAGTTTCTCTCCAGACCCATGCCAGCGAACCCGATGTAATCGCCGCAATGGATCGCATTCTGGATCGGTATGGCTGTCTGGGCACCTACGGGCGGTCCGATCAGATCTCGCACCGCTTCATCTCCGATGAGATTTCCCAGAATCGCATCAGCGCCACCATCATTCCGGTGATCTTCCTAGCGGTCGCAGCACTTCTTGTCCATCTCTCCTTCACTCGCCTGGTGACCATGCAGAGAAGCGAGATCGCGGTTATCAAGGCATTCGGATACTCCAACTGGCAGGTAGGCATCCACTATGTGCAGTTCAGCTTGCTCGTTGCTGGAGCAGGCTATGTGCTCGGATGCGGCATCGGATGGTATTTCGGCGTGCGCCTGGCGGCGCTCTATGCGGAGTTCTACCGCTTCCCGGTTCTGATCTATCAGCCGGAGCTGAGGACCTTTGTCTGGGCGGGAATGATTTCCGCTGCGACAGCGATCGCTGGCGCGCTGGGAGCGGTGACGCATGCCACTTCTCTGCCGCCCGCCGAAGCCATGCGCCCTGAAGCTCCTCTCCGGTTCCGTCCGACCTGGATGGACAGCATCACGATCCACTGGAAATCGGCCGCGCTGCGTATGCTCATCCGCAACCTGGAAAGGCGACGGTGGCGGGCGATTGCTTCCGCCTTTGCCATTTCCTCTTCGGTGATGATAGTGGTTGTCGAATTTGGCATGTTTGACTCTCTCGATCGCATGATGCAACTGCAGTTTCGTGATGCACAGCGCGAAGATCTTGCGGTGAGCCTGAATGAGGCGGGCTCGGCACGTGCGCAGATGGAGTTCGATCGACTTCCCGGAGTGATCGCAGCCGAGCCGTTTCGGTCGGTTCCGGTGCGGCTCCGTGTGGGGCATCGCTGGCGCAAGACGGCTGTGCTGGGGCTTAAGCCGAATAGTCAATTGCGACTGATGGTGAACCAGGACGGAAGCACGGCCTCGTTGCCGCCGGAAGGCCTCATGCTGAGTTCAGCGCTCGCGCAGGCGCTTCGCATTGCACCAGGAGGTACGCTGCGCGTGGAGGTACTGGAGGGGAGCCGGATTGCGCGCGATGTCAGGGTGACGGGCACAGTAGACGAACTACTGGGCACGAATGCCTATATGAATCTTTATGAACTGAATCGCATGATGCGGGAAGATCATTCTATTTCCGGGGCGCTTCTTCAGGTAGATTCAGAGAAGCAGGATGCGCTCTATCGGGCCCTCAGGAAGCTTCCGGCCGTCGGCGCCGTGGCAATCAAGGAAGCCGAAGTGAACAGCTTCAAAGACACGATCAATCGCAGCATGGGGCTGTCGCTGGGGACGCTAATTGTTTTTGCTTCGGTCATCGCGGCGGGCATGATCTATAACGGCGCCCGCATCGCGCTGTCGGAGCGCGCACGGGAGCTTGCGACGCTGCGTGTTCTGGGCTTCACGCGCCGGGAGATCACTGGGATTCTGCTGGGCGAGCAGGCTCTGATTGCGCTCGTGGCACTGCCCTTCGGGTTTCTCACAGGCTATGGATTATGCGCAATCCTGGCATTACGTCTGCAGACGGAACTCTACCGTATGCCTCTTATCGTGCAGCCCTCCAGCTATGCATGGGCCTTCCTCATCGTGCTCTTCTCGGCCATTCTATCGGGAATTCTGGTCAGCCGACGCATCGCCCACCTGGATATCGTTTCTGTACTGAAAGCGAGGGAGTAGGGTGAAGCACCGTCGTAAGCTTGTCGGCGTTGGTATCGGAGTCGTTCTGATGGCAGTCCTGGCTGTGCTTTTCTGGCCCGCTCCGATCCCGGTTGAAACTGTTGCGATCAGCTGCGGCTCGCTGCAGGAGACGGTAGAGCAGGAAGGCAAAACCCGCATGCATGACCATTTCACCGTATCAGCAACGGTTGCCGGAAAGCTCCGCAGAATTTCACTGCATGCGGGGGACCGGGTCCATGCTGGACAGACGCTCGCATGGATCGATCCAGCACCCATTAATCCACGTGAAAAGGCTGTGCTCGAAGCCAGGATCAGCGCCGCGCTGGCCAGTCTTCAGCAGGCTGAGATGCTGGTGGGCAGAGCTGAAGCCGAGCACGAGCAGACGCAGAGCGATCTCGACCGTGCCCGTGCGCTGTTCCGTGAGGGAATCATCTCGAAGGAAACTGCGGATCGAGCTGCGACCTTGGATGAGAGCGCCGGCAAGCAACTGGCAGCGGCCCGGTCGGCTGCCGAATCCGCTGGGTTTCAGGTGGAAGAAGCGAGGGCCGCGCTGCTTGTCTATAACGGAGGCGTCTCCACGCTGCCCACAGCCATGATTTCTCCTGCAGATGGACGTGTGCTTCGAGTATTGGAGCAGAGCGAGAAGGTGGTGGCGACCGGCACGCCGCTGCTGGAGATTGGGTATCCTCCGCGTTTGGAAATCGTGGCTGATTTCCTGACCCGCGATGCTGTCCGCATCCAGCCGGGCATGTCGGCTCTGATTACCGACTGGGGTGGAAGCCGGGATATTCCCGCGCGCGTGCGTGTGGTGGAGCCGGGTGGGTTCACGAAGATCTCGGCGCTCGGAGTGGAAGAGCAAAGGGTGAATGTCATTTGTGATCCGCTCGACACGACAGATGGACTGGCGGATGGGTACCATGTGAACGTGCGTGTGATCTTATGGCAAAGCGAAGAAGCGCTGCGGGTGCCTTCAAGTGCCGTCTTCCGATATGCCAGAGAATGGGCGGTTTTTGCTCTGCAGAAAGGACGCGCTCGCAGGATGGTGGTGAAGATCGGACACCGTGGAGAGACCGCGTGGGAGGTGCAGTCGGGACTGGCGCCGGGAGACCAGGTCCTGGTCCATCCCAGCGCGGAAGTGGATGACGGTGTGCGAGTTGCTCCTTCAGCGGCTGTTCGCTGATCTGCTCGCATCCTGCCTCCCGCCCCAACGGCAGAATGATTATCACACAAGTGTAAATACTTAAATTAAAAATGCTCTAATGAGCTCATAGATAAAGGCACGGAGGTGTTCACTGCAGCGTTCATCTACCCTGAAGAGGAATTCAAGACGGACCTCGAAAAGCCCGGAGTGGATGTGCGCAACGCCTCGGACGTTGTCAATTCAATCGTCTGTGCAAAGCAGCGGTGAGCTACCCATTTATTTGTAAACGCCTTGAACGCATCGGCCGCATTTACCAGCGGACAGTTTGACAGTATTCGGTCCCCAGAAGCTGGAAGAACAACTTTATGGTATTCCAAATTATAGACGCGACCGTTCGTGATTCGCATAATACGAGACTTGCAAATTTCCAAGTGTCATTGAGCCGAATTTGAACGTACCCTCAAGAATCTGGCAGAAACTAAATGCCGGACACATCCATCGCCCGGCTGCTCATTCAGCCTCGCCGCAGGCTGAGAAAACTCCCCACCAAAGAAAGCCTGCTCCACTCCGCACACGTGATGGGGCCGACACTGACTGCGCTCATGTTCGTCGGTGCCAGCAGCGCCGTCGCCCACGCCCAGGGAACGATGGATTTCTCCGGCGCAACCACTCTGATGGCCACGTTTAAGACGTTCGCCATGTACGCCGGCGCAGTCATCTGCCTCGGGGTAGTGTCAACTTTCTTTCGCACTTTTGATCTTCCTTGGAACTTAGGAAGGTTGTTAGGTTGAGGTTGTTTTGCCAGTGGTCGCCATGGGGGCCAGTGGCAAAGCGGCTCAGGCGATGGCCCGGACTTCGGCCAGCCTGTTCATCTGCAAGTAGCGTTTCGTGCCCCACCGGGTGGC
>DATGMQ010000039.1:0-37043 GCA_035293545.1 Alloacidobacterium sp. | reverse complement strand
GCCGGGCGACAACATCTCGCTCGAGATCGACCTGATCACGCCGGTGGCGATGGAGAAGGGGCTGCGGTTTGCGATTCGTGAAGGCGGACGCACGGTAGGGGCCGGCACGATTACTGAAATTCTGCAATAACAGCGAGTCAGCGCGCCTTATGGCGCAAGCAAGTCAGCGGATCAGCGAGTGAATCGCTGATCCGCGGGAAGATTAGAAAAACGATGGTTGGACAGAGAATTCGCATTCGGCTGAAGGCTTATGACTACCGGGTGCTCGACACTTCGACGGGCGAGATCGTGGACACCGCGAAGCGCACGGGCGCACAAGTGGCCGGGCCGATTCCGTTGCCGACAGTGAAGAACAAGTATTGCGTGCTGCGGTCGCCGCACGTTGACAAGAAATCACGCGAAGCTTTCGAGATCCGCACGCACAAGCGGCTGATTGACATTCTTGAGCCGACCCAGCAGACGGTCGATGCTCTGATGAAGCTCGATCTTCCGGCTGGCGTGGATGTCGAGATCAAAGCGTTTGAGAAGTAGTTGCTGGTTGCCAGTCTTCAGTCTTACACAGATGCGGGACAAGAGTAACAACTGGGGACTAAGAACTAAGAACTGAAAACTTAGAGAACCCGGCAGTGCGCTTGAGTTTCCGGCGCATGATGAGGAGAAAAAGACGATGTCAGTTACAGGAATTTTAGGCAAGAAGATCGGCATGACGCAGGTGTTCGATGAGAAGGGTGAAGTCCACCCGATCACCGTCCTGCAGGCCGGTCCTTGCGTGATTACGCAGCTTAAGACGGCTGCGAAGGACGGATACGACGCAGCCCAGATCGGCTTGGTCGAGTTTGTGAAGGCTTCAAAAGTCACGAAGCCGATGCAGGGACACTTCGCCAAAAATAATGTTCCTCCGGTGAAGCTGGTCAAGGAAGTTCCGGTGGAAGTGGCGGCTGCAAAGAAGGCTGAGGACGGCAGCGAAGAGGCCTCGAACGGCGCAGTCAAGGCGGGAGACAAGGTCCTGGTCGATATTTTCGCTGACGAGAAGTATGTCGATGTAGTTGGAACGAGCAAGGGCCGTGGCTTTGCCGGCGTTGTTCGCCGTCACCACTTCGGCGGCGGTCCCAAGTCGCACGGACATATGTTCCAGGTGCAGGGCTCGATTGGCGCATCGTCGTTCCCGTCGCGTGTGTTTCCCGGGCAGCGCATGCCGGGACACATGGGCGTAGATCGCGTGACGGTCCGCAACCTGCGCATTCGCGGAATCGACATTGAAGAGAACCTGATCATGGTTGAGGGCGCTGTGCCGGGTCCTCGCGATGGCTATGTGCTGATCTCAAAGGCGAAGGCTCCGCCGCGTGAGCGTCGCGGATTCGCGGGTGCGGGCACGGTCGATCCTCTGAAGGCTTCGAAGAAGGCTTCAGCGAAGAAGAAATAGCTGTTAGCCGCTAGCTCCTGGCTTTTTAGCTGGAGAGTGGAATTCTGAAGGACGTAATGGCTCGCGGCTTAGCGGGTCAGCTAAGAGCTAATAGCTAGAAGCTAGTAGCTGAAAGAGTTAAAACGATGGCAAACATTGACGTATTGGATCTCGGAGGACAGAAGGTCGGCTCGCTAGAGCTGGCTGACGAAGTCTTTGCTCCGAGCAATGTGAATGAGGCGCTCCTGTGGGAGGCGGTCAAGCATTACCGCGCCGCGCTGCGCCAGGGAACGGCTGCGACCAAGAACCGCAAGCTGGTTTCCGGCTCGGGTAAGAAGCTGTGGAAGCAGAAGGGCACGGGCCGCGCGCGTATCGGCTCGGTGCGTTCGCCTCTGTGGCGGCATGGCGGCACAGTGCACGGACCGCAGCCCCGCTCCTATGACTATGCCTTCCCCCGGAAGAAGCTGCTGGGTGCGTTGCGCTCGGCGTTGGCTGCCAAGCTGCAGGACGGCAAGATCACGGTGGTCGAGAGCTTTGAGCTGAAAGAGCCGAAAACGAAGCTGTACCGTCAGGCCCTGAACAAGCTCGAAGCGAAAAAGACTGCGCTGCTGGTCGAGAATGGCAAGGAGCTGAGTCCGAATGTGGTTCTCGGCGCGCGCAATCTCAAAGGCGTCGAGCTGATGCTGAATAACGAAGTGCATCCGTACGATCTGCTGCGCTATGAGCGCGCGATCTTCTCGCGGCCAGCCCTCGAACAGCTTCAGGCTGACCTAAAGAAGACGGTTTCGAAGCGTAGAAAGGCGGAGGTGGCCTGATGCCGACAACATATTCCGTTATTCGCCGCCCACTGATTACCGAAAAGGGATTGGGCGTTAAGGAAACCGAAGGAACGTTGGTGTTTGAAGTGGCCGCGAAGGCGACCAAGACCGAAGTGAAGCAGGCGGTCGAAGCGCTCTTCAAGGTGAAGGTTTCCGCTGTGCGCACGGCCAATGTGGCCGGCAAAGAGCGCCGTCGCGGAAAGTTTGCCGGGTTCCGTCCTGACTGGAAGAAGGCGTATGTGCGCCTGAAGTCGGGCGAGAAGATGCCGGATTACGTGAACAACCTGTAAGGACAGGGCTCAGCGCTCAGAGCGCAGGGCACAGTATGACAGGTTGAGCAGTTTTAAGAAGAACGAGTTGTTACCTGAAAGAGCCAAGGGCTAACAGCTAGAAGCTAAGAGCTAAACGATGCCGATCAAGACATACAGACCGATCACACCATCGCTGCGGTTTAAGACCACGCTGGTGAACGACGACATCACGACGGACAAGCCGTATAAGCCGCTCCTCCAGATCAAGCAGCGCACCGGCGGACGCCGCAACTCAGGCGACCTGACCATTCGCCATCACGGCGGCGGCCACAAGCAGAAGCTGCGTTTGATCGATTTCAAGCGCAACAAGTACGGCGTTCCGGGCAAGGTGGCGACGATTGAGTACGATCCGAACCGTTCATCCCGAATTGCTTTAATCAGCTATGCGGACGGCGAGAAGCGCTACATCCTGCAACCGGTTGGCCTGAAGGTTGGGCAGACCGTGATGAGCGGTCCTGAGGCCGACATCCTGGTCGGCAACGCGCTGCCGCTCAAGAATATTCCTGCCGGTACGACCGTGCACAATGTCGAGCTTCGTCCGGGCAAGGGTGCGCAGATGGTACGCTCGGCTGGATCTTCAGCGCAGCTGGTAGCCAAAGAAGGCGACTATGCACTGCTGAAGCTGCCTTCTGGCGAAACCCGCAAGGTGCTGGTCGACTGCATGGCGACGATTGGCCAGGTGGGCAACACCGACCACGAGAACGTGACCATCGGCAAGGCCGGACGTAACCGTTGGAAGGGTATTCGCCCGACGAACCGCGGTGTCTCGATGAACCCGGTAGACCACCCGCATGGCGGTGGCGAGGGTAAGACTTCGGGTGGACGTCATCCAGTGACCCCGTGGGGACAACCGACACGCGGCTACAAGACACGCAACAACAAGCGGACCGACGCATTCATCGTCAGCCGCCGCAGCAAGTAAGAGGCAGCTTTTAGGTTTTAGCTCCTAGCTTCTAGCTAGATTCGAGTAAAAGCCAAAGCTGGAACAGAAGCAAAGATCGCTGGCGGATTTAGCTGGAAGCTAAAAGCCAGCAGCTAGAAGCTACGAGGTTTTATGGCAAGGTCGACGAAAAAAGGCCCGTTTATTGATGCGCACCTGACGGTGAAGATCGATGCGCTGAACCAGGCGAACGACAAGAAGGTTGTCCGCACCTGGTCGCGTCGCTCGACAATCCACCCCGATTTCGTGGGGCACACGATTGCTGTGCACAACGGCAAGAAGTTTGTGCCGGTGTACGTGACGGAAAACATGGTAGGACACAAGCTGGGTGAGTTTGCCGCAACGCGCACGTTCAAAGGCCACTCGGCAAAAGCCGCCGAGACAACGGCGAAGGCCAAGTAAGAGAATTTCGGCAGTAGAGAAGGTTTTGAGGCAAGCCAATGCAATTGGACACACGGGAATTTCGGGCTGAAGCCAAATTTCAGCGGGTATCGCCGCAGAAGGCGCGACTGGTGCTCGATCTGATCAAGGGCCGCGGGGTGGAAGAAGCGCTGAACACAGTCGCTTTCACCAAGAAGGCAGTCGCTCCGCTGGTTGAAAAAGTGCTGCGCTCAGCGCTGCAGAACGCCAACTATCTGAGCCAGGAACAGGGACTCGACGTGGATGTGGACAACCTCTACGTCAAGCAGGCTCTGGCAAATGAAGGTCCGCGCATGAAGCGCATCCGCCCGGCTCCGATGGGCCGCGCGTACCGCTATCAGCGCCGCCTGGCTCACATTGTGATTTCAGTTGCGGAGCGCAAGCAGGATGGCCTGGTCCACACGGTAGATGCGGAAGCGTCTGCTGCGGTGAAGCCGGCCAAAAAGAAAGCGCCCGCAAAGAAGGCCGCAGCCAAGAAGACTGCGACAAAGAAGACGGCAGCGAAGAAGTCGCCTGCCAGGAAAAAGGCTGCGAAGTAGGAATTAGAGGGAACTATGGGACAGAAAGTCCATCCTTACGGATTTCGGATCGGTATCAACAAGCCGTGGCGCTCGCGTTGGTTCACGGAGCGCGACTACGACAAGCTGCTCGTCGAAGACGTGAAGCTTAAGAGCGAGCTTAAGGACAAGCTGAAGGCCGCAGGCGTCAGCTCAGTCGAGGTCGAGCGTCCGGGCAACAAGCTGCGGATCATCATTCGCACCGCGCGTCCGGGCATCATCATCGGCCGCAAGGGCGCCGAGATCGAGAAGCTCAAGGTGGAGCTGCAGAAGCGCACCAACCGCGAGGTCTTCATCGACATTCTCGAAGTGAACAAGCCTGAGCTCGACGCGCAGCTCGTTGCCGAGAACATCGCGCTGCAGCTTGAGAAGCGTGTCGGCTTCCGCCGCGCCATGCGCAAGGCCGTTGACTCGGCGCTGCGTTTCGGCTGCAAGGGCATCAAGGTTCGCGTCTCTGGCCGCCTGAACGGCAACGAAATCGCGCGCTCCGAGTGGTATCTGCAGGGCCGTCTGCCGCTGCATACGTTGCGCGCCGATATCGACTACGGCTTTGCCGAAGCGCGCACAACATATGGCGTGATCGGCGTGAAGACGTGGATCTATCGCGGAGATATTTATCAGCAGCGGCGGCGCGAGCCCCAGGCTGCAGTGGGCACGTCGGTATTTTAGGCAGGGCGCAGGGTGCAGCGTACAGGGACAAGGACTAAACGCTGAGCGCTGTTCCCTGATAACTGGATTGAGGGTTTCATTATGTTGATGCCAAAGAAGGTCAAGTATCGCAAGCAGCAGAAGGGCAAGATGCGCGGCAAGGCGTGGCGTGGCTCCGAGCTGTCGTTCGGCGACTACGGCCTGAAGGTCATGGAGTGCGGTTACATTACGGATCGCCAGATCGAAGCCAGCCGTATTGCCATGACGCGTTTCATCAAGCGCGGCGGCAAAGTGTGGCTGCGCATCTTTCCGGACAAGCCGGTCACCAAGAAGCCGGCCGAAGTTCGAATGGGTTCCGGCAAGGGCCCGCTCGATCACTGGTCCGCAGTGGTGCGCCCGGGCAAAATCCTGTTCGAGATGGAAGGCGTAGCGCCGGAGATCGCGCAGGAAGCCATGCGTCTGGCCTCGAACAAGCTGCCGCTGAAGACGCGCTTCGTGCAGCGTCACACAGTCAAGACTGTAGCGGCTGCGAAATAAGCGCCGCAGGAAATTTCAGGGAGACTCGGCTTTGACAGGCCGCTGGCCCGGAGAGAAGACAAGAAGAGATGGAACTCGAAAAGATTCGCAACCTGAGCGACAACGAGCTCAACGTCGAGGAGCAGAAGGCGGCTGAACAACTCTTTCGCCTGCGCTTCCAGATGAAGCTCGGCCAGAACGAAGGCGTGAAGAAGCTGCGCGAGCTGAAGAAAGACATTGCTCGCATCAAGACGATTACCCGCGAACGTGAGCTGAAACTGCATGGCGAAGCTCCCAAAGCGGAATCGGCAGCGCCGGTAAAGGCCGCGAAGGCAAAGAAGACCAAGAAGGAGGCTCGCTAGTTATGGCTGAAGTAAAGAGCGAAGCCACGGTAGAATCGCGCCGCAACGAGAAGGTCGGCCAGGTCGTTTCGACCAAGATGCAGAAGACCATCGTGGTGGAAGTCGAGATGCGCAAGGCGCATCCGAAGTACAAGCGCATTGTGCGCATGAGCAAGAAGTTCTATGCGCATGACGAGCAGAACTCGGCGCGCGTTGGGGACATGGTCCGCATTCGCGAGACCCGTCCGCTGAGCAAGCTGAAGCGCTGGAATCTCGAAGAGATCGTCCGCCGCTCGGCTCTGGCGCAGGTGGAAGAAGCAGCACCGGCAGCTGAATAAGCGCCGCTTTTGAAAGTCCGGCTCAAGACCGGATTGTAGAGGGAGAGACTACGATGGCAGTGCAGATGAGAACCATGCTTGAGGTGGCCGACAACTCCGGCGCCCGCAAGCTGCAAATGATTCTGCCGCTGGGTGGCGCAAGCGGCAAGAAGGCCGGTCTTGGCGATGTCATCACAGCTGCGGTGAAGGAAGCCTCGCCCGATGGCCAGGTGAAGAAGGGCAAAGTGGTGAAGGCAGTCGTTGTTCGCACGCGCAAGGAAACGCGCCGCCGCGACGGGACCTACATTCGCTTTGACACGAATGCCGCTGTGCTGATCAATGAAGCCGGCGAGCCGGTTGGAACGCGCGTCTTCGGTCCTGTGGCTCGCGAGCTGCGTGAAAAGAAGTTTTTGAAGATTGTTTCGCTGGCCCCTGAAGTTCTTTAGCCGGCAGGTAAAAGGAATCTTATGAGTTTGAACATACAGCGCAATGACCAGGTGGAAGTGATCGCCGGCAGTGACAGAGGCAAGCGTGGCCGCGTGCTGCGCGTTCTGCCCGATGAGAACCGCATTCTTGTTGAGCATGTGCGGATGATTAAGAAGAATGTCCGCCCAAATCCGCAGCGGAACATCAAGGGCGGCATCGCCGAGCAGGAAGCTCCGGTGCACATTTCGAATGTGGCTCTGGTCTGCCCGAGCTGCGGTCCGACGCGAGTGGGACACAAGTTCGAAGGCGACACCAAAGTCCGCGTCTGCAAAAAGTGCGGACAGACGCTGGCACCGAAGAAGAAGTAGTTAGGAGTGGTTAGTTATTAGTCCCCAGTTTCAAAACTAAGGGACTAGCAACTGATAACTAACAACTCAATTGAATACCCTCCGTAACGGTACACGGCTGAAAGCCACTCCGAGACCGGAGAAGAAAAGAGAAGAAGCAAATGGCAGCAAGACTGAAAGAAAAGTATCAGAAGGAAATCAAAGGCGCTCTCCAGAAGGAGTTGGGTCTTGAGAACACGATGGCGGTTCCGCGTCTCGAAAAGATTGTCCTGAACATGGGCTTGGGCGAATCGACGCAGAACAACAAAATGCTTGACCCGCTCGTCGCCGATCTCGCCGCCATCACTGGGCAGAAGCCGGTGTTGACCAAGGCGAAGAAGTCCATCGCCGCTTTCAAAGTCCGCGAGGGGATGTCGATTGGCGCGATGGTCACGCTGCGCGGTGACGCGATGTATGAGTTTCTCGACCGCTTGATTTCCGTTGCGCTGCCCCGTGTGCGCGACTTCCGCGGTGTTTCGACCAAGAGCTTTGATGGCCGCGGCAACTACACGCTTGGCCTGCGCGACCAGCTGATCTTTGCGGAGATCGATTACGCGAAGGTCGACAAGCTGAAGGGCATGAACGTTACCATTGTGACTTCGGCCAAGGATGACAACTCGGCGCGCGCGCTGCTCCGGCAGTTTGGCATGCCGTTCCGCCAGACGGCGTAAAAGGATTAGAAACTATGTCGACGACTGCAAAAAGAGTAAAAGACGCACGCAAGCCGAAGTTTTCTTCTCGCCAGCACAACCGCTGCAAGCTGTGCGGACGCCCTCGCGCCTACCTGCGTAAGTTTGGTGTCTGCCGTCTGTGCTTCCGTCAGCTGGCGCTCAAGGGGGAAATCCCCGGCGTAGTGAAATCGTCCTGGTAGGACGTAAATTCCCACCCTTCGCCTTCGGCTCAGGATGGGGCACCCGAAGATTTAGACATTCCCGCAGGTTCTCTGCTGAGCAGAGCGAACGGGGGATGAAGGAGAAACGATGAGCTTTACCGATCCAGTAGCAGATTTCCTGACGCGCCTGCGGAACTCGATCCGCGCGCGCCACCAGAAGCTGGATGTCCCGGCCTCGAAGCTGAAGACCGAGATCGCCCGCATTCTGAAGGAAGAGGGCTATATTGCCAACTACAAGGCCGCCGAAGAGAATGGCCGCAACATTCTGCGCGTTTACCTGAAGTACAGCGCCAACAACGAAGCCGCCATCCGCGACCTCGCGCGTGTATCGCGCCCCGGTTGCCGCGTCTATGTTGGCCGCGACGAGATCAAGCGCGTTCAGGGTGGACTCGGCATCAGCATTCTCACCACGCCGCGCGGCGTGATGACCGGACGCCAGGCGCGCAAAGAAGGCGTAGGCGGCGAGGTCCTCTGCGAAGTCTGGTAGGGACTGGCCGTCCAGGCGGACGCGCCTCCGGCGCCATCCTGCCTGATAAATGTAGTGGCCGTGACGTTGTCCCGGATTAAGTTTGTGGTTTGGGTAGAAGCACCGGCCTTTAGGCCGGTGAATACAAGGCAGGATTAAAAGGGGCTTCGGCTCCGGGATGTTTAAGGCGAGCATAAACGGCTCGTAGGGCTGCAGTGGAACGCATGACGCGGGACTCGCAAGCCATAAAGGATTCAGGAAATGTCGCGTATTGGAAAGAAGCCGATTCCGTTGCCGCAGGGCGTGAAGTACGCCGTCAAAGGCAATACCATTGTTGTCGAAGGCCCTAAGGGCAAGGTCGAGCAGGTGATTCCCTCCGGCATCAAGCTGGAGACGGAAGATGGTCACATCATTGCCACCCGCGAGAATGACTCGCAGGCTGCGGTTCACGGACTTACCCGCGCTCTTGTCGCCAATGCTGTCGAAGGCGTGACGAAGGGCTGGTCGAAGGACCTGGACATTGTCGGCATCGGTTACCGCGTCGAGATGAAGGGCAAGAACACTGTGGTCTTCACGCTCGGCTACTCGCACCCCATCGAGTTTCCGCTGCCCACCGGCATCACCGTGGCCATCGATCCCAAGCAGACACGCATCACCGTAAGCGGCATTGACCGCCAGAAGGTCGGGCAGGTGGCCGCCGATATGCGTTCGCTGCGCAAGCCCGATCCGTACAAGAACAAGGGTGTTCGCTACGCCGATGAGAAGCTTAAGAAGAAGGTTGGTAAGACTGGAGCTAAATAAGTAGGTAGTGGCTAGTTGTTAGTCCGTGGTGCTGGTGACTGAATAAAACTAACAACTGGGGACTAAAAACCAGGAACTGATCTATACCGAACGGACCCGCAGGGCGGCTCCGCCATTAGGAAGGAAGACGAGAAATGATTTCGCAGATCAACAGAAACGAAATTCGCCAGCGCATTCACACGCGCATCCGCGAGAAGGTGGCCGGAACCGCCGAGCGTCCGCGCCTGAATGTCTACCGCTCGCTGAACCACATCTATGCGCAAGTCATCGATGACGCGAAGGGCGTAACGGTGGTCTCCGCATCGAGCAAGGCGGCGAAGCTGAAGACGGGCGGCAATGTGGCTGCGGCGAAGGAAGTAGGTAAGCTGGTAGCCGAGCGCGCCCAGGAAAAGGGAATCAAGAAGGTTGTTTTCGATCGTGGCGGCTATCTCTATCACGGGCGCATCAAGGCCCTGGCCGATGCGGCACGCGAAGCAGGTCTCGAGTTCTAAGGAAACGCAGGTCCTTCGACTCCGCTACGCTCCGCTCAGGATGACAAGGATTAGAGGAAGGAAATCAGGAAGCGAATGGCAACACTGAAAAAGAAACTGGATGCCGGACAGTACAACCTGAAGGATCAGGTTGTCGCGATCAACCGCGTGACCAAAGTGGTCAAGGGCGGCAAAAACATGTCCTTTGCCGCGCTGGTCGTAGTAGGCGATCCGGGCGCCGGCGTCGTGGGCTACGGCTCGGGCAAGGCGAAGGAAGTGCCGCAGGCAATCCGCAAGGGCATTGAATCGGCGAAGAAGAACCTGGTCCGCGTGAACCTCACGCAGACCACCATCCCGCACCAGGTGCTGGGCCGCTTCGGTTCGGGACAGGTGCTGCTCAAGCCAGCCCCAGAAGGCACGGGCGTGATCGCCGGCGGCGCAGTACGCGCGGTGATGACTTCGGCTGGCGTGCAGAACGTGCTTACTAAGAGCCTCGGCACCGCCAACCCGCACAACGTTATCAAGGCGACCTTCGACGCTCTGGTTCAACTGCGCGACCGTGAGGAAGTGGCAGCCATCCGCGGCAAGCAGGTACAGGAGTTATAGTTATGGCCGAAACCAAGGCAAAGATCAAAATTCAGTACTACCGCTCGTTCATTCAGGCTCCCGTGAAGCACAAGAAGGTCGTCAAGGGCCTCGGCTTTACCCGCCTGAATCAGGTCGTCGAGCGTGAAGATACGCCGTCGATCCGTGGCATGGTGAAGGCTGTGCCGCATTTAGTACGAATTGTTGAGTAGGTTGTAGCCGTTAGCTTCTAGCTTTAGTTAAAGGGCTCGGTACCGAAGCGGCATAAACGTAAATAGGGAACAAGCTGGAAGTAAGAGCTAGAGGCTAATAGCTAAAACAAAGCGAGTCGGTCAGGGCAAGCCCGATCGGCGTATAGCGAGGACATCATGAATCTTTCCAATCTCAGAGCGCCGAAGAAGGCGAACAGTAACAAAAAGCGCGTGGGCCGTGGTATGGGCTCCGGCATGGGCAAAACCTCGACCCGTGGGCACAAGGGACAGGGCTCCCGCTCGGGTTCGAGCCTGATGCGCGGTTTTGAAGGCGGCCAGATGCCGCTGCACCGCCGTCTGCCGAAGCGCGGCTTCACCAACATCTTCCGCACCGAATACACCGTTCTGAACCTCGACCGCCTCGTTGAGCTGGGCGAAAGCGAGCTGACCATCGAGTTCTTCGCAGCCAAGGGGCTGCTCAAGAAGAACGAAGGCCTGCTTAAGGTTCTGGGCAACGGCGAGTTGAAGAAGGCCATCACGGTGCATGCGCACAAATTCTCGAAATCCGCGCAGGAGAAAATCGAGAAGGCAGGCGGCAAGGCAATTCTGGTAGCGTAAGGCGAGAGGGGTTTCGTAAAGAGATCCGGACCGGGTTTGATTCATGTTTGAGAAATTCGCCAATATCTTCCGCATCCCAGACCTGCGCAAGCGGGTCCTCTTCACCATGGCGATGCTTGCCGTTTACCGCCTCGGCGCATTTATTCCTACACCAGGCGTAAACGCCACGGCCCTCGAGCACTTTTTCGATTCACAGGCCGGCAGCTCGCTTGGTCTCGTGAACCTCTTCAGCGGCGGCAATCTCCGGCGCCTTACTGTCTTCGCGCTGGGCATCATGCCGTATATCACGGCGTCGATCATCTTCCAGCTGCTGACAGTGGTATATGAGCCGCTGGCCCGCCTCCAGAAAGAAGGCGAGCTGGGTCGCCGCAAGATCACGCAGTGGACGCGTTACGTAACCGTTCTGCTGGGCATAGTGCAGTCCCTTGCCATTGCCCTTACCCTGATGCACGGCTCCGGCGATCTGCAACTGGTTATTAATCCGGGCGTTGGCTTCGTCATTATGACCGTGCTCACCCTGACCACCGGCACCACCTTCATCATGTGGTTGGGTGAACAGATTACCGACCGCGGCATCGGCAACGGCATGAGCTTGCTCATCTTCGCCGGAATCGTCGTCGGCCTGCCACGCGCTATTCAGGAATTGATCGAGACTGCCAAAGCAGAAAAATTCGGCGCATTCACTGTCCCGGCCCTGATCCTGCTCGTAGCGGCCATGATCGCCGTTGTCGCCTTCATCGTCTTTGTCGAGCGCAGCGAGCGTCGCATCCCGGTGCAGTACGCCAAGCGTATCGTCGGGCGCCGTCTGATGGGCGGCCAGTCCACTCACCTGCCTCTGCGCGTCAACTCGGGCGGCGTTATGCCGATCATCTTTGCCGCATCCGTGTTGTCTGCTCCGCTGCTCTTTGCTAATGCTCAATTCGTCCGCAACAGCGCATTTTTGAGCCGTATTTTCGATGCTCTGCACGCCGGTGAGCCCTGGTACGAGCTGCTCTATATGGTGTCGATTGTGTTCTTTGCGTATTTCTATATCTCGATTGTCTTCCGCCCGGACGACATCGCTGACAATATGCGCAAGTATGGCGGCTTTATTCCAGGCATCCGTCCCGGCAAGCGCACCTCAGATTTCATCAACGATATCCTCACGCGCATTACGCTGGTCGGCTCCATTTACCTGATCATCGTTTCGATCATCCCGCAGTTGCTCATCAGCGGTATTCACCTGAACCACCTCTGGCTGGTCGGCCCCATGTTTGAACGCCTGCCGCTGTGGGTGACCAACGGCCTCGGCTTCAACTTCTACTTCGGCGGCACATCGCTGCTGATCGTCGTCGGCGTGGCCATGGATACCGTTAATCAGGTGGAATCGCATCTCATCATGCGCCACTATGAAGGCTTTTCGCCGCGCAGTGGACGCGTTCGCGGAAGGCGGGCCTGGTAAGTGGCAGTTGCTGTGATTGAAAAGCGGACCGAAGACGGGAAGACCATTCGTATCAGTCCCGGTCCGATTCTTCTCCTGGGAGCGCCCGGCGTTGGCAAAGGCACGCAGGCCAAAGTCATCATGGCCGCCTGGGGAATCCCGCAAATCTCCACCGGAGACATCCTGCGCGCCAACGTCTCCGGCGGCACCGAGCTCGGCAAAAAAGCAAAAGCCCTAATGGACCGCGGCGAGCTTGTTCCCGACGATCTCGTCAACGAAATGGTCGCTGACCGCTTTCGCCGACCTGATACTGCCAACGGCTACATTCTGGACGGTTTTCCGCGCACCCTGGGGCAGGCCGAATGGCTGGACAACTATCTCGCAGCCGGGCCGAACCTGGGTCCTCAGAATGCGCGCAGTTCGCATGCTGGGGTGGAGGGAAGCCTTCCCGTCGTTGCCGTCAGCATTAAAGTCGGATATAATCAATTACTGCGCCGTATCACCGGCAGGCGCACCTGTCCAGTCTGCAAGAGCAGCTATAACATCTACTTGCAGCCGCCGAAGGTTGATGAGAAATGTGACCTTGACGGCACGCCTCTGACGCGGCGCTCAGACGACACGGAAGAAGTTTTTGGGGAGCGGATGCGGACGTATGAGTCCCTGACTGCTCCAGTCGTGGAGCATTATCGTGCTCTGGGACGCTTTGAAGAAGTGGACGGAGAACAGCCGGTGGACGCAGTTGCAGCCGCAATTCAGGCTGCTGTTCTGCGTTTGAGGGGATGACCGGCGGATGGCGATCATGATAAAGACGCCGCAGGAAGTAGAAAAAATGCGGCGCAGCGGAACGATAGTTCGTGAGATTCTCGACCACGTGCGCAGCTTTGTAAAGCCGGGCGCAACGACACTGGATCTCGAAAATGCCGCTGCTGCCAAGATCGCCGAGCTGGGAGCGACGCCGGCATTCAAGGGGTATCACGGATATCCCGCGGTGCTGTGCACGTCGATCAACAATGAAGTGGTGCACGGTATTCCATCAGCGAACCGTGTCTTGCGCGAAGGCGATATCGTCTCGATTGACACGGGCGTGATTATCGATGGCTTTTATGGGGATTCGGCGATCACGGTGCCGGTAGGCGAAAAGATAGCGCCGAAGACGAAGCGCCTTCTGGATGTAACGAAGGCGTCGCTTGAAAGCGGCATCCGCGCAGTAAAAGTTGGGGCATCGCTGGGCGACATCGGCGCTGCTGTGCAGGAAGTGGTGGAAGCCGATGGCTTCAGCGTAGTCCGCGAGTTCGTCGGGCATGGCATCGGCACTCGGTTGCATGAAGATCCGCAGGTGCCGAATTTCGGGCGTCGCGGACAGGGATTGAAGCTGCGAGAAGGCATGGTGCTCTGCATCGAGCCGATGGTCAACTCAGGCAAACCCGATGTGCAGGTGCTGAGCGACGGCTGGACCGCGGTGACGCAGGACGGAAGTTTGAGCGCGCATTTTGAGCACACGGTGGCTGTTACGGCCAACGGTGCAATGGTATTGACGCAGTAGGTTTGAGACGAGGCCTGCAAAGGGCAGGCGGAATCGGGATAACTGATTGTCAAAGGAAGACGCGATTGAGGTAATGGCAACGGTCCTTGAGACCTTGCCGAACGCCATGTTTAAAGTCGAGCTTGAAAACAAGCACCAGGTTCTGGCGCACGTCTCAGGCCGCATGCGGAAGAACTTTATCCGCATTCTCCCGGGAGACCGGGTCGCGGTAGAACTCAGCCCGTACGATCTGACCCGCGGGCGCATTGTCTACCGTTATAAATAGCAGGGCATAGCGATCAGGGGGCAGGGTTCAGAAATTCGAGCCTGAACAGGTAGAAGCACCGGCCTTTAGGCCGGTGAATAAAGGCAAGACTAGAGGGGCTTCAGCCCGGGCAGTTAGGGAGCAGTCAATGAAGGTTCGTGCATCAGTAAAGAAGATTTGTGACAAGTGCAAGATCATTCACCGCCGTGGTGTGGTGCGCGTGATCTGCGAAAACTCAAAGCATAAACAGCGCCAGGGATAGCTGCTGGCGTCTGGATCCGGACGGGCGAGAATCTGAAAGCGTTGGGGCTAGTTAGCCGGGAAAGGCTTGCGATGAACCCCATGATTCAACAAAGCCGGTCACAAACGCTGTTCTGAGATTCGAACAGCACAACCGCTCCGGAATTCCGGAGCACCAGAGAAGGATAAGCATGGCACGTATTGCTGGCGTCGACCTGCCCCGTCAAAAACAGGCACGGATCGCGCTTACCTACATCTACGGGATCGGCAACCCGCGTGCGCTGCGCATCCTGGAGTCCGCGAACGTTGACCCGTTCAAGAAAGTCCAGGATCTCGGCGAAGACGAGGTCAACCGCATCCGCCAGGTCATTGAAGACGAAGGCCAGGTCGAAGGCGATCTGCGCAAAGACGTCTCGATGCACATCAAGCGGCTCATCGACATCCAGTCCTATCGCGGACTGCGTCACCGCCGCAGCCTGCCGGTGCGCGGACAGCGCACCCACACCAATGCCCGCACCCGCAAAGGACCGCGTAAGGGCACGGTAGCGAACAAGAAGAAAGCGACGGCGAAGACCTAATGGCAAAAGCACAGCAGGGCGCAACCGGAAAGGCCGCCAAAAACAAGAAGTTCAAGAAGCGCGAGCGCAAGAATGTCCCCTACGGTCTGGTGCACATTCAGGCGTCGTTCAACAACACCATCGTGACCATCACCGATGGTCAGGGCAACACGATCTCCTGGAAGAGCTCAGGTTCGCTCGGCTTCCGCGGGTCGCGTAAGGGCACTCCGTTTGCCGCGCAGCAGGCGGCCATCAATGCGGCGAACCAGGCGCGCGATCATGGTCTCCGCGCAGTAGATGTTCGCATCGCGGGTCCCGGGTCGGGTCGCGAATCGGCAGTGCGCGCACTGGCTGCGGCTGGAATCGAAGTCCGTTCCATTCGCGACGTTACCCCGATTCCGCATAACGGCTGCCGTCCGCCGAAGCGCCGCAGAGTGTAAGTAAGTTCTTAGTCCACAGTTGTTAGTCTCTAGTGACTGGCAACTGGGGATTAACAACTGTAAACTAATAACTGGACTGGGACGAAGCGCCTGCCGGCGCGTAAACCGGTCGGCCCCTGAAACTTAGGAGAAGAGAATTGGCACGTTATACCGGAGCAGTCTGCCGCCTTTGCCGTCGCGAAGGCACCAAGCTATTTCTGAAAGGCACGAAATGTTTTTCTGACAAGTGCCCCGTCGAGAAGCGCAATTTCGCCCCCGGCCAGCATGGCCGCGACCGCAAGGCGAAGATCGTAGGCTATGGCCTGCAGCTTCGCGAAAAACAGAAGGCGAAGCGCATTTATTTCACCCTCGAAGGTCAATTCCGCGAGTACTACGAGAAGGCGTCGCGTGCCCAGGGAGTCACTGGTGAGCGCCTGATCCAGCAGCTTGAATGCCGTCTGGACAACGTTGCCTATCGCCTCGGCTTCGCCACCTCGCGTCGCCTGGCACGCCAGATCGTGCGCCACGGTCACGTCGAAGTGAATGGCCGCAAGGTGAACATTCCTTCGTATCAGGTGAAGGTCGGCGATGAGATCAAAATTCGCCCGAACAGCCAGAAGCTTTCGGTCCTCGAGACCTCGCGCGAGTTCGCCAGCCACCAGCCGGCGCCTACATGGCTCTCAGTTGACCATGCGAACCTGTCGGGCAAAGTGCTGTCGCTGCCGAAGCGCGAAGATGTGCAGTTGCCGGTCAACGAGCAGCTGATCGTAGAGCTCTACAGCAAGTAAGGGTTAAGTTCACATACTCCTTCCGAATCGTCATTCTGACGACCGAAGGGAGGAAGAATCTCAATCGATCAAGGCTTTGTTGAGAATCTTCGCAGAATCGAAAAAACGTTGGGTGGCCCATTCAAGCCTTCTGTTGGCTTGAGTGGGGCAGTAAAACTAAGGAATTGCGAAAAGGTATGCTTTGTAAGGGCACGGCTTCAGCCATGCCGGAGCGATTCATAACTGAAGGGCTTTAGTCCCTGAGGTAAAAGGGTTTTCGAGTCCCTGACTCGAAAGATGTACACCGCGGCAATGCGGTGCAATTCAATCAACGGAGATAAACAGACGCAGACGCTGCAGAATGCTTCGCGGCCCTGCGTTGGAGAGCGATAAAGATATGCTTTGGAGAGGATTTCAAAAGCCGAAACGGTTGGCGGTCGATAGCGAATCGCTGACAGAAAAATACGGGAAGTTCAGTGCTCAGCCTTTTGAGCGCGGCTTCGGAACCACTATTGGCAACGCGCTGCGCCGCACGCTGCTTTCGTCCATCGAAGGCGCTGCCGTCACCGCCGTCAAAATCGAAGGCGTTCTGCACGAGTTCCAGTCCATTACTGGAGTCGTTGAAGACGCGACCGACATCATCCTGAATCTGAAACAGATTCCCTTCAAGCTGAACGGCGAAGGCCCCAAGGCCCTTTATCTGCGCGCCGAGCAGCCCGGAGTCGTGACCTCGGGAATGATTGAAGCCGATGGCGACGTGGAAATTCTCGACAAGGACATCTACATCGCAACTGTCAGCGAAGGCGGCAAGCTGGACATGGAAATGCGCCTCAAGCGCGGCCGCGGCTACATCTCCGCTGACAAGAACTTTGACTCCGATCTCGGCATCGGCTTTATCCCGGTCGACTCGGTTCACTCGCCCGTCCGCAAAGTTAACTACACGGTCGAAGCTGCTCGTCTCGGTCAGATCACCGACTATGACAAGCTGACGCTCGAGGTCTGGACCAATGGAACTGTTGCCCCGGCAGACGCCATCGGCCTCGCAGCCAAGCTGCTCAAAGACCACATGAGCATCTTCATCAACTTCGAGGAAGAAGTCGAAGCAGAGGCCCAGGCTGAGGAAGGCCGCACGCTGCTGCGCAACGACAACCTGAATCGTTCAGTCGAAGAGCTGGAGCTGAGCGTTCGCAGCTACAACTGCCTGAAGAACGCGAATATTCAGACCATCGGCGAGCTGGTGCAGAAGACCGAAGCCGAAATGCTGAAGACCAAGAACTTCGGCCGTAAGTCTCTGAACGAGATCAAGGAAATCCTCGCGCAGATGGGCTTGTCGCTCGGTATGAAAATCGACGAGCACGGCAACGCAGTGCCCGGACCGACCAGCGTTCTGCCTTCGGCAACTCTGGCGGCAGCCAGCTACGGCCATTACGACGACGAGGACGAGGGTCTGGACGAAGCGGACATTCCGTTGCCGACAGAAACAGAAAACTTTTAACCAGGAACAGCGGACAGCGTGCAGCGCTCAGAAAGAGCGATGTGCACGCTGTACCCTGTACCCTGTACCCTGATAAGAGAGATTGTCATGCGCCACCGCAATGCAGGATTCAAACTCGGACGCAACACTAGCCACCGCCGCGCTCTGCTGCGCAACCTGGTCACGTCCGTCATTCTGGAAGACCGCGTCGAGACGACCGTCGCCAAGGCGAAAGCCGTCCGTCCTCACGTGGAGAAGCTGATCACTCTGGGCAAGAAGGGCGACCTGCATGCGCGGCGTCAGGCTCTTTCTTTCCTTCAAACCCGCGACGCCGTGGCCCGTCTTTTTGACACCGTAGCCCCACGCTATGGCGACAGAAATGGCGGCTATCTGCGCATCGTTCGCCGTGGATTCCAGCGTGGAGACGGTGCTGAGAAAGCCTTCATCGAACTCCTCGGAGCCGAGGCAGTTCTCGACGAGAAACGCCAGAAACGCGCAGAAGCCCGCGCCAAAAAGCGCGAAGAGCTGCAGAAAGCAATGGAGGCCGAACAGGCCCAGGCTGGCGAAGGCGAACAGCAGGCTTAAAAAACCGCTGTATTTAATTTCCTGGCGTATAGGCAGGTGCTTGCAGTGCACAAGGACTATACAAAATGTGCCAGTGAACACTCTGACTGGTCACTGCTCCCGCCGCCCCTCCAGAATACAACTTAGAAACAGCGTAATTGTGCGTGTGTCAGCAGATCGAACTGCTGACACATACCTAATGTTCTGATTGTCCGCGCGCTAATATTCCTTAGTGCCAGCTTTCTAAAGTATCAGCTACAGCAACCCATATTTTTCCATGCGGTAGATGAGTGTCCGGCGGCTTATATCGAGATACTTCGCCGCGTGCGTCTGGTTACCGTTGAAGCGCTCCAATGCGCGCACGATCAGCTCTCGCTCTACTCCTTCAAGGCTGATTCCTTCGTCGGGAAGATCGATGCGGAAGGAGGAAGCGTTCGGCTGCACGCGGCGAATCTCTTCCGGCAGGTCCTCTTCTCCGATGGATTTATGTGAGCTCAGCACTAACAGGCGCTCGACTACATTCTCAAGCTCGCGCACATTTCCCGGCCAGCGGTATGCGACAAGATACGGCATGATGGACGGCGCTAGTTGTACACCAGCGATGTCGTGGCGCTCTTTCGCTTTTTGAAAGAGATGCTCCACGAGTTCAGGAATATCTTCTTTACGCTCGCGAAGCGCGGGGAGATGCAAGGGCACAACAGCCAGCCGATAATAGAGGTCTTCGCGAAACGTGCAGTCTTCAATCATTGCCTGCAGGTTGCGATGTGTTGCGGCAATGACCCGCACGTTGACTCGTATTGTTTCCGAGGAGCCGATCTTTGAAATTTCTCCCTGTTGAAGCACGCGCAGCAGCTTTACCTGAGCGTCGAGAGAGAGCTCGCCAATTTCATCCAGAAAGAGCGTTCCCCCATCGGCAGCTTCAATCTTGCCCGACCGTGTAGTGTGCGCGCCGGTAAATGAGCCGCGGGTATAACCGAAGAGCTCAGCTTCAATCAGGTCTTTAGGGATCGCTCCACAGTTAATGGTGATGAATGATCTGGCTTTGCGCCGGCTGTTGTGATGGATAGCGCGGGCCAGCAGTTCTTTGCCTGTTCCGGTTTCCCCATGAATCAGAACAGTAGAGTCATGCTGGGCGACGCGGGCCGCCTGATCGAGTACGCGTAGAAAACTTTTGGCGCGGCCTATGATGCCTTCAAACCCATACCGCTGATCGAGCGCTGACCGCAGATTGCGGACTTCTTCGAGCAGGTTCTGTCGTTCCATCGCGCGATGAACAACCAGCACCAACTCCTCGAAATCGAGCGGCTTGGTCACATAGTCATAGGCGCCCAGCTTCATGGCCTCTACGGCTGTTTCTACCGTGCCGAAGGCAGTAATGATAATCAGCGTCGGTTGAATATCGTCGGCAGAGATACGGCGTAAAAGATCAAGGCCGCTGGTGGGCATTTTGAGGTCGGTAATGACGAGCTGCGGCCTGATCTCGCGCAGTTTTTCATATGCTTCTGCTCCGTCAGATGCGAGCGAGACGTGATAACCGGCTTCTTCGAGCTGCATTTTCATGACGCTGCGAAGGCTGCTGTCATCATCCACCACGAGGATGCGGTTGGTGTTCATTGGGCGAGAGCCGCCTCCCCGGGTTTCAGCGGACGATGAATAGGAAGCTCCAGACGGAAGGTCATTCCTTTTTCAGGATTATTAGTTCCGGTTAAAGTGCCTCCGTGCTGCTCGACAATGTTAGCGGCAATGGCGAGGCCGAGGCCGGTGCCGTTTTCTTTTGTCGTGAAGAAGGGGTCAAAAATTTTTTCTTGTTGATCCCGAGTGATTCCGCTCCCCTCATCGCGGATCTCAATATGCAGTCGGTTCTGCAGGACAAAGCTGCGGATGTGGACCGTGCCCGGTCCTTCGGTTGCCTGTACTGCATTGATGATGAGATTCAGCAAGACCTGCTTCAACTGCTCCGCATCACATTCGACCGCAGGTATATTTTTTGCGCTCTCAATAACCAGCTCGACATCACGCAGAATGGCAGAATGCCGCGCAATGCTGGCAACGGATTCGATGAGCGTGTCGGGATCGACGGGCTGATACCGTGGAAGCCGCGGCCTCGCAAAATCGAGGAAGTTAGTCAGAAGCTTATTGAGCCGCTGCGATTCTTTTTCGAGAATTCCCAGACACTCGTCCGCGTTCTCCTGCGAAGCATGACCCCGTTTCAGAATGCCAGCCGCGCCGGAGATGCTTGCCAGCGGATTGCGAATCTCATGCGCGAGGCTTGCGGCAAGCTGACCCACAGCGGACAAACGCTCAGCCCTCTTCATCTGGTCGATTTTCTGCCGCAACTCTGTATAAACATGTTCCAATTCCGTCTTAGTTGCTTCCACGCGCTTTCTCTGAATGCGCTCGCGGTCGGAGAGAAATCCGGCAATAATTCCGGCTGCGCCAAAGATGCTGAGCTCGACCACCTGGTCCTGCGCGTCCATTGGCCAGTGTGTCCAATGGCGCACAATGGTAGGGGTCTGCACCAGTGTCGCAAAGAGCAGCGCCCACAACGCCCCTCTCCAGCCGAAAATCATTCCGGCAATCATGAAAGGCAGAAAATTCAGGTGGTGCAGGATGTTATGCAGTTCAACAGCGCGGGGCGGTGTAAGCCAGATGGTAATAGCCAGCAGCAAAATAAGGGTGCCAATATAGATCGCTTTCCAGCTCGAGCTCCGCAGATTTTGCCAGGGAGTAGACATCTCTTCCGTATTTTCCCATGCAGCAGCAGAAGGCGGCGCTTCCAGCGCTAGGGAGAGCGCCGCTGTTATGTCGGAGGCGGAGAATCTTGGCTGCACAGATCATAGCTGATGCAATTCAATATCCATGCAGCCATATATGAATCAGCATAGTTAGAGGCCGCGGGTGTCCCTTTACGTACAGTAGATTTAAGCGGGGTGTACCGAATGGGACAGCAGCGAAGCGAAATAACTGCTATTTCAGGCATTTTGCATTTGGAAGCATGATTGCCTATGACTTAGCGTGGCATTTCGACTTCTTGTACTACTTTTTGCGCTTTTTCCCTGCGCTGTTCAGGCACAGCAGACTGCTGATCTTCCTTCTGCTGCGTTGCCTTCTGCTCCTGACTCTCCTGCCGAAGATGCATCTCAGCCGCTGACTCTGGATGAGGCGCTGGCGCTGGCAGAAAAGAACAGCCCGCGTCTGCAAGCGGCAGAAGCCAGGTCTGCCCAGGCTGCTGCTGCTGTAAAGACTGCCAAGGCATATACCAATCCGCAGGTGGAATTCTTCGGCGGACATCAAAGCGCCCGTGACGATGTCCCGGTGCCTGGTGCTCCCGGTCTTCTGCAGCACTATGCCGCATACCAGACTTTCGAGATTCCGTCAGAGCGGAGTTCCCGGCAACGCGTAGCGGCGCTCGGTCGCGACAGCAGCGGCTTTGCCCTCGCCAGCGAAAGACGCTCCGTGGTGGCGAATGTGAAGCACGCTTTTTATGAAGTGCTGCGACGCAAAGAAGAAATAGCTCAGGCGCAGGAAAATCTCTCTCTGGTAGAAGACCTGCGACGGCGCGTGGAAGTAGAGGTGCGAGTGGGCGAAAAAGGTCGCCTTGAGCTGACGCGCGCGGAAGCAGAGCTTGCGCGCGCCCGATTCATGGTGCGCAGCGCTCAGATACATTTAGCTGACTCCATTGCAGTGCTGCGGGCGACCATTGCAGCGCCGCCTGACAGAAATCTCGATCCACGAGGTTTGCTGGAGCCGCCCATTCATCTCCCGCCATTGTCCGAATTGCGCGAAGCGGTTTTGCGCGCGCATCCGGCAATGGAACAGGCGCGCACGGATGTCCAGAGAGCAGAGGCATCGCTGCAGCATCAGCGGTCGCTTCGTGTACCGCAGCCTGTTTTCTATGGTGAATACGAGCATCAGCCTGATCTGACTTTCTGGCGAGCAGGTGTGACCATTCCTCTGCCTCTATGGGACCGTCGCCGGGGACATATTCAGGAAGCAACGGCGGCCGTGCGCGAATCCACTGCGGTACGAGATCAAACGCGACTGGAAATGATTTCTACGCTGGAGCGCGCCTACGAGCAGTATCAGCTTGCTGACCAGCAGGTGACTGCGTTGCAGGCCGGATCACTGCATGAAGCGGAAAGCGCCGTAGAAGCCGCCCAGTCTGCCTACCACTTTGGCGAGCGCGGCATTGTTGAGGTGCTGGACGCGCAACGTGTGCTGCAAAGCGTGCGCGGTGACTTGCTGGATGCGCAATACGCGCGGCAGTCAGCCTTGATTGATCTGGAAGAACTTGGCGCAGTTGCGCCCGGAGGAAGACCCTGATGCATATCCAACCTGGTTCTCATAAAGCTGCCAAAAAGTGGGGCCCTGTCCTGCTTCACCTATCGGCTGCAATTGTCCTCGTGGGATCCTTCGTTGCGGTGAGCGGCTGCAACAGGCCGAAAGCATCTGCCGAAAAAGCAGTGAAAGCGGAGAGCGATCCGACGGAGATCACCGTCGATAAGGAATTGGCTGAACAGCTGAAGATTGGCGAGCCACAGGTCCATGACGTGGCCAACTCGCTTCAGGTTGCGGCGCGGATTGAAACCGATGCGAGCCGCATTGCGCGCGTTGGCTCGCCGGTTTCGGGCCGCATCATTAAGCTGCTCGTGCTTGAAGGGCAATATGTGCATCGCGGAGAAGCGTTGGCGACACTGCACAGCACGGATCTCTCAGATACGCAGTTTGCCTTCATTAAGGCGTATTCACAACAGGATCTGGCGCAGCAGGCGACGAATCGCGCCGAGCAACTGGTAAAGGCAGACGTGATCGGCAGTGCTGAATTAGAGCGACGTCGCGCCGAGCTTCTTCAGGCAAGCACTGAGGCTTCTGCCATCCGCACGCAACTGCGTGGACTGGGCATGACCGATGCCGCCATACACAAGCTCGAAACCACCCGCCAGCTCAATGCCGACTATCCGATAGTGTCCTCCATCTCCGGAACGGTACTGGAGCGCAAGGTTACCATTGGGCAGATCGTGCAGCCCGCTGAAGTGGCATTCATGGTGGCTGATCTATCGAATGTATGGCTGGTTGCGGATGTTCCTGAAGAGAGCGCTGGAAGGCTGCACAAAGGAATGCACGTTGTTGTGAACATTCCTGCTCTTCCGGATGAAAAGGTAGAAGGGCAGCTTTCTTACGTTTCACCCGTTGTCGATCCCGCCACGCGCACCATTCCGGTGCGCATGGACCTCGCGAATCCGCGCGGCATTTTCAAGCCGGCCATGCTTGCCAGCATGACCTTTATCGATCACAGCGAGCGCCGGACCACGATTCCGTCTACTGCAATCGTCAGGGAAAGTAATAACGACTATGTCTTTGTTGAGCTGGCTCCGGGAAAATTCAAGCTGCGCGAAGTAACTCTCGGCTCTGAATTCAATGATGATCGCGTACTCGAAAGCGGGCTTAATCCTGGAGAAAAGATTGTTCTCGACGGCGCATTCCATCTGAACAATCAGCGCAAACAGAATGCTATCAAAGGGAGCGAGTAGCGCATGCTGAACAATCTTGTAAGCGCGGCGCTCAAGCATCGGATCATCTATGTAGTCGTGGCAGCAGTCCTCTGCGGCTTCGGCGTTCACGCTGCACAAAAGCTTTCTGTGGATGCCTTTCCCGATGTCACCAATATCCAGGTGCAGATCGCAACCGAAGCGCCGGGAAAATCCCCGGAAGAAGTAGAGCGCTTCATCACCATTCCCATCGAGATCGCCATGACCGGTCTACCGGGCATGACGGATATGCGTTCTCTCATTAAGCCCGGATTGTCGCTGATCACACTGGTCTTTGAAGACGGACGCAATCTGTATCTAGAACGCCAGATGGTTTCCGAGCGCCTGAATGAACTGCGCGACAAGATGCCCGAAGGCGTGACGCCGATACTTGGGCCAATTACAAATGCCCTTGGCGAGGTCTATCAGTACACGCTGGAAATGCCGAGCGACGGCAAGCGTCCGCTGACAAAAGACGAGCTGATCCAGCGAAGGACCATTCAGGACTGGGTTGTGCGCCCGCTTCTGCGGTCTATTCCCGGTGTCGCTGAGATCAATTCGACCGGCGGATACGTCAAGCAGTATGAAACGCTGGTCGATCCTCAAAAACTGCGTTACTACAATCTGACCATTCAGGATGTTCGGAACGCCCTTGCCAACAACAATGCCAATGCCGGAGGCGGCATACTGCCTCAACATGCCGAGCAGTATCTCATCCGGTCAGTAGGACTTGTTCGCAACCTCGACGATATTCGCAACATCGTGCTGAAAGAGAGTGGCGCGACGCCTGTATATGTCCGCGATGTGGCTGAAGTTCGGATGGGCACGGAAGTCCGCTATGGCGCCATGATCAAGAATGGCTATACGGAAGCCGTCGGCGGTGTTGTCCTGATGACCTCCGGAGGCAACGCGAAAGAGATCGTCAGCCGCGTCAAAGAGCGCGTAGCCGAGATCAATTCGAAGCACATGATTCCAGGCGGCCTTCAGATCACGCCATATTATGATCGCTCGAAACTGGTCGATGCCGCCATCCATACAGTAACCGAAGTGCTCGGCGAAGGCATCGTCCTCGTTATCGTGATTCTCTTTTTATTTCTGGGTGATGTTCGTTCCAGTCTGATTGTTTGCGCGACTTTGATCCTCACACCGCTGTTGACGTTTCTGGTGATGAACAAAGTCGGGCTTTCAGCGAATCTCATGTCGCTGGGTGGCCTTGCTATCGCCATCGGATTAATGGTGGATGGTTCTGTTGTTGTGGTGGAGAATGTCTTTTCGCGGCTCAGCCATGCGCACCATACCGGACATGATCCTTCATCGACGGCAGATCGGATCAAGCTGACACTCGCCGCCGTGGCTGAAGTCGCCACGCCTGTAGTTTTCGGCGTGACCATCATCATTCTGGTCTTCCTTCCGCTCATGACGCTCGAAGGAATGGAAGGCAAGATGTTCTCTCCTCTTGCTTACACCATTGCTATAGCGCTTGGCATTTCTCTGATTCTTTCACTCACAATTTCGCCCGTTCTCTCTTCCTACATGTTGAAGGGTGGCTCTGAAGAGGATACCTGGCTTGTGCGGAACATTCGCCGTCCTTATAACAAGCTTCTTCATTGGGCGTTATCGCATCGAAAGACGACCATTATCACCGTTGTCTTGCTCTTCATCGCTGCGCTTTGCCTCTTCCCATTCCTGGGAACGGCATTCATCCCGGAGATGGCGGAAGGAACGCTTTCACCGAACGCTGACCGTGTTCCGAATATCTCTCTCGACGAATCGCTGCGCATGGAAATGGAGATGCAGCGCATTATGCTCAAAATCCCCGGCGTGGACAACGTAGTCTCGCGTGTGGGTCGTGGCGAGTCGCCTGCCGATCCCGCGGGTCCGAATGAGGCCGATGTGCTCGCCTCTCTGACGCCGTACGATAAGCGGCCACATGGCATGACACAGGAAACCATTGCCGAGCAGATGCGCAAAGCGTTGGCAGTCTTGCCTGGATTGAATCTGGTAATGTCCCAGCCTATCTCGGACCGTGTCGACGAAATGGTTTCGGGCGTGCGCGCCGATGTTGCCGTCATGCTCTACGGCGACGATCTGGATGTTCTGGTCGAAAAAGCGAGACAGATTGCTGCTATAGCACACACTGTGCAGGGAACGCAGGATACGCGCGTAGATCGTGTCGGCGGCCAGCAATATCTCAACATCAATATCGACCGCAGTGCGATTGCCCGTTATGGACTCAATGCCGCCGACGTAAATGATGTGATCGAGACTGCGATTGCCGGCAAATCGGCCACTGAAATTTATGAAGGCGAGCGCCGCTTCCAGGCAGTCGTGCGTCTTCCGCAGAACCTGCGCGACAGTGTTCCGGATATTCGCGAGCTGCAAATCAGCTCTCCCGATGGTCCCAAAATTCCGCTCGAAGATTTGGCCAGCATCCGCGTTATGGAAGGTCCTGCTCTGATCAACCGCAGTATGGGTAAGCGCCGCATCGTTGTCGGCGTCAATGTGCAGGACAGAGACCTGGGTGGCTTTGTTGCCGAGCTGCAGGACAAAGTCGGGCATCAGGTGCAGTTGCCTGCTGGCTATTACATCGAGTGGGGAGGACAATTCCATAACATGCAGCGGGCCCTGCATCACCTGATGATTATTGTTCCCATTACGATTGCTGCGATCTTTTTCCTGCTTTTCGTTCTATTCAAATCCGTGCGTTTCGCGGCGCTCATCATTACAGTGTTGCCTCTGGCTTCCATCGGCGGAGTCTTCGGCCTGTTCTTTTCAGGTGAATACCTATCCGTGCCGGCTTCTGTCGGATTTATTGCGCTCTGGGGCATCGCCGTTCTCAATGGAGTTGTTCTCATTTCCTACATCCGCAAGCTGCGCGAAGAAGGACTTTCGCAGGAAGAAGCAATCCGCAAAGGCACTCACATGCGGTTTCGTCCCGTCATGATGACGGCAACCGTCGCGGCACTTGGCCTCGTGCCGTTTCTCTTTGCCACCGGACCGGGATCAGAGATTCAGCGGCCGCTGGCCATCGTAGTCATCGGGGGACTGCTGAGTTCCACTCTGCTTACGCTGGTTCTTCTCCCATGCGTCTACGGATACTTTTCAGGCGAGCGGACCGGCTCAGAAGAACCTGCTCATTCACGGGAACAGGGTTTATTGGCAAAAGCGCACTAAAAATTGGATTTGGCATGAATATGTAAAACGCTCTTTAAATTTAACGGGCACAACGTAAAACACAGAGCTCACACACAATCTGCTTGCCATTTTGCAGACGCGTGATAGTGTGTGAGCAGCTTAAAATGCTCGATCAAACGAAGAAATTGCAATCCGATCCTGCAAATGATCGGCTCAGATTGCTCTCCGCTGAGGCCCTTGTTTGGACAATCCTGCTTGCAATTAGCAGCGTGTTTCCGGCAGCTTCTCAGGCGCAACAACCAACGTCGAATTCTGTCTCAGTAGTCCAGCCTGGCGCGCCCGGAACTCCGAGCAAAAAGCTGCCCCCCTCCACCTCTGCCGTCATGCTGCCTGCCTCTTCCGCAGATGTTGAATTCATGCAGGGCATGATTATGCATCATGCGCAGGCGGTGGAGATGACGGCTCTGATTCCATCCCATACCGAAAACAAAGAGGTCCGCGCCTTGGGGGCCCGCATTAGCCTTTCGCAGTCAGATGAGATCAGGTTTATGAAGCGGTGGCTCACTGCGCGGGGTGAGCCTGTATCCATGTCAATGCCGGGCATGCCGGACATGGACAAAAGTGGAAAGCCGATGCAGGCAATGCCGGGCATGCTTACGCCGGAGCAGATGGGTGCTTTGCGGGCGGCAAAGGGCGCGGATTTTGATCGAAAATTTTTGTCCGGCATGATTCAGCACCACAAAGGAGCGCTGGTCATGGTAAATGAGCTGTTCAGCGCGCCCGGCGCCGGACAGGACGCCGAACTGTTCGACTTTGCCACAGATGTCGACAATGGCCAGCGCGCTGAAATCAGGATTATGGAAAATATGCTGAAGGAGAAAAAATGAATCGCACCCACGCTTTTACGCTGCGCTTTGCAGCAGCGATTTTTGGAATGGCCGTGATGTGCTCGGGTATCAATACGATGAAGGCGCAGGCGCCAGCCGCCCAGCCAGCAAAACCTGCACAGCCTGAAGAAGAAGATCCGTTTGCGCCTCAGCCGGCTACGCCGCTGCCGCCCGGTATGACGGGATCGACAACAAATGATCCTCGTGTTGGTCTTAAGCCCGGCCTTTACGATGCAGGCGAGGCGGCAATGGGCATGGAGCATATCGCATTTCTGAAGAAACCCACGGCTTTCCAGTTGTCATCCACCAATCCGGATGATCCAGCTGTCCAGAAAACGCTGGATATGCTCGGTATTGGCGACAAAACGAAAATTCCGAAGACAATGCAGCCGGTCATTGCGCAGCTTGCCTTTGCAAATTCCGATTTCGCATTCCAGGGAACGCACCTGTTTCAGGGCAATTTTTATGGTGTGAGTTTCTACGATATTTCCAATCCGGCCAAGGCGTCCCTCATTACATCGCTTGTATGTCCGGGCGGACAGGGCGACGTTTCTGTATATGGAAACCTGCTGTTCATGTCGGTGGAAATGCCGAATGGGCGCCTTGACTGCGGAGCGCAGGGTTTTCCGCCGCTGCCTCCACCTGCGCCCGGCCACGAGAAGGAACGCCGATTGCCGGCGGCAAGCCCGGAGCGTTTCCGAGGCGTAAGAATCTTCGATATCTCGGACATCAGGAATCCGAAACAGGTGGCTGCGGTGCAGACATGCCGCGGTTCGCATACGCATACGCTCGTTGTGGATCCCAACGATAAAGAGAATGTCTACATCTACGTTTCCGGAACGTCGTTCGTTCGCCAGTCGGCAGAGCTGGCCGGCTGCTCTGGAGAAGCTCCCGGCAAAGACCCCAATACCTCTCTGTTCCGTATTGATGTAATTAAGGTTCCGCTGGCTGCGCCGGATCAGGCAAAAGTGGTTTCCAGCCCTCGGGTATTCATGGACCCGCGTACAGGCGCTTTAAATGGCCTGAACAATGGCGGAAGTCATGACAAAGGAGCAGAAAAGCCGGCAGATACGAATCAATGCCACGACATAACTGTATATTCTGCTATCGGATTAGCCGCCGGGGCCTGTTCCGGGAACGGGATTCTGCTCGATATCAAAGACCCCGTGCATCCCAAGCGGGTAGATGCGGTCAACGATCCGAACTACTCCTACTGGCATTCGGCATCTTTCTCAAACGATGGCACGAAAGTAGTCTTCACGGATGAGTGGGGCGGCGGTTTGCAGCCGCGCTGCCGCGCGACCGACCCCAATAAGTGGGGTGCAGACGCCATCTTCAATCTGAAAGATGACAAGCTCTCGCTCGCAAGCTACTACAAAATGCCCGCGGCCCAGACAGAAACAGAGAACTGCGTCGCTCACAACGGATCGCTGGTGCCGGTGCCCGGACGCGATATCGAAGTGCAGGCTTGGTATCAGGGCGGCATTTCAGTTGTGGACTTCACCGACGCCGCGCATCCTTTCGAAATTGCCTATTTTGATCGTGGTCCTATCGACAGCAAAGCGGTCGTTCTGGGTGGAGACTGGTCTGCGTACTGGTACAACGGCTATATCTATGGGTCGGAGATCGCGCGCGGGCTCGACGTTTTCAAACTGACGCCAACCAAATTCCTGACCCAGAATGAAATTGACGCCACCAACCTGGTGCGCTTCAACGAACTCAATGTGCAGAACCAGCAGAAGATCACATGGCCTGCGCAATTAATCGTCGCTAAAGCATATCTGGACCAGTTGGCGCGTTCCCAGGCGTTGCCGGCAAAACAAATCAGTTCTCTCAACAAGGCAATCGCACAGGCGGAGAAGTCGCACCTGGGCAAGAAAGACCTTGCCCGGCTGCAGAAGAGTGCTCCTGCCATTGAAGCAAATGTATCCACAGCCAAAAACCCGGCGGATGCCAGCCGTTTGCATGCGCTGGCTCAGATTTTGCAAAACCCGGTTGCCTGAGCCGCGCCAATCGATGAAACGCGCCGCGTTGGCGGGCCAATGCGGCGCGTTTCTGCATAACAAATATCTATGCCCGCCATTTCTTTTGTGATTCTCAGTCCAGCGATGGCCTAATCATTACTATCGGTTACAAATTCTCCTGATTTCTTTGTTGCCTTTCTTTAATTTTTGGCCTACGCTGTTGGCTAACTTTTACGGCAAGCCTTGAGCGAGGAGTGAAATTCTGCATCGCTTAGTTCATCTCTGGCAGTTTAGTTGTATAGTCAGCTGTACAGGATACTCGGTTAGCAGCTTAGGGCTAAGGTTTCTTTCCGTAAGAGGGCAAAGGAGATGTTTTCTGGAGGCTCATATGAGACGTATCCCCTTGCTGGGCTTAGCCATAGCGATAGCTCTGGGCTGCCTGGTTGTCCATGAATCCGCATTGTGTCAACAGATCACGGCGGCCATCACGGGCAATGTTGTAGATGCGTCGGGAGCGGCCCTTACGGGCGCTACCGTCACAGTGACCGACACAGATCGCGGCACCGTCTACGTCACCAAAACAAACGACAGCGGCATATTCAACTTCACGCAGGTGCCAATCGGCACCTATGACGTCAAGGTAGAGGCATCAGGATTTCAAACGGCAGTCCAGTCTCACATTACCCTGGTGCTGAACCAGACAGCCCGTCTAAATTTCCAAATGAGCGTTGGTGCAGTGACCAATACTGTCCAGGTGACATCCGAAGCTCCAGTTTTGCAATCGGATACGACCCAGGTCAGCACGCTCATTAACTCACGTGCCGTTACAAACATTCCGCTCGCAACCCGTAATTACGTCGAGCTGACACTGCTCGCCCCGGGCAGCATTCACCCTGACAATTCAACCTTCAACAACGGCGACAATACCGCCAGCGGCGGTCGGCCATATATCAACGGAAACCGCGAGCAATCGAACAATTTCATCCTCGATGGAATGGATAACAACCAGACCTCCGACAATTTGCTCGCCGTTACTCCCTCCCCCGATGCGATTCAGGAATTCAACCTCATCACACAGAACGCCCCGGCTGAGTTCGGAAATTTTCAGGGTGGAATCGTCAACGCCTCGATCAAATCCGGCACCAATAAGTTTCATGGAGATATCTGGGAGTTTTTCCGCAACGACGTGCTCAACGCCAACCAGTGGGAAAACAAATTCCTCGGACCTGGCAATGAGTTGAAGAGACCGGCATTGCGGTGGAATATGTACGGCGGGACGCTCGGCGGGCCCATCCTGAAAGACAAGCTGTTTTTCTTTGTCGATTATCAGGGGCAGCGCTTCGATCACCCGGCAACCAGCAACTTTATTACTGTTTTTACCAATGCCGAGCGTAATGGCGATTTCAGTGCTCTTCTGCAGGGCGAAAAGCCAGTACAACTGAAGGACCCCAAGACTGGCCAGCCCTACCCCAATAACCAAATTCCGATGTCGCAGCAGAACATCGTTGCAAAAAATCTTTTTGCCTCCAGCTTTTACCCACAGCCAATCAACAACAATCCGATTAACAATGCGGTCAATACCGTTACTCAGGCTTACAACACTGATCAGGGGGACGTTAAGGTCGACTGGAACATTACCGAGAAGGATCGTTTCAGTGGACGCTACTCGCAGGCATATCAGGACGATCCGGGCAGTAATTCATTGCTCATTCTGGGTCAGGGCTTCGCTCAAGCCCCGATTCATAATGTGGTTGGAACATGGACCCACACTTTCAGTCCAAGCATCCTGAATGAAGCCCGTTTCGGGACCAGTTGGATTACCCTCTTCAACGGCACGACTTTTAATAAGAGCATCGGTGACCTCGGAACACAGCTTGGCATCGCAAATACGAATGAAGCCGGGCCTGGTCTGCTCTTGCTGGGATTCGGAGGCGGCACAGCGCCTCAACCTGGCACCGGCACTCTCCAGAACGTCGGCAGTAGTGTCGTGCAACAGGATTTTGCCGATACGGTGATCCAGTTTAATGACGGATTAGTCATTACCCACGGCAACCACGTCTTTAAGACTGGCTTCCAAATGTGGCGCTATCGGGTAAACACCTTTTATACCGGTAACAGCGGCGCTTACGGATCAATCCTTTTCAGCGGCGAGTTTTCCGGTGACGCGGGGGCGGATTTCTTCCTCGGCTATCCAAATGCTACAGGCAAAGGCGTCAGCAGTGGCGGCTCATGGCATCAACTTTCGTGGATGCTTGCAGGGTACGGCCAGGATGACTGGCGGGTTACGCCTACACTAACGTTGAATCTCGGTCTTCGCTATGAAGCGCATACCCCATGGGTAGAGCTCAACAATCGCCAGGATAATCTCGATCTCAATACCGGCCAGGTGTTGTACGCGGGACGGGACGGCAACAGCAGGGCTCTTTACAACTCGGTGTACGGACTTCCTGCTTTCCAGCCTCGCTTCGGCTTTGCATGGTCACCAGCGCAGTTTAACAGCAAGATGGTGGTTCGCGGAGCCTATACCATATCCTCCTATCTGGAAGGCACCGGCACCAATCTGCGCCTCCCCCGAAATCCTCCTTTTACCCCAACGGAGGTCAGCGCGACATATAGCAGTCCAACCTACACAACGCAGCAGGGTCCGGGCGGTCAGGTTCCTGGTGACCCCTTTGCTGGAGCCATCATGTACGTTTGGGATAAGACTGTGCAACCAGCCATGGATCAGCAATGGAACTTTACTGTGCAGCAGGCTCTTACGCAGTCAACAACATTGCAGGTGGGTTATGCAGGCCAGCATGCGACTCACATGATGGTTCCCACTCCCTATCTGCAGGGCCAAATCGTCAATGGACAAGTTGAGCCGAGTGTCTTCTTCCGAGGCAATCCGGCTCTGGTCAGTGAACTGGGAAACGTCTCCGGGACCTCTTCTACCGGTTACATGCATTACAATGCTTTGCAGACCGTATTACAACAGCACCTCTCTAACGGCTTGGAAGGGCAGCTGGCCTACACGTGGTCGCACTGCCTCACCAACAACAGCGGCTATTACGGCACATGGGGATCGGCTACGCAGGCCACCCCCGCATCCCCGTATTATCAGAACCTCTACGATCCAGCCGGCGATTATGCCAGCTGCTATTACGATGCGAAGCACACACTTTCTGCTTATGCCACCTATGATTTACCGTTTGGCAGAGGCAGAAAATTCGGCGCCAACATGAACCGTGTCGTGAATGCCATTGTCGGTGGCTGGCAAGGCTCCACGATCATTTCTGTCCACAGCGGCTTTCCGTTGGCCGTCTACAATAACGTCTCTCCTGATCCTTCGGGCACAAACTCTCGTGGACCGCGTCCAAACTGCGGGCAGCAGCAGGTATTTGGCCGCCAGAAGAGCTTTGCTTCCAGTGGTGCTTTTCAGGGATACCAGTGGATGAGCCCAAGTGGGTTCTCAGAACCGGCCCCAGGCACCTTTGGCAATTGTCCTGCGCAGGGGCCTGTAAGGGGACCCGGTTACACGGATACCGATATCGGTCTCTCTAAGAATTTTTATTTCACTGAGAATAAGTATCTCCAGTTCCGTGGCGATTTCCTGAATGCATTTAACAATGTGCAGTTAGGACACCCCGATACCGGTTATACCCCAAGCTCTGCAACTTTCGGACTCATCACAACCTCACAACCGGCAAGAAATATACAGTTCGCGCTTAAGTTCTACTATTAGGCGCGGCTGATACACTTAGGGGCAGGCCACACTCGCCTGCCCCTTTACTCTTACTGAGCAATTTGTGTTTAGTTTGATTGAAAATGAATCATCATCCCGACCGGAGTCGCATAGTAACGGAGTGGAGAGACCTCCAGTTTGCTTCTGGCTGTGTCAATTCCTGATTTACCGTATGTGTAAATTCCCCGAACTTTTTCCTCTGATTTTTCTTGTCTACGCCTTCAGCGCCTTATCGTTTGCTCAGGTTCCCGCCAAAGCGACTGCAAATCCAAACACAGCAGCGGAACATGCCGCATCGCTCGCAGAGAGCGGCCATTGCGCCGAAGCGCTGCCTGCCCTGTCTAAATCAGTAACCCACATTACTGACAAAGAATTACAAAAACGGGCCGGTCTCGATGGCGTTCGCTGCGCCACGCTTCTGCAGCAATCCGGACAATTACTTGATTTCGTCCGCTTCCTGAACCAGCAATTCCCGCACGACCCCGAAGTGCTCTACATCTCTGTGCATGCTTATTCCGATCTTTCGAATCGTGCAGCGCAGGAGCTGGCCCGAACCGCGCCGAACTCGATCCCCTCTCTTGAAATGGACGCGGAAGCAAACGAAGTACAAGGCAAATGGGACCCGGCGGAAAAAGACTACCGCAAAATACTCGAAGAAAACCCGCGCTATCCCGGCACTCACTTCCGCCTCGCGCGACTGCTGCTCTCTAAGCCAAATCCGCCTGCCGACTTCAAAGATCAGGCAAAAAAAGAATTGCTGGAGGAGCTTGATATCGATCCGGCAAACGCAGGCGCGGAATATGTTCTCGGAGAACTGGCCCGCCAGTCCGGAGATTTCCCTGAAGCTGTCCAGCGCTTCACCAAAGCAACGCAACTGGACCCGAATTTTGCCGATGCTTACTTAGGTTTGGGCGTTTCGCTGATGACCGAGAAAAAATATGCCGAAGCAGTTGCCCCACTCGAAGTAGCAGTGAAACATCAGCCCGGCAATCCAGCAGCGCACTATAATCTGGCGACCGCCTACGCGCGCACCGGGCGAAAAGAAGACGCACAGCGTGAATTCGCCTTGCAGCAGCAGGTCAGTCAAGGAGGCCAGAATCCGCAGTGACCCTCTCGGATTGGTCGCGCCGCCGCTTCCTCTATACTCTTGCCGGCACCGTCGCCGTCACCGGACTGAAAGGCTTCTCGGAATCAACGCCTGTATATCCCTTTGAAGAGGTGCCGCCTTCCGCCAGCCACATAACCTGGGTCCATACTGCCGGCAAATCGGCGGAAAAATATCTGCCCGAAACCACCGGAGCAGGCTGCGCCTTTCTCGACTACGACAACGACGGCTGGATGGACATATACCTCGTAAATAGCGGCAAATGCGATTTCTACAATCCCAATCCGCCCTTGCGCAACGCGCTCTATCGGAACAACCGCGACGGAACCTTCACTGACGTTACGGAAAAAGCAGGCGTTGCCGCCGGAGGCTACGGTCAGGGCGTCGCTGTAGGGGACTACGACAACGACGGCTTTCCCGACATCTATGTAACGCAGTACGGACGAAGCATTCTCTACCACAACAACGGCGACGGAACATTTACTGATGTCACCGAGAAAGCCGGGGTCGCTGCTCCTGGATGGTCTTCGAGCGCCGTATGGTTCGACTACGACAACGATGGAAAGCTCGATCTCTTCGTCTGCCAGTTCGTAGATTTCAGCAAGTCGAAAAATCTTCCCTGCGTCACCTATAACAACAAGCCCGGTTACTGCGTCCCGCGCCTCTATAAGCCGATGCCGAGCTGGCTTTTTCATAACAATGGCGACGGAACATTCACTGATGTCAGCGCCTCGTCAGGTATCGTAAAGCATCTCGGAAAAGCCTGGGGAGCGGTAGCCGCCGACCTCAACAATGATGGCCGCATGGACCTCTTCGTCGCCAACGATACCACCGCGAACTTCCTCTTCATGAATCGCGGCAACGGCAAGTTCGAAGAAATCGCCGCCCTTGCCGGAGTAGGTTTCAGCGAGACTGGCCGTCCCCGATCCGGCATGGGAGTCGATGCCGCCGACTTCAATCAGGACGGATGGCTGGACCTCTTCGTCGCCAACATCGATCACGAAAAGTATTCGCTCTATCAGAACAACCACGACGAGACTTTTGATGATCAGGCCAACACAACCGGCATCGGCGCAGCAACGCGCTTGATGAGCGGCTGGGGGCTCAAGTTCTTCGATTACGATAACGACGGCAACCTCGACCTGTTTCTCGCCAACGGCAATCCCGACGACCTGATCGAGACCATTCAGCCCGATGTGACCTATCGCGAGCCGATGCTGCTCTTCCACAATGACGGAAAAACACTCCGCAACGTAAGCGCCGAGAGCGGTCCGATTTTCACTAAGCATCTTTCAGCCAGAGGGCTGGCCATTGGGGACTTCGATAACGATGGCGCCATAGACGTGCTTATCTCAGTAAACGATGCTGCTCCGCTGCTGCTGCTCAATACCGCAGCGAAAGACAATCACTGGCTGGGAATCAAGCTGGTTGGGAAAAAAGCAAATCGCGATGCCGTCGGCGCGCGCATCACCTGGCAGGCCGGAGATCTGAAGCGCAGCCTGACAAAAGTTGGCGGCGGGAGTTTTTTATCATCACACGATCCGCGCCTCGTGCTCGGTATCGGAAAGCGAACGAAGATCGATTGGCTGGAAATTCACTGGCCGGAACCCAGCGGAGCAACGGAAAGATTCACCGACTTACCCATCGACCGATACATAAGCATCATCGAGGGTAAAGGCATTCAAACCTCCTGAGAAACGTTCGCCTGGTTTGCTGGATCAGATTAGGTTTAGCGAATGTGCCGTCATTCGGACGATCAGAGGGAGGAAGAATCTCAGTGATATATCTAAAGGGCAAATTTCTGTGACTAAGTGTTCCGGCAGGAATTAGACGATTCCTTTACCTTCCACGATATGCACATAGCGATTCGGCGCGAGCTTACTGAGCTTTTCGACATGCTTGCTGGGAGCAGGCCAGTGAATTTCCAATTCATCGATTAATTCTGCCGATCCCATCCCCAGCACTTCACGAAGATCATGCGATGAAAGATAACTGCCGCCATTGTTTTTCAGACGCGATCGCGTCTTGCCGCCAGCCTTCCAGATGATCCGAGCGCCAATGGCGTCACGGTTGCATGTAACCCCTTCCAGCTTCAACCCGAGCCAGTTGTTGCCTTTAGCGGCATTATTTTTGAGCAGCACTGGAGCCCCGCCATTCACCCCAATGATTACATCCAGCGCGCCGTCGTTGTCGTAATCTCCGACTGCAAGTCCACGCGCCGCAAATTGCCTTTGAAAAACCGGACCTGCTGTCTCGCTCACATTGTGCAGCTTGCCATCGCTCCCCTGGTGATACAGCAGCAGAGGCTCTTTATATTTCACCTGCATAGAGTAGGAGTCGATCATGTCATCAGGGTGGCCATTGGCG
>DATGMQ010000038.1:0-23403 GCA_035293545.1 Alloacidobacterium sp. | reverse complement strand
AAACATCGCAATTTGATTCGTTGACAGGGATTGGACCAATCGCGTCGCAATATCTGACGTTTCCCGGCGAAGGTGTTTCAGCCAGCGGTATTGTTCAGCGAACTTGTGCTTCGATCGGATTGACCGAGGGCGTGAATTGCATCACAACTTCGGGAGGTCTGGATGTTGGATCTCCATTGAAGAACGGTGTGGGCCTGCAGGATCCAACCTATGGTGGTTCTCCAAATAATCCTGGTATAGGCGGCGGGCTGGATAATGTACCCGACCTCGCATATTTCAACTCAACCAACCCAACCACCACGTCGCAGTCGCAATACAACGGAAGGCTCGATGCGAATGTAACGCAGAATGATCATCTGAGCTTTGCAATCTATTGGGTGCCGGTCAGTACAACAAACTTCCAGGGGCCGGTGCGTACTGCGAACTTCTGGCATCACTCACAGCTGACCAACGCATATTCGGTGATCTGGAATCATACTTTTTCGCCGACACTGCTGAACCAGGCCCGCGCCAATGCGGCAGGATGGCGGTGGAATGAAGTCGATACCAATCCACAGGCATCGTTTGGTCTTCCACAAGCCAACATTGACGCCATCGGAACCATTGCCTCAGAAGGAGGCTTTCAATATTTAGGGGCGCCAGGACCGAGCCATCTGAACCAGTGGACCTACAGTTATAACGATGTCCTGACTAAGATTTTGGGCAAGCACAGCATCAAGGTAGGTGGCGAGCTTACCCGTCTTTATTATCTCAACGATCAAATCTATGCAGCTCGTCCTCAGTTCTGGTTCAACAACCTTTGGGATTTCGCAAATGACGCTCCGTACAAGGAACAGGGCCGCTTCGATTCTGCGACAGGAATTCCATTCTCGAATCGACAGGACAACAGACAAAATCTATGGGGCGCCTTTGTGCAGGATGACTTCAAGGTGCTTCCCAATTTGACCATCAATCTCGGCCTTCGTTGGTCATATTTTGATTCCCTTTATTCAAAACAAAACAATCTGGACGTATTCCGCTTCGGAACGGGAACAAATCCGCTGGACGGAATGAATATCCGCGTCGGCGGCCATCTCTATGAACCGAGCAAGAACAACTGGGGACCGCAGGTAGGTTTCGCCTGGCTGCCAAAGCAGAATAATGGCAATCTTGTAGTTCGCGGTGGATTTGGTGTCAATTACAACCAGAATGAAATTGCCATTACCGCGAATGTAATCGGCAATCCTCCGAATGCGGTGAATGCGAATTTCATCTGCCCCTATCCGTACACAAATAATCCATCTTGCGCCGGAACCGGGATAGTTTATGAGACCGCGACAGACCCGCATTCGATTTTCGGATACGCGCCGAATCCCAATGCAATTACGTCGTTTGGTCCCGATAACCTGCCGATCAGCGGTTCGCCCATCCAGGTGACCGGATTTGAGGGCAAGCCGAAGACGATCACAAACTACCACTATTCACTTGATGTCCAGTACCAATTGCCATACAACGTCGTGGCTACGCTGGGATACCAGGGAAGCGAAATGCGCCATTTGTATGTGCAGAGCAACTGGAATGCAATTGCCGCAGCAAACGGATTCGCGTTAAACCCCAAGGTTAATAACGTGGACTTCTGGGCAAATGCCGGAACCGGCAATTTCAATGCAATGATTGCCACGCTGGCGCACAACTTTGCTCATGGTTTTCAGGCGCAGGCGCAGTATACCTGGGCGAAAGCAATGGACGAGAACTCCGGCCCTTACTTTCAGGATTACTATCCTTACGATACACACGCGGCATATGCACGTTCCGATTACAACGTACAGAATGCAGTTAAGCTGTTTGGATTATGGCAGCCCGTTTTCTTCCGCGGCGAGCATGGCTGGTTGGAAAAAGTCGTAGGCGGCTGGTCTCTAAGTGGCATCTGGAACTGGCACACTGGCTTTCCGTGGAACCCGATTTACAACATCGATGGCAATGTGTATTTCTCCGGAAGCAGCTATGGGCAGCTTCGTCCTGCGGGCATTCGGCAGGGATACGGCACAAAGACAGACAACAAAAACTTCGAACAGAGTACCAACCCGAATTTCGGCACGAATGCAGCACAATTCTTTCCCGCGCCGACGTATGTTCAGGGACCGGCCTTCCCGGCAACCGCGCCTGCGCCCGCGCCGGGCATTCAACGTAACAGTCTGAATGGTCCTAACTACAATGATGTGGACGCGAGTCTTACTAAAGCCTTCGGGCTACCAAAAATGCCGATTCTTGGTGAGAATGCGAAATTTGAAATTCGCGCCGACTCTTACAATCTTTTCAACAAGACAAATATTAATGTTACGTCTATCAGCAACACTTTGGGTTCAGTTGCTCCGGATGGCACGGTGAGCCCAAATCCATCGTTTGGTGTGGCGAGCAGCGCACTGGGCAGCAGGACAGTCCAGTTGCAGGCGCGCTTCAGTTTCTAAATTGAATGGCTACCCCGGAGGGTGCGTTACAAACGCACCCTCATTCACTTTTCATTGGCTACATCTTCTTTGATTCGAGGAATTTCACTTGCGATTGAGCTATCGTTCCCCATTAGTTCTCGCTGTTTTACTGATAACAAGTCAGCTTCTTTTTGCCCAGGAAACCATCGAGATCAATGCACAGGCGCAGACCACGCCTTTCCCTCATTTCTGGGAACAGATGTTCGGCTCGGGACGCGCCAATCTTACGCTGCGCGAGAGTTATCGCAATGATCTGCGCGCGGTAAAGCAGGTTACAGACTTCAAGTATGTACGTTTTCATGCCATTCTGCATGATGAAAACGGCGTCTATAACGAGGACGAGCACGGCAATCCCGTCTACAACTTTGCTTATGTCGATCAGATTTATGATGGCCTGCTGAAGGATGGCGTCCGTCCCGTTGTCGAGATCAGCTTCATGCCGAAGAAACTGGCCTTCAATCCCGACGCGCTGCATCCCTTCTGGTACAAGCAGAATGTCTCGCCGCCAAAGAGCATGGAGCGTTGGGATGACCTGATGAAGTACTTTGCGCAGCATCTGGTGGATCGCTACGGCATCGATGAAGTTGCGCAGTGGTACTTCGAAGTATGGAACGAACCGAATATTGACTTTTGGAACGGCATCCCGCGCATGGAATCTTATTTCGATTTATACGCGCACACCGCGCGCGATCTGAAGTCCGTCAGTCCGCGGCTGCGTGTCGGCGGCCCAGCAACTGCTGCGGCTTCCTGGATTCCTGAATTTCTCAAATACACTTCTGAAAACCATGTTCCCGTAGACTTCGTCTCTACCCACGGTTATGCCGATGACACTGTACAAAATCTCTTCGGCACAAATGAAGACATTCCCATGGATGACCGCGTCTGTCGCGCGATAGCGAAAGTACACAGGCAGATTCAGGACTCAGCCATGCCGAAGCTGCCGCTCTTCTGGACGGAGTGGAATGTGCAGGGTATGAACGAATCGCGCGACACGGCATTCGTCGGTACCGGACTTTCCAACACCATCCGTGAATGCGACGGTCTCGTTGACATGATGTCCTTCTGGACTTTTTCTGATGTGTTCGAAGAAGGCGGTCCGATTCCGAAACCATTCGAAGGGCAATTCGGCCTGCGCGCCAAAGGCGGCATTAATAAGCCAGGCTACTATGCCTTTGCGCTTCTGCATCAGCTCGGAGATCAGCGCCTTGCGAATCCATCGAAGAATGTCATCGTGACCAGATCGAGCGACGGCTCGCTCATCATCGCTGCGTGGAACATTGTCGATCCCGGCCAGCCGCCCGCACAAAAAGAAATGACACTGGTCTTCCGAGGCGTGCGTCCCGATGCGTCGGTCTCCATAGTCCGCGTTGATGAAGATCACAGCAATACGCTGAAGGCGTATGCTGCGATAGGCAAGCCGCTTGATCCTACAGAAGCACAGGTGGAACAGATGAACCGCGAGACAGCGCTGGAATCTCCTGAGCAGCAGAAGCTCGAAAATGGAAAGTTGCCGCTGCACCTCGGCAGCAATGCGTTGCTTTTGATTAAAGTAGGAAAGAGTTAACCAGAGCTTACGATGCGAGTTGCCGGCTGATAGAAAACGTGCGGACACTAGCCCGCGATTTCACGGTTTGCAGTTGGCGACCCAAACGCTCTGCGTTATCTGAATCTGTCTACCGATAAGGGCTGTCCTGGGCATCCCGGCGAGCTCACCAGGAGGCATCCCTGTGTCTCCGAGGATGCGGAAGAATAGCAGGTGCCCCATTCAAGCCCTCCGTTGGCTTGAGTGGGCGAAAGATGATGTCGACCCACAGTATTACCGAATTGCGTAAAAGCTCAATGCGGCGTCGCCCTGTTCCAGCACGCGATAGCGCTCCAGTTGACCATACGCGGATTCCGGTTTCTGCTTGCGGCGGTGTTCGACGACGACCACCACTTCCGGCTTGAGCAGCTCCATGCAGTCTTCGCCCAGCAGGCCAAGCGTCTGCGCGTATTCTTCTTCAGCGTCGTAAGGAGGATCGAGAAAGACGATATCAAAAGCGCCGGAAAAGCCTTTGTATCTTCCACTTGCCATTTTTTTTAGGAACACGGCGGATTTCGTCGTTTCCACTCTGGTATTTCGTTTATCGATACGCAGGTCTGACAAATTTTTATGCAGCGCAGCCAGCGCGGTCCTTGAATTTTCGACGAAGAAGACCTGCTCTGCGCCCCGGCTGATCGCCTCGATTCCAACTGCCCCTGACCCCGCATAAAGATCGAGAAAAGCAGCGCCTTCGATTTTGGAAGCAAGGACGTTGAAGAGCGTTTCACGCAGACGGTCGCTGGTAGGGCGCGTATCCAGTCCACGCGGGGCCATAAGGGTTCGGGAACGAAATTTTCCGGCAATCACGCGCATCGATTCGATATTAGAGCCTGTTATGAACTTTAGGACATGCGGCGACTCTGACGGCACCGCCAGCATACAATGGCTAGAGCAAGCTTTAGGAACGAGGACGAACGTCAATGCGCGGCTGGTCATTTCCCCTGGGTCGCTGGATGGGCGTGGATTTACGCATCCACACTTTCTTTCTCCTGCTGCTCGGGCTTTGCCTGCTCGCAACCAACCTCGGCAATGTCCAGTCCTGGCGGGCCATCATGCTGTGGCTCCTTTTGCTGTCCGCAGTTGTGGTCCGCGAAATTGCCCGCGTGATTGTGGCCGCATATCACGGCGTGCAGCTGCGCAGTATTCTGCTGCTGCCCATTGGCGGATTGTTCTCCTATGCCAATCCCGACAGCGCCGAGCGTGCTGCTGAAGGCAGTGTGCAGGCTTCGATGGCCGTTGTAGGGCCTTTGGCGAATTTTGGATTCGCTGCCGCCGTAGGAACGCTGATTGCCGGATCCGCGCCGCAGGTAGCGCTCTTCGCGCGTCCGTGGGTCACGCCAAACCATCTGATGCGCTCAACGGTCTGGCTGAATGTCATTCTCGGTATTCTGAATTTCATTCCAGCCTATCCGCTGGATGCCGGACGCGTGCTGCGCTCGAGCTTCAGCCGCACGAGAGGTGCAGCGCAGGCAACGCGCGCCGCTTCAGGACTGGGCCAGATACTCGGCCTGATTGCCGTGCTGGCAGGAATCGCCTTGCTGTTTATCCCCAACTCCAGTCTGGGCACATCTCTCAGCCCGTGGCTGATTATGGGCGGCTTCTTTATCTTTATCGGCGCGCAGCTGGAGGATCAGGGATTGATGTTCCAGTCCGTCGTGGATACGGTAACGATGCGCGACGTGATGCTCACGGACTTCTCGACGCTCGCGCCGTCTGACACGCTCGAAGACGCGCTCTATAAGGCGATCCATAGCCTGCAGGATGAGTTCCCGGTTGTGCGTGGCGCGAATCTTGTGGGCATCGTCTCACGCCAGGGCATTCTCGAAGCGCTGCGGAGCGAGGGCAATGGCTATGTGCAGTCGGTGATGTCGCGGACCTTTCAGGTGGCGCAGCCGAATGACTCTCTCGGCTCAATGATTCGCCGCATGGCCGGCGGTCGCATGTCTCTGGTTCCGGTGACTGAGGACGGCCGCGTGATTGGCATAGTGACGCTGCAGAATCTGATGCACAGCATGGGAATGCTGGCAGAGCACCGCCGGTTCAAGCGCGAAAACGAATGATAGTTTCATATTTTGTCATCCCGGCCGGAGCGTAGCGCAGTGGAGGGATCTGCCGTTCCAATAAGCCCGGAAGAACAACAGAATCAGCCTCTCGCGCCTGGTCTTTATCTGGTCGGCACGCCCATTGGCAATCTGGGAGACATTACATTGCGGGCCATTCGCGTGCTGCGATCTGTGGATCGTATTGCATGCGAAGACACTCGCCAGACGCAGAAACTGCTGAATCACTTCGGTATCACGACGCCGACCGTCAGCTGCCACGAGCACAACGAGGCTGAGCGCATTCCTGAGTTCCTTACAGCCATGCAGAAAGGGGCGCGCATCGCCGTGGTATCCGATGCGGGAATGCCCGGCATCTCCGATCCCGGAATGCACCTTGCTTCCGCAGCTATCGAGGCGGGAATTGCTGTTCATCCCATTCCCGGAGCGAATGCGGCGTTAAGCGCGCTGGTAGCTTCAGGACTCAATACGGAACGCTTTGTTTACGTTGGTTTTCTTCCGGCAAAGGCAGGGGCGCGCCGTGCAGAACTGGAACGGCTGGCCACCAGTGTCGAACACGGCACAACCTTGGTCTTTTATGAAGCTCCGCATCGCATTCTGGAGACATTGGGTGATGTTCAGGCTGCCTGGGGGGCGGAATGCCGCGTCGTAGTCGCGCGAGAGCTGACAAAGCTGCATGAAGAATTTCTGCGGGGAAGCGTTGCCGAGGTCGCGGCTGAGTTGAATCAACGCGACCGCATTCGCGGCGAAATCACGCTGCTGGTGGAAGCTCGTGCCCGATCCCAGGAATCAACAGTGGCGAGTATTGCAGATCGCATTGCGGAATTGCAGAGAACAGAAAATCTGGATGAAAAGGATGCATTGAAGCGCATTGCCCGTGAGCGCGGGCTTTCGAAAAGCGATGTATATCGCGAGCTACAGCGTGAACGCGCGAAGCGCTGAGATTACTTTTTCGCGGGGCAAATGTGGCGTATGAAATTAACATCATTTCAAGTCTAAGAGAGCAACTGCAGCTTGCGCGCTTCGGTCAGAAGGGTTTCGCACCGGAGGTGATCGCTTCCTGGCCGGATCGTTTCACCCAATGTCCGTTCTGCTTTTCCAGATAGACCCATTCACCCTGTCCGCACAGGTTCGCGCACCAGTTCAGCATGTAGACAAGGGCGACCGAACGGTGGGAATCGAAGTACACGTCGCTGAAGTAGTTAATGCCCGGATAGCCGGAGTATTTCGCAGCAAGCCCATTGCTCGGGCTGGCGTTTGCGCGGACAGCGCGAAATTCAGCAGCTTCTGAACTGTTGAGCAGGATGTAGGGACGGTCAAGTCTGAACTGGCGAATGATTGGTTCGCGCTGGTGCTTGCGCAGATTGAAATCGTTGACGGCTTCCTGGAATTGTTTCGTCGCTCCGGAGGGAGCCTTGAGCGCGGCATCCGGAGCCAAAGCCGGATTCATGTCATCGATATTGATTGTGGTGTCGGCAATAGCCCATCGCTGGTTTTGCGATGGTCCGAGGTTGGTAAATACCGCGCCGGGCATCAGCGCGGAATAGATGGCATACACATCCTGCAGACGTCCGGTCAGATGCTGAGGAGGATCGGAATCGGCGCGGATTGAGAGGGCTCCTGCGAAGATCAGAACCGCAGTTGCGATGAGGCCTCGCCCGATCATTGTCCACCTCTAGTGTGCGTCGGCAGTATCCCAGGGAGCAGGCGAGCGTGGAATGGGGTTCTTGTCCCGGCCTTTCAGGCGGTCGTAGAAGTAGTCGTCGCTGGTCGTGCCGATGGACTCATTATAAAAGCTGGGAGCGCCGATGATCTCCTTCAGTTCTTCACCGAAGCGATGAATGGCTTTGAGGTGATCGGCGGTTGCGGCGATCTCCAACTTATTTGTTTTGAGCGTTTTCTGAAAACCGCGGTCGAGAAGATGAGCGATCTCGCCGCCCAGCACAAAGCCGGGTCCCGCGACAATCGCTGCGCCGTCTCCTTCGCGCGACTTGGCTATCACGGCTGCGCAGCCGTGCTTCTGTACGCGGTACTGTCCTGCGACCCCGGAGACTGGTTGCACATCAAATTGAGAGCCGCGAAGATTTGCGAGGATTTCGTCGAAGGTAAGCTGCTTTGTTTTTCGAGGCATAGCGGTAAAGGCACGGCAAAGGCTACACTTAGAATAGCTGCCGTTCACCTTCACTCTCGCACATTGCGCGGCTGGCTGCAACGCATTCGCTATGGCAACAGATTCGCTCCTGACCCAATCTCTGGGCTCGAAACTGCTGGAACGCATCGGCAACACGCCTTTGGTGCGTCTGGAGCGCCTGACCGCCCATTTGCAGGGAATTCAGATTCTGGGCAAGGCCGAATGGGCCAACCCGGGCGGGTCGGTGAAGGATCGCGCCGCCTCTGCGATTGTTACGGCGGCTATAAAACAAGGCCGTTTAGGAAAGGGCCAGCATCTGCTGGATGCCACCAGCGGCAATACCGGCATCGCCTACGCCATGCTGGGCGCGGCCATGACTTTCCCGGTTACGTTGTGCGTTCCGGCCAATGTTTCGCCCGAACGCAAGCGAATTCTGAGCGCCTATGGCGCGCACGTGGTCTGGACTGATCCGAATGATGGGTCGGATGGCGCCATTCGCAAGGCCCGCGAGCTGGCCGCGGCAGAGCCTGAGAAGTATTACTACGCCGATCAGTACGGCAACGACGCCAATTGGCAGGCGCATTATCGCGGGACGGCAAATGAAATCTGGCAGCAGACGAATGGTCAGTTGACCCACTTCGTCGCCGGGCTTGGCACCAGCGGGACCTTTGTGGGGACGACGCGCCGCCTGAAGGAACTGAACCCTAAGATTCAGTGCATCTCCATGCAGCCGGACTCGCCTTTCAATGGCCTCGAAGGTTTGAAACACATGGCGACAGCCATTGTGCCCAGAATTTACGACCCATCGCTCGCCGACCGTGATCTGGAGATTGAGACCGAAACCGCGTATCGTATAAGTAAGCGTCTGGCGCGGACCGAAGGTTTGCTGGTTGGCGTTTCGGCGGCTGCGGCTGTTGCCGCGTCGCTCCGAGTGGCCGAAGAAGAGGCTGCCGCAGGGCGCGAAGCCGTGATTGTGACGATTCTGCCGGATTCGGCAGATAAGTATTTGAGCGAACGATTCTGGGAGGAAGAGCACGACAATGCTTAAGCTCAGCGAATCCATCTACAACGCGCTGCGGACTCATGGGGAAGAGACCTATCCGCACGAGTGTTGTGGTGTGCTGCTGGGCCGCTCCCATGAAGGAGTGAATGAAGTGGAAGAAGCTGTGCGTGCCGGAAACATGCGCACCGACTCTGCCCACAACCGTTACAGCATCGCGCCACAGGAACTGGTCCGCATTCAGCGCCAGGGGCGCGAGCGCGGGCTCGATATTGTAGGTTTCTACCACTCGCATCCGGACCATCCAGCGCAGTGGTCGAAGACCGATTTTGCTGAAGCGCACTGGATCGGCTGCTCGTATGTCATTACGGCGGTCGAGAAGGGCGTTGCCAGGCAGACCAATTCGTTCCTGCTCACAGGCACGAGCGAAGACGACAAATCCTTTGAGGACGAAACGATTCAGGTGGAGGAACTGGTAGCCGGGCGATGTTGATCGCCGGCCTGCCCATTCCCCGCGCGACGGGCGTTGACCTGTCCGCGCATGAATCCACCGCATCATTTACCAAAAAGGATTTCGACCATGAAGATCTTCATCCCTACGCCGTTGCGCGTGTATGTTGGCAAAAAAGATGCCGTCCAGGTGAATGCACAGACAGTAGGCGACGCGCTGGATGCGCTGACTTCACAGCATCCTGACCTGAAGAAGCATCTCTTCTCTGATGAGGGAAAGCTTCGCGCCTTTGTAAATGTCTATCTGAATGATGAAGACGTGCGTTATCTGCCGGAAAAGGAAGCGACTTCGGTGACGGAAACGGATTCGCTCTCGATTATTCCGTCCATTGCCGGCGGGTGCTAGCGGCATAAAGTTCGGGTGATTATTTGAGCGATGATTTCCGAAGCGACTGAAGCAAAAGCAGGTTCTCGCTTCGCTCAGGATGACAAATTTTTTAGAGGTTAGAAATGCCAGCACTTACGGAAGAAAAAGTGGCCCTCCCGCAACTTACAAATGAAGAAATAGCCCGCTACTCGCGGCATCTTTTGTTGCCGGAAGTCGGCCTTGAAGGTCAGCAGAAACTGAAGGCTGCGAAGGTCCTCTGCGTTGGTACCGGCGGACTCGGCGCGCCGCTCGCCTACTATCTGGCTGCTGCCGGAATCGGTACTCTCGGCCTGGTTGATTTCGACGTAGTCGATGAGAGCAATCTGCAGCGTCAGATCATCCACAGCACCAATGACGTTGGCCGCCCCAAGATTGAATCGGCGGCGGAAAAGCTGAAGGCGCTCAATCCGTATCTGAATATCGTGAAGCACGAGACGATGCTCACCAGCGCCAATGCCCTTGAGATCATCAAGGACTACGACATCGTCGCGGATGGCACCGATAATTTCCCGACGCGCTATCTCGTCAATGACGCCTGCGTGCTGAGCGGGAACAAGCCTAACGCCTACGCTTCCATCTTCCGCTTTGAGGGCCAGGCCAGCGTCTTCGCAACGGAAGACGGCCCATGCTATCGCTGCCTTTATCCTGAACCGCCACCGCCGGGGCTCGTTCCTTCGTGCGCGGAAGGCGGCGTGCTCGGCATCCTGCCCGGACTGCTGGGTGTCATTCAGGCAACAGAGGTCATCAAGCTGATCCTCGGCAAAGGCGACCCCCTGATTGGCCGCCTGCTGCTGGTTGATTCGCTGGGCATGAAGTTCCGCGAGCTGAAGCTGCGCAAGAATCCCGACTGCCCGGTTTGCGGCGAGCATCCGACGGTGAAAAAGCTGATCGACTACCAGCAGTTCTGTGGCATTTTCCCTGAAGAGAAAGTAGAGAAGCCCGCTGTGCAGAATGGAATTCCGCAGATCACCCCGGTTGAGCTGAAACGCCGTCTCGATGCCGGCGAGAACGTCTTCGTCCTCGACGTGCGCGAGCCGCACGAATACCAGATCGTCAACATTGGCGCGCCGCTGATCCCGCTCGGTGACCTGCCGAACCGTCTCGGCGAGCTTGATCCGAGCCGCGAGATCGTTATCCACTGCAAGAGCGGCGCTCGTAGTCAACGCGCAGCCGAGCTTCTGGCGAAGAACGGATTCAAAAACGTGGTCAATCTTGCAGGCGGCATCACGGCCTGGGCAACGGACGTCGATCCGAAATTGCCGAAGTACTAAACGCCTCATGATGGCCCGTCATTCTGACGACCTCACGGGAAGAAGAATTTCCAGCGATCCCGCGGTCGTCAGAATGACGGTAAATAGCTGCGACGCTTTCCAGCCTGATTTTTTGCCCGAATAACACCTCCATGCGTATACTCCCGTCGTGCCGGACGGAGCATTTATTCCTGCGCTGAAAGCTCCGCCTGTCAGCCGGAGCCCTGTTCGTTATGGACCTCGCATTCATACGCATTCTTTTTGTCCTTGTTCTCGCTGGTGTCTGTTATTTCTTTCGTTTATTCAATTTTTCCGGATGGCTTTCTGCGCTCACCGGAGCAGCCGGCGCTGCGCTCGTTATCGTCTTTGAGGCACGGGTCCGCGCGCTCAGCCTTCGCCGGCTTATCGGGGCCGTGATCGGCAGCATCCTCGGCATCTTCGGCGCGTTTCTCTTCAGCCTGGTGCTGGCCAACAGTCTTCCGGCAGGAAATGCTCGCAGCCTGCTTCAGATATTTGTCCTGCTGCTCATGTCTTACGTTGGCCTCGTTGTCGGGACCAGCAAAGGTGACATGCTGAATCTTTCTGCGCTCGGAGACCTCTTCAGCAGTGAGCGCCAGATGAAGCGCAATGTGAAGCTGCTTGACACCAGCGCCATTATCGATGGCCGCATTGCCGACATGGCCGACACGGGTTTCCTCGACGGCGCGCTCGTAATCCCCGCATTTGTGCTGCGCGAGTTACAAATGGTTGCCGATTCATCTGACGGGTCCAAGCGTCAGCGCGGGCGCCGCGGTCTCGATGTTCTGCAGCACATGCAATCGAACACCCTGCTCAATGTGCAGATTGTAGAAGACGATTTCCCCCACATCCGCGAAGTGGACCTCAAGCTGATTGAATTGGCCAAAGAGCTGGACGCCAGGATCATCACCAACGACTTCAATCTGAACAAAGTCGCGCATCTGCACCACGTTTCGGTACTGAACATCAATGACCTTGCCAATGCGCTTAAGCCGGTGGTACTGCCCGGCGAGAAAATGAATATCGCCATATTGAAAGAAGGCAAGGAATACAACCAGGGTGTCGGCTACCTCGATGACGGTACGATGGTTGTCGTCGATCACGCCCGTCGCATGATCGGGCGTTCGGTGGAAATCAGCGTGACCTCCGTCCTTCAAACGGCCTCAGGGAAAATGATCTTCGGCAAGATGGAAGAGCCGTTGCAAAGAACCGAATCTGTTCGCGTTGCCACCGAAATCCGCGAGGTTTCCAGCTAACCGTCATCCTGAGCACAGCGAAGGGCCTGCTTTCCTCAGCATCCTAGGGAACGCCATCGTCTCTCCCAGCAAATAATTACGTAAGTCTTACAAGACAAAGACCCTGTCCGAATTATTGTCAGTATTGGAGAGCTTTCCAGACCATGCCCGTTTTCACTGAAGAAGCGCCCGCCGTCCACGTTCCCACTGCCCATGTCCCGAGCGCAGAGCTGTTTCTGCAAAAGCCTTCGGGAAAATTCAACTGGATCTTCGGTATCTGGATCGCCGTTTTCCACATAGGCGCCATCGCATCGTTCTTTTTCTTCCGCTGGTCGGCGCTTGTCGTTCTGGCTGTGACCTGGGTGCTGGGACAGAACGTGGGCATCGCCATGAGCTACCATCGCCAGCTCACCCATCGCGGCTTTACCACCCCCAAATGGCTTGAGTATGTGATGGCCGTCTGCGGCACGCTGGCCCTGCAGGGAGGCCCGCTCTACTGGGTGGCAGTACATCGCCTCCATCATCAGCTCACTGACAAGCCCGGCGATCCGCACTCCCCCCGTGATGGCGGCTGGTGGTCACATATCGGCTGGATTCTGTACGGCTCGCTGCACAACGATGACCCGGAACTGCTTGGCCGCTACGCCCCCGATCTCGCGAAAGACAAGTTTTACCGCTGGCTCAGCCATTATCACTGGGTTCCGGTCACCGCGCTCGGAATTGGACTTTTCCTGATCGGCGGATGGTCGTGGATGCTCTGGGGAGTTTTCTTTCGCGTCGCGCTTGGCCTGCATGTGACCTGGCTGGTGAACTCAGCAACGCACATGTGGGGCAGCAAGCGCTTTCCTACCCGCGATGATTCGCGCAATCTGTGGTGGGTCGCCCTGCTCTCAGGCGGAGAAGGCTGGCACAACAACCATCACGCCCACCCTGTTTCCGCCAGCCACGGCATGGCATGGTATGAATTCGACTTCAACTACTGGTGCATCCGGCTGCTCGGTATGTTGGGATTGGCGAAGCGCATCAAGGTACAAGGGCCTGAAGGCGGAGCAGCCCGCATCCTGCACAGCTAAAGGTGACACCGCACTACGACGCTGTCATCCTGGGCGCAGGCGCAGCCGGACTGATGTGCGCCATCGAAGCAGGCAAGCGCGGACGCCGTATTGCTGTTCTCGAACTAGCCGGCCGCCCCGGCAAAAAGATCCTCATCTCCGGCGGTGGACGCTGCAACTTCACGAATATTCACTGCCGTCCGGAAAATTTTCTCTCCGCAAATCCGCATTTCGTGAAGTCAGCCCTGGCCCGGTACACGCCCCGGGATTTTCTTGCGCTCATCCATAAACACGGCATTGCTTATCACGAGAAAACACTCGGGCAGCTCTTCTGCGATCAGTCATCTCGCCAGATTCTCGACATGCTGTTGGCCGAATGTGCAGAGGCTGGCGTTGAAATTCTTCTCGGCATCCGGACCGAACGTATCGAGCACAAAGGTCATTTCATCCTGCAAACCACCAAAGGGACGATTGCTTCCTCCGCGCTGGTCATAGCGACAGGCGGCCTCTCCATACCAAAGATGGGCGCGACGCCGTTCGGCTATGAGGTTGCGCGCCAGTTCGGAATCAGCATTGTTCCGACAAGACCGGCTCTGGTTCCGCTGACTCTCTCTGAAGAGGATTGTAGAAATCTCTGCGACCTCTCAGGTGTGTCCACAGAAGTGATCGCATCCATAGACCACCAGCATTTTCGCGAAAAGATGCTTATTACACATCATGGCCTCAGCGGTCCGGCCATTTTGCAGATTTCGTCGTATTGGGGCCCGTCCAGGACTATAGAACTCGACCTCGTTCCGGGAAAGCAGGTTTTTGCTCCCATGCTGGCGGAATCCGCAGGTCGCAACGTTACGAAAGCTGCCTCTATGCTCCGAGAAAGCATGCCCCAGCGTCTCGCGGACCGTTTCATCGATCTCGCACAGCCGGTTTCGTGGACAAATCATGCGATTCAGCAGCTTGAAGCAAAATTCCACCACTGGACGATCATGCCTTCCGGAACCGAAGGATACGAGAAGGCCGAAGTGACTGCGGGAGGCATCGATACCAGCGAACTCTCCTCCACAACCCTGGAATGCAGGCGAGTATCCGGACTCTTTTTCATCGGCGAAGTTGTCGATGTTACTGGCCATCTGGGCGGATTTAATTTCCAATGGGCGTGGGCATCCGGTGCAGCAGCCGGTCGCGCCTTGTAAGCAACCTTGTGTTTATGTTGAAGTTTGCGGGAACTGACGAATAATGAGACTTCTGGCTTATCTCACCGAGATGTTCATTGACACCTTCGGCATCACGCGGCCAAGGCCGGAACAGCAGCGTACAACCAATCTGGTGATTGGCGGATTTCTCCTTATGTTCGGCATTGTTGTGCTCAGTGTCCTGGGCTTTCTTGTCTTTCAGATATCCGCCGGAAATCATGCCCACTAATCTGGCGTTATGTCCTGAATCGCGACACTTAGAGCAAATTCCCAATAGCTTTAAACTACCGTCATTCTGACGACCCCGAGCCTGCGAAGGAACGAAGAATCTCAAACCAGGCTGGCTGGGGATTCTTCGCTGACGCTCAGAATGATGACTGTGCTCTTATGTATTCTCTGTTAGGGAAATGTTCTGGCTTTCCTTTAAACGCTGATTCCTCACCCAGCGCTGACTCGTATAAACTTAGTAGTCAGTCTTTTCGTCGATACAGCAGCTCTTGAAGCATGGCGCAAACTTTCCTGCAGGATGTTCGCTTCGCCCTCCGGCAGTTGTGGAAGCACCCGGGCTTTGCCCTCACGGCGATTTTGTCATTGGCGCTGGGCATTGCTGCTACTGTATCCGTCTTCAGTGTTGTCTACAGTGTCCTCATCAATCCTTCGCCTTACGCTAACGCTGAGCGCATCGCACAGTTCTTCGGGCGCGCAAAAAGCGGCTCTGATGATCCGGCTTTCGTTTCCCGAGACTACCTGGATGCTCTCCGTAAAATTCCTGCCATTGAAGATCTGGTGCAGATGGACGAAGAATATTTGGCTGACACCACCTTCGATATTCCGCAGGATGTCGATGTTGTCTATCTCTCCAGCAATGCATTCTCCTTCTTCGGAGTGCCGGCGTATCTGGGCCGCACTTTTCTGCCCTCCGATGCTCCCGATGGCCGCGCGCCCGAACCCGTTGTTGTGCTGACGTATCAGTACTGGCTGCACCGTTTCAATGGAAATCGCGCCGTCATTGGTCAGGCCCTGCGGCTGGATGGCCGCAACTACACCATTTTGGGCGTGATGCCGCCTCGCTTCACCTGGTGGGACGCCGAGGTCTATGTGCCGCTCGACACAACAGGAACGGATAACTCCAGCCATATGATCATTGTGCGGCTCAGGCCCGGCATTTCGCGTGCGCAGGCTACAAAAGAGGCGTGGCCCGTCTTCCAGCAGATGATCCATGCCCACCCCAATCTCTGGATCGAGGGTCTCGAGCTGGAATTGCAGGGAGTCAACGAGCGCTTCCATCGCTCGATGGGCAAGACGCTTTATCTTCTTTTCGGCGGTGTCCTGCTGCTGCTGGTGATTGCCTGCGTGAACGTATCCATCCTGCTGCTGGCGCGTGGAACAAGCCGTCAGCATGAATTTGCCGTGCGGGCCGCCGTCGGCGCGGGGCGCGCGCGCATCATCCGGCAGTTGCTGACCGAGTCGCTGATCCTCGGCCTGAGCGGCGCAGGTCTTGGAGTGATTGCCACCTACCGCAGCACACCTTTTGTAGTCAGTCTGCTTCCTTTCCAGCTCTTTCCGCGCGGGCTTGAAATTCCGGTGCATATTCCGGTGTTGACATTCAGCATTCTGCTGGCTGTCGTAACCAGTGTTCTCTTCGGATTATTTCCTGCGCTACAGCTGGCCAATCCGGAGATTCGCGAAATCATGCAGGCCACCACGCAGAAGGCCTCTGGCAGCGTTTCCAGCAGACGCTTTCATTCCATCCTCATCGCAGGACAGATTGCGATGGCCATGGTCCTGCTGACCGCCTCGGCATCCGCCATTCAGAGCTTTCGCGAGATTCTTCACACCGATCTCGGCTTCGATCCGAAGAACGTGGCCGATTACAGTATCCCGGTGCACCGGAACAGCTACACTACATGGGACGCCCGTTCCAACTACTTTCAACAATTGCGCGACAAAGTAGCCGAGACGCGAGGAGTCACGGAAGTCTCTCTTGCCCTGATCGCCCCGCCCAGCAGCAGCTGGTATTTTCCGATTGAGGTCCTGGGCCGTCCTTCGCTTGACTCGCAGATAGCAAACATCAACTTCGTGGATTCGCACTTCTTTTCCATCTTCCGTATTCCTCTGGTGCAAGGGCGCCTCTGGGACCCTGCGGAAATCAAACGAGGCGCGCAGCTGGCTGTTGTGAATCAGGAATTTGTCCGGCGCTACTTTCCCAATGGCGACGTTCTGGGGCATTCCGTGCGCGTGCCACGCCTGAAGAGCCATCCTCCTTTTGCTGTTGCGGTGGACGGCAGCGATGGCTGGCTGCCCATCATCGGCGTCGTGGGCGATGTCCGCAACGATGGCATTGACGAATCCGTGAAGCCTGAAATCTACGTTCCCTATTCGCTGTACATGATCGGATGGACGCAGATTCTGGTGCGCAGTTCCGGCGATCCCATGGCGCTCGAATCCTCTGTGCGCCGGCAGATTGCCGGCATCAATCCGGGACAGCAGGTTTCCTGGCCGGTCATTACCATTACGGAACGCATCCGGCAGCAGGCGGTCTGGGCACGCGAGCATTTGATTGCCGTGCTGGCCGGCCTGTTCTCAGGTTTGGCGCTGGTGCTTGCTACCGTTGGACTGTACAGCGTTGTATCGTATTCCGTCGCGCAGCGCATTCACGAATTCGGTATCCGCATGGCGTTGGGCGCGCAGCGGCGGCATATCCTGCAGAACGTTTTGGGAACTGCTGGAATCAGCGTGGGCACAGGACTTCTGATTGGGTTGGCACTAAGTTTCGGCTTGAATAGCTTGTTTTTGCGCCTGATCGGCGCCAGCATCAGCAATCCATTGCTGATCCTTGCCGTCTGTCTGTTGCTGCTGGTGGTAGCGCTGCTGGCCTGCATCGTTCCGGGATTCCGCGCCTCGCTCATTCAGCCCATGAAAGCGCTGCGTATCGAATAAGAAAGCGCCGTCCCTGTCCGTAATCAAACAATCCCAGACGCACAAAAACGAACAAATTTCTTCCTGACCATCACCACCGAGTGGTGTTCAATCAGCAGTTACCTGCAGTTTTATCTGTCTACGAAATTGGAAAAACTTCTCGGAGTTCGCCACGTAATCCCGTGGAAGAAATCCTGTCAAGCCCTTAATTATTCAGGTTGTTTAGATTCAGTAATTTACATCTGCAATCAATTCGGCCGGATTTGCTAAAATAAAAGTGGGAATAAGACGAAAGGCATGGCCGCCAGCCATGCCTTTCGTCTTAGAATGCGTAACTTATAGAAAACAAAGGATCTCCGTACAGAATTAAAGCTGTAAACCATTGAAAATAAAGAATCTCCGTACAAGATAGGGGGGAGGGGGGTGGTCAGATAAGAATCAGGCCTTCCTGAATCTGGCCCCGAAAGCGCGAAACAAAATCGAATTCTGCCACATCTAACACATTGGGATCAGAAGAAATCGCGGGCTGGAAATTGTCGTGAATGCTGGCCGGATCAGGCCGATGTCCGTGTTATTCTATAAGTCTTTGGTAGACGTGCGCCTATCGCCCGGCGACATAGATTCGCTTCGGGACATGCCTCAAATGGCCGCAACCGCACCCTGTCCTACCCAAGCATACACAACGATCCGAATCTTTGCGCGGGAGAATTACTCGCTTGGCGATGGAAGATAAGTACGAAGACGACATCCAGAAACTGATTGATACAGGTAAGGAAAAGGGTTACCTCACCTACGGTGAAGTGAACGACCTGATTCCCAACGACCTGAATTCACCAGACGACCTCGACGATCTGATCACCACGATCGGAACGCAGGGGATCGATCTGCTCGACGAGGGCGGCCCCAAGTTTGGCGGCGACAAGTACGAAGAAGGCGAAGACGGCGAAGACGTTGAGCTCGACCTGACTCCGGGCACGCTCGAAAAAACCAATGACCCCGTCCGCATGTATCTGCGCGAGATGGGAACCGTGCCTTTGCTGACTCGCGAAGGCGAAGTTGAAATTGCAAAGCGCATTGAGCGCGGTCAGATGCGCGTGATGAAGGCCATTTCACGGTCTTCGATTGTGATCCGCGAAATTGTCGCTCTGGGCGAAGATCTCAAGCGCGGCGTGCGCAACATTAAGGAAGTGGTCATCTTTGATGAAGAAGAGATCACGGAAGACGTGCTGCAGGCGCGCGTAAAACAGACGGTTTCGCGTATCGACGCGCTGGTGAAGCACCAGAAAAAGGCCGCCCAGCTTGAAGAAAAACTGGCAGCGATTGCAGGACAGAAGACAAAAGCCAAAGAGCAGCGCAAGCTGCGCTGGGCCATTGCGCGCGAAAGGGTCTACGTTTCGCGCATTGTTCGTGAGCTGAAGTACACCAACATGGAGCGCAAGCGGCTCCTCGACAAGCTCAACAAGACAGTCGATTCGATGCGCATGCTCGAGCGGCAGATCAAGTCGCTTGACCAGAAATATGAGCAGTCGAAGAGCGAAGAGCTCCGCAAGGAATACCGGCGTCAGCAAAAAAACTGCAAAGTCGATCTCGAAGAGCTGGAACAGGAAGCAGGCGTTTCCATCGCTGAACTCAAGCGCACCCAGCGCGAGATGATTCAGGGCGACATGGACGCCGAGCAGGCCAAGCGCGAGCTGATTGAAGCCAACCTGCGACTCGTCGTTTCGATTGCAAAGAAGTACACTAACCGCGGTCTCCAGTTCCTCGATCTGATTCAGGAAGGCAATATCGGCCTGATGAAGGCGGTGGATAAATTTGAGTACCGCCGCGGTTACAAATTCTCGACCTACGCCACCTGGTGGATCCGGCAGGCCATTACCCGCGCCATCGCGGACCAGGCCCGCACGATCCGTATTCCGGTGCACATGATCGAGACGATCAACAAGCTCATCCGCACCTCGCGTCAGCTCGTGCAGGAGCTTGGCCGCGAGCCTACCTCGGAAGAGATCGCGCGCCGCATGGACATCCCTGTCGCAAAGGTCCGCAAGGTCCTCAAGATCGCGCAGGAGCCCATCTCGCTCGAAACGCCGATTGGCGAGGAAGAAGATTCGCACCTGGGCGACTTCATCGAAGACCGCATGGCTGTATCGCCTTCCGACGCCGTCATCAGCGTCAACCTGAAGGAATACACCTCGCAGGTCCTGCGCACGCTGACGCCGCGCGAAGAGCGCGTCATCAAGATGCGCTTCGGCCTCGAAGACGGATCTGAACATACTCTGGAGGAAGTGGGCCAGAGCTTCCAGGTTACTCGCGAGCGCATTCGCCAGATAGAAGCAAAGGCGCTGCGCAAGCTGCGGCATCCTTCGCGTTCGCGCAAGCTGAAGGCATTTGTAGATGCTGTGACGGAATAGGTTGCATTCATGTGAATTCGAAGGCCGCTCTTCTGAGCGGCTTTCGCTTTAGCAGCAACGTTGAATCTATTCCGATGGTCTCAGCGACCATCCCTGAGCCGCGTTGCAAGACGGTCCGGTAATCCGGCGCGAATAATTCTCATTTGCGCCAACCGAACATCATACGGAATGCGGTAAAAAGTTACGGTGCGCTGCGCATCATTGTAGATTGCAAACGCGGAGCGCCAGTCACCGTCTCGCGGCTGTCCTACCGATCCCGGATTAATCAGATACCGAACACCCTCGCGCAGTTGAATTTCATACTCTTCCGGTTCATTGTGCGTTGCGTAATCAGGAACCAGCTTGAACCAATCGTCGTCATTGGTGGCGAAACCGCCCTGGATGTGAGTATGACCGAAGAAATTGATCGCTGTCGTGATTTTCTGCAAGGGTTGCCACGCATCGCGCATCGAGAGTATGTACTCATCCTCATCGAGCGGCGAGCCATGCGTACAGCTCACCTGCGACCCATCAGGCATGATGGGACCGTGCGCCATCTGCCGCAGCCAGGCAATGTGCTCGGCTGAGAGTACGCACTGTGTCCATCTGGCGGCGCGGCTGGCAATTGGGTTGAAGTCTTCCATGCTGCTGAGGCCGCTGCAGACGCGGTCATGATTGCCGCGCACAAAGATGCTGCCGATGGAGCGGGCGCGATCAATTACCTCATTGGGATTGGCGCCATAACCGACGACATCGCCGAGGTTCCACACCGCGTCATGCGCAGGAGCGGCAGCAATGACCGCCTCCAGCGCTTCCAGATTGGCGTGAATATCGGAAAGAATCAGAGCGCGCATGATATAGGGCCACCTTTGAATCTAGTCCCATCAGAATTAGATTCCAAGCGAGTCAGCCGCGTACCCAATGCCCCGTCGCATATTCGCGCAGCTCGCCTTCTGAGGTGATCACATTCCGCGGGAGAGTGGCGAGCGGCGCAGAAAGGTCTGTTCGCAGCGTGGGAATCGCGCCAAGCAGACTACGGGTGTAGGCATGTTGCGGCGATTCAAATATGGCCCTGCGGGGCCCTTCTTCCAGCAGCAATCCATGCCGCATCACAGCCACGCGGTCCGCTACCTGCGAAACCACAGCAAGATCATGTGAGATAAACAGCATTGCGAGGGAATAACGCTCACGCAGGCCAGCCAGCAAGTCGAGTATCTGCGCCTGAACGGTAACGTCGAGCGCAGTCGTTGGCTCATCGGCAATGAGTAGTCGAGGACGATTCACAATGGCCATTGCGATGAGAATGCGCTGGCGCTGCCCGCCGGAGAACTGGTGCGGATAGTCGCGTATGCGGCGTTCAGGCTCGGGCAGAGCCACGGCATGCATTGCTTCCATGACGGCATTGCGTATCTCGACCCTGTTCGTTTCCGGATGATGAGCGCGAATAGCTTCGGCAATCTGCCTGCCGACCGGCATCACCGGATTCAATGCAGTCATCGGCTCCTGGAAGATCATAGATATCTCGCGTCCGCGCACGCGTCGCATTTGATCGAATGGCAGAGAAAGAAGCTCGCGCCCATCAAAGCGGATGGAGCCTGAAATCTGGGCCGCGGGATCGAGCAGGCGAAGAATCGCCAACGCTGTGACGGACTTTCCCGATCCCGATTCGCCTACGAGTCCGAGCGCTTCTCCAGGCGCGATGCTTAGGTTCAGATGATCGACGGCTGATCTGCCCCTGAAAGAGATACAAAGCTGATCGATTTCCAATAAAGCGCTCACAAGAGCATCATAGCGCCGGAGTCATGCGATCAGTGCAGGCTCTCGACGATAGGAGCGGCCCATGAGAAAAGATACTTCCCAATGGCAGGAAAGAGCGTCGCCAGGACCGTGATGAGAGGCAGTCCTCCAACGGCGAGCATGTGTTTAAGAAATGCCATATAGCGGACCTGCCCCGGCGTGCTGTTGCTCATTCGGCTTAGGATTGCGTCGCGATCCATCTGCGCCAGAACGGTCCCTACCGTAAAGAGCAGCGCAGCCAGAGTGGCAGTGGCCGCCCAGGCGATGATCTGCGGGCGATCAAACGGATAGCTGATTGCAGCGAGCAGCGTGAGCAGAAAGCCCAGCGACATAAATGTCATCAGGTTTTTCATTTGCAGCGTAATGTATCGCACATAGGCTGCAATTCGCATAGCAATAAACTCGTTGCCGATTTCGACGAGGCAGTTGTCCGGGCTAAATATTGTGCCGCACGGCGATGGAATATCAGAACGCGATTCGGGGCAGCTGCTCCGCAAAGTATTCGCGCTTCCTTCCTCCTCGGACTTTTCAACTTTGCACGAGGATCCTGAGATGGGGCAGTCAGGACCGCCGCGCTCCCAGCTGGCGCGAATTGCCGGCACATCTGAGAGCCTGATTGCGTACTCGTTCTGTTGGCGGCTGAAGTTCGTGTAAGTGCGGTTATCCAGCCATTGGGTATCGCGCATTTCCTGCAGGATGACACGCAGCTCGTGCAGATTTTCGGTAAGGATGGGCTGCTTTTCATCGGCAACGGGCGGAGCAACCCTCAGATACTCAAACCAGCGCATCGGCAGCGTGACGACGCGGCGCAATCCGGAATACGACCAGATCGGGTCAACCGAAAAGATGGCCGGAAGCCGGGAGAAGGCGAATCGCAGCGGCGTGCCTTCAAGGCTATCGAGGCCGCTGCGCAGAACTCCCCAGATACGAGTGAAGCGCGCCCACAACCATAGAACCGTCCAGATGCTGAGGACGAAATTCAGCGTGTAGAGCCAGCCGATAAAAGGCGTATCAAACGTGGCAAAGAGTCTCTGCGGATGCAGCAGAAGATAGCCCAGCAGCACTCCAAATGCCAGCAGCTTGCCGTCTGCGCCGGGAAGACCGTACCAGAGTTCGGTATATCCGGTAAGCCTGACCTGCCATGAGGCCAGATCGAGCCAGGGCCAATGGATCAGCGGCAATCCGGGATTTCGCGCTACCGCCATGCTGAGAGCATTGAGGTTCACAAAAGAAGCAATGAGAAAGCCGAGCGAGACCAGCATCAGAGGCAGCGTGGGACAAACTCCGGATGTGAGATGCAGCGAGCGCGCTGCAAAGGCGAAGCCGGTTTGCCGGTCAGCAAGCTGCAGGCAGAAAAGTGTGAGCGACAGCGCGACCCATAGCCAGGAGATGCACGGCAGCAGAAAGCCTTCGAAACGAATGAAGAATCCCCTGCCC
>DATGMQ010000037.1:0-82395 GCA_035293545.1 Alloacidobacterium sp. | reverse complement strand
TCAAACGCATGGTCAACATCCTCGGAGCAAGCCACCTTACCAGCATCCTCAATCTGGCCATGAACGGCATCCCCTCATAGCTGCAACGCCCGATACCGACAAACACTCAGCTAGCAAAAAAGACGCCCCCTCGCGGGAGCGCCTCGATACATGGAGACTGCGTTTCGTAACAGCCTCCAACGCCAGGCCCTTTTCATAGGGATCGAAGCTACAGCTTCTCGTAGAAATCGCATGCCGAGCACGAGATGTAGACCCCGCCCGGAATGCCGCGCTCACGGTCTTTCACGCGCTTTACAATGCGGGTAGGTTTGCTGCACTTTGGACAGTCGGTGCTCTTCGACGTGTCCATTACCTTCTTGCGGTCTGCTGTTTTGGCGATTTTAGCCATGGAAACTCTGTCTCCTCAAAATCTTGAATATCGCTATGTTCAGGGGGCCTCAAAAGCTCACCAACAAAGCTGGTGGCATCCGGACTTCCGGAGAGAAGAATCTCGGATATACTTTTTTATTTTACAACAAAAAACGGCCGCATTTGGCACTTGCTGTCCTCCATTTCAGCGGCAAACTCGACCCTCTCATGTTACAAACGAAAGAGCTTCCATAATTAAGAGGTACTGCGCAGTACTATGGCAATTCAGGAAAAGGTCCTGATCGTCGAAGACGAGGAAAATGCCCTCACCGGGCTGGCCGAGCTGGTCTCCGGCTGGGGTTACCGCACCGAAACTGCCCGTGACGGCCTGGAGGGCCTCGAACGCGCGCAGGCATGGCAGCCCGGAATCGTAATTACTGATCTGAAAATGCCCCGCATGGACGGGCTGGAGCTCCTCGAACGCCTCGGCGAACTCAAGCTGGACAACATGGCCGTCATCGTACTCACCGCCCAGGGCAGTATCGAGCAGGCCGTCGAAGCCATGAAGATGGGCGCCTACGACTTTATCCAGAAGCCCATTGACCCCAACCGCCTGCGCACTATCCTGGCCAATGCCAGCCGCCAGCGCGAGACCCAGCTTGAGCTCGAAGTCACGCGCCGCAAGCTGCGGGAAACTGGCGTGCTCGGCCACCTGGTCGGCTCTTCGAAAAAAATGCAGGAGCTCTTTGCTCTCATTGAGCGCATTGCCTCCAATAATGTCTCTGTCCTCATCACCGGCGAAAGCGGCACCGGAAAAGAGCTGGTCGCCCGGACCCTGCACGACCTTAGCCCGCGCAAAACCAAGCCTTTCGTCGCTGTAAACTGCGCCGCCATCCCGGAAACACTTATCGAAAGCGAAATATTCGGGCACGAAAAAGGCGCATTTACCGGCGCCCTTGAACGCCGCGCCGGCTGCTTCGAGTTGGCCGAAGAAGGCACCCTGCTGCTGGACGAAATCGGCGAGATGCCCATCGGCACGCAGGCCAAGCTGCTCCGCGTGCTTGAAGACCGCAAGCTCCGCCGCCTGGGCAGCAAAGTCGAGTCGCCCGTGGACGTCCGCGTTCTGGCCGCGACCAACAAAGACCCCGAGAGCGCCGTTGCCGACGGGCACCTGCGCGACGATCTTTTCTATCGCCTCAATGTCTTCAATATCCACATGCCGCCGCTGCGCGAGCACAAGGAAGACATCCCCGAAATCGTGGATTCCATACTCAAGGACATGAATGAAAAACACGATCGCCAGGTCGTCGGCATCACCGAGGACATGATGACACGGCTCATGGCGTATGATTGGCCGGGAAATGTGCGCGAACTGCGCAATACCATTGAAAGGGCCGTCATTTTATGTAGCAACGGCTATCTTGAGCCGAAGCACTTGCCTCCCGGTTTTGGCAGCAAACCGGCCAAGCATCTTCCCGAAAGCTTTGGAAACGTTGTGCAGGTTGAGATAGGAACTACAGTGGATGAAGCCGAGCGCCGCCTGATTACGAAGACGCTCGAATCCACAAACAACAATAAGACCAGGGCTGCTGAGATCCTTGGCATCAGTCTCAAGACCCTGCATAACAAGCTCAAAGAGTATGGAAGCGCCAGCAACAGCCCAGAGTCTGAAGAGTGACCTGCCCTGGCGCTTCAGACCTCCAATGTTCCAGGAACACTGAATGCGGCTGAAGACAAAACTCGTTCTTGCCATCACCGGACTCGTGTTTGCCGTGGTCTCGGTCTTTTCCTGGCTCTATTTCAGCCAGTTGCTCCAGCAGCACATTGACCAGTCCTACAATGCTACGGACATCGTCGCCCATCAGCTCCTCTTCGCCACCCGGCAGGCAGTTGAGAACGGCACCCGCAATCAGCCGTTTGACCCTAACGACCCAGTAGCTGTGCGCGCCGCAGTAGCCAATGCTTTACGCAAAGATGCGGCCCTCAATGCCCTGCTCAACTCCGTCATCAGTTACTCGCCTACTGTCTTTGACATCTCAATCGCCGACCAGAATGGCCGCGCCTATCTGAGCACCGACCCCATTCTGCAGGACCAGCTCGTGCCCCACCGCCTTGCTTATGCTTCCCTTCGCAAGGCCTCCATGCCGCAGATTCTGGAGGTAGTCTTCGGCCCGCCCCGCGTCTATGACGTTTCCCTCTCTCTGGATCGCAACAATCAGCCCTTCATCACGCTGCACATCGGCATCCGCACCACGTTTCTGAGCAATGCCTTCCGCCCCTGGTTTCTTGAGGCAGCCACCTTGATCGGCATAGCAGTGGTGATTACACTGCTGGTGTCCGCCCTGATGGCCAATTTTGCGCTTGCCCCCATCGAGCAGATCAGCAAACGCCTCGACTTCCTCACCGCGGAAGCGCAATCCCAGGAAATCGAGCCTGCCGGTGAGCTCGAAAATCCCGACGGCGGCGACACTGTCCTTCAGGTATCGAACAAAATTGAGCGCCTCGGCCGTCGCATGCGGAACGTCGAGGAGGTCTTTTCTTCCCTTAAAGAGAACCTTGATCAAATCCTGTCTAACTTACAAGATGGAATGATCTTATTCACCCGTGATGCGCGCGCGGTCCTTGTATCAAGCTCAGTCGAGCGCTTCCTGGTCAAAAGCCGCGATGAAATTCTTGGAGCCAGCGCGCATGACATCTTCGACCGCTCCACCATTCTCGGTCGCGTCGTGCGTGAAGCCTTTGACCGCGGAATCGGTCTCGTCCAGGAGGAGATCACCACCGAAACCGGCCGCCGGGTCGAGGTCTCCCTCGACTTCATCCACGACGACCGCCTTCCCCAGCAACGGCATGGCCTGGGAGCATTGCTCACCCTGCATGACCTTGAATCGGTCCAGGAGATTGAGTCGGAGCTCGAAATTTCCCGCCGCATGGCCGCCATTGGACAACTGACTTCCGGCGTAGGACACGAGGTTAAAAACCCCATCAACGCCATCGTGGTGCACCTTGAGCTGCTGCGAAATAAGCTGACCACCGACGACGCCTCGGCCAAACGCCATCTGGACGTGATCCAGAACGAGATACAGCGCCTCGACCGCGTCGTACAAACACTCGTGGATTTCTCGCGTCCGGTCGAGTTGAACCTTCAGGAGCAGGATCTCCGGGCCATCGTCAACGCCGTGCTCGCTCTCGCTTCTGTGGAACTGGCAACCCGCAATGTACGTGTCCTGAACTCTCAGCCCAATCATCCCGTCATTGCCAAAGTGGATGCCGACCTGATGAAACAGGCCATCCTCAACATAGTCCTCAATGGTGCCCAGGCCATGGCAGACGGCGGCACTCTGCGCGTGGTCCTCGCCGAAGATGCACGATGGGGCTGCCTCAGCATCAGCGACGACGGCGAAGGCATTCCGCCAGACATCCGCGAAAAGATATTTAATCTGTATTTCACAACCAAAAAGGAAGGCAGCGGCATTGGACTCGCCATGACCTACCGCATCGTCCAGATGCACAATGGTCAGATTGAAGTAGAATCAGAAGTGGGCAAAGGGACCACCTTCACCTTGCGGGTCCCGGCCTCTGGTACTTCAGAAAATAGACTGCGCGGGCACCTGGAAGCAGAAACGACCAAAAGCGCAACGTTTGTAAAGGAGCCTTGGGGATGAACATCGCTCTCCGCACTGCGGCGATCGTATCAGCATGTTTGCTCCCCATGGCGGGATGCAACCATAAGAGCAAGTCTTTGCCGCCTCAGCAGGCGCAGGCCCCCGTCCCGCCTCCTTCGGCCATGGTGCATTATCCTTCGCTTCCACCTCTGCCCCCGCCCAGCAATCCTCATGTGGAGCTGGCCACCTCACAACAACCTCCCGCACCACCGCACCCGCACCGGACTTCGCGCCATAAACCCTCTCCGATAAAAACCGCTCCTGCGGCTGAAACCGCCGCCCAGGCACTAGAAAAGCAGGCGCAGCAGACCACGGAAGTGGCTTCGGGCCCCTCCTCTGATGCCTCCCCCATTGGACAACTGACCGCCGGGGGTGACGCCACCAATATTCAGCAGCGCCGCGACATCGAACAACTGATTACGAATACTGAAAATGGACTGGATAAAATCAGCCGTGGCCTCAATACAGAAGAGCAGAAAACAGCCATCCAGATCAGAACATTTCTCACCAAAGCAAAACAGGCACTGATCGACAACGACCTCGATGGCGCCAATACCTTGGCGACCAAAGCCAAAGTACTCCTAGACGAACTCACAAAAAAATAGCGGCGCCACCCCTCATCAAAATATTCCAGAACAGGTGCCCCGGCTCTCGACTTTGAGACGTGGGCTTATCTGCGACACTAGGTTCGTTCCTCCACAGCATCCCCTTCTCCCGGAGCAAGAAAAAGGTTCGCTTCGAGCCCATGCTGGCGGGTATAGAGGTCGTAGTACCGCCCGCCCAGCGCATACAAGCTGTCATGCGTGCCGCGCTCGACAATCAGACCCGCCTCCACCACAAGAATCTGATCAGCCCGGCGAATTGTGGACAACCGGTGCGCAATCACAAACGTCGTCCGGCCCTGCATCAGATAGCTGAGTCCATGCTGGATCATCTGCTCGGATTCGGAATCAAGCGAAGAGGTCGCTTCATCCAGAATCAGAATCCGCGGGTCGGCCAGAATCGCGCGGGCAATGGAAAGCCTCTGCCGCTGTCCGCCAGAGAGCTTGACGCCGCGCTCACCCACAATTGTGTCGTAGCCCTCCGGAAACCTATCCGCGAACTCGTCCACGCGCGCAATACGGCAGGCTTCGTTAAACTGCTCCTCCGTAGCATCCGGGTAGGAGAACATCACATTCTCGCGGATGGTCCCGTCAAAGAGAAACGACTCCTGCAAAACCACGCCAAGCTGGCTGCGATAGCTGTTCAGTTTCACCGTGGCAAGATCAATGCCGTCCACCAGAACCCTGCCCGAATCCGGCTTATGAAATCCGCAGACCAGGCTGATGATCGTAGACTTGCCCGAGCCCGAAGAACCAACCAGCGCAGTCACTGTTCCCGGCTTCGAGCGGAAGGAGATGCCATGCAGCACCGGCTTGTCCTGCTCATAGCTGAAGCGGACATCCTGAAACTCCACATCGCCCCGAATCTCGCCGATCTTCACTGCGCGCTGCGGATCACTAAATTCGTCCATCTCGCTCATGATCTCAATGGTGCGGTCCAGCCCGGCAACGGCCTCGGTCAGTTGCGTACCAATGTTTACGATCTGGAAGACCGGAGCAATCATGAAGGCGAGAAACATGTTGTATTGGAAGTAATCACCCAGCGTAAGCCGATGGGCAAAGTAATCGCGCCCGCCCAGAAGCATCACCAGGCCACCCACAATGCCAAGCACAGTTGTCGCCGCAAAGGAAAGCGCGCTGGTGGCCGTGAGCGAACGCATCACATTGTCCAGCAGACGTTGTACGCCTTGCGCAAACACGCCAGCTTCCCGGGCCTCAGCATGATAGCCCTTGACCACGCGCACTCCGCCGAGCGACTCCGTAAGCCGCCCGGTAACTTCGGCATTGATCCTGCCCCGCTCCCGAAAAATCGGCCGGATGGTCTTAAATGCTCTTTGCAGAATGAGAACAAAAACCGCAATGACGGCAAAAACAATCAGCGTAATCTTGCGGCTGGTGTGCATCAGCACGGCAAAGGCCATGATCGCCGTCATGATTCCGCCCAGAAATTCGACCAGTCCTGTGCCAATCAGGTTCCGCACGCCTTCCACGTCCGTCATGATGCGGGAAACGAGCGTGCCTGTGCGGTTGCTATCATAAAAACTCACCGGGAGCAGCCCAATGTGCTGCTGCACCTGCTTGCGCAAGTCGGCAATCATGCGCTGCGCGGCCTTGGATAGAAGCTGCGTGAGTGAAAACGAAGTGACGGCCTGAATGGCCGTGGCCCCAAAAACCACACCCACCAGCGGAAGCAGCTTGTCAACATGATGCTGCCGCAGGACTGTATCAATAAAAAATTTGGTGGAAGCGGGCAGAACGAGTCCCGCAACCCGATTGACCGCCATCAGAAGTAGGCCAAAGAACAACAGCCAACGGCGCGGGCGAATCAGCTTCCATATCTCAGGAAGAACTTTTTTGATGTCGGCCTTTTTCTTAGGAAGATCGCTGGCGACACGGCGGGAACCACTTCTCTCCGCCCGCATCGTTGTCATGGAACCAGGCCGCATAAATACCTAAGCCCGCGCCCGTCGCGCCGCAATAAACGAGCGCACACAAAGAATCACGAAAACCAGCAGAATCCCTGCCATCGCGGCCTTTGCTTCCACGGCTGCAGGGTGCGGAAACTGGTGCCCCTGTATCAGCCGGATGTAGTCATAAATACTCTTCGCCGTACCGAGAAACCCAATCAGGCCTATCGTCACCGCGATGTGCATGTAGAGTTTGCGCTTGCCCGCGTCCTCCGTAATGGAGAGAAAGCCCAGAATCCCCAGCACAATTCCCACATACGCGGGAATCAGCGCCGTAGGCGCGTGGCTGCCCGTAGCAACAAAACCAAAAATTCCAAGAAGAATCAGAATGACGCCGAAAAGAATCGTCGTTCTAGCCATGCTTAGATCGTCCTCCGCGTGCTGGAAACAGTGTAAATGCCGGACACCTCTTGTCTCTTCCATAAGACTCGGCGCAGCATCCAGCGACTCAATTTATTGCGCGGCAGGAACAATCCCAAGCGCGTCCAGAATCTCTCTGGCCGCCTCTTCCGGAGATTGAAGCGCCGAAATATGCAGCGCCTCTTTCGGAGGCTGGAGTGTCGCAATCTGGCTATCCAGCAGCGCAGGAGGCATAAAATGCTGCCGCGCCCGCATGCGATGGGCAATCACATCCTTTGGCGCTTCCATCAAGGCAAAGCTATATGCATCATGCGGAAGCCCCGTTACCAGAAGATCGCGATATGCCTGTTTCAGCGCCGAGCATGTCAGGATGCCGTTTTCCCCGCGGTCATGCCAGCCGCGAATCAGCGTATGCAGGGTCTCCAGCCACGGCACGCGATCCTCATCATTCAGCGGAATTCCCGCGGCCATCTTCTGCCGATTGGCTTCCGAGTGATAATCATCGCCCTCGGCAAACTGCCATCCCGTAAGCTTTTGCAGCGCCAGAGCGGTCGTGGTCTTCCCGGAACCGCTGACCCCCATCACAATCACGATCATGCTTTTCCCTGTTTCGCCACTAGTTGTTTCACGTCGTTCAGGACCTGGTCGGTCGTCCAGTCATTCGTGGGATACCACTTATAGACCTTGCCATCCGGCTCAATCACCAAAGTCGAGAGAGAATGCGTAATCGTGCGGTCTTTCTCCGGAGTAGCCCCTACATCGAAATACCGCAGTAGCGCAGGCAGATCATTCTTGCTCGGCGCTGCAAAGTCCCAGTGCGCGAATGTCTCTTTCGTGTAGTTCCCCGTATAAGAACTGCCATAGCTGCGCAGGACCTGTGGTGTGTCGTAGTCCGGATCAAAGCTCACACTCAGCAGATGGGTTTTCCTGTAGAGCTGAGGGTCTTTGGCCAATGCCTTGTCTATTTCCGCGAAATTGCGGCTCATACGCGGACAGTAGTCTGCCAGAGGGCACCGCGTATAGATAAACGTCATCAGGAGCACCTTACCCTGAAATTGCCCCAGATGAATTTCCTTCCCGCTCTGGTTCAGCAGCTTGAAATCAGGGACTTTGTCCCCGGGCTGAATCGGATGGTAGTAGAAGCTCGGCTTATAGTCTGGCTTGGCCTGCGCGATGATCACAATCTGGTCCAGCAGGTCTGAAGCATCCGTCGCAATGAGTGTCGCCGTAATGCTGTCTCCCGGATGCAGTTCGCTGATAATGCTCGGGTTCTTCAACTTGAACGGCATCGTCATCGCTTCCATATAGCCAGGTATGGCCGCCGCATCCAGCACGACCTCGCCCCGCTGCGCATCCACGGTAACGATCTTCCCGCGCACTGGATAATGCTTTGCACCAGCATCGGAGACCGTCTGACTGGCTTGCGGAGTGGACTTGTGGCATCCGCCCAAAAGCAAAACACAGGCGGCAGCAGCGGCACAGAGCAGGGTGGAAAGGTAGCGGACCACAGCCCAGTTTACACTTTTCATGTGCTCCCACTGTTTGACTCACCCACTCCGCACACATTGGCGGAACAGGTCTCAGGCGCTCTTCTTGACGGCGGAATGGTCATTGCGGCCAGCGCTCGTTCCGCTCGGTTCCTGCACCTGGTCTATGCTGAGCAGCAACGCGCCGCAGGCCACGAGATGTGGACCTCTCCGCAGATTTACGACTGGGAAACGTGGGTCACAAATCTCTGGCGCGAGCTCACATTCACCGTGCCGGAATCCCCCCTGCTTCTCACACCCCTTCAGGAGCACTCGCTTTGGAAACAGGTGCAACGCAGCGATGCCCGCCTGGTCGTCTCGCCTGACGGGATGGCCTCTCTCGCACAGGAAGCCTACAAGCTGCTCAGTGCATACCGCATGCAGGACACGCTGAAGTCTCCATGGGCAGAGCCAGACGCCGAACGCTTCCGCCAATGGGCCGCTGAATTTGACCGCCTCTGCAACAGCCGCGACTGGACAAGTCGCAGCCTTCTGGAAGATCTGCTGTCCGGCGCAATCAGAGCTGGGCACCTCTCACCAGCAAAGAGAATTCTGCTCGTCGGTTTCGACCGTCTCACTCCTCAGCAGGAGCGCTTTATCGCAATTTTGCGCGAAGCAGGAGCGGTAGTGGAAAGCGCTGTTTCCGAAGCCGCGGATACATGCGCCGGCATCCTGGTCCGCGCCGACGATCTGCACGACGAATTGCATGCCTGCGCGCAGTGGTGCAGAAGCAGGCTTGAAGATGACCCCTCCCAACGGATCGGAATTATCGCTCCCGATGTTCGCAGCATACGCGCAGAAGCTGACCGCATCTTTCGTGCCGTGTTAACGCCAGAAAATCTTGAGATCGCAAAAAATCCCGGCCCGCCCGTGTATGAATTTTCTCTTGGCGTGCCGCTCGCAGATGTTCCAGTCATTCGCGCCGCCTTGCTCATGCTGCGCTGGCTCACGGGCCCTCTGAAAGAAGAGGAACTCACCTGGCTCATGCTGTCGGGCTTCTTTTGCAAGCATCCAGGCGAAGTCCCAAGGCTGGCAGAAACTGACTTCAGGCTGCGCGATGCAAAGACACTCTCACCAGAGATGTCTCTCGATACGTTTGCATCGAAAACGCGTACTGGCCCGTTTCGCACCCGGCTGCTGCACCTGCAGCGGATTTTTCAAAAGCAGCAGGCCCTTCCATCGGCCACCTACACCCATTGGGCCAACACCACAGATCAGATGCTCCGCGCAGGACGATGGCCCGGATTCCGGCAGCCTGACAGCATTCAATATCAGGCACAGGCCCGTTGGCAAAGGCTTCTGGATGAAGTGGCCTTGCTCGACTTCTCCCGGCACGAAGTAGCTTACAAAGAATTTGTAAAGGCAGTGGAACAACACGCTGCCGAAACCATATTCACACCTGAATCACGGAATGCACCAGTTCAGATCATGGGTGCCTTTGAGTCCTCCGGGCAAACATTCGATGCTGTATGGTTTCTTGGCGTAGATGACTCTCAATGGCCGGGCTCTGGACGGCCCCACCCTTTGCTTCCGCAGTTTCTCCAGGTCAAGGCGCAGATGCCGCACAGCAGCGCTTCCATAGATACAGATCTGGCATTGTTGGTCACGCAACGCATTGCGACCAGCGCGCCGGAGTTTGTCTTGAGCTATGCCCGGCAGAACAAGGAAGGAGATCTGCGCGTTTCCCCTGTGCTCGCCCGGATTTTTGGTGCAACACTTAATTCGCTTACTACTCACGATCTGCGCTCACAACTTCATGCCCCGGAGCCGGCGCTCGCCACCCCGAGACTCGAATCGCTCGTTACATCTTCTGAAGTAGCCCCGTGGCCGCAGGACCGCTCCGCTGCTGGCGCGAATGTCCTCAAGGAGCAGGCTGCATGTCCTTTCCAGGCATTTGCAATGCGCCGCCTGCACACGAAGCCCCTGAATCGCGCCGAATGGGGCCTGAGTGCGATGGAGCGCGGCAATCTCATCCACAAGATTCTGCAGCACCTCTGGTCTCCTGATACGCCCGAACCCATGCGTATGACAAGCCTGGATGACCTGAAGCGCATTCTTTCCGAAGGACGATTAGAGGAAGTGCTGCGCCACCACATCAGCACCGCGTTTCTACCTCTGGTGCAGGAAAATACAGACGACCCATGGATGAGTGCTTACCTTGAGTCCGAACAAAATCGAATGTTTGTTCGACTGCGCGAATGGATGCATTGCGAAGCCCAACGTCAACCGTTTAAAGTCGAGAAACGTGAAGAAAAACTGCAAAATGTCCGCGTAGGCGAATTAAAGCTTGAATTGCGTGCCGACCGCATAGACCTCTTGCCAGATCAAAGCCGTCTCTTGCTTGATTACAAAACCGGAAAAGTCTCGCCTGCCGACTGGCAAGGTGAACGGATGAAAGAGCCGCAGCTTCCTCTATATGCTATTTACGGCAATGTTGAAAACGTAAGTGGCCTGCTCTTCGCCCAGATTCGCGCCAGAGAAACAGGTTTCGTGGGTCGCATATCCGACGCGCGGGCACATCTCAAATCCGACCTCCCTGGCACCAGCCCTCTTGTCAATCAACCCTATAACGACGAAATGAAAGAAGATTGGCAAAACGCATTACTATATCTCGCACACGAGTTCCTGCGCGGCGAAGCCTCAGTAGCTCCCCGCGACGGCCAAAAAACATGCAAACTTTGCCCGCTACCTGGACTCTGCCGCGTCGCGGAAACAGAAGTAGACGCTGATGGAGAGGATGATGATGAGTAAGCTCAATCTCCCTTCAGACCATCTCCAGCGCGCCGAAGCACTGAATACAGCCATTTCCTGCATTGTTCAGGCTCCCGCCGGATCAGGAAAAACCGAGCTGCTCACACAGCGCTTCCTGAAATTGCTGGCGGAGGTAGATGAACCTCATGAAATTCTCGCCATCACTTTCACCCGCGCCGCCACCGCGGAGATGCGTTCGCGAATCCTGCAGCAGTTGGAAAAGGCGCGTGCCGAAAAATATGACCCGGCACTCGAAACAGCCAGAAAGGCGCTGGCCCACTCTGAAAAGCGCGGATGGAGGCTGCTGGAGCAGCCGCAAGCCCTTAACATCCAGACCATTGATTCGCTCTGCCTGCGCATAGCCTATGAACAGCCCCTGCTGGCTCAAATGGGCGGACATATGCAGCCTCAGGACGATACACGTCCGCTCTACGATGAGGCCGCGCGCCGCACCCTGGCCAACCTGGGGGGTCCGGGCAAAGACATTCATGAAGCGCTTATGCATCTTCTGGCCAGGCGCGACAACAATCTCGCTGAGGCCCAACGCCTCATTGCAGAAATGTTGGCCAGTCGCGACCAGTGGCTGCACATATTTCCTCTAGGTCAGCAATGGAGCGAAGAAGATTGGCACGTCACGCGATTGCAGCTCGAAGTTCCATTCAAAAGCGCCGTCCAGCGTGTTCTGGAGCAGGCACATTCCCTTCTTTCTCAATCTCCTCTGATTGCGGCAGAACTCCTCGAACTTGGACGGTACGCGTGTGAACACGGCGGCGATTTCGCTTTGCTCGCCGAGCTCAAAGATCTGCCCCACGCGGGCCTTGTCGAGCACTGGCAATGCCTTGCCAAATTTCTGACTACGGATAAAGCCTGGCGGAAAAAATATTCCAGGACACAAGGCTTCCCCGCCGATCTTGAAAAGCATCTTCCCGAAAACCAGAGGCCGAGCCGAAGAATGCAGGCCATCATTCAGCACCTCCGCAGCCTCCCCGATCTGCTTTCCGTCCTGAATGAAATACCAAATCTGCCTCCGCCGCGGTATACAGAAGACCAGTGGAACACGCTCCGCAAGCTCTTCATTGTTTTGCGCTATGCGGTCGCCGAATTGCGCGTACTCTTTGCGGAACGAAACATCATTGATTTCGTTGAAATTGGTGTCGCAGCATTGCAGGTGCTCGAAACACCAAATGAGAATGTGCTACGTTTCGGTGAACAGATTCGCCACCTACTCGTGGATGAATTCCAGGACACATCGCGCCACCAGCTACGTCTGCTCCAGCTGCTCCTGCGGGCATGGACGGGCGATGAGCGCCGTACCTGCTTTCTTGTCGGAGATCCGATGCAATCCATCTATATGTTCCGTCAAGCGGAGGTGGAATTATTTGAGCAGGTAAAACGGCACGGCATTGAATACCACCCATTTCAGCCGGTCTATCTGTCAGCAAATTTCCGCTCACATGCAGGCCTGGTCAACCCACTGAACGCATGGTTTCAAAAAATATTCGTAAGCGACCGCTCGCCTGACGCCGCGGTCTCTTTCGCTCCGTCCGAAGCCGTCACCCCTGCGCAGCCTGTTGATGCTGTCTATCTGCACACTCAGTTTGTCGCCCGTGGTGACGCCACAGGAGAAAAGCGGGCAGTGGAACATGAGGCGGAGGAAGTACTTCGGATTGTTCAGGACTGCCTGCCTCGCATTCGGCAGGCGGAAACCGACCCCGACGCATCATTCACTGTCGCAGTGCTGGCACGCGCGCGTGAACATCTGTCACCGATTGCGAAATTGCTGCGAAAAAATGATATCCCTTTTCGCGCGGTCGAAGTGGAACGGCTCGGGCAGCAACAGGAGATTCGCGACTTGGTTTCGCTCACACGCGCGCTCCTTCACCCTATGGACCGCATTGCATGGCTTTCTGTCCTGCGCGCGCCATGGTGCGGACTCATGCTTCCCGATTTACACCTCCTCTGCGGCGAAGATAATAAGAATCTTTCACATATTTCTGTTCAGAAACTCATTGAAGAACGTCAACAGCTTCTCAGCCACGATGGCCAGCAGCGCCTCCAGCGTGTCTCCCAGATACTGCGGCACGCTCTTGAAAATCGGTACCAGCAGGGCCAGTCCCTTTCCACATGGATTGAGCGGACATGGCACACTCTCGGAGGTCCGCTTTGCCTCGATGCTGCGCAACGCGAGAATGCCCGCGTCTTCTTCTCGATGCTCGACGGTATCTCACCTGATGGCATTGCCTGCCTGGGCGACGAGCTTGACAGGCAACTCGAACGCCTCTTCGCGCAGCCAGATCCTCGTGCAAGCGAACGGGCTGGCGTGCAGCTGATGACGATACACAAAGCCAAAGGCCTCGGTTTCGATGTGGTCATCGTGCCTGGATTGGAGCGCATGGCGCGCGGCGACAGCAACCCACTCATTGTCATGCTTCAGCGCCCCGACCCCGCCAACAGTGAGAAAGACGAACTGCTGATTGCACCTCTCGGAAGCCGCGACAGCGATATACCGCCTGTCTATCGCTGGGTGCAACAACAGCGCGACAAGCGAGAGCAAGAGGAACTGAAGCGTGTTCTTTATGTGGCGTGCACTCGGGCGCGTCGCGAGCTTCACCTTTTTGGTACAGCCACGATTACAAAAGATGGCAGGCTTGCCGAATGCAAAAACACCAGCTTGCTGTATGCCGCATGGCCCGCACTGGAAGCGAATTTCCTTGCCGACTTTGAGGCGAAAAAACGGCAGAACGTCATCATGTTCCCTTCCGCTGCTGAACCAGGAGTGGTCTCCTCTCTCGCCGCAGTTGCTGAAAGCAATCGCGGACATATCCTCATGAAGAGACTGCCCGCATCTGGAGCGTTACCAGAACACAGCACGAACATTTCAGTACCCGTTGCTTTTGAACCAGAGTTCCATGCGCTCTTCGAACGCCCTGATGCTGGACGCTTGCAGCGGCTGACAGGCAGCATCACGCATGCCCTGCTGGATCGTCTTTCGCGGTCCCAGTTACCTTTCGGCGCGGATGCAGCACGATGGGTCGAACGCTACGCCTCTGTCATGCTGCGCACCACCGCACTGCCTGAGATACAAAAAGCGCATGCACTCTCAGAAATTACTGCGTCTGTAATAAGCGCCCTCGAAGATCCGCAAGGTCAATGGCTTCTGGCGCAGCACCTTGATGCGCAATCGGAAGCCTCATGGACGGGCTGGATAGAAGGCGCTCTCCGCACCGTCCGAGCCGACAGGGTCTTTCGTGCTGGCAGCACACCTTTGTCCGCCGGCAAAGACCACATCTGGGTCGTAGATTACAAAACTACACCTTACTCAGGCACGAACATTGCTGGATTTCTTTCCGCTCAACGCGAACAGTATGCGCCACAACTCGCCCTGTACGGGAAGGCCCTGCAAAAGATCCACGGCAACCATATACAGCTGCGGCTCGCCCTCTATTTCCCACGCCTGAAGCGGCTGGAGCACTGGAGCTTCTAAAACGGATGCCCGCGAAATAGATAAAACAACTCAACAATCAGGATGATCACGACGGTCAGCTCGAGAAAGAACATGCGGCTCTGATTGAACTGGTCCACCATAAAGTGGTATAGCTCCCGTGCCGTCTGCATTTTGTTCGTGACCAAATTCTTGTAGTCGGGCACACCAACCTTCGCTGCCGCCACTCGATAGAGGCGCGCAGAGAACATATCACTTAAAAACTTGATGGCATTATCGGCGTGCTCCGTAAGCTCGCTCACCTCCAACAAGACCGCGTTCAACCGCGTGGCCGACCTCGCCAGCCGCCATCGAGCAAAAAAACCTGTTCCCTTTTCCAACGAGTTATATACGGTCTCTAACTCGGTTGTCAGCAGCTCATCGTAATGGCGGAACTCAAGCAGCTGCGAGTTTGCGTATTCAAGCAGCTGGATCGCGCTTTCCGCGCCTGACTGCGTGTCATAAAGAAAAGCAGCATTCCAGCCAATGACTGCAAGGTCTCGTGTGCCATAAGAAATGCCTGATTGCAGCACCTCATGCCTTTCGCTGTCAGACAGTTCGATAGCATCTCCACGCACAATCTGTGAAATCTCCCGGCCCCGAAGTTGTACGATCTGTGCCGCCGTGGGCGAATCATCTACTTCGCTTACATGAAAGATAAAGTAGTCCTCATTCAGCCATTCCTTATATGGCTTCACCAGTGCTCCAGATGCCTGTTCCAGACGCTTCTGCACTATGCGAAGCGCATAGGCAGAAAAATCTACGTCCCATACCCAGCGGCTTGAAAGTTGCACCAGTTTTTCCCAGTTACCGGCAAAGGGCAGCTCGAAGATTACGCTGACCACACCATAGTCGTAATACTTGATCTGCCCCTGCAGGCGTTCGCCGCTGTCCAGCACCAGCGGCTCCGTAGTTTCTACAACCGGGGGCCGCTCGTACCGGATATAGCTGGGCAAAGCATGTTTTAAAGCAGGTCTTTGAACTGTGTGCGCGCTGAATAGCTGTTTCAGTTGATCAAGCCGTATCTCTTCGCACACGTCGAATTGAATCAGAACCAGGACCGCTCCCTGCAATCCATCCCGCAGCTTTGGTGTGCTTCCCATAAGGATTATATGATTCTATCGTTTACATATGTATGGATATGGATAATGTATGCCAAAATGCAGTGCCGGAATCCTGATGTATCGCCATAATAAAGACCAGATCGAAGTCTTTCTGGTCCATCCCGGAGGCCCCTTCTGGGCAAAGAAAGATGCTGCGGCGTGGTCTGTTCCCAAAGGCGAATATCTTCCCGAGGAAGACCCACTCACCGTCGCACAGCGTGAATTTGAGGAAGAAACCGGACTGCAGATCAACGGCGAATTTCTTCCGCTTGGAGAAACCAGACAACCCGGCGGAAAGCTCGTAAGCGTGTGGGCCGTGGAAGGCGATTGCAATCCTTCTGCCTTAAAGAGCAACAACTTTCCCATGGAATGGCCTCCACGTTCAGGCAAGATGGTCCAATTTCCTGAGATAGACCGCTGGGAATGGTTTCCTCTCGATGAAGCGAAAAAGCGAATCCTGAAAAGTCAAACAACTTTTCTGGAGAGACTTGCAGAAATGCTGAAATGAACACTGCCCCACAACTGTTCAGAGATGTGGGACAGTGCTGCTGGAATTATTTCACTGCGTGATTTCCAGGCCCGCCAACCGACTGCAGTTCAGGAATTCTCTGCTCTACAGCAGGAAGTGCTGGAAAAGCCTCGTGCGGCTCTGCCTGATACCAGTACGCAACGGAATAGTAGTTATCAGAGCGAGCATTTGCGTGCCCATGCTCAATCGTCGCTTTGAACGACTTTGTAAACGGGATGGGCGAATCCAGATGAAAGCGATATACACTGGAGCGGCTCCCTGCCAGCTCCTCCCCCACGACAGGAGCACCGTAGAGCTGATACGAAAACGGATGCCCTCCAAAGTCCCACGCACCCAGAAAGTAATCTTCTGAACCAGTGCCAATGATCGCCGGCTTCTCAGCGCCATCAATAAAGAACATATCGTCGCCTTCGCCCCACCAGTAATCCTGGTTTTGCAGGACAGACATGGTCACACCCACATATTGCCCATGCCCTTTGGCTTCCATCCAGACGTAGTTGTCCGCGCCATCCTCGTTCTTCTTGTCATTCACCTTCGGATCACCATTGTCTACCCATCCTGAAACTGTGCTATGATTGGGCTGTCCCTGCCGGTACTGCGCGTGAAAGTAAACAGTATCCAGCGGCAGATTGCCGGCCAACTTGCGGTAATCAATGTTGTAGTAAAGAGCATTGATGGGTCGCGTACCCTCATTCGTCACTGTAATGCGCGCGTGACGTTCAAATGGCATCGGAAAGAAGCAGTTCAGCGCTTTGTCACTACCCACTGAAAGCATCTGCGACTGCCAGTTGTGGTACGTACCCAGGCCCAAACCAAAGAAATCCCCAATCGGTGCTTCCACGCTCGGCGTAGATTCGCCGTCCCAGTACATTCGCAGCACAATGCGTTTCAGGTGGTATGGTTCCGGGTCCGCAATCGTAAACCAGATATGCGAAATCACGCCTGGCCCATCTACATCAAGCACAGTCTGCGTCGCTCCTGGAGCAACTACGCGGAAGTCCGCATTCCTCCCCGTCGGGTCTGTGCTCGATTCACGATGAAGCGTATACGTCTGCTGCCGGGTCAGGTCCGGCTGCCATGAGGAATTCTGCGCGTACGCGCCCAGTGTGCCGACCATTGTCAGCAAGCAACTAATCAGCAATCGCATTCTTTCACCTCGTTATTTCAATACCTCGTGATGGCTCACCGCTTCCAACCGGTCGTGCATTCTCTCCAGAGAAACACCTGCCGTCTCCGGGTAATAGAACAGCACCAGAAAGAAATCGATCACCATCATGACCGCAAAAAATACAAATGGCGTTGCGCCTGATGATTTCGCAAAAACAGGAAACACCAGCGAAATAATCGCATTTGACACCCAATGCGAAGAACTGCCCAGACTCTGCCCCTTGGCGCGCACGCGGTTCGGAAACACTTCGCTGATGTAGACCCATACCACCGCTCCATGCGAAATCGCGAACAGCGCTATGTATGCCATCAGCAGCCATACCAGTAAATTCAGATGACTGTGCGTATAAAACAGCGCCGCAATGGCACCTAGCACCACCGTCAAGCCAACAGTGCCGGCCAACAACAGCTTCTTGCGCCCCAGCTTGTCAATCACTGACATTGCAATCAGCGTAGCCACAAGGTTCATGGCCCCAACAGCCACGGCCTGCAGACTTCCGGATATCTTCGATGCTCCGGCCAGAGAGAAAATGTCATTCAAGTAATAGAGGATGGCATTGATGCCCGTAAGTTGGCAGAAAGCTCCAACTGTCAGCGCAACAAAGACAGGCAGCCGGTACTGCTTCGACCAGAGAGAGTCCTTGCCAGCACTCGCTTCCTGGCGCAGCGAATTCCGAATTTCTTCAAGCTCCTGCTGCGGGTTTTCCACTCCGATGAGTGCCAGCACGCCGTACGCTTCATCCAGTCGCGATTGCGTTGTGAGCCAGCGCGGGCTGCGTGGAATAAAGAACAGCATCACCATGAACAGCGCTGAAGGAATCGCTGCAACCCCTAGCTGCCATCGCCATTCCGTTGCGCCCAGTTGCAATGAGGCAATCAGGTAGTTCGAAACGTATGCAATCAAAATACCTATGACGATGTTGACCTGAAAGAACCCGACCAGCCTTCCTCGCCATTTCGGAGGCGCAATTTCTGCAATGTACATCGGCCCCAGCACCGACGATCCACCAATTGCCAGGCCGCTGATAAACCTGAACACAATCAGCGATTCGATGTTCCACGCCAGAGCACAGCCCAGCGCGGAAATCACATAAAACAATGCCATGACACGCAAGCTGTCTCGACGGCCATATTTTTGCCCTGGAACGCCTGCGGTAATGGCACCTGCCACGGTCCCCCACAACGCGCTCGAAACAACAAACCCAAGCATCCCCGGAGAAAGATGAAATTTATTCGTGAGGGCCTGCGTAGTGCCGGAAATGACAGCGGTGTCAAATCCGAACAACAGCCCGCCCAGCGCACCAACAACGGTGCTCTTCACCACATGACGCGATATGCTCATCCAACTACTCTACTTCCCGAGAGATTTGCCAGGCTTATCCAACATCCACCACGCCGCACAGATGCACCCTAACTCCTAATGCGTCGAACATCGCTGCTTTCACAGCAAGCGCCCTGGCTGCTTCTGCTTCGTTGCCAGCATACGCGATGTTCACATGGTTCGCACGGTGCCGTGCCATAAAGCTGTCTCTGGAAACGCCATCAAAGACGGCACTCACCAACGGCCACTGCGGTGTGGTCTGCTGCCAGCGTCGTTCTGTTTCTTCTTTCGGAAGCTGTACGACGGAGCCAAGCCCCATATCAACATGCAGCTGGCCTCCTTCCACAAAGACGCGGCTCCATACAATCCTGCCCGGCTTACCAATTCCCTTCAGAGTTCCTCCGCCAAGCGGAAAATACATTGCAGGCTGCCGACTGCTCGTGGCACCAGCGTAACCATTCACGAAATGGTTTGCGGGTGCAGCGCCGGAAATCTGCAGCACCCACACAAATTCCGTCTTGCCGTTAAGGGAGTACAGCTCGCCCCAGCGAACATCATGCAGCGTCGTCGAGGGATCCAGCCCCAGGGCCGTCCAGCAGCGGTTCGTCACCACTGCATCCACTCCAGCGCCCTCGTCCACTTCATTAAAATGCGGTAGCGGACCACCAGCGTACAGCTCGTGCCCCTTTTCGTCGAACACCGGAGGACGCTCCGCGTTGTTCAGCAAGCCTTCTGCCAGGTCCGATGCAGGCACCATATCTTTCAACCCCTGTTGATACTGAATACCGATCGCATCGCAGCCGAACTCATGTGCCATGCGGGTTGCAGCAATATACATTTTGCATTGCTCGTGGACCTGCGCGTCTGTTAATTCCGCCTCTGGGTCTTTGCCAGTCTCAAACTTCACTCCGCGATCGTCCAGCCATTTCCGTATGGCTTCGGCTTCTCCATTGGAAACCGTGCGCATCCTGGCTACCAAGGCCGACTGGCTCAGCCGCTCCTTAAAGAAGCCCGATGGATTCAGCAACTCATCATCAATGATGGCGTTGTACATTCCCATGCAGCCTTCATCAAACACACCCAGAATGATCTTCTTCCGCAGCAGTTCCTCCGCCAGCTTCTGGCCCATCGCGGCCGCATCCGGCGGAAGTCTTCCTCGGTCAAGCTCTCTCACGTGCGAAAGATCATGAGTCACCTCTCCGGTGGTGACCCATTCATGCAGCCTGTTCAGGAAGTAGTCATCATGAAACTGCTCGCTCCACAACGTGCTGAATGATTTTCCCGCCTTCACAAGCGAGCCATTCAGATTCAGCAACCCCACCAGTCCAGGCCATTGGCCAGACCAGTTCGCCACTGTCAGAATTGGGCCCTGATGTCCGCGCATCCCCGGCAATACGTGATGCGTGTACTGCCATGCCGCCGTTGCAAACACCAGGTTCGCATTCGGATCAATCCTGGTGAAAATATCCATGCCCATGCGCTGGCTGGAAATAAATCCATGCCCTCGCGCCTCGTCCACTGGAAAAGCGCGACGGAGTGCAACTCCTTCTTTTCTGAAGCATTCAGTCAGTTTCCGCTCCAGATCTTCCTGCGCAGGCCAGCACACCTTATTGGCTGATTCACGCAAATCTCCGCTGGTAATCAGAACAGCTTCCTTCATCTGTGGCATCTGGTTTCCTTTTTTGTGGATTATGACTTGGGAGGCCCGTCCTCAACGGTCTCTGCATTTTCTCTGTGACTTAGCTCCGCCTGCGCAAGGTTGCGCTCTTTCGCGTCCAGTGATGTTTTCTTATACTGCTCTATCGCGTCGTTCATCCGCGCCCGGTCTCCTGTCGCGCGATATGCAATGCCAAGCAAATAGTAGCCGGCTGAATCGTCCGGTCGTGTAGAGACGTAATGTTCAAGCATCTGCACCGCGTCCCTTTCATTGTGGTTCCGCAGCTCTGCTTTTCCGAGCAACAAATAGGCTTCTTCCGGCGGAGTTTGCGCAGCTACAGCCTTCTTCAATGCCGCGATTGCTTCCGCATTTCTATCCATTGCCAGCAGCACGCGGCCCAGATCAGTCTGTACCTGCGCGGACTCGGGCTGAAGCTTTTCCTCTTCCTGATACTCTTTGAGCGCCGCGTCGAACTGCCCACGAATCATCAGACAGCGCGCAATCTGCGAATGAATTTCCGGCAGGGTACTGTCTGACTGAAGCACTTTACGGTACTCCGCCATTGCATGGTCCAGCTGCTCGTGCGCAAAGTACGAGTCCGCCATAATTTCATGCGCCCTTGACGATTCCGGCGCCATCTGCAATACGTGCTCGAAAGCCGCCTGCGCGGCCCGCTCCGCCGTGTGCGCCTCACAATACAAAGAATCTTCTTTGCTCCCATCTCCAGGACAGGCAGCAAGCTGCGGCCGCAGGTGTTTAGCTTCAGCCAGTGCCGTCCTGGCCTTTACCTCGTCTCCCGCAAGCGCAAACTGTTCGCTGGCCAGCTGCCATACACGGGCACTTTCTGGCGCCGTGGCCAGCAACCCCTTTGTTTTCGCTTTTCCCAGCTCAAGATAGCTCTTCCCCAATGCGTACCACAGGTCCACGTTCTCTGGCTGTAAAGCCTGCGCGCTCTTAAACTGCGCAATCGCATTCGCATGTTGCGACAGCGCAGCATACGAGTAGCCCAGCCAAGTATGGGCATTTGCATCTGCAGGATTGATCCTGGCCGCCTCCTCCAGTTCCGGAATCGCAGCGGCTGGAGCCGAGAGATGATACTCCGCAAGTCCCAGAAACAGATGTGGCGCAAACAACACCGGATTCAGCTTCTCCGCTTTATGCAGTACGGTAATGGCTCTTCGCAGGTCATGGTTAAAATACAACGCTACTCCAAGATTGCTCTGCACCTCTGCATCCCGTGGCAGCGAGGTAGCCAGCACTTCATACTCCCGCACTGCCGTAGCAAAATCATTCCGCCTCTCTGCTTCCTGTGCCTTTCGCGCATGCTGTTTTAATTGCTCTTCCGTTAAGGTCTGCGCCATCAGAGATGTGGCCATGCCCACCATCACGATCCATGTAGCCAGCATGGCCATTCTTCAGAACTCCAGTCTCATCCCAAACTGAATGACTCTCGGCGCATTTTGCTGGGCCGTCATAATGCCAAAGATTGTATTAGAATTCTGCAGCGAGCCAGGACTCAAATCCGGTGGAGCGCCATTAATGATGAACGTCTGCGCATTTCCTCCCGATGAAAAAATCGTCCGGTTGAGTGCATTGAAAAAGTTCGCCTGTATCTGCAGATTCAGGTTCTCAAAGATCGTTGTCCGCTTTGAAATGGACAGGTCTTCATTGATATACGCAGGCATGCGCAGTGCTGAAATCAGGTTTGGCGCATTCCCAAACTCACCCGGAGCAGGCAGCGAAAACGCCGCCGGATTAATGTAGAACTGGCATGGATTCCGCCCCGTTCCCACCGTTGGACCAGAGCAATGACGCTTGTACGCAGGGTTTTTGAAGAGCTGATGCGGAACAATGTTGGGGCGGAAACTGAATCCATCACCCGCTGCAAAGAACGGATTCGAAGCTCCAAACGCGTCATACTCAATGTGAATAGGCCGCCCACTCTGGTAATGATGAATCCCGGAAACAGACCATCCGCCAACGACTGTATTGACCGCGCCCCCGTGACTCAGCAACCGCTTCCCTCTGCCAAATGGCAGCTCATAGGTGTAGCTCAACGCCACAACGTGCGGAATGTCTGAGCTGGTCACCGAGCGCTCAGCCTTATTGTTGTAGTAATCCTGATAAAACGACCCGGCAAAGATCGCATTCTCAGCTCCAGCCAACACGCCATTGTTCGAATCCACATCGCCTATGGTCTTTGAGAACGTATAGGACAGCAGGAAGGTCAGCCCTTGCGTGAAGCGTTTTTGCAAACTGGCCTGCAGACCGTTATATGACACGCTTCCAATCGGATTCAGCGGATTGTCCACATCTCCATACTGCGGCCATGGACGCAGCGCCTGACTTGCAGTGGCGCCCTGCCCAAACGTCGCCACAAAGCCGGGCCACGGTGGCTGAATCCCTGCCGCAGCCACTCTCGGGTCGGTTACAGGCAGCGCCAGAAATTCGTTCAGTGGTAATCCTGCCGCAGCAGCTGCAGGTCCGTACTTCTGCCGTGCTTCTGTCGGGTTCACCTCATTCGGCTTGGACCACACGCCAAGATGATAGGTGTGCATGCCCACATATCCCATGGTCGCTACCATGCTCGACGAAACTTGCTGCTGCACCTGCATGGACCAGTACATCTGCGTCGGCGGCAGGCCTGACCTCGGGTGAATCATCGGAGGATTGTCATTCCCCACCAGCACGCCTGGATTAAGGTTTGATCCCGGCGGACTGATCGCGTTCTGTGGATACGGATTGTCCCAGTAATACGCCGGAGAGCCGATCGTGTCCTGCGGCCTGTTCACTGTCGCCAGTCCGGCAAACCCGGTGTTGTAAAGACCGCCACCGATTCCATTCTCAAGATTGTCATTACCCAGCGGCCGCGTCAGCGCAAATCCTCCACGAAGCGCCGTCAAATGCGATGGCCCCGGTGAATAAGCGAATCCAAAGCGCGGCTGGAATCCTTTCCAGTCAATTTCGCCAATGCGCGTATGACCATTGCGTCCGGTCCCATGTCCGTAATAGGTAAACGCTCCGGGAATTCCCCCAACAGCCGGATTCGGCAGCGTCGGATCCATCGTCGAAACATTGCCCCTCGTGTCCGTTCGCGGAATCTGGAGATCATAACGTAGCCCCAGATTCAATGTCAGGTTCGGCGTCGCTCTCCAGTCATCCTGAAAAAATACGCCCGTCTGCCACCACCTGTACGCAGACTCAATCGGGTAATCAAAGCGCGAGAAGTCCATTCCGCCAAACAGAAAACTGGCCGCAGGCGCACCTGTTCCCACTGGAAGCGTGACAGCCTGGTTTCCATTGATAAATCCAGTGCCATTCAGCGCCGTCTGTGTCGGCTCAAAGGTAAAGCTGCCGCCCGGCAGTCCGCCTTCATTCCGCTGCAGCCAACGCACTTCTCCGCCGAACGTAAAGGTGTGCTGTCCGCGCACCATCGTAAGGTTGTCATTCACGATGTAGCGGTTTTCAGCAACCTTCGATGCACCTACACCGCCAATACCATTCTGCACTGTCCCAATCCCGATTCCCGGATACGAACTGTCCTTCGCAAGCGGCGGCAACCCCTGGATTCCGAGCGCTGCCAGCCCAGGTCCAGGAACGAGCGGTCCGCTGAAATCTGTATCACGAATGTACCCAAGGTTCATGTTATTCAGCAGCGTTGGGGAATGTGTATAGTTGTAGCTGATGCGAATCTGCTTTGTTGGAGCAGAGTTCGTCGTCGCATCCAGCTCGTTCAATCCACCATTATTGCTGTTGGAAAAACCCCCGAAAAAGTAGCTGCCTGAAAGCGAATGCTTGTCGGAAATATGCTCATCCAGTTTGATGACCGCCCGGTGCTCGTCAATCTTCGAGCTTTGCCTGCGAACAAAATTGTTGAAAATATCATTGTTGTTCGCTACGGGAAAACTCTTTGCAATCGTTTGCGAAACAGAACTCAGCCCTGGAAAGCCGCTCGGAATCACATTGTGCGGAAATGGATCACGTACTGGATAACTCTTCCCATCAGGCCCCACAACCGTGTGCACAGAAAATGGATCGTAGATCTCACCCGCATACACCGGCCGCCCTTCCGCATCAAAAACCGGCGCATTATTCACCATGAGCTGCGGTCCAAGGATCGCAGAAAAATCCCCATTGCGGAATGGTGTGGGCAGTGTCGTAAGAGTGGCGTTGTTTGCACTTGGGCGATATTTGAATTCGGTAAAATCCACGAAGAAAAAGGTCTTGTCTCGTCCGTTGTATAGCTTCGGAATCCATACCGGCCCGCCAAATGTGCCGCCAAATTCATTCTGCTTGAGCGGGGCCTTCTTCAGGCCGAGCCGGTTCGTCACATACCCAGCCGCATTCAGCGCATCATTCTGCAGATACTCAAAAAGACTTCCGTGAAAGTCATTCGTGCCGGAGTTAAAAGCAAACGAGACAATGCCACTCGAAAGTCCATACTGCGCCGTCTGCGTATTATTGATGATCTTGAACTGGCTGATGGCATCAATCGGTGGATGGTTCGATCCAATATCACCGGCCTGATTCGTGTTCATCACCGGAATGCCGTCAATGTAGACCTCGTTTGCATAGCTCACCGATCCGCTGATGTGCAGCCGGTAATCCGGCGTCGCTCCCGGCGTGGACCCGGATACACCCGGCGTAAGAACAACAAAGTTCAGCGGATTTCGCATGTCGCCACTCAGCGAAACCGGGAGGTCTTTGATCTCGCGCGGCGTAATCACCGTTCCCACGTCCGATGTCTGCGTCTCCACCGCAGCCGCATTCGCAGCCACCGTGACCGTCTGCTGCACCTGCCCCGGCTGCATCGTGACAGTCAGCGCCACAGTGCTTCCCACACCAACTTCAACGTGCTGCCGCACCACTGTGCCAAATCCCGGCGCCGAGGCCGTCAAGTCGTAGAGCCCGGCTGGAAGCGCAGGAAAACTGTACTGTCCCGACGCTCCGGATGTAGTTGTCTCCACCACGCCGGTAGCTTCATTCTTCAATGTGAGCGCAACGTTAGGTACGGCAGCATTCTGCGTGTCCTGCACCTCTCCTTTGATCGTCCCACGGTCCGCTTGAGCAAACATGGCGGACGGCAATAGAAGAAACAGGACAAGGGGAAAGAAAGCAACAAATCGTCTCGTGATTTTCATGGAAGGCCTCTCGCGAAGATTAAAACTTTAAGCGTTTATATTTTTAAACCTTTAAATTTCTCGGATTATCTGAGCATATCCGGAAAAACACTGTCAAGCATTTTTTAGAGAAAGTATTCGAGAGACTTGCCTTAACCAAAACCGTTGATTTACAGAAGACTTGGCACTCGGAATGCGCCCTTTTCATCTTGATGGGCAAAGCAAAAGGGCCGCGGTTCTTTGCAGGAAAACCGTGGCAAGAAACTGAAGATTACCTCTTCCGGCCAGAAGAAACATGGGCTTCAGTAGACTCGCGCAGGATCAGCGTAGGCGAAACCCGTACAATAAACGGCTCTTTCTTCAGCTTGCCCTCAATGCGATCCATCAGGATCGTCGCCGCACGCGAGCCCATCTCATAGCTCGGCTGTACCACCGTCGTCAGATGCGGATGGAACGGACTGTCCAATTTCATGTCGTCAAAGGTCGCCAGGGCCACATCTTTTGGACACTCCACTCCAATGTCCTCAAAGGCCTTCAGCAAACCTACCGCCATCACACCATTGCAGACAAAAATCGCCGTAGGCCGGCTTCCCTGCTTCATGATCTGCTTCCCCAGGCGATGACCAGACTCGTAACGAAAATCGCCCTCAAACACCAGCTTTGGGTCAATGGAGATACCGGCCTCCCGCAGCGCGTCTTCATACCCACGCAGACGTTCCCGGCCAGTCTGTAAATCAAGCGCGCCCGTAATAATGGCAATTCGCTTATGCCCTTTCTGGACCAGGTGACGCACGCACTCGCGAGCACCGCGCACATTGTCCAACAGAACTGCGTCCGTCTTGATGCCAGGAACGGTACGGTCCAGGCAGACCAGCGCAACCCCCGCTTCCATCGTGCTCTTCAGATGCGCCGTGTCCTTGCCGCTCGCCGACGCCAGCAGAATCCCATCCACACGGTACGATCGAAGTGCCGCAACAATGCGGCGTTCACGGCCTACCTGCTCATCCGTGTTTGCGGTTACCAGAAAGTAGCCTCGTTCAAAGGCCGTGTCTTCTGCGCCACGAATAATTTCAGGGAAAAACGGATTTGTGATGTCCGGCAGCACCATCCCCAGCATCCGCGTCTGGCGCACCTTCAGGCTGCGGGCAATTTCATTGGGCGAGTAGTTCAGCTCGCGGATCGCCGCCTGCACCCGTTCTGTCAGCTTCGGGCTGACGCGTCGCGTACCCCGGATGACGTTAGAGACCGTCGCAATGGAAACATCTGCTCGCTTTGCTACTTCTACGATTGTGGCCATTGAGTATGTAGAGTAGGTTCGTTTCTTTCAGGGTTTTGGCAAGGAATTTCGTCCCAGGCCTTTGTAGCTCAATCGAATTATAGCTTGCCAGAAATATATTTAAACGATTAAAACTATATGACGACATTCCCAGAGGAAAAACTACATCGAATGATGATTTTCTGGTTTCGCTCTTCCATGCGTCTCAGCCTTTGTGCTCTTGTCATTGCCGCTTTTCCTCTGTGCCTTTTTGCCACCGACAACGCCTGGGTCCGCCCACAAAAACCCGGTGATCCGCTCATCTGGGGCCGCCGCGACGGTATCCTCTTCGGCCTTCCCTCTCCCGGCGGACTGAAAGGTCCCCGCGGGCTGGTCCGAATCGGCATCATCACTCCTCCGGAGAACTCGCCGAAGCTGTTGAACTACATCGCCATAGAACCAGTCATTCAGGGGCCCGGCAGCCGTTTCGCACGCATGGCCTTCAGCGAACTCGAGCCCAGCACCCTCGACCCTGGCCAGCGCGGAAAACGTCTCTGGATAGACCCGGACACACCTATATCCGGTAATCTCGAAACCATTCACGCCGGCTCCGCAGTCGTGGAGCGCCTTTCCGTAAAGATCAACGTAGAACGTTATACCGCAAACGGCGCGCACGTATATCTCATCGCTTCCATTGACAGCGATCACCCCAGCGAATTGCGCCTTTCTGTATTCAAGGAAAACGACAGCCCAGCACTGGATGATCTGACCGTCACCGCAACCATGGGCAATTACGAACGCCTGCGTCTGCTCTGGCTAAAAGATCATGTCGTGGACAGCCGCAAGCTCTTCGCTGGCTACCAAGGCGATGCCTTCGTCGAGCACGATAATTACCCGCTCGACGAAATGTTGCGTACTCCCGATGGAGACGCCATCGTCTACTGCACTTCTAATGAGCTGTCCCCAGCCACGACTCCTGGAAATGACACAGCACACTGGAAATACATCCTTCCGAAACTCACGCAGTATTGGCGCGTTCCCGCGCACGATATCCAACCCGACCTGCGTGTTCGCGTCAATGCGCGCCGCGTATACTGGGCCTCCGCTGCGCCTGTTCTCGGAGGGATCGCGTTTGAAAACTTTGAAGTGCGCCAGCGTTATTTTCCCGGACAAACCTTCATCTTCGGCATTTCCCCGAAAGAACCCTGGGAACTGGACACTCGCCTGTCGAAAGGAGACAAGTAAATGCTTCGACCATGGGCAATCCTGAGCGCGTTTGCACTTCTCTCCCTGTCAGGTCTTTATGCTGCCACCTTAGAAACACCACGACATACGCTCCAGGTCGAAGTACAGGGTGCAGGTACCTCGGCGCAGGAAACTATCTCGATCAAAACCACAACAGGCTGGACGCCAGTATTGTTTGCTACCGGTTCATCTCTTCTCGTCACTACAGCACAAGGCCCGAGCACCTGCGCTCTGACTCAAGCCGTCTCCATCGAACACGGCCTCCTATTGACGGGGGATTGCGCCATCGGAACATTCGAGCAGCGCATCATGCTCACGCCAGCCGAGGACATCGTCACTGTATCCACTCGGCTCATCCTTCAGTCTGGGGCAACCGTCCGCTCCGTCGAAGACCGCTATAGCTTCATGCCAGAACGCCACGCAACGGACACACCGCTTGCCGGCCCTCTTGACTTCATCTGGTCCCAGAACATCAAAAGCGAGGCGGACGATCTCATTCCCACTTACACCTTCAAGTCACCGGCCGTCATGTTGCAACAAGGGGAAGTCTTCGCCGCCTTGCTGCCTCATCTCAGCAGCCGTAAGGCCGAGCCGCTCGCGCTCGATCTCGACGTCACCTCAGAAAAGCATCCGTGGCTCTCCTATGGAGCCATCCCCTCACAGCCGCATGGACACAGCTATTTCCGTCGCACGGTTGATGGCATGCCGAAAATTCTCGCCAACACAGTCGAATACTCCTACTCCATCGTGGCGTCCCGCCAGCCAGCAAAGCTTGGCTACCGCCGTGTTGTCCGCTGGCTATGGCAGCAATATGGACACGGCGAGCTACTCAACTCCCCTGACATGCAGCAGAACATTATCCGCAGTGAACTTGCTTCCTTTAACTCGTGGAGAAAAGATGCGTGGATCGATTACGCCAACCAGGTCTATGTAGGATTCGACTGCAACGGCAAACGCTGCGGCGCCCTCAAGAGCAATCGCAGCGTCAGTGGCGATTGGGCACATCCCGAACCCGACGCATGGTTCAACGCATGGTTTCAGACCCTGCGCACTGCGTATGGCTGGTACATCTATGGCCGCAACACGCACAACCCGCAGATCATGTCAAAAGCGGAAAGCGTGCTCAATATGGCCCTGTCCGCGCCGCAAAAGGATGGCGCCTTCCCTACAATCTACCTGCTGACCAGCCATCAGTGGATCCCCGATGATGGCTGGTCCGGATACAAAGACTCCTACCACGCTTTCTGCATGTCCTGGACCGCCTACTGGATGCTCAAATGGGCTGAAGACTTGGTCCCTCAGCGCAAAGCTGAAGTCCTTCGCTTTCTCACACCCTACGCTGACTTCCTGCTCAAGCATCAGCTCCCTAGCGGAGTCATCCCCTCATGGTATGACTCTGCCTCTCTGCAGCCCCGCTCCGAATTCCGCGACTTCAACGCAGAAACCGCCGCCTCCGCACTCTTTCTCGCCTCCTTCGGCGCTGCCACCACGGAGCAGAAGTACATCACCTCGGCCGAGCACGCCATGGACTTCATCACAAACGAAGTAGTCCCGCGTCAGCGCTGGTTCGACTTTGAAACTTATCTCTCCTGCGCGCGAAAGCCTTATGACTTCTTTGATCATTGGACCGCCCAATACCCACAGAACAATCTCGCAGAAATACAGGCTCCCGAAGCATGGCTCGTCCTCTATCATGCCACCCACAAAAGTGAATACCTCGACCGCGGGACAAAGGCACTCGATTATCTGTTGCTCACCCAGCAGGTCTGGAGCAACCCTCTCTTTTCCCCCAAACTTCTCGGCGGCTTCACCACGCAAAATACTGACGCCGAATGGAGCGACGCTCGCCAGGGCTACGCCGCCATTGTCTTGTTTGATTACTTCCGCGAGACCGGGAATTTCGAGTATCTCGAACGCGCCGTCGCCGCAGCTCGCTCTACCTTCGCTGTCGCTCCGTGGGAAAACTGGGCCCACACTGGATACAAAGACGAACCCGGCGCGCTGACCGGTTTCCATTGGGGCACCGGCAGTGCCATGACTTCAGTCGAGATCATGTCCCCTGCATTAGGCGATGCCTACATTGACGTGAAATCCGCCAAAGCTGTCGGCTTTGACGAATGCTCCATCCGCGACCTCCACATCGAGAACAACAAAATTGCGTTCCGCTTCGAATCACCCGCTAAGCTGCGAACGTTCCTCGTCCGCTTTGCGAATGTTGATTCGGCAAAACAATACAGCATCTCCTGGAATAACGGCCCGGAGCATATAGTCTCAGGCCGCACGATGCTCGCGGATGGATATCTCGTACAAAAATGAGCGCCGCTCAAAATTACTTCGCGCGCGACGGATCTGCATAGTGCTCTTCAAAATTCGGGCTCTTCAAGGCAAACGGGTTGAAATCCGTTCGCGCATCGAATGTATCCGCTCCCTCTGAGCGCTTCAGGTAAGCAACCACGAGATAAGTCACCGGAGTGGCCACCGTCTCATAAATTACCTTTGTCAGATACGACCAGAAAATCACGCTGACCATCGTCCGCCACGGCGTTCCCCAGAACGCAATCAGAATAATGGTCGCTGTATCCACCGCCTGTCCTGTCACCGTCGAGCCTATGGTTCGCGTCCAAAGCCAGCGCCCCTTGGTAAGCAGTTTCAACTTCGCAAGAGTATAGGAGTTCGTAAACTCCCCCGCCCAGTAAGCAATCAGGCTGGCTGCTGCAAACCGAGGCACCAGTCCAAAGACCCTAGCAAACGCCTGTTGGTCGTGCCAATCACTTGCTGGAGGAAGCGCAACCGTAATTGCCCCCATCACAGAAAGCAGCGCCATAGCGAAAAATCCAAACCAGATGGCCCTACGCGAAGCGGCATAACCATACACCTCAGTAAAAACATCGCCGCATATATAGGTAATCGGAAAGAGAAGCTGCGCGCCGCTTATCCGAATCGCTCCCAGTTCGCGCAAAACAGGCACATCATAAGGCCCAAACTGGCAAATTTTGGGCCCAATCAGGTTCGAAACCAGCAGGACCACCACAAACCCGATCGTCAAAACATCCAGATATTTGTATTGCCGCATGGAATCCACAGAATATCGCATTCACCGAAAAGATTCGGACAAAACCGTGCGCGCGACTGCGATCTGCTTTTTTTGACACAACGGCCCACGATTGATACCCTCATAGAGGTACTTCCTGTCTGGCTACGCAAATCAACGGCCATCCAACAGCGTCCCCGTCGTCTAGCCCGGCCTAGGACACCGCCCTTTCACGGCGATAACACGGGTTCAAATCCCGTCGGGGACGCCAAATCCTTTCAATGACTTAGCCCGAATCCCCTGTTTTCGCCGAGGAGCTTTTTGGGGAGCAGTTAAGCCCCCATTACAGCCGGTTGTGGCAAGGAGTGCGGTGCCCGCACCATTTCCACGACCTTCTGCTGTGCCGCCCGTTTTGCGGGCATCTGCGCCTGTGCGTAGATGTCCAGAGTGATGCGAGACGAGCTGTGACGCAGGAGTTCCTGCACTACTTTGACATCTTCATGGTTTGCCTGAAGAAGCGTCGTGTAGGTGCGCCGGAACGTGTGCCACGAGACCCGCTTGCTGATCCCCAGCCGTTTGATTACTGGCTGGATGTGGTAGCGCATGATGGTCTGCAACCAGAGCGGCTGCTTACCGCGCTTCTTGCCCGCGCGTGCGCTATTTGAAGCAAAGACCCAATCATCCGGCTGATGGTACGGCGTGAACCGATACCAGGCCAGCAGATCCTGTGCCGTGTATTCATCGAGCGGCACCGGCTTCTGCGACGCCTCCGTTTTGCAGCGGCCCACCACCTGACTCACGACCGACTTGTTGACATCGATCTGCAGATTCTCGAAATCAAGGTCCTGCCACTTGAGTCCGGCCAGTTCGCCGCGCCGCAGCCCGGTTGCCATGTCCAGAAACAGCAAGACACGTTCCCGCAACTGCAATTCAGCGACGATAGCCTGCATCTCCGCGACTTCGAGGATATCCGGAATGCTCTGCCGCTTGGAACTCTGGCGGACACCGGAACCTCTCACCGGCCCCGTGATTGGGTTTCGATCCGTGAACTCCCACCGGATCGCGTGGTTGAAAAGCACACTCATCAGATTGCGAATTTTGGCCTTCGATGCCGGAGCAAGAGGCTTCAGCATTTTCTGCTCCCGCTTGGCAGGCTGCTGCTTCTTTCGCTTACGCGGTTTCTTCACCAACTCGCCCAGCCATTCCTCCACCAAAGGCGTCTTGATCGCGGCAAGTTCCTCTTTGCCCCATCTCGGCTCGATCCAGCAGCTGAGATAGCTCGCATAACGGTGTCGCGTCGACCAGGCGCGACCCTCCTCGCCCTTGTCCGCCATTTCCTTCATGCGAAAGTGATCGATGACGTCCTGCATGGTGATTCCGCTGAATGCGTGTACCTGATTGGAGTTGATGGCCAGCCGCCAACTTCGCACCGCTCTTTCTGCCGCGGCCTCCGTCTTGTACTGGTCAAGGGTGCCCACTTGTCTCTTTCGGCGAACGTGCTTTCCGTCAGGCAGGATATGCCACCAACTGAATTTCCAGACCGGCGTCTTGCTTCCGTTCACGTCCAGATAAAGGGAGCCATTTTGCTTCCGCGCCTTCCTCATTGAAACCTCCTTTCGCTGAGGGCGCAGAATGCATCGGTAGTCTGAATGTAACTCCAATCACCCCTATATTGAAGACATGAGATCGCTGTATTTCTGGCCCCTTCCGAACGGTGGCCGAGAGAGCCTGCATGAAGAGGAAACTGAGTTTTTGAGCGCATCAAGCATCCACGCATCACACCTTCAGTTCGCATAGCCGGAGGTCCCTCCATGCCTCTCCCGGAGCCACTCTCGAAGCTCCGTCAATAGAAATCGCCAGTGCTTGCGCTTGCCTTGCTGGACCGGATGCCCAGGTAATACTCCGTTGCGGGCCAGGCGCTGAACCGTCACGGGATGAAGTCCGAGAAATTCACCAGCCGCCGCTGCGTCGACGAAAGGCTCCAAACTCGTGAGAAACGTTGAAGTTGAATTCCGCACGGTCGACCTCCATCCAAAGCCCTCAACCAATGCACATTGAGCAATCAAAGTAGAACCTGCTCAATAGAGGTCAAGAGCCTGTAAACCAAAGGTAGGAGCTGCCCTCACGTGGACGTTATGCTTTTTCGGGGGTGGGGTATGCAGATTCTGCATACCCGTCTGAGCGGCGATAAGCTATTTGTTTTTCCGCTCTTATCTGTCGGAGTGAATCATTCTCTGTGCATTTCGCTGAAGACCTGCCTTGTGCTGAACAGGTGAATGACTGGCCCGTTTGTTCGGAAGCCTGCAAGCAAAGATCGATCCCTGTGTGCTCCGTGTTCTCTCAGGCACCGCGAGAGAAAGCAGGCTGCGCCCTGCGCCGGAAAGATTCTGCTTCGCATGGGTCAGGTAGAACACAAGCAATCCTTAGAAATGAGTCTGGCCCATGCGCCCTGCGGGTTTCGGTTCCCCCTGAAGGTTCCTCCGAAAAAGCATCTTCCCGCCTTGGGAGCAGCCATCTCTCGCGCCCTCCGGGGGTGTCCTGAGAGATCACTCCGGGACCACAAAGGAGATCGAAGATCATGCAGACCATCCAAAACAATCAGACCAACCAACTCATCAACACCATCGCGCAGGGAGATTGCATCGAGGTCATGCGTCAGATGCCCGCGAACAGCATCGATTTCATTCTGACCGATCCGCCGTATCTGGTGAACTTCCGCGACCGCACAGGCCGCACGCTGCAAAATGACACCAGCTCTGACTGGCTCAGGCCCGCGATGAAGGAAGCATATCGGGTACTCAGAAACAATCGCCTGATGCTTTGTTTCTATGGCTGGCCGCGCGCGGAGAAGTTCCTCGAAGCGTGGCGGGAAGCGGGTTTCCGGCCTGTCGGTCATATGGTTTTCCGCAAATCCTACACAACAAAATCGACCGAGTTTCTCCGCTACCAGCACGAGCAAGCGTACCTGCTGGCAAAAGGCCGTCCGGCGATGATAGGCCAGCCAGTCGCGGATGTGCAGCGGCTGCTCTATACCGGCAACAGGCTCCACCCTACGCAGAAAGCTGTGATGTCGCTGATACCTGTCATCCGCGCTTACTCGCTTCCCGGAGATGTAGTGCTGGACGCATTCTGCGGCAGCGGCTCAACCTGCGCGGCTGCATTGTTGACGGGCCGCAAGTACATTGGCATTGAACTGGATGCTGAGTATCATCGCGCGGCAAGCGAACGGATGGAGCGTGTAGAGGAGAGGATCGCAAGAAGGTCCTCTCCTTCCTTCCCGACCGGGTGCATTGTATCCGCGCCGCAGCGCGCGTAAAGGCGAACCATCTCCTGAGTCGTTGTCCTCGCCGCCTTGACTCGCGCCACGGTGCGGTTTTCTTTCCTGGCCACGTCGGGAAGGAAAGGTTTGGCAGTTCCTCCTCTGCCGTCCGGCGCGGCGTATACCCGGCGTTTGCAGCCCTGCCATCACGAAATTCGAGGGTATGCCGAATCTGCATACCCCACCCCTCAAAAAGCATTCGACGGCGCCGGGGACCGCCCCTACATTCGCTCCATCCGTTGCAGCCGGGAGTGCCTACTCGCCGGAAGTGCACAGGAAAGGAGAGCATGAGAGCCAGCATTCACATTCGATCCCCTCGTCTCCGGCGTTGGCAGGCGCGCGCCCGGAGGCTGACCATTCCATCCCTGATCCTTCTCGCGGCGCTGCCGGTTTATGCCCAGGCCGGCAGCGATCCGTGGGACAACGCAGTAAACGTGCTCAGGGCCGCCTTCACCGGCCCCATTGCTACAGGCCTGTCTCTGGTCGCCATCGTGGTGGGCGGGCTGATGTTCGCCTACGGCGAAGGCCAGTCTAAGCGCATGCTCGCCGGGATCGTCTTCGGCATCGGCATGGCGGTCGGCGCCGTGAACTTCATGGCCTGGCTCTTTCCGTAGCAGCCGCTGACGGCAGGCCGGGATCCCCACGGACCAGGTCTTTGTCGGTGGGGTGGGAGACCCCGACCACAACCCAATCACTCGACAGGCAGAAAGGAGGTTGCAGATGGCAGCGGGCGGCTTTCGACAGAACAAAGTTTATAAGGCGATGAACCACCCGCTGACCGTTCTCGGCGCGGAGCGAAGACTGTTCTTTGTGGCACTCATTGCCGGAGGCGCGGTCTTCTCGCTGATGCACTCGCTGTTCGGAGGCATCGGCCTGTTCATCGTCGGCGTCATGATCGCCCGCCTTGCTACCAAACACGACGTGGAGATTCTGCGCGTGCTGTTCAACTCCGGCAAGTTCCGCCGCCGCTACGACCCCATGAAACCACTGCGTGGAGCAGACGCACTCACGTGCGTGCAGTTGCCCTCCCGCTCCACCCCAGCGCACAGCAATCATGCGCCGGGGACCCCGGTCTGGTCGGGAGAGGGATTTGACGATAGCCAACTACGAATTGTGAGGCGACATGCTCAGAATTGACGCCATCACCAAGGACTGGAAAGAAGCTGGCTCGTTTCCGGCGCAGATTAACCTGTACGGGTTCTGGGACGAACACGCTTTCCTGACCAAGTCCGGCGACCTCGGCTCCGTGCTGAAGATCGGCGGCATCGACTACGAGAGCCTCGATCACGTCGGCAGGGATTATGCGATCAAGCGCCTCGAAGCCGCTCTGCGCTCACTCGATGACAGGTGCCGTCTCTACCAAATCCTGTTCAAGCACAACCGGCCATCCATCCCACACGCCGAGTATACGAATCCGCTGGTCCGCGCCGCCGTCGAGCAGCGCGCGGCCTTCCTCCAGTCCAAAGCCGACCGGCTGTATTCCATCGAAATTGTCTGGGTGGTGATGATCGACGGCAACTATGCCAAAACCGGCCTGCTGCACGCCCTCGCCACACTGCCGAAGCAGCCGCGTTCGTCGCTCCGCGACATCCGCGCTCTGCTCTCGGGCAACCAAGAGAGAACGCTCATCTACGAGCAGATCGAGCGCGACCGGCTGCGTCTGCAGCAAAAAGTTCAGAGCTTGAGTGGGCAGTTGAACGAACTGATGACGGTCACGCTGCCAGGGGCGGAAGAGACGTTTCGCATACTGCGCCGTCTCGTCAACTTCCGCCCCTCGAAGACTGAAAATGCGCGCCTGTACAGCGCGCGGCAGATCGACTATCAGCTATGCGATTCGGAACTGGAGGCGCACCGCGGCTATCTGCGCATGGATGACGATTATCTCCGCGTCCTGACGCTGAAAGAGCTTCCCTCCGAGACGCGGTCCCTCATCCTCAACGGTCTACTGGACATTCCCGCCAACTTCCACGTTGTCACGGAATGGCATCCGGTCGATAACGCCAGAGCGCGGAAAGAGATCGCATCGCGCCGCCGCCATCACCATAACTCGAAAACCAGCTTCGTCTCGAACCTGCAGGACCGCCAGAGCATGGGGCCAAAGGACGAGCTGGTCGATGACTCGAAAGAGGCCGCCGTTGCCGAGCTTGGCGCCGCGCTGACGGCGCTCGGCATGGAAGGCAAGAACTTCGGGGAGTTCACGCTGTCGGTCGTGACCTACGACGAAGGCCGCATGAAGGTAGAGCACGCGGTCGCCGAGTTCCAGAAACTGTTCACGCAGCACGACGGCCTGCTCTACGAGGAACGCTACAACCTGCTCAATGCGTTCTTTGCGACGATTCCTGGCAATCGGCAGTTCAACCTGCGTAAACAATGGGCGCTGAACTCGAACTATGCCGACCTGTCCTTCCTGTTCACCATCGATTCCGGCTCGAAGTGGAATCCGCAGCTAGAGCGCGAATACCTTGCAGTCCTCGAATCGACGCATGGCACGCCCTACTACCTGAACCTGCATTGGGGCGATGTGCCCAACGCCTTCATCCTCGGCGCTATCGGGAGCGGCAAGTCGTTCACCACTAATTTCATTATCCAATCGGCGCAGAAATATAACCCGCTGACCTTCGTCTTCGACCTCGGCGCCAGCTATGAGATGCTGACTCGCTCCTTCGGCGGGAGCTATCTCAATGTCGGCCTGAAAGACCCGGGGTTCACGATCAATCCGTTCTCGCTGGAGCCGACGCATGAGAACCAGAATTTTCTTTACTTGTTCCTGCGCGTGCTGATCGAAGCGGGCGGGCGCTACGACCTCACGCCGGAGGATGAAAAAGCCCTCTTCGCCGGCATCGAGCGTGTCTACAAGCTGCCCCGCGAGATCAGGACGCTGACCAACTTCGCGTCCATCCTCGGGCCTTTGAGCGAGCGCCTGCACCGCTGGCTCCAGTCCGGGCAGTTCGGCTACCTCTTCGACAACGTCGAGGACACACTTACGTTTTCCCGCTTCCAGACCTTCAACTTCGACGGTTGGGACAAGTACCCCGACGTGCTGGAGCCGATGCTGTTTTATCTCTTGCAGCGGGCGGCCTCGGAGATCGAGAAGAAGCAGAACATCGCCACTTTCAAACTGTTCGTCATCGACGAGGCGTGGATTTTCTTCAAACGCCAGATCATCCACGACTGGGTCATGCGGGCGGAGAAGACGTGGCGGAAGCTGAACGCTTCCATGATCCTGACCACACAATCGATGATAGAGCTGGTCTCGAACAACCTGCTGCAACTGGTCAACGAGTCCTGCCCAAGCCGTATCTTCCTTGCCAATCCCGGCATCGACCGCAAGCTGTATGCCGAAGCCTTCCAGTTGAACGACACCGACCTCGAGCTGCTCGAATCGCTTGTACCCAAGCGTGACCTGCTCTTCAAGCAGCCGCAGTATGCGAAAAAAATGCGTCTCTCGGTCGATCCGCTGAGTTACTGGATGGCGACCAACACGCCCCGCGACAACATCCTCAAGCAGCAATACTTCGCCCGCTACGGGCCGGAACAGGGACTCCTGCGTCTGGTCCAGGACTATCCCGATCCAACGCAAACTGAGGTGAATCGATGAACCGTGTCCCGATCTTCCCATTGGTGCTCGGCCTGATTGCCGCCGTCGCGCACGGCCAGCAACAGGCCCGCATCGTCCACTACCACCAGAACGACATCGTCTCGATCCGGGCGCGGATGCGCTACACCACTTTGATCGAGCTGCCTCCGACCGAAAAGATCATGGAAGTCGCCACTGGCGACAAGGACTTCTGGATCATCGACGCGGTCGGCAACTACTGCTTCCTGCATCCTGCCCAGGCAGGCATTCACAGCGACCTCAACCTGATTACCGATAAGGGTAATGTCTATTCGTTCCTACTGGACGATGACGAGTCCGCCGAGCCGGACCTGAAGATGGTTATCGAGCCGAGCGACCCGTCCTCCATCGCCGCGTCGAATGGCGCAACCAAGTGGGTTCCAGCCTCGGAAGTTTCCACGCTCGAAACACAAGCCAAAGCGGTGCGGCTGCACGACGCCAATGCAGTTGAAGCGTTCCGCGCCAACTACCCGACTCAGAAATTGAAGTTCGATTACCACTACAAAAATGACAAGCTGTTTGCTGTATCCGCCATTTACCGCGACGACAAATTCACTTACATCAAGTCCACCGCCTCGGAAAAGTTTGCTGTTTACGAAGTAAAAGACGGCAAGCCCGACCTCATCAATTACCAATTCGAGGACGACACCTACGTCATTCCCCAGGTGGTGAACAAAGGCTACCTCCAGATCGGCAAGCACAAGCTCACCTTTGAGCGGAAAGGGAAATAGGTGCTCCGATGGCAGAGGAAAAACAGACGCCGCAGCCAGATGTTCCTCAAGTCACGCCAGCCGCGCAGGTGCGCGACAAGCGCATCCTGCCCGAAGGCGTGGTGCCCAAACAGGCGCAGGCGTATGTCGTCGCCGCCCTCGCGCTTTTGATTCTGATGGCAGTGCTGTTCTCGAAGAATCATGCGCGGCCCTCGCCGAAGGAACCGGCGCCTACTCCAGTCTCGGTGTCGAATGACATGAATCAGCAGCGGATTCACGAACTGGAGCAGGACCTGAGCGCCGACCAGCGCCAGAGCCAGCAACAGGCCCAGGCGCCGATGTCCGGCGCGACGGCAGTGGCGGGAAGCGCAGCGTCTGGGAGTGGAGCGGCTCAGACCAATATCAATCCTGCCGGACCGTCACAGGAGCCTGCGCAGCCTCCCCGCGATCCGATTGCCGACGCGGAAAAGGCGCTGGCCTTCAAAGCGCGCTTTGCCTCGAATCTTGTCACGTCTGCCGGGACCACGGCATCGGCAGGCGGCGACGTGAATGTGCAGGCGAATCATCCCCATGCTTCGCCGGCGAATCGCCCTGAAGATTTACCACAACAGGCTTCTGCTTCGCAGACCGCCGCTGCCGCCAGCAAACGCGCCCCTGAAGTCAACATCGACAGAGCGCATGGCCGCCCCTATGTAATCTTCGAGGGCGTCACCATCGACACCGTGCTGACCAATCGGCTGGACAGTGACTTTGCCGGGCCGGTCAAGGTCATGGTCACCAATCCCGTTTACAGCCGGGACCGTCAGCATGTGCTGATTCCGGCAGGCACGTTCATTCTCGGCAATGCGCAGAAGATCGGCTCGATGGGCCAACGGCGGCTGGCCGTCGCCTTTCACCGTATGATCATGCCCGATGGGTACTCAGTCGACCTCGATCAGTTCCACGGTCTCGACCAGATCGGCGACACCGGCCTCAAGGATAAGGTCAACAATCACTACCTCGAAATCTTCGGCGCGAGCATCGCGCTCGGCGTGATCGCGGGTGCAGCCGAGTCCACCACCTACGGCAACGGCTACACCCTGAGTGGCCCCTCCATGTACGAGCAGGGCATGGCTTCGAGCCTGTCGCAATCGAGCGCGGACGTTCTCGACCGTTTCATCAACATCCCGCCGAAGATCACCATCCGCGAAGGCCACCGCATCAAGGTTTATCTCACCCAGGACATGCTCCTTCCCGCGTATGAGGACCACGACATGCCGGGGGTGATGTGATGCGCTTGGCTTCGCTCGCGCTTCTCGTGCTCCTGGTTGGCTGCGCCTCCCCCGCGCCGAAGAAGCCCTCTCCCTATCGCTACCCAACCCACGCGCCGTTGCTTGCGCTCGGCGCTCATAGAAAGGAACTGCCATGACTCACCGCAGACTGTTTTTCCCAGGCTTCGCTCTGCTGTTTGCGCTTACGCCTCTTGCGCACGCGCAATTCGGCTCCGGCATCGTCTACGACCCGACCCAGAGCGTCCACGCCATCGAGCAGATCCGGCAGGGTGTGCAACAGATTCAGCAGGCCCAGCAGATCTACACCACCGCCTACACCACCATGAACCAGGTCATCGCAACCTACAACCTTGCCTACCAGATGTCGCGGATGCCGCAGGACCTCGCCGCACGCTATCAGTCCGATTTTTCCCTGTGGACCAACTTCTCGTCGGCTTCCGCTCCCGACACCTATGGCAACACCTCCGCATGGATCAACGCGCTCGATCTCGGCAACCCCACGCGCGCCACGTCCGCGTACAACAATGCCGTCATTCCATTAGAGAGCTATCCGAGCGGCAGTCTGTCGCAACAGGACGTCAACACCCAGGCGGCCATCAAGAACCAGTACGCGTCGTCGGAACTCGGCCAGGCCACGCTGACCCAATCGCTCGCGACGCTCGGCACGATCCGCGCCGACTCCGAGACCTTCCAGCAGAAGCTGGCGAACCTCCAGGCCGACACTTACTCGACTGACCCAAACCAGCAGACCTCGAACGCCCTGCTCGGCAAGATCAATTCCTCAACCGTGCTCGAGATTCACTCCCAGCAGGACACCAACCAGATCCTCGCCGCCGAGGCCGCGCAGCAGGCACTCGACGAGAAGGAGCAGTTGGACGAGCGCAATCGGCTCATCAACCAGTCGATCTACTTCCAGCAGAACTTCCCCACGCTGATCGAGAGCATGACCTCCGGCGTGAGCGATTCCATCCACTCCGTCTCTCTTTCAACGACAGGACACTGAGCCATGCAGCCAAACCCCTTTAGCGCCTTAAACCAGGCGATCAGCCAACTGATTACGTCGAACAGTCCCGCATTGGAGGCTACCGGGTTCGACATCTTCCGCGGCCTGGCCGTGATTCTGATCGCCTGGTTCGGCATAAAATCCGCCCTTTCGGCATCGCAGGGACACGGCGGCGGCTTTCATTTCGCCAGGTTCGCGGACCTCATTCTGATGATCTCCTTCGGCCTCGGCATGCTGACCTATTACTCCACACCCATTCCCGGCGTGGGCTTGAGTTTCAGCGACCTCGTGACCAAGGAAGCTCAAAATATCTCGAACCAGATCGAATCGGACCAGACGCAGCAGATCGCCAACACGATCGTCAACGCCGAGGAGCAACTCGGCGCCCCGCCCGGCAAATACAGCATCCTCGAAGACCTGACTTACCTTCTGATCGCTGTGATTCTCGCTGCAATGGAGGCTGTGGCCTTCGCCGTGATTGCCTACGGCCTGGTCGCCTCGGCGGTCTGCGTGCTGGTGGGGCCGATGTTTATTCCCTGGTTCATCGTGCCCAAGATGGACTGGCTCTTCTGGGGGTGGTTCAAGGCCTTCATCGGCTTCAGCTTCTACCAGGTGATCGCCTCGGCCTTCATCTACGTCTTCGCCAAGGTGCTGACGGCGATGTTTCAGGTCATCGGCAAGATCAGCATCTCGAATGCGCTGACCGTCCTGCCTGCCCTCTTTATCACCCTCATGGTCTGCATCTACGGCCTGGTCAAGATACCGGAGCTGACAGGCGCGATTCTCAGTGGCCGCGCCGGAAGCTGGGTCAACCCTATGGGGAGTTAATGCCATGAAGAATACTTCGTTTCAAACTTCGGAAGCCGGACACAAGTTTATCGAGCTATATGCGGAGCCTGTTGTGACGAACACCTACCTGAAGGTTGCGTTGCTTGTGCTCTCCATCGTCGCGCTCGCCTTGCTTGCGCTCCTCTGGCGCGCCGAGACCGCTGCCTCGCGGCTGAAGCCGCTAGTTATCTCTGTCTCGGACGTCGGGCGCGGCCAGGTCATGAACTACGACGAGTTCTCGAAGATCCCCATCGATCGCGTGAGCAAATACTATCTCGCCCGCTGGTGCGAGCTCTACTACGGTCGCAACCATGCGACGTTGCAGCGGGATTTCTCGCAGTCGCTCGATTTCTTCTCGAACCAGCTGCAGTCCGCCACGCTCCAGCGGGTGAACCAGCAGAAAACCCTCCAGACCTTCCTGCTCGACCCCAGCGCGCCCAACGTGGACATCGAGATCGAAGCCGTAGTCCTCGAAGACACACGGCAGTCGCCCTATCGCGCCCAGATCGAGTTTCAGAAGGTCTTCCGCTCGCCGGGCGATGGGACAGAGCAGCGGCGGGAACGCTGGACTGTGAATGTCATTTACAGCTTCCGCGACCAGGTTCCCAACCAGATGCTGCTCACCAATCCACTTGGCCTCGTTATCAGCTACGTCCATGCAGACCAGGCATTCGGGGGTTGAGAACTATGCGACCGAAGAAATCAATCCTGCTTTACTGCGCCGACCGGGAACTGCTCTCCGCGACTGCGTTCGCACTGCGCCTGCAGCCCTACGACGTAACCGCGGTAGACGACAGCCGTAACGCCGCTGCCGTCATGATGTCCGGCGATCTTGTCTGCGGCGTCCTGATTCACGCGCAGCAAGGCGACCCCGCAGGCAGGTTGATTCATCGTCTGCTGGAAGCGGACCTGCATGTGCCTGTATTGCTGGTGGACCGTGCCGGCGACCTCGCACCCGTTCGCTACGCGGACATGGTGCTCTATGGCCGCAATACCTCGATGGCACATATCCTCGGCGCCCTTACCGTGCTCTGCGCGCGGAAGCGCGGACCACGGAGTGCGGCATGAATGAGCTAGTTCTTTCAGGCAGCCAGTTTGAGCTTAGGCCGCAGGCCAAGCCGCGAAGCGATGGTCAGCAGCATATCCAGGGAGAAGTCTTTCCATTCGCCGCGCTTGATCTTCGAAACGCGCGGCTGCGAGATACCAAGCTCTCTGGCGGCCACTGCCTGTGTCCATCCTTTGGCCGCGATGCGTTTCTCGATACGGATCATTACCTCGGCGCGCATCTTGAGAATGGCCGCTTCATCTTCATCAAAGCCGAGATCGAGAAAGATATTGCTGCTGCCTTTGGTGATCCTGTTGTCGCCCCAACGGGAATCGGTCTTCTTCATCTTTCATTCTCCAATCAGCTTGTATCGCCGTTTCGCAAGCTCCAAGTCGTTCTGACTCGTCTTCCGAGTTTTCTTCTCGAAGGCGTGAAGCACATAAATAGCGTTCGCAAACTTCGCAACGTAAATCACCCGCCAGGCTCCATTGAGGTGAACCCGAATCTCATAGGCGCCTTTGCCCACGTCCTTCAATGGTTTGAAGTCAACCGGCATCAGTCCGCTCTGCACCCGGAGAAGCTCATCGCCAAGCGCCTTGCGAACTTCCGCTGGAAACTCCCGCAGATCGTCCCGGCTGCTGCCAATGAACAAAATGGGCTTCGTTTCCATTCAGGCAATTATACCAATACTTATCTAAATCCAACAGCCGCCTGCAAGTCGGGGTACGGCCTATGCGAGTAGACGTGCAGGGCACAACGCCACAGTATCGCCTGTTGCGCGGCGATGCGCTGGCGTGTCTGCGTGTGCTGCCCGATGAATGCGTACAGTGCGTCGTAACCTCGCCGCCGTATTGGGGCTTACGCGACTACGGTGTCGATGGGCAGATCGGCCTCGAGGCCACGCCGGAGGAATATGTCCTCAAGTTGGTTGCGGTCTTCCGTGAAGTGCGTCGCGTGCTGCGCGGCGACGGGACCCGCTGGCTCAATCTCGGTGACACTTACTTCGGAAGCTGGGGCAACTACGGCCGGCAGAACCGTGGACATGGATCGCAGCGCGAGATCGTGAACGGCAGCGCTGTTCCCAATCCGGCCTATGATGGCCTTGAGAACTTCCGCCCGCCAAGCACCCTTCCGCACCCGACTCTTAAACCAAAAGACCTTGTCGGCATTCCGTGGATGCTGGCCTGCGCTCTGCGCGCGGACGGCTGGTGGCTGCGCTCCGACATCATCTGGCACAAACCGAATCCGCTTCCCGAAAGCGTCACCGACCGGCCCACGAAGAGTCATGAGTACCTGTTTCTGCTTGCCAGAAGTGGCTCTTACTTCTATGACGCCGAAGCGATCAGCGAGATTGCCGTGGGCGACACGCCCGGCAATCCCACCCATAAGGACAAGACCGCATACGAGAACGGCGATCTTCACATGCGGACGAAGGCCGGACTGGCAAAGGTGACCGCAGTATCGCGGCGCAATAAGCGGTCGGTCTGGACGATTGCGGTGGAAGCGTTCTCGGACGCGCACTTCGCCACCTTCCCGGCGAAGCTCGTAGAACCCTGCATCCTTGCCGGCACCAGCGAACACGGCTGTTGTGCGAGTTGCGGCGCGCCGTGGGCGCGGATCATCAAGCGCAGCGTTGATTTTCAGTCCGGCAGCGGCAGAGCGGGCCATGCGCCATCAGGCAAGTTCGCTGGCAGCACCCAGGCGGAGAGTGGCGATTACGACGTCCGCCTCGGTCCGGTCGTTACGACCGTGACCCTCGGCTGGGAGCCGTCCTGCTCGTGCTCGGCGCCTGTGGCGCCTTGCACGGTTCTCGATCCCTTCAATGGAGCCGGAACGACCGGCCTCGTCGCGCTGCGACTTGGCCGCAATTACATCGGCATTGAGCTGAACGCGGAGTATGTCGCCATGTCCGAGCGCCGCATCCGCGAGGATGCTCCGCTCTTCCGGCAGGGAGGACAGCCATGAGATACCTCTCTGTCTGCTCCGGTATCGAAGCCGTCTCGGTTGCATGGCAACCTCTCGGCTGGAAGCCTGCCATGTTTGCCGAGATCGATCCCTTCTGCTGCTGGCTTCTGCGCTCGCGCTATCGCGCATCGCGCCCTGTGTTCATGCCCAGTCCGCACGACGCACCGGATCGCAAAGAGGCCCAGCGCCGTGCGGCAGCCATTCGCAACATCGTTGCTCTGCCTGCCGATGGCGACATCATCAACGCTGGAGATTTCACACGCATAGGTAAAGAAGATGTGGGAACAATCGACCTTCTGGCCGGAGGAACACCTTGCCAGTCTTTCTCCGTCGCCGGTAAGCGAGTTGGACTGGATGATCCGCGTGGCAACCTCACCATCGAATTTGCTCGACTTGCTGGCCGAATCCGCCCCGTATGGCTGGTGTGGGAGAACGTCCCCGGCGTCCTGTCGATTGACGACGGACGGACGTTTGGAGCCTTCCTCGGCATGTTGGTCGAATGTGGGTATGGGGTCGCCTACAGAATTTTGGACGCTCGATTTTTCGGAGTACCCCAGCGTCGCCGCCGCGTCTTCGTTATCGGACATCTTGGAGACTGGAGAGGTCCAGCAGCAGTATTTCTTGAGTTCGCGTGCCTGTCGGGGTATCCTTCGCCGCGCCGAGAAGCGCGGGAAGATATTGCCCCCACGCTTAGCGCACGCGCTCATGGCGGTGGCGGGCCAGGATCGCACTTCGATATCGACGGCGGCCTGATTCCGAGCACAGGCGCTACTTCGTACTGCCTCAATGCCGGAGGCATGGGTAGGCAGGACTTTGAGACAGAAACGCTGATCGCGCATTCGCTCTCCGCAGACGGATTTGATGCCTCCGAAGATGGCACCGGGCGCGGCGTCCCGATGGTGCCTGTCGCCATCTGTACCGCGCATACGCAATCGAACGGCAGTGGTTTCTCGGATGGCATCGCGCACTCTCTGGAGAGTGGCGGCGCCCAGGCCGTCGCATTCAACCTCCGTGGCAGAGAAGGTGGCGCCCTGCCGGAGGTCTCAGACGCTGCCAGTCTCCGCGCAGCCGCTGGCGGCAGCAGCAATAGCTACATTGCATTTTCCGCTAAGGACTGCGGCTCCGATGTGGATGAGATCGCGCCCACGCTGCGCGGCATGGGACACGACGGTAGCCATGCCAACGGCGGCGGACAGGTAGCTGTCGCGTGGACGCAGGAACTTACCGCATCGACCGATGTAGCCGGGACCCTTCAACGCGGAGGCGAAGGAGGGCGTGCCGATGGCGTGATGACAGCGCAGATGGCCGTGCGCCGGCTGACGCCGCGCGAGTGTGAGCGCCTGCAGGGATTTCCCGACGATTACACCCTGGTCGAGTACCGCGGCAAACTCGCCTCCGATGGCCCCCGCTACAAGGCCCTTGGCAATTCGATGGCTGTCCCCGTCATGCGCCTGATCGGACAACGCATCGCGGCGGTCGATGCGATCCTCCGTAATGAAAACAGCGCGAGGCAGGAGCCATGAGCCTCTGCTCCTTCACAGCATTGGCGCTTTCCCTGCGGAAGAGAGCAGACCTCGACCTTCGCCCTGCACACGTCCACTCCGTACCCAAGTCGCACAGCTTCGCCTTTCACGTGGTCACCCACGACTCGGCCCTCGCTCTGTGCGTGGGCAGGCAACGATGCGGAAGACTGCCAGGTACGATTCACCCACTCCCTGTGGTCTACGCACGCATGGAAGGCGCGACCGCACGGACGACTCCGGCGTGCAGCGTGCGAATCAGACGCATCCTTGTCCAGACACCTTCAGACGGATGTTTCCGTAGAGCGCCATCTCTCCTGGTTTCGCCCCTGTCTCACTCGGCCACTCGCTCGGTTCTTATCCCGCGCCCTGCGGCAACTGCGCGGCTCTGCTTCGGCAATGCCGCCCTTCGGGTTTCGGCTTTCAGAAAATCTTTTCGGCAAACCTCGCACAGAACGCGGACGAAAAGATTTCCCGAACCTTCCGAAAAAGCGCCGCTTGGCCTTGGGAGCGGGGCACCTCACGTCGCTTCGCGCAGGAGTGTCCCGAGTAAGAACAGGGCAAATCCAAACAGGAGTTAAAGCAATGGCACTCTATACCAACACCGTCACCGTTAAAGGTTACCTGGGCAAGGATGCCGAGACCTTCGCCACCAGGAACCAGAAGACAGTCGTGGTCCTCTCGCTCGCCACCAAGTCCGGCTACAAGGACCAGCAGAAAAACGAGTGGGTGAACCGCACCGAATGGCACCGCATCGTCGCCTTCGGCAAGCCCGCCGACTACGCGAAGGGCCTGAAGAAGGGCGACTACGTGGAAGTCGAAGGCGAGCTGCGCTCGACCGAGTACGAGAAGGAAGTCGGTCAGGGCAAGAGCAAGGTCAAGGTCACCTTCCACGACAAGGAAGTGCGCGCCAACACCGTGAAGAAGCTCACGGCCCCGGCGAAGGGTGAGAACCTCGACGCCGATCCCATCACGGAGGATGACGCCGCGTAAGCGGCGTTGTCCTCCCTCACGGGAGGTGCGACATGATGACTCTCTTTGCCAATGCCGTAACGCTCAGGGGCTTTCTCGCTAAAGATGCCGAGGCTCCGTCATCCGACCACATCCAGAATGACTCGTTCGCGGTCCTGCTGCTGGCGACTGTCTCCGGCGTCTGGGATCTCGGCAATAACGAATGGATACCGCGCACCGACTGGCATCGCATCCTCTGCCCCGGCCCGTTCTTCTGCGGCATGGTGCGTGGCATGAGGCGTGGCGATTACCTCGAAGTCGAAGGGGAGCTGCGCGCCCTGGAAGAGGAGCGTGGCGTGGTCGTTGCCGGTGAACGCTTTCCGGTCAAGCACTCCACTTGTGCCGTCCATGCAGTCCGCATTCAGCGGTTGGACCGCCCGGAGGCACTGGTCGATTACGGCGAGGACGGCTAACCCGTTCCCGCCCTTTCGCGGAGGGGCTTTCGCCTCTCCGCTTTTCTGTCGAGATGCCGCCCGTTCGACGGCGGCGGAAAGGACCACTCATGATCGCCAACGCTGTCTTCGTTGCCACCTTGATTTTTCTCGCGCTCGGCTTCTGGCTCACGCGCGAGCTGCAGTTCCTGACGCCGTGGCGCAGCCTCATTCTGCACAGCTATCTCAAGAGCATCGCCCTCTACTGCGCTCTTCTCTTTGCCAACATCCTCGGCCTCACCATCTGGATCGAGCGCAAGTTCTTCCTCCGAGACACGGGCCGCAAGCTCAAACATCTCGACCAGGAAATCCATACCGGGCAGAGTGAGCTGTCGGACGAAATTCTCGCGCAGTTCGGCGACGACGAGGAGCGATAGCCATGTTGAACGAAGACCAGTATATGGAGCGCACGCCCGACCTGATCGCCAAGGTGCGCCAGATGCGCGAGGCCGCGGAGAAAGAGATGAACCGCTTTACGCGGTTGGCCGACTACGATGTGCGCCGCGTCGTCGGCCAGAAGCCCGCGGATGTTGTGGAGCCAGGCGCCGCGCAAGCAGTCATCGAGTTTTCGCCGGAACAAAATGACGACGGTGAGGCACAGCCATGAGACTCGATATTCCCCAGGAATTGCCGCGCCGCCGTGAGAATGCCGATGGTTCCGAGAGCCCTGCCGAGCGTGTGCCCGCGCGGAAGGTGCCGGAGAACCCGTTGCAGCAGCGGCTCAAACAAGCTCCCGACCCCAGACCGGATGCTCGCCAAATCCGTCCGCGTGCTCCCCGCAGAAAGAAAGAGCCGACGCAGGACGTGCCGCGCGAGCGCCACCGTCCCGTCGCGTCGGACGGCTCACGCCGACCGGCGCGGGCAGCCACAAACATCGTCGGGCTGGAGCTGCGGCCCGAAGAAAAGCAGCTTCTCGCCGAAACCGGACGCTTCCGCGTCGTCCGCACAGCGGACCTCCGCGAGTCGCTCTATCACGGCAAGTCCGGCGCGCTCGACAACGATCTTCGTTATCTGCGCGACAAGGGACTCATCGAAACCAAGCGTGTCAACCTTCGCCGCGACGGGCGGCGGCGCAGCATCGAGCGCGTCGAAGTGGTCACGCTCACCAAAGAAGGCCGCCGACTCCTTATTAAGGATGGCGATCTTCCCAAAGACCAGAAGGTCTACGCTGGTCTGGTCAAGCCGCGCGAGGTGGAGCACGACTCGCAGATTTACCGGGCTTATCAAAAAGAGGCCGAGCGCATCGAGGGCAAAGGCGGCACAAACCTGCGGGTGAAACTCGACTACGAGATCAAAGCCGACGTGCAGAAGTCGATCTATCGGGAGCGCAAAGCCGATCCCACGCGCGACATGACTGTGATTAAGGAGCAGGTCGCAAAGCAGTTCGACTTGCCGTTTGTGGACGGCGGCATTCAGATTCCCGACGCGCGCATTGAATACGACCTACCCAGCGATCCCGGCCACGATCCGAACTTTGATCAAGATCAGGGCTCGCGCACCGGCCACGAGGACATCGAGGTTCTGACCGCTGCTTACCACGCTGGTCATCTCCGCTCGAAGGCGCAGGCCGGCTTCCGCAACTACGCCTCGGCCTCCGACCGCGCCAGCATCACCGCAAAGATCGAAGACGACAGCCACCTGATCGAAAACATTCTGGAGTTGTAACGATGGACTACGATCCCATTCAACCCCTCGAAGCCATCGGCTACACCCCGCGCGAGGCATCATTCCTGTACCTGGTCGCCGTGCATTCCGGCTACTTCCTGCGCCGCCAGTATCACCGCTTCGCGCAGCGGGAAGGGGGCAGGATGGCGACTCGCTTTCTCACAAAAGCCCACCGCCACCGGCACATTCAGGTCATCGAGTGTGGGCAGAAGCGGCACATCTATCACCTGACGGCGAAGCCTATCTATGCCGCTCTCGGTTTTGCCGGATCGCAGCATCGCCGCATCAAGAGCGATGCCTACATGAAATCCCGGCTTATGGTACTCGACTTCGTCCTCGATCACCTCGACGCGGACATTCTCTTTGCCGAAATGGCCAAGGTCGATTTCTTCACGACACAGTGCGGCGTGAAACTGGAATTGCTGCCGCGGAGCCATATGGGCAGGCCGCTTTACTTCTCCGAGGGGTTTCCCATCCTGGTCTCCAGCGTCGGCGTTCCACGTTTTACTTTTATCGATGAAGGCCAGGTCTGCAGCTCCCGATTCGAGAATTTCCTCGATCAGTATCAGCCGCTGTTCAGCGCCCTCGGCGCATCCGAGCTGATCTATCTTGCCGACATCGAAGCCAATGTGCGGCGGGCAAAGGCCGCGTTTGAACGCTGCTTTCCCGCCGACCGGATGCAAGGAGTGACGCCGCTCACGCCCCTCGGCGTTGAACACTTCCTGAAATTCCTGCGCGCCAGGCAGTTCTTCGAGGCCGAAGGTGGTGGTGTCCTGTCCTCCGAATTGCAGCTTCTGCGCGAAGGAGAGCCGCTCTACACCACGCTCGAACACCAGGCTCTGTACGCCGCATGGAAGGCTGGAGCCACCAATGCGACAAAAATCCGCGAACGGTTTCAGCAGGCTCCGCTGCGCATGACCTTCACAACGACCGTGCTTCCGTACAGCTATCCGATCTATACGCTGCGGCAGGATGGCCAACCGGAAGAAAGAGACGCGACCCACCACGAGACCCCGCACCAGACCCCTGCGATGGAGGCTTAGTCATGCAAATAGAGCGAGTTGGAAAGATGGCCAGGGCCACGGGAAAGTGTATGCCGGGGGCGGGAGCGCCATCGCGCCGCGATTGCCGCGTCGCCTCCGGCGCACTCGTCGCTCCCGCCCCCGGCACTTCAGGTATCGAGAACGTATCTGTCGCGGATACCAGACTCATCTGCGCCGGATACGACGCGGATCAGTTCAGCATCCGTTGTTGATCCATAACTGATCCGTGATGAATCCATGACAGAGCGCAATGTTATCCACAGGAGATATTCATGAGTCGACTGAAACTGATGCACGGAGTGAGCCGGATACGCCGCGCCAAGCTCCAATCCTCTATCGACCAGACCGTCGCAGACGACATCGAGCTGCTCGCCACATGGTCCAACAACGAAACGAACTATGTCGTCAACGAGCTGTTGCGCTTCGCGCTGGCGCAAGAGGAAGACTTCCAGAAATACAAGGCAACTGCGGCACCGAATTCCGCGCATCCAGCCAGCAATCCAAAAGCGGCGCAGGCAGTAGCCAAATCTGATCCAGCGGTAACATCCGCTGCTGCGAAAGGGTGAGGGAGCCTTATGAATTTTCGCGCGCATCTACAATGCCTCACTCATCCACTGATCGAGTATCGCGTCCTGCTCTCGTTCGGCCTGAGCGCGGCCTGCGGCATCATCCTCAAAAGCCTTTATCCCATCGACGTCGGGAACCCGATGCTGCGCATGATTGCTTTGAAGCAGCCTCTGATTTACCGCACCGTCGTCTGGAGCTACGATCTCTTTCTGTACAGCACACCGTTCCTGATTCTCTCCACGATATTCTCGCTCGCCTACATCCATATATTTAGGAGAGAGTCGGACGAAGCGGCCGGGCCGCTTCCACCGTATCCTGATCCGCGTACCAGACAGGACTTGTCGTTGATCCTCGGAGAAGTCCATCGCCAGCTTGTCCCCGAACCCAGCCCGGCTCCGCAGTGGCTCAGCATACCGGAGCGGGGCCTCTACACCGGGACCTGCATCGTGGGCGCAACCGGCTCGGGAAAGACCCTGGCCCTGGTCCTACCGGCGATGCGGCAGTTGTTCGCATATTGCGCCAGCGATCCTGAACGAAAACTTTCAGGCGTCGTGCTCGAAGTCAAAGGCGATCTCTGCCGCCAGCTCCGGCGCATCCTCAAATGGTGCGGACGGGAACAGGATTATATCGAGGTCTCGCTCGATGGCGATATCCGCTACAACCCGTTGAACAACTCGCTCGACCCATATGCACAGGCATTCAATATCGCCTCCATCATCACCAGCATCTGGGGCAAAGGCAAGGAACCGTTCTGGCAGCAGAGCTACACAGACCTGGTGCGGTATGTCATTCTGCTCCATCGCGTCCGTGACGGATACCTGACGCTGGTCGATCTCTTTCGCACCGTGATCAGCGCGGGGCGCCTTGAAGAGATGCTGATCGAGGTGGGGTCGCGCTTCAGCCGGACCCAATACATCGGCATCGCAAAAGGCGCTTACCGGAAATATGAACCGCTGCTGTCTCCGCTCGGCTTCGAGTGGAACAAGGATGCGAAGCAGTACCTCGCCGTCTGGACCGAAGAACTGGAGCGGCTGCTCCTCCACGAGACAAACGCCGAGTTCTTCGTTTATGCCAAAAAACCATACGCGCCGGAGCAACAGGATCGCTTCGACAGCGTCCGGTACTGGTACTGGGAGCACTGGAAGTTCTTCCGCTCCGAGGTCAAGACCTCGATCATCCAGGGCATCGTGGTCTTCCTATCGCTATTCGAAACCGATCCCCAGGTGCGCCGGGTCTTTTGCCCGCCGCGGGAACTCTACCAAGGCAAGCCATGCCCGAGCGATTCTCGTGGCCGTGTCCTGCCGCCGTTCGATGAGCTGATCGAGTCCGGTACGGTCGTCGGCCTGAACTTTCCCGTCGCCCTGAACCCGGCGCTCGCGAAGACCATCGGCACACTCATGAAGATCGATTACCAGCGCGCCGTGCTTCTGCGCATTCCGAAGATGGATGCCGAGCTGGAGAAGCACTTCCGCCCGACTGTGTTTCTCTGCGACGAGTACCAAAACTTCGCCACCGTCGGCGGCGACAATCCCACCGGCGACGAACGCTTTCTCTCCATCTCGCGCCAGCCGAAGTGCATTCCCATCGTCGCCACTCAAAGCATCGCCAGCCTGAAAGACGCGCTCCCCAATGAAGGAGTGAAGACTCTGTTGCAGGCGTTCCGCACCAAAGTCTTCCTGACCACCTCCGATCCCGAGACCGCCCGCTACGCGTCGGAGCTGTGCGGCAAGGCGGACCGGACCCGGATCAGCTACACCGTCTCCGAGTCCAGCAATAACGCCAACGTTGGATGGCTTTCTGGACGTACATCGTCCAGCAGAGGCTCCGTCTCTGCCTCCAAGCAGTACCAGAAACACAAGGAGCCGTTGTTCGAGGAAAAACTCTTCTTCGATCTCAAGAATGCACAGGCCGTCGTGGTCGCCTTCGATGGCATCACTCCATTGCCGCCGACCTACTGCTATCTCAAGCCGGACTTCCTGCCCATCACGATGTCCTGGTTCGAGCAGGAACGGATCGGCTTCGATCCCGGGAGGGTGCGGCATTGAGTTTTGAAATTATCATCCCGTTTCTCAAGCCCATCGCGTCTCTTTTGCTCGACCAGACCATCTCCGAGATCATGGTCAATCCCGACGGCTCCGTCTGGACCGAAAAAGATGGACGCATTCAATGCTGCCTGGATATTCAGTTTGACGATGGCGCTCTGCTCACCGGCCTCGAAGTCATCGCCAACCGGTTTGGCAAAAAGCTCGATGCCGATTCCCCCATCCTCAACCTGCGCCTGCCCGATGGCAGCCGCATGGCCGCGCTGATTCCTCCTTTGGTGAATCCCCACCCGCTGATGACGATCCGTAAGTTCACCTCAAGGAACTTCACCATGCATGACCTGATCGAGCGGAGGATGTTGACCGAAGCTCAGGCGAAAACGCTGGCAGAAGCCGTACAGCATGGCGACAACCTCCTCATCTCCGGCGCGACCAGCTCGGGCAAAACCACCCTCGCCAACGTGCTCGCCGACTTCATTCCCGAAAACGACCGCATCCTGATTTTGGAAGATGTGGCCGAACTCTATATCCGCAAACCCCACGTCATATCCGCCGAGACGCAGCTTGACACCCACAAGAGCCTGGTAGGGTTTGCCGATCTGCTCAAAGCCGCGCTGCGGCACAGGCCGGACAGGATTATCGTGGGTGAGATTCGCGGACCGGAGGCGAGAGTTTTCCTCGACGCGCTCAACACCGGGCATCGCGGGTCGTTGACCACCATTCATGCCAACAGCGCCGAGGACGCGCTGCGCCGCCTGGCGCAGCTTGCCCTGCGCGGTTCAGGCGGTGTCTCGCTGCGCGACGTGGAGGAAGAATGCAGGCGGTCTATCGACGCGGTCGCCCATGTCGTCCATCGAGACGGCTGGCGCCATCTGACAGAGATCAGGAGACCCGCTGCCGAATAGACCTATTGCCCGTCAACTTCCCAGCCTACGTTGGTCAACTGCAACTCCGCGGTTTCCTCTGTTCTCGAGATGCCGCCGACCGTTGTCCGTATGTCTCCGAATGCCTGCTGCACGTCGGCGCGTGTAGCCCACGGCGCGAGGTCCGGCATCTTATAGGTATAGGTCACCTCGGTTTCGAGAACCGATCCCATCGATTCGGGCTTAGTCCAGCTCACGATGGAATCAACGACCTCATGACCATAGCAGAGGGCGCTGCTTTGCCCTAGGCCGCCGGGTTTTACCTGGAAGTATTTCCGGCCTTCATCTGTCAGCTGATAACGTCTCACGGGCCGCGGCGCAGATGGTCCGAGAGCGCCTATCATCCCCTGGATCACGGCTGTCGTATCGTTGCCGCGCACGAGGTCTGAGCTTTCGAGCGCGGCCATCTGCGGCGCGGTGCCGGACTGGTCCTTCAACTCGGATGCGGGAACATCGATCGGAAACGCCTGCGCGAAGAAGGTGCATTCGGCCCCATGTTTCGCAAGATAGCGGTTGATGGCGACGGTGAGATGGGCGGCGTTCGGCTTCTTCGCTTCGTTGCAGCCGCTGAGCAAAAGAAAAGCAGCCAGCACAAACGGTTCGGGTCTGCGCATATCTGACCTCCGATGGGGTAACCTTCGTCTGCAAGGCTTCTCTGGGGCTGCAACATTTAAGGAGGCCGGTGGCGCGGATTGAGCGTCACCCTCTGCCGCTCATTTCTGAGCTTCGCCGTCCTTACCCAGAGAAGGTTCTGAAAATCTTTGACCGCATCGGTGCGGTTATCCCGGCGCACGAAGATGCCGCTCTTCATGGTCAGAAGCCTGTCCGCCAGCGGCCGGAACACAATCCCGTCCTTCGACAGATGCGACCAGCCGCCGCTCACCATCGCAATCCCTTTCCCCCCGAGCGTCATGTGGATCGCCTCATGAAACGTGAACGGCTGCGCGATAACGTTCAGTTCGATGCCGAGTACGTCGAAATACGCGGTAATCTCTTTATGAACTTCCGGCAGCGCATGTTCCGAGAATCCGATCAGCGGCTCCCTGTTGAGATCCCGCGGCAAAATGGAAGCTGATCGAAACAGTCGATGTCTTGCCGGGACACAGAGCATCAGGTCCTCGTCGAGCAGTTCCCGGGCTTCGAGTTCGGGATATTTGACAGGAAGGTAGCCAATGCCGGCCTGGTACCGGCCCTCCAGTACCCCTCGAATGATTTCCGTTGTATGCAGGCTCGTCATCCGCAGCACCGGATCCCCGGGCCGCTCGAAGCGTAGACCGGAGACGATCGTCAGCAATTCCGGGCAGAGAAACGACGAGTACGCGGCTTCGAGAAAACCGGCCTGCCGCTGCGCAACGTTCCGCGCCCGCTGCGCCGCCCGCTCATAGTGATCGACAGAGTGAAGGATCTCCTCCACAAATGCCTCACCGGCTTCGGTCAAGCGCGCTCCTCCGTGCCAGATGTAAAACAGCCTCACTCCTACGGCGGCTTCGACATGATGGATTTTGCGGCCCAATGCGGGTTGCGACGTATGCAGGCGCATCGCGGCGCGCGACACGCTGCCTTCCTGCCCCACGGCGATCACGCTCTTCAGGTCGTGGATGGATACGTCGTCCGACATCTCTGGCCCCCGTCACAACAAGCAGGGCTGGGCACAAGGCGTTTCCCGCACCTATGGCTGAACTTGCTTTGCATCTTTCGCTTCCATAACTTTCAAGCTGTGTCATCCCCACTTCAATGCTTGTCGCTTCATCCGAAATCCGTTCCCTGTCTCGTGGAATTCACAGCGCCTAATTAATCTTTCCACGAGAACCGCAGCTGCTTTCCGTTGCCCGATCTGGGGTAATAAAGAGTAAGACTAACGAGCCATCCAGATGATCCACGAAATCGTCACCGCCGGCAAATACAAGCGTGGTTCACGCGAGAAGCACCATCGTGATTCCATCGTCATAAACCAAACCCACGACCATCACGGCACTGGCTGCATATACTGGTAAACTACTCAACAATACATTCGGAGCCAACCAACCACATCGACCACCTACTGAGCTAACCATCCACCATCCATGGGAATCGCGGCGCCGGTGATGTTGCTTGCATTCTCAGTGCAGAGATAAAGAGCCAGAGAGCCAATTTGTTCGACAGTCGTGAACGCGCCGGACGGCTGTTTTTCAGACAAAAGTTTGCGGGTGGCCTCTTCATTCGAGATCTCTTCCGATGCAGCCTTCGTATCAATTTGGTCCTGCACCAGAGGTGTCAAGACCCAACCTGGGCAGATCGCATTGCAAGTAACACCTGAACCAGCCGTCTCAAGCGCTACTACTTTGGTCAATCCAATAAGACCATGCTTTGCAGCCACGTAGGCTGCTTTCCCTGCAGAAGCGACCAATCCATGCGTGGAAGCAATGTTGATTACTCGTCCCCATCCAGATCGCCGCATCAATGGCAAGGTCTTCCTAATCGTGTGAAACGAAGCTGAGAGGTTGACAGCCATAATGTAATCCCAGCGATCGGGAGGAAAATCCTCGATCGGGGCAATGTACTGTAGACCCGCATTGTTGATAAGAATGTCGACGCGTCCCAAACGCCCCTCAGCATCACGAATGAGATCGATGCATTGGCTCGCATGCGACAGATCAGCACCGTTATACAGAACCTCTGCGTCGGATATCCGAGCCAATTCCGATCTCTGGTTCTCGATTGCTTCTGTCTCACCGAAGCCGTTTAGCATTAACGAGCAACCGTGTTTTGCCAATATTCTGGCAATGCCCTCACCTATTCCGCTCGTGGAACCGGTGATAACTGCAACTCGTCCTTTGAGCATTCGTTCCCTCCACTTTGCACCCCCGGTCCGCAGTTCGCCTCTCGACAGTACAATTGCATGACTAGAGTTTGGCCGGTTCCATCGGTTTCTCAGCGCCCAGCAATCAAGACTCGCGGTGTTGTACCATCAGCGTTGGTCTCGATCAGGCAGTGTTGAAACGCGATCTAACGATGAGTGGGCGTCAAGCTTCGACTCCGAACTAGGTTACCGTACCACCGCGCAGAATCCTTAGGTATTCGCTGGATCGGGTTCATAAAGTCAACCCAAGCTAATCCCATATGTATTCTGAAACCGCCCTGCCACTCCCAATCGTCAATCAAGCTCCACACATGGGCACTGACGATTTTGGCGCCCTTCAGTTGAGCACGGCGGATTCCAGAAAAAGCGTCGCTGAGCCATATGATTCGTGTCTGGTCATGCACTTTACCTTTGGGCGTGAGCACATCATGCCCTCCAAAACCGGTCTCAGTGATTTCAACTGGTCTGGAATAGCGAGTTGCCATCCAAAGGCTCACGCGCTCCATGGCTGCGGCGGTGTTGCGCTGCCGACGCGTTACATGTGCGTCGATTCCATTCAGCAACTCCGCCTCATTCATGAACTTCCCAGCCCCTGCCGCCACTAATTGGACGTCTCCGTAGAAGTTCATGCCGGAAAAGTCGAGTGTGGCACGGACGCGTTGCTCGTCACCTGGCTTCCACCCCATCTCCTCGTACGGGACACCATTTACAAAGGCATCAGGATACTCGCCGGTAAAAGCTGGATCGAGGAACCAAAGATTGTTGAAGGCGTGAAATCGTTCGCACGCCTGGCGATCGGTTTCGGAAGATGTAGCCGGATCGTAAAGCTGCATGGCATGCGCGATGCCCACTTTGGAATGCGGCCGAATCGCCTTCATCGCGCGAAAGGCGGCACCCTGCGCCAGATTTGAAGTGTGGATGGCGCGCAGCATCTGCCCGCGGTCGCGTATACCTGGGGCATGGCCTCCAAATCCATAAGCAAATATCGTAAACGCCGACGGCTCATTCAGCAGACACCAGCGCACAACTCGGTCGCCAAATCTCTTAGCCAGAATCTGCACGTAGTCAGCAAACCGCTCGGCAGTATCGCGATTGGGCCAACCACCCTTATCCTGGAGAACCTGCGGGAGATCCCAGTGATATGCTGTAACTAACGGCTGGATTCCAGCACTGAGAAGCGCATCGATGATTTTGTTGTAATGATCCACTCCCCGTTCGTTTACCTGGCCTCTGCCTATGGGCAGGATGCGTGGCCAAGCGATGGAGAAGCGATACGACTGCAGTCCCATCTCCTTTACGAGAGCGAGATCGAGTGACCATTGATGATAGGAATCGCATGCAAGGGATGGATTCGACCCGTCGATGATCGCTCCCGGCTTCTCAGCAAAACAATCCCAGATCGACTCGCCCTTGCCATCTTCCCAGGCTGCACCCTCGATCTGCACGCAGGAGGTTGCCGCCCCGAAGAGAAAATCTCGCGGGAACGGCGGAAGTGAAGCAACTGCTACGCCCTTTGCGAATCCTTTGCGTTCTGCTACACCCGCAGAAACGGAAGCCGCACTACCAACCAAGAACTCTCTGCGATTCATCTCCCCTCCATCCTACTCGTTAATCTTCTTCCTATCGGCAGATGTACTCTGGGCCTCCAAGAATCAGCTTTGGATGAAAAGGTTTGCCGCGGATCGATTTCCCATCGTACGAGAATTCGTCACCCTGTTGACCAAAACCGATAAGAACGGAGGTTCTCAGGCCTGACCACAAAATCAACTGCCTGAAACTACCTTGATAAGATATAGAGTGTTATTCGTGCCCTGGGCACCTTCGCATTCCAACTCCACTCAAAGCATCTGTCACACTGAACGCTGCCCCTCGGTCGCAGGGAGCGAACGGGAGGCAGCGCGGATGTTTGAGTGGATTAGTAGCCACCTCGTTAGAAATTCAATTGCAGCGACAAGGTGAGCTGACGCGGCTCCAGGAAGCTTCCTGCCCAGCCGGATGTTGAGAGAGTGCCGAAGCCCGTATTAGCGTTTTGACCTATCGCGGTACCAGGGGTAGTTCCGGCCAATGACACAACGGGACTCACACCGTTATTGATCTCGCTGGCAAGGAAATTGGTGTGGTTAAAGGCATTGGTAGCATCAGCATGAAGCTCGAGGTTGACGCGTTCCCCGAAGTTGAACTTACGAACGACTGAGAGATTGACGTTTTCAAACGCCGGAATACGCAAATCGCCCTGCGTCATAGCAGAACTACCGTTCGTCGTGTAGAGGTAATCGGGTCCGTAGGTGCCGTTCGGGAACTGCACAACCGGTTGAGTCCACCGGTCCGGATTCCATTTCAAGAACGTGCCCTCAGGTGGAGTAATGGTGCGGCCATCAGGTAGAGTGACGCTAGTACTACCGTCGTACCAGTGCTGCAAGTGTTTGGGCACCTGAACAGGCTCACCCGCCACGACATTGCAGCGCCCATTCAATGTGCCACAACTGGGCCCCCAAGGGTTCCCGCTTTGCAGCGTGACTGCAGAAGAGACTTGCCACTGGCCGATGATCGCGTTCGCGATCTTGTTCCCTGGATCGAGGGCCATACCTTCACCAATCGGCAGAAGATAGGAGACAGCGGCGACAAAACGGTTTGGAGTATCAAATCCCAACAGACTATAGTTATTGTGTTGGTTGAGGTAGTCAACACCGCCATAGGGTGGTACGCTTCCTCCTGCCTGGGATTCCATCATGCTTTGGCTCCAAGTGCCACCGGTAAGACCCATTGCCTTTGACCAGGTATAGTTGGCCATCAGGAGGACGCCATGGTTATAGGCATGTTGAACTCGGATCTCCATCGAGTTATAGTTTGAGCTACCCGCGCTTCGAAAATCGGTCTGCCCCAGGAACGGTAGATAATTCTCTTGCGCTTCCATCGCAGAGATGGTCACATTGCCAATGTCCCCGGTTGCCTTACCGATCAAGGCCGGTAGTGGATTCGGAACCTGCACTTGAGATGGATCGTTCGTGCCGTTGGAGGCCAACCAAGTGCTGCGCCAGGATTGCAATGTCCCTGAGGGGACGTTCCATGGCCCGTTAATGTTGAAACCGCGCCACGGGAGATTTGTGCTCCGTGAACCAACATAACCAATTGAGACCAACCATTCAGGGCCAAAGGCGCGTTCAACAATAACATTCCACTGATCTGTAACGCCCGTCTTATACAAGTACCTGTTGAATAGGTCAACACCGCCACCGATAGTGCCATAAAGAGTCGCCGACTGGTTCGCGCCAACTGCGGGAATAATGTTCGTGTTTCCTGGTTGATCAAAGGTGCCGACCGGACTGCCATTGGGTGAAAGTCCAAACGGGATAGGGTAAGCAGAAGGCGAAAAGGGTTCAGTCCCGTAGATGGTTCCGTTGGCGTTGAACCCGGTATTACTCGGCATATAATTCCTTCCAAACCCGCCACGTATCACAGTAGATTTGTTCAACTGAAAGGCTACTCCTAGTCGGGGGGACACATTCCCGTACTCTGTCTTATACAGGTTCCTACTGTAGCCGGCCACCCCCGGAAAGGTCATAACCCCGAGACCGCCCAGGGGGTTGCCTGCGATTGAAGAGCCCGAGCTATACGGGTTCGCCATATTTAAGTTTATGGAGGCCATGCGATTGTAGCGCTCGGTCGGACCCGGCTGCAGCTCGTATCTTAACCCCAAGCTGAGAGTTAACCTTCTCGTCGCCTTCCAACTGTTTTGCGTGTAGAAAGCCACATACTTGGCGGCGGTTGCTACTGGTACCCCGCTCCCACCGATCATGCCCCAACCGGAGACACCAGTTACAGCGGAGGTCAGGCTGTAGCCGAGGTCTGCGGGATCGGTAATGAGCGCCGTATCATTGTTCCCGTTGACAGTTGAAAACTTCCCGGAGCCGGAGGGCATGTTAAATGCGCCTAACTGAACACCTATTGCGGGGGTTGGCCATACGAGATCCATCCAATTTCCGAGATAGACACGGTACTCGGCTCCTCCCTTCAAAGTCCAGTTACCGAGCACCTTAGTGATGCTCCCGACCACGTCGTGATTGAGCTGGGCTTCATGCTTGTTATCCCATGTGGGAGCACCCAGGCTTGTGTAGTTGCCCTGATTTGCGCCATCGTTTGTGTTGAAGTTTCCAACTGAGGGCGTGTCTCCGCTCAGCGTATTCAGAGCTCCTACAGAGGACGGCACACCATACGTCGAACCATCAATTCCCGTCGCTGGAGGAATCCGGGACTGGGTATCAATGTGAGTTACGCCATATCTTATATCGACCAACGTCGTTGGATTCAGAGTTATGGTATCGCCTATCGCACCATAAGGGTTTTGGTCCGTAGTTACACCAGGCCACGGCATGTTCTGAAACGGGTTTCCGGAACCCCACGCATTCGGCGGCGTAACAGAGCCTTTCGCAATCCCGCCTGTGAAATAGAAAGAGTGCTTTCCTATTCTATAGTCGACCCTGGTATTCAAACTATCGCGAACTTCGGGTATGGTACCCGAAAAGAAATAGTTGTTGTCGTTGAAAGCGTCACTGGGCGTATGGTTCGGCTCGGGGTACGATTGCAGAAGCTTCAGGCCATACGGATTGGGGTTGGTTACAATCGCATTGGGATACATCTGGCGGACGAAGGTGGTCGTACTACCTTGGTACGGTGCCGCAGTGAAGGGATCGTAAATGTGAACGTTCTCAGGAACGCCGTTTACATTCGGAACCATCGTCTGGCTAAAGTTGCCCCGTCGCTCCAGATCGGTTGGCACCTTACCAAGGAAGGTGTCAGGAGATGAATGGGTAAGGCGCAGGTACGATACGAAGAAGAACAGCTTATCTTTCCCGTTGAACAGCCTAGGGATGATTACCGGGCCGCCTATACTGCCGCCGCCTTGTAGCAGCCGGTATTTAGGGCGTGGGATTTGATAATAGTTATTGTAAAACCCGTTGGCATTAAGGGCCTCATTGCGGAGCATGTAATTGAGATCGCCGTGGAACTCATTGGTGCCGCTCTTCGTGGTCATCGAAACCACACCCGAGGCTAAACCGGTATCTGCGGGAAATGTGTTGGAAGTGACGCTCACTTCCTGGAGGGAATCGGGATTGGGAAGAACAGCAGTTTCGTGCCAACCGGCACCCAGGATCGAAAGTCCGTCCAGTTGAATATCGTTGCTGCCTAATTCAGTACCATTAATACGGAACTCGGACATGGATTGCCGGTCCGTGAATCCGACGCCCAGCGCTTGACTGTTCAGCATATTCGAATCGGGCACCACGCCGGCTTGTAGCGTAGACCAGTAAAGCGGGTTGTTATTGATGTTGGGAAGGTTCTGAATGAGTTGCTCGCCCACCGAAGACTGTACGGTTGGGCTGTCGGTTTGGAGAGCTAAGGAACCAGCCTTCACCGTAACGGTGGCATTCGTCTCGCCGAGCATTAGAGAAACGTCTTCGCGCACGGTAGTTGCGCTTACCAGAACGATGCCAATTTTTCGGTAGGTTTTGAACCCAGCCGCATTGACGAGAAGCGTGTAGTGGCCGACCGGGAGATAGGGCACAGTATAGTCGCCCTTCTCTGTTGTTTTGGTCTCCGTGCTCACGGCGGTTCCTTCGTTGAGAACCGTCACGGTTGCGTTAGGGACGACAGCACCGGTCGGGTCAGACACTGTACCGGTGATCGCACTTGACTTTACCTGTGCGGATAACGGGCTAAGCGTTAGACAGACCGCCAAACACATGACACATACCGCATAAAGTCTCGTCATGTCTCCTTCAAGGAAGATGCGCTTCAATGATTGGTCTCGTGCTTTCGAGGCGTGCTGGCATTGCAACGAGTGGTCGTGCATATGCGCTTGCGTTATCATCTGATTCCTCCTCAAATACATATTGGTTTGGTGCGTAACCGGAAATTGCAGAACAGATCGGAGCCAGCCATTGTCCAGTGGTACACTGGGAGCGTCTTGGCGCGGAATGGTCCGGTCGTTGCTCATGCTCGCTCAGTGACGAATAGCCCTAGCGAGACTCGATGGTCTAGTAGAATCCTCTCTTTTTTTTTTGTAATACTGCAATCTACGAGATGGACTTGTCTGCTCCACAGTGGGAGTTGTTAGGCTTGCGTTGAGAAACGGGGCATGAGGTATGGTGCTTCGGGCTCCGAAGGCGCGATGGTGAAAAAAGAGAAGAATAAATGGCTGAGCAGACGACGCGTGCTCCGGGATGGCGCACTGTTGATGGCAGCGAGTTCCGCGCACGTGTCCGGTGCCCTGGGCACGCCTCTTTGGAAGCTGCGGACTGTTGCAGGCGGCGTCGGCGGGCAACGATGGACGATCGGCAATGAGTTGGTGAAGAGAGTGGTCTCATTCCAAGCAAAGAGTGGACTGCTTACGAAGCAACTCGCCAGCGTAGCGACGAACAAAGATCTGATTACCCGTGGAAATCTACACAGAAGTATGGCGCAGGAGTTCTCGTTCGTGTGTGAGGGACGGGAGTGCGCGGGCGCCGGCCAAGATTTCGATCTGATCGACGCAAAAGAGTCTCGCGATGCCAGGGACAGATCGCTGACGATGCGGTTGCGCCATCGAACCCTGCCTCTGGAAGTCACGGTCGTGTACAGCGTGTATCAAGGGCACCCCGCACTGCGGAAGCACTTGGTGCTGCGGAACACGGGCAGCAGCATGCTGCATCTCTCGCACATGAACATCGAGGCGATCGGGGTTGCACTGGGTGCAGCCGATAAGATGACACTGCTGACTCAGTATGGGTCGGTGCCGCGGGAGATTTTCTATACTGGCCGGTCAGAAGATGCCTGCCTGCTGTTGGCGAATGGAAAGACCGGCGACGGCATTGCGGTGATGAACGAAGTGCCCGGCTACATGAAGCGCATGGAGATCGGCGGCTGGGACGATCCCAAACACATGCGCATCGGCGTAATGTATGACACGGATCTGATGCCGTTCGAACGGCGTCTGGCACCGGGCGAGTCGTTCACGACGGCAAATGCGTCGCTCATTCTCTACCGCAACGGCGATGGCTTCAACGATCCACACTGGTGCCTGCCGTCCTATGCGGCGCAGGTACTGGAGCGCCGTATCGACGTAACGGGACCGCCATGGATCTACAACACCTGGGAGCCGTTCGAGCGCAGTATCAATCACGCTACAACGATAGAGCTGATCGAGGCCGCAAGCGCGATGGGCATGGATATTTTTACCATCGACGACGGCTGGCAGCAGGAATACGGGGAAAACACGGTCAATCTGACAGCATTCCCTGGCGGCCTTGAACCGATTCTTTCGGCTCTGGCTGGACAAGGCATGAGGCTGGGCCTGTGGGTTCCGCTGGCAGCGATTGGCACCTCGACCGTGGTCTACCGCGAGCATCCGGAGTGGGCGGCATGCGACCAGTACGGCAGGCCAAAGGTCACGTCGACGGCCGCTGGGCCGAAGGCCGTGATGTGTATGGCCTCGGCGTATCGCGAAGCTGCTGCGGCGCGAGTGGTTGATGCGATCCGGCGGTTTCACCTGGCCTATGTGAAGCTTGATCTTACCTCGATCTTCAATGCCTATGGCGAAGCGCCGGGGTGCTGGGCGAAGGGACATTATCACGAGAGTTGGGCGGAGTCGCTGAACCGGATCTATGAAGGGATTGCGTACGTGACGCGGAGGGTCTACGAGGAATTTCCCGAAGTCCTATCGGATTTGACCTTCGAGCTTTGGGGCCAAAAACACATCATTGATGCGGGGCTCCTGGCGACGGGCGATTTGGACTGGATGAGCAACGTAGATGACAGAGGGCCGGAGGCGGCAGGGCCGATTCAGGCGCGGCAGCTACTCTATCAGCGCGCGATCTCCATGCCAGTCGAGAGTATGCTCATAGGCAATCTCCACGCGGACAGGCAGCCGATCGCGGAACGCTTTGCCACGGCGATTGGGTCGGCACCGGTGCTGCTGGGCGATTTACGACGGCTGAGCATGGCGGACCGCCAGTGGTTCCGTGCGCAAGTCGCGTGGTTTAAGCAGCTGCGGAAGACAGCGAAGATCAGCGAGAGCTTCCTTCCGCTGGGTAGTTGGCGGCAGACATCGCCCTCTGCATGGGATGGATATGCGCGGCTATCGCGCGGTGGGCACGGCGTGATCGCACTGTTTCGAAATGAGTCAGGCGCCGCCGAGGCCACGCTTGAACTGCCTCTGCTGCCTTCGGGCCGCTACAAGTTGCGGTCGATCCTCAGCAACAGCGACCTGGGCGAGTTCACACGAGCCGACTGGGTACGTGGAATACCGGTCGTGTTCCCAGAGAACGAAACCCTTCAGCTTCTGGAGTTACGGCCGTTGAACGAATGATGTGCGTGTGCAGTATTTCAGGCGGCCGCTCACACAGCGCCAGTATGATCCAGGTCTGGCTGCGCACGGGGTACGCCTGTGGTGACGGTGTGGATTCCAGTCGCCGTTCTGCTATACGAGGGGGACGCAGCAGCGCTGCGACGAATCCCTTCACAAGATCCTAAGCAGCTATACGCCGGAAAGCTCGATAAGAGCTTGAGACGGCAGGGCTGGGAAATTCCACACAGATGTTTCCGACGTATCGAGTGAATTCAAGGGGGCGGGCCTCCATAAGAAGGTGCAGTCAAGGCCATTCAAACGGCTCTTGGAAAGTGGCGACGGCCTTCCAACTCCAGGCACGCTCCGATACTGTGGAAGTATCTTCACGCAAAACGAATACTACAGGGCAGTGTGGCTTTCTAAGAAAAACGTGATCCAATTCTCAGAGACGCCAGCGATTGTTGACGCTAATATCGGAGAGAAGCTCATCGCAGTTTGCATCAACTCGAAGCTTGACGAATGCGAAATGGAAACCAACGGGACGAAACTCATGAGACTCTCAGGAAAAGTGGCAGTCGTGACTGGAGCAGCAGCCGGTCTCGGTCGAGCAGTCGCGTCGCGGTTTGCACACGAAGGCGCCGCCGTCGTAGCCGCTGACATTAATGTGCAGGATGGCAACGCGCTCTGTGATCAACTCCGGGCAAAAGGGCTGGATGCAGTTTTTGTCAAGGCGGACGTATCGCAAGAATGCGAGGTGAATGCGTTGTTCGATACCGCACTCGCACGCTATGGCCGAGTCGACGTGCTTTACAACAATGCCGGTGTTCTGCTCCCTGGCCGCGATCGCTCTATCGATGAAATCAGTACCGAGACTTGGGATTACGTGATGGGCGTCAACCTGCGGGGATCGTTTTTCTGCGCCAGGCGGGCCATGGCAGCCATGCTCCGAAATGGGGGCGGGTCAATTATCTTTCTGGGATCCCCTACCGGCCTGGTCGGTTGCGCACCGGAGTTGACTGCCTACAGCACGAGCAAGGCGGCCATTATGGGACTTACTCGCACCATGGCGGTTGCGCACGCTCGCGACAACGTTCGTGTCAACTCCATCATTCCTGGAACCATGGATACTCCGATGAACAGCTATATCCTCGCCGATCCTGCGGTACGGGAAAGGTATCGTGAGGCAGTCCCTGTCGGCAGGCTCGGCACTCCCAAGGACGTTGAGGGCCTTGCGCTATTTCTGGCTTCGGACGAATCGTCCTATTGCACTGGAGGCCTCTACATGTGTGATGGCGGCTTAACTGCCATCTAGAGGATCCAAGGAGAGTCTCGATGTTGCGCATCTTGAAGTCTGCTCTGTCTGCTCTGATCGCTTTGGTGGCGGTTTCACCGCTGATTTCCAGTGCTAGTCCAGCCGATGTCTCGTTCTCTTCGGCTCCTTCTCAGGTGGACCGTTATGACTATGTGGAAATCATTGCATCCATCCGGAGGCCCGATGCCGCAAATCCCTTTGAGGATGCTTCCCTGACCGGAGTCTTCGAGACCATCGATGGTACTCACCGCCGCCAGGTTGAAGGGTTTTGTGATTCTGCTGATGGCAGCGTGTTTCGGATCCGCTTCATGGCGCCCGAGGCGACTGAGTACAAGTACACTGTCACATACAAACAGGGCAGCTTCGAAAGGACCTCGCAGGGAACTTTCCAGTCCGTAGAAGCACACCGTCGTGGCATGATCGGTATCGATCCGAACTATCCATGGCATTTTGTCTGGAAAGGGACTGGAGAACACTACTTCTTCAATGGCACAACTGCGTTCTTTCTCATGGGATGGAAAGACGACCGCACGATTGATTTCAGCATTGATCGGCTTCATCGGCTGAAAATCAATCGTATACGGGTGTCACTCTACGGCCGCGAGAACACTTTCTTTGGCGAGCCTGTAATGGTAGGACCTAATTGGAACGTTAATCTGGCACCGTGGCCGGGAAAGAATCCCGACGATTACTATCATCCCGGATGGGATTACTCCCGCTTCAACGTCCCGTACTGGCAAAAGTTTGAGAGGATGTTGAAGTTCGCGCGTCAACGGGATATGGTCATTTCCGTCATTTTTGACATGGGAGACAGCTACGTACATCCTGGGGCCGGCAGTGAAGACGAGCATCGATACATCCGTTATGCCTTGGCCAGATTCGGGGCCTTTTCTAATATCACCTGGGATCTGGGGGACGATCTTGATCGCTATCGTGACGATAAGTGGACCCATGAGACCGGAATGTTGCTAGAGAGTTGGGATCCTTACAAACATTTGGCGACAAGCCATCCCGTACACATCGTTCATCAGGATAGAGCATCATCATGGTTCGGCTTCACTTCATACCAAGATTGGTCCCGCAACCAGCACGCCCTTATGCTGGACTCGCGCAAACTTCAGAAGAAGACCGGGCGTATTATTCCACAAACAAACGAGGAATATGGCTATGAGGACCACTACCCGCTTTGGGCGATTCCGGGCTCCGATTCCGCGGATATTTTACGTCGCACAGCCTGGGATATCGTCATGGCCGGTGGCTATCAGACCGCTGGAGAGTCTGCTCGGCGCGGAACGAACATCTGGCCGGATATGGGCGGTGGATGGTTTAACGGGCGCGGCGACGACACCATGACGATGTTTCTCGGTTATGGACACATGGTCGATTTCTTTACCAGCTTTGACTGGTGGAAGACGGACCCTCACGACGAACTCGTGAGTAGAGGGGACTATTGCCTGGCAGACCCAGGCCGGACATACGCTGTCTATCTTCCTCACGGCGGTTCCGTAACAGTTCAACTTCAGCCCGGTCACTATCGCGCATCCTGGTTCAGTGCGATGACAGGAGAAACGATCGATCTTCCTACCGTTCTCGGGCCAATATGGACATCGCCAGAGGCTCCGGATCGGAATGATTGGGCGTTGTTACTTCGTGCGTTCTAACGGAGTGTTTGCTCAATGGGCACAGGCACAGGCGGCACTGGATGAGGATTACATCCAGTGCATTTACAGACGTCTCAAGTTCGCTTGAAAAGTGAAAAAGAAAAACATGAAAGACATCATTATGCAAGCCGCAATCGAAAATGCCGATGCGCGAGATGCCGTCGTCGACCCTTCCCTGATCCCGTATCGGACACTACACTCAGGTGCCAAGATTCCCGGGATTGGTTTAGGAACCTTCGGGTCGGATCATGTCTCGCATGATGCTGTTGCAGGAGCTGTGAGATACGCGGTCGCAATCGGCTACCGACACTTCGATTGCGCATCGGTATACGGGAACGAAGCGCGAATCGGTGAAGTGTTCGGACGAATGTTCCAGAATGGGCTGCGCCGCGATCAAGTCTGGATCACTTCCAAGCTCTGGAACGACAAGCACGGTGAGAATGACGTAATTCCCGCGTGCGAGAAGTCTCTGTCAGGCCTCCAGGTCGACTACCTTGATCTCTATCTGGTCCACTGGCCATTTCCCAATCATCACCCGCCGGGCTGTGACGTGAGCGCACGCAATCTGCACGCGGTTCCGTACATCCATGAGAACTACATGCGTACATGGCGCAAGATGGAGGAGCTGGTCGATCGCGGGCTGGTAAGGAACATCGGCACGTCAAACATGACGATCCCCAAGATGCAACTGCTGCTGCGCGATGCTCGCATCAAGCCGGTGGTGAACGAGATGGAACTCCATCCGCATTTTCAGCAGCCGGAGTTTTTCCGTTACCTGTTGGAGCGCGGCATTCAGCCGATTGGTTACTCGCCGCTTGGCTCGCCGGCTCGTCCCGAGCGCGATCGCACGCCCGAGGATACATCGCCGACCGAAGATCCTGTGATTCGCGAGATCGCGAAGCGGCGGGGAGAACACCCGGCCGTTGTGTGTATCAAGTGGGCGATCCAGCGCGGGCAGATTCCCATTCCATTTTCAACCAACCCGAGAAATATGCTGAGCAATCTTCAGACTGCCGTGAGTGAACCGTTGAGCGCGGATGACATGAAGGCGATCGAAGGCATCGATCGCAATTGCCGGCTCATCAAGGGGCAGGTATTCCTGTGGAAGGACAATCAGTCCTGGGAAGATCTTTGGGACGTCAACGGAGTTATCACGCCCGCATAGGTTCGGCGTTGGAGATTGAACAATGAAGATGATGAAGGCGGCGTTCCTCCCCGGGGACAGCACCGTTGAGTTGAAGAAAGTTCCGGTGCCGGAGCCGGGTCACGGTGAGGTGCTTCTTGCCGTCAAGGCTTCCACCATTTGCGGCTCGGATATTCGGGCGATCTATCGTGAACACCTGGGCAAGGGACCGGAGGGCTACCAGGGTGTAATCGCCGGACACGAGCCCGCGGGGCAGATCGTGGCGACCGGCCCGGGCTGCCGCCGCTTCAAGGTGGGTGATCGTGTGATTGTGTATCACATCTCCGGGTGTGGCGTGTGCAACGATTGCCGGCGCGGCTACATGATCTCGTGCACCAGCGCGGAGTATCGCCGCGCCTACGGATGGCAGCGCGATGGCGGTATGGCCGAATACCTGCTGGCCGAAGAAAAGGATCTCATCCATCTGCCCGACTCACTCACCTATCTCGATGGAGCACAGGTGGCGTGCGGATTCGGCACGGTCTATGAAGCGCTGCAGAAGGTGGGAATCGACGGCAGCCATGCAGTACTGATCACAGGGCTTGGGCCAGTGGGATTAGCCGCGGGAGCGCTGTGCCGAAAACTTGGCGCTGAAAAGATCATCGGTGTCGATATCTCGGCGGAGCGCAGGCAGATCGCTCTGAACCTCGGGCTATGCGATTACGTCCTCAGCGCAGGACCGGAAAATGTGAATGAGGTGCGCGAGTTCACCGGGGGCGAGGGTGTGGAACGCGCCGTCGACTGTTCCGGCAATGCAGACGCGCGTGCGGTGGCGATTCGTGCCACTCGCAAATGGGGAAAGATGGTGATGGTGGGCGAGGGCGGCACGGTCGCGTTCAATCCGTCTCCCGACATCATTCATGACCAGAAGACGATCTACGGCTCCTGGGTGACATCGACGTGGCTGATGGAGGAACTCGTAGAGCGGCTGGTCCGCTGGAACCTGCACCCGGAAGACATCGTCACCCACCGGTTTCCTCTAGAGCAGGCAAGCGAGGCTTACAGCCTGATGGCTTCAGGGCACTGCGGCAAGGTCGCAGTATGCCCAGGCGCGGAGTAATTCGGAATGAATATGGATGCAGACCACCAGGTCGAATCATGGGAATCGCGCTTCGCGCATCTGCTGCCGTTGTTCGGCCATCGCAACTGGATAGTCGTTGCCGATGCGGCGTATCCTGCGCAATCGAATCCGGCTATTGAGACGGTATTCACCGGCTGCGAGCACACTCAGGTCCTCGGAAAGGTCCTCGATGCCATCCGTGCTTCCAACCATATTCGCCCAACTGTTTATCTCGATTCCGAATTGAAGCTGGTAACTGAGGCGGATGCGCCGGGGGTCACCGCACTGCGGAAATATATCGCGGACGCGCTCGCGGGCAAGGATGTGTGCGAGATGGAGCACGAGAGGATCATCGCGAAGCTCGATGAAGCGGGACGGCTGTTTCGCGTGCTGATCCTCAAATCGACGCTTGCCATCCCATACACCTCGGTCTTCCTCGAATTGGATTGCGGGTACTGGAACGAAGAAGCAGAGAAGCGCTTGAGAAGCAGAATTCAAGGGAAAGAAACCGTCGCGGCACTGTAGGGTCAGTCAACACGCCGCCTTAGCTGTTCAAAAAGCTCAAGAGAAGAGAGGACGATACCCGATGCAGAGAAGAGATTTTTGCAAGCTGATGGCGGCTGCCGCGGCAGCTGGAGCTATTCCCGTCAAAGGTCAGTCGGCTGCGGCCACCCCCGCCGGTTTCAATAAGCTGCATCAGACGTATGAAGAATTCTGTGCGACACCGGAGAGTGAGCGAGTCTTCTACGCGTTGGAGAACGGCAAGATTGTTCAAACACGGCTCAACAACGCTGACTGGTCTCCGACGGCGTGGGGATCGCCGGGCGAGTTGCCTGGCGGCTCGTGGGATGGCGTGCCGATGCAGGCGCCAGTGGGCGGGTTGAACGGCGATGGCCCCTACCAGGCGAACTGGGATTCGTTGCTTCACTACGAGGCTCCTGAATGGTACCGGGACGCGAAGTTTGGCATATGGGCACACTGGAGCCCGCAGTGCGTGCCGGAAGATGGCGATTGGTACGCGCGCAACATGTACGAGGAGGGCTTGCCCAATTACCAATATCAGAATGAGCACTACGGTCATCCCTCCAAGTTCGGCTACAAGGATCTATGTGCTCAGTGGACGCTGCTCAACTGGGAGCCGGATTCGCTAATCGAGCGCTACAAGAACGCGGGAGCACGCCTGTTTATTGCGCTAGCGAATCATCACGATGGGTTCGACGCGTGGGGTTCCATGCACCAGCCTTGGAATGCAGTAAACCACGGCCCGCATCGCGACGTGGTAGGCGAGTGGGCAGCGGCAGCGCGGCGCCAGGGAATGCGATTTGGCGTGACAGTGCACCAGGCGCGCAACTGGTGGTGGTTCCAGACCTCTCACAATGCCGACAAGAAAGGCCCGCTTGCCGGCGTGCCGTATGACGGCCGCATGACAAAGGTCGAAGGCAAGGGGCAGTGGTGGGACGGCCTTGATCCGCAGCGGCTCTATGGCGTCAAGCATCCCAAAGACGCGCTGCCCGATGCCTCCTATGTGAAGAACTTCTACGACCGCACGCGCGATCTGATCGATCAGCACGATCCGGATCTGCTGTATTTCGATAACGCACTGCTCCCGCTCGGTTGGGGAGGCATGAACATCGGCGCCTACTTCTACAACCACAATCTGAAAACGCGCGGCAAGATGGAAGCCGTGCTGAACATCAAGAACGTGCCCGACAAGCTGGCCAAGGCGGTTGTGGCCGACTACGAGCGCGGCCTGACCAGCGGCATCATGCCGTACGCGTGGCAATCCGAAACCTGCATCGGCGAATGGCACTACAACCGCCGCCTGTTCGAAGTCCCGGGCGCATTCGGAGGTTACTTGCCGCCGCGCGATGCCGTTCATTGGCTCGTCGATACGGTGAGCAAGAACGGCACGTTCATTCTCAACATTCCAGGCAAGCCGGATGGGACTATCGACAGCAAGGAGATCGCGGTTCTGGATGAGATCGCCGCCTGGTTGAAGATCAACGGTGAAGCCATTTTTGAAACGCGACCGTGGACCGTCTACGGCGAAGGCCCCAACGCGATTAAGAGCGGCTCGTTCCAGGGCAACAGCATCAGCGCGTTGGGAAGCCAGGATATCCGCTTTACGCGCAACAAGAAGAACAACGTTATCTATGCGATCTTCCTTGGCTGGCCAGAGAATGAAGCGCGGATTGTGTCGCTGGGCTTGTCGAGCAAGATCAATCCCGGTAAGGTCCAGACTGTGACCGTGCTCGGTTCAGAAGGGAAGATCAAATGGAGGCAGGAAGCCAATGCGCTGAAGCTGGTGCTGCCCCGGCAGTCAAGACAAGCGAACGATTATGGTGCAGCAGTAAAGATCGCGCTCGATTAAACAAATCCAGACAGGATGGTGTTCCCGGCGCTCGACTGTCACATTAAGAATTCGTGCGCTGCGGATCGCTACCGTACTTTTGATCTCGCAAGATGTAACCTGCATCTCTGCGCGGTGAAAGGCACACTGAGCTATGCAGGTTAAGGCCGTTTTCTGGACTGCGGTGGAACAACCCGCCGTAGACCCCACTATTTCTCCAATCCGGCGTGCCCCATGTGGAATAAGAGTTTTACAATATTTATTGCGCAAATTCTTATAGCCTAGGGATATGCCTCCATAGGAATATGAGGAAACTCGCCTGAGCCTTTGCTTCTCAAGCGAGAATGAGAAAAACTGAATGAGGCTCTCTTCCCAAGTCGCTCTCATCACGGGCGCCGCTTCCGGCATTGCGCGGGCGGTGGCCATCCGCTTTGCCCAGGAAGGTGCGACCGTGATGGCGGCCGACGCCAACGAATGTGGAGGCTCGGAAACTGTTGACCTTGTTCACGCTTTCGGCGGGAAAGCTCAGTTTGCGTGCCTTGATGTATCCCAACCTGAGCAGGTCAGGCAGGTAGTACAACGCACCATTGATGAATTGGGCGACCTGCACATTCTGTTCAATGGCGCGGGGATCCTTGCCTACGGAACCGTGCTTGAAACTACGGAAGACGCGTGGAACCGCATGATGGCGGTGAATCTAACCGGAACCTTTTTGTGCTCGAAGGCGGCTCTCACTCACATGGTTGTGAAAGGGCATGGCGTGATAATCAACGTAGCATCCACCACCGGCTCTCACGATGCCTGTGCTCACGCTGCCGCATACGTCACGACAAAGGGCGGAGTTACCTTGCTGACGCGCTCCATGGCGATCGATTATGCGAAACAGGGCATCCGAGTGAACGCAATCTGTCCGGGTCCAACAGACACTCCCATGCTGCGTAACGCGCTGACGCTCAAAGAGCTTGAAGCATTCGCGAGAACCTTGCCTATGGGACGGCTTGGTCAGCCAGAGGAAATTGCCGGCGCCGCGCTCTTCCTGGCCTCGGAAGATGCGTCTTTCGTTACCGGCGCGGTCTTATACGTCGACGGTGGACAGACTGCTGAGGTGTAATAGGGTCGCGAGAAATTCAGGGGATTTTTCATGGATTCTCCGGTAGAAGGAAACGAGAAGAGCCAGCAGCCGCAGCACAATCCCGCCGGAACGGCGAGAGGGGTGGAACACGAACCTGCCCCCAGGAACGGTGAAGTCCAGAAACTGCGTCGGGTTCTCTCCCTGCGGGACCTGATCTTCTACGGGATCATCGCCGTGACGCCCAGCGCTCCCGCCACTGTCTTCGGATTGGCGGAAACAAAATCGCACGGGCACGCAGTAGTGACGATTCTGGCGGCAATGGCAGCCATGGTACCGACAGCGATCAGCTACGGGCGGATGGCCGCGGAGTATCCTTCCGCGGGGTCGGCGTATGCATATGTCAGTCGCGGTATTCATCCCTATCTGGGATTTTTCGCTGGCTGGGCGATGCTGCTCGATTACATCTTTATCCCCTTGTTCTGTGTGATTTATGGAACGCTCTCCCTTGAGCGTGCGTTGCCGTGGATGCCGTTTCCGGCGGGTGCGTTACTGTTCGCGGGCGGCATCACCATCCTGAACCTGCGCGGTATCCGCTATACTGCGCGCGCCAACGATGTCATGCTCCTGTTCATGTTCGGCGTGCTCGTCTCGTTCATTGCGTTGGCAACGAAGTACATCGTGGCCCGCGATGGCATGGGCGGGTTATTCTCTATCCAGCCGCTGTACAGCCGCGCCACCTTCAGCATGCGCGATATAGCCTCGGCCACATCGTTCGCAGCGCTGACGTATCTCGGTTTTGACGCCGTTACCACGCTGGCCGAAGATGTCAAGAACCCGCGCCGCAACGTGCTGTTGGCTACCGTGGTCGTATGCATGTTTACCGGGATATTTGGCGGGCTGCTGGTGTACCTGGCACATCTCGTCTGGCCAAGCTACACCACCTACGCCAACGTGGAGACAGCATTTATCGATGTGACCGGCCGCGTGGGCGGGCGAGGGCTGTTTCAGGCTATGGCCACTCTTCTCGTCGTCGCAAACATCGGTGCGGGGCTCACATCGCAGGTGGGCGCGGCGCGGCTCCTCTTCGGTATGGGTCGCGAAGGCGTGATCCCCCGACGCGTCTTTGCCCGGCTGCACCCCGTGCGAAACACGCCCTGGATCAACATTCTTCTGCTGGGAATCCTGGCTTTTGTCGGGGCGCAGGTAATGAGCTACGAACTCACAGCCGAGTTGCTTAATTTCGGGGCCTTTCTCGGGTTCATGGGCGTGAACGCCGCTGTGATCTGGAGATCCTGGTTCCGTCCCATCCATCCACGAGCACGCAATTTCCTTCTCGATCTAGTTGTGCCCGCCCTGGGTTTTCTCTTTTGCGCAGTCATCTGGATGGGTCTCAACCTGGCGGCAAAGGTTGCCGGCAGCGTCTGGCTGCTGGTTGGCTTTGGTGTGCTGGCTGCTCACACACGCCAATTTCGTAAGCCAGTAGTCATGAGTGATCTATCTACCTGCGAGTGACGAGGAGCAAGGTTCAATGCGCATGAAGAAATTCATCAACGATCCCAGGCAGCTCACTGCCGAGCTCCTTGAGGGTTTTACGCTAGCCTTCCCCCGCCACGTGAGGCTGAGCGGCACCAGCGCGATTGTACGTGCCACACCGAAACCTGCAGGCATGGTGCGGATGGTAACGCTCGGAGGCAGCGGTCACGAGCCGGGACTGAGCGGATTCGTGGGACGCGGGATGCTCGATGCGAGTATAGCCGGTGAAATCTTTGCGGCGCCCGGAGCCGTAAAGTGCATAGAGGCTATACGCGATGCGTGCGCAGGCGGGGAGGGTACACTGCTCATCGTACTCAATCACGCCGGTGACGTGCTGGCCGCCAACATCGCCATGCAGGCTGTGGACCGTGAAGGGCTGAATGTAAAGATGGTCCTTACCGAGGAGGACATTTCCAGTTCCGTAGGCGATCGACGCGGTCTGGTCGGTTGCGTTGCGGTCTACAAGGTCGCGGGCGCAGCAGCCGAAGCCGGCGCCTCCCTCGAACGGTGCTTCGAAGTAGCACAACGCATGGCGGGCAATATGCGCACCCTCGCGGTAGCGGTACGCACCGCCACGAATCCTGTTACAGGCCAGCCCATTTTTGAGCTTGGTGAGGACGAGATGGAGATCGGCATGGGCCAGCACGGTGAAGCGGGCACGGGGCGCATGCGGTTGAAATCAGCCAATCAGACCGCGGAGATCATGCTCGACCAGTTGCTGACGGACCTCGCGGTGAGCGCGGACGAAGAAGTGCTCGTGATACTCAATGGCGCCGGGGCAACCACGCTGATGGAGTTGTACCTTGTTTTCCGCCGCGTGGCACAGGTGCTCGAAGCAAAGAGCATTCGGCTCGTACGCAGCGCCATCGGCGAGTTCATCACCACTCAGGAGCAGGCTGGTTTCCAGATGATGATCGCACGCATGGACAAAGAATTGATCGAACTATGGGACGCACCGGCAGACACACCGTTTTTCAAGATGCCATGAGCGACGTCATCTGCATTTTCGATCTCCGCCGCATGTTTACCCACGCCGCAGAGCAAATCCGGCACGAGAGCGAGCTGCTGTCGCAGCTGGATTGCGTGGGCGGCGATGGCGATCACGGAACCACGATCGTGCGCGCGATGGAGATGCTTGAGTACGAAATGAATGCAAAAAGTGACAGACCGTTAGACGTCCGCCTCAGGGACGCAGGTTGGAGCGTCCTCGGTGTGGGTGGTGGTGCATCAAGCGCGCTTCTTGGCACGTTCATCGCCGGAATGGGGGATGTAGAGCTGGGCCGGGAGTGCGACTGCAAGCGCCTGGCTGCTGGCTTTGCCTCCGGTCTGCGGGCCGTGGAGAAGCAGACCAAGGCCAAGCCAGGTGACAAGACTATGATGGACGCCCTAGTCCCAGCTGTGCAGGCTATCGAGGCTGCGGCTGGTTCCGGCGAGTCCATTGCGCGCGCTCTGAAACTAGCTGCCGATGCCGCGCGCTCCGGAGCGGAAGCCACTAAGAAAATGATCGCCCGATATGGGCGCGCGAAGTTTCTGGGCGAGAGGACGCTCGGGTCGGCGGATGCTGGCGCGACTTCGATCGCGCTACTCTTTCAGGGATTCAGCACCGCATTTGCCAAACAAAAGGAGGTTTAATATGGCCGACGCACAAGAAATGCAGGACGGTAAAAACTTCTATCCCGATGTGCCTCAGAGCTGCCCCGAGTTTCTGCTCAAGGGCAGCAATTCGCTTGACTGGGGAATGAAGAATCGCTTGGCGCGCATCTTCTCGCCCGACAATTGCCGAACGGTGATGCTGGCTGTTGATCACGGCTACTTTCAAGGTCCGACCACAGGGCTCGAACGCATCGATATCACCATTACGCCGCTGATCCAATATGCCGATGCACTGATGATCACCCGCGGCGCGTTGCGCAGCTCCATCCCGCCGGAGATGAACAAGCCGGTCGTGCTGCGCTCAAGTGGCGGCCAAAGCATCTTGAAGGAACTCTCCAACGAACGCATCACGGTGGATATCGAAGACGCAGTACGCCTCAACGCCACCGCATTGGCCGTGCAGGTGTACATTGGCGGCGTGCACGAGCATGAATCCATCGGCAACCTCGTCGAAATCGTCGATAACGGCAATCGCCATGGCATACCAACCATGGCCGTTACCGGTGTAGGCAAGGAACTCGTGCGCGATGCCAAGTACCTTGGCCTCGCAACGCGCATGTGCGCCGAACTCGGCGCGCACTTCGTTAAGACCTACTATTGTGAGCCCGGCTTTGCGCGCGTCGCCGCAGGCTGCCCTGTTCCGCTCGTCATCGCCGGAGGCAAGAAACTGCCCGAGCCGGAAGCCCTGGCGATGGCCTACCGAGCCGTAAACGACGGTGCCGCAGGCGTCGACATGGGCCGTAACATCTTCCAGTGCGAAGCGCCAATGGCCATGATCCAGGCCGTACGCGCCGTCGTGCATGGTGAGGAGACGCCCGAGAAAGCTCTCGATCTGTACCACTCCCTCAAATCGACAGAGGAGAGAAGCCAATATGCCCAATAAAAACACAACCCAAGTTGTCTGCATCGCCGAATTCTTTGCCAAGGAGGGCAAGACTGATGAACTGATCGACGCGTTACACGTCCTTATGAAACCCACGCACGCTGAGCTTGGGTGCATTCGCTACGAGCTCAACCAGCGCGCCGACCAACCCAACAGCATCACTTTCATTGAAAAATGGAAAGACAAGCAAGCCTTCGATGAGCATTGTGCGACGCCGTACATCGCGATTTTTTTTGATCAGGTGCGACCTCGCTTGGTTGATCATTTCGAAGTTAAGCTTTACGAAGAAATCTTGCCTTGATGCCATGAAATTCAACCAGATCAAGACACCAGCACTGATAGTGGATCTCGAAGCCATGGAGTCCAACCTGCGCGGCATGGCGAACTTCTTTGCAGATCGGCCGTGTAAGTTGCGACCGCATTTTAAAAATCACAAAGCGCCGCTGCTGGCCAGGAAGCAAGTCCGGGCAGGTGCCATCGGCATGACATGTGCGACGACGCGCGAGGCAGAGATTCTGGTTGAGCATGGCATCACCAGCATCCTCATCGCCAATGAAATTGCAGGTCAGGAGAAAGCGGAGCACGTTGCCGATCTCTCCCGCCGCGCATCGGTAATGGTTTGTGTCGACAACTGTCATTCGATTCGAGATCTTGCCGTGGCGCATCGGAATCGCAGAGTGCCGGCTGAGGTGCTTATCGATATCGATATTGGTCTGAACCGTTGCGGTGTTGCGCCGGGTCAGGCTGTGCTCGACCTCGCCCGCTACGCGCTCGATCAAAGCCTCACAGTGCGCGGAATCATGGGCTATGATGGACATCTGCAAGCGATGCCGCCGAGCCCAGAGCGCGACGAGGCCGTTCGGCATGGAAGCAAGTCGATCGTCGAATCCGCAACGCTCCTCGAAGGCATTGGCATTCCTGCCCCTATCCGGTCCACCGGCGGCACCGGAACGTACGCGGTATCGGGAGGATATTCCGGCATCACCGAAATCCAGGCCGGATCGTATCTGCTGATGGATGATATTTACGCAAACCGCGGTGCGCCCTTCCGGCGCTCGCTCACCGTTCTCGCTACTGTAATCAGCACGCGCGGCCGGGAGCATGCAGTCCTCGATTGTGGCGTGAAAGCCATCAGTGGAGAACGTGGTCTGCCCGCGCTCAAAGACCTGCCCGGAGCACACCTCACCGCACTCCACGCCGAACACGCGATCATCAAGACTGACCCTAACTATCCCCCCCTGACACCTGGCCAAAAGGTTGAGGTCTGGGTGCACTACGGCGACGCGACTGTCAATTTGCATTCGAGAATGTACGGAGTTTGCCATGGCGAAGTTACAGAGATCATTCCCATCGAGCGCTGATCCCAATCCGCACGAGGTGGTAGTGACACGGCGGGGGCACACCGGTCTTGCACGGCGCATCAAGCTGCCAAACGCCTCATGCTGTGATCACTTCGATCTAGTTGAGCCAAACATCAATGCTGAAGGCACGCATATCTGGCCCTTCGATCAGAGCTTTCCCCTCGACATGATCTTCCTCACCGCCGATGATCGCCGCCGTGTACGCATGAACCGTCACGGATACTTCGAAGTACTTTTTCTTTGTTCTGGATCAGCCAATTGCCATATTCAGGATCGTCTGTTGCCGTTTAATGAGGGTGACCTCGCTATCATCGGCAGCACGCTGTATCATCGCATCGAGTCTCAATCGTCGTCTCCGCTGACTATCGCGGCGCTGTTCTTCGAGCCCGACCTGATTCGCTGCGACGGGGCTAGCGACAGCGTGCACTATCTTATGCCCTTCCTCCTTCAGGACGAGAATTTTCCCCATGTGATACCTGGGGAATCCGGAGTGCCCCGTCAGGTGCTCGATCTCATGCTGCGCATCCGTTCGGAGATGCCTGCCACATCGGCGCGCGCGCGACTCGCCGTCAAGACATATCTGAAGATGCTCCTCATGCTTCTCGTGAACCAATACACGCCCTACGCAGGTACGGTGGAAACCTACCAGCGACAGCAGCAAAACATTGAACGCTTACGGCCGCTGTTTCGCTATTTGGGAGATAATTGCGCGGACTCCATCCAAGTACGCCAGGCGGCCCGCATTTGCGGAATGAGCGAATCGCACTTTATGAGCCTCTTCAAGCACGTAACGGGGCTTTCATTTGTTACTTACTTAAATCATTTCCGCATCGAGCAGGCACAGTGCCTCCTGATCAAGACAGATGATTCTATGTCTACCATTAGCCAGCAGGTGGGATTCTGCGATCAGAGTTACTTCGGCACAGTGTTTCGCCGAATTGTTGGCATGACGCCTGCAACTTACCGCCGCCGTATGCGCAACAATCCGCTGGGTGATCAACAACCCCAACCGTATCACATGCCACGATTGCCGGCGGCAGGGCGCATGACCGATCTTGCTTCTCGCAACGCAAACACCGACCGGCACCATCGACTAGGGCCCGGTCGATGAGCTTGCCAAAGCCAAAGAAGGACAGGCAATCTTATCACGCGCAGATCTCACTCTGCGTCTCATGATCCATGATCCTTCGTCGAATCTTTCCGATCAGGGATGATTCTTTGCAGTGTAGCGTAAGTCCAAACATGAGAAACGAGACGCAAGACGACCCGATTTTAGCCACTATCAGTCTTTACGCACCGGGTGGTCGCAGAACACTCATGCACCAGCGCGGGAAAGTTCGAGAGTCTGGACACTACGAGTTTGGAGGATCAACATGACAACTGGAGAGGATGTACTTTCATCGCAGCAATTTGAGGCCCTGTTTCAAAGCGTCTGCAACTGGGGAATATGGGGCAAGGATGACGAGCGCGGCACGCTGAATTACATCACTGCTGATTGCGTTCGCAATGCGGCAGCACTGGTTCGATCAGGGCGCACTGTTTCGATGGCTGTTCCTATCAATAACGTTGCCGGTCCAGACAACCCTCACCCTGTCGCGCACTACATGACTCAATCTTTCGATGACCGCTCCGTTTCCGACGAACCTGGTTTTGCTCTCGACTATCTTGCCGGTGAGATTCATGGTGACTGCCAGACTCACATTGACGCTCTTTGCCATGTGGCATACAAGGGCCAACTCTATAACGGAAAGGCCGCCACCGGTATTACGACCCGTGGGCCGAATTCCCACGACATTACCACTTACGCTCATGGTATCGTCGGCCGGGGGGTTCTGCTCGACATCCCCCGCATCCGCGGCATCAAGTGGTTGGAGCCCGGCGACGCCGTCACCCCCTCAGAATTGGAACAATGTGAACAAGCCGAAGGTGTGAGACTTCGCCAGGGTGACATCCTGATTTTCCGAACGGGACATCACCGGCGCCGCCTCGAACTTGGTCCCTGGAACAATGGTTACGATGGAGAAGGTAAAGCGGGTCTGCACTCATCAGCGATTACACTCCTCCACGACAGAAAAGTAGCAGCTTTTTTCCCCGATGGTGACGGCGAAACTGTTCCTAGCGGAGTCGAGGGTATCCCTTATCCGATTCATGCCCTGCAGATCGCAGCGATGGGAATGATTTGCGCAGATAGCCTTAATCTGGAAGATATTTCCGTTGTCTGCGAGGAGGAACATAGATGGGAGTTCCTTGTCGTTGCCGCGCCGCTTCGTTTGCCCAGGGGGACTGGTTCGTTCTTCAATCCAATTGCCATATTCTGATGTCTGATTTCATTATTGGCAAATCACCGGAAGACCAGGGACCACGCTAAGATATCGGAACCAGGACAAATTTATGCGACTTTGGCTGCGCGATGCTGGAGCGCTTCAGCATAAGCTCTTTTTCGAGGGAATCAGCAGCATTCATCGCCGGACCCGATGCCGACAAGCCATATTTGGCAAGCGGAACCTCTACTGTACGCCATCGAAAGTAGTGAACATCGCAATGTGCCACAGTGAGGTCGTAGACTTCTTTAGCCTGCTTTGACATCGGCGTATCCAAAATAGCCAAGTTCACACCATCCGTCAACTCATCGTTATTGAATGTGCCGATCATCTCTCCATCGATCTTCAGTACATAGATTCCACGTTTCAATCCAACGATCCGTAAAGGCTCCCTGTTGATTTCATTCGTCACATCAGAGCTCCTCAGCACGAGGGGCGTGAGTTCACCTCCCCACACTCCGCTTTCCCAGCCAGGGCGAGACCAGGCTGCAAATGGTAACGGTAGAGCATCATCAATTTCAGTCCAATGAAGTGCGTCGTCCCTACCTATATTCGAGATGTGGGCATATTGCGATAGCACGACCTTTGGTTTGCTTCCAGAAGCATCGATTGTTACTGCGTAAGCGTACGCTCAGTCCCTCTTGACGCCAGGTAGAGTGTGTCAACAGGTGTCCGCTTGCAAAACAGGCGGACACCTGTTGAGTGTGTCTAAGCGGCTTCGGAAGCGTGGGTCTGGAGTGAGGCTGCGACGTTCCAAGGC
>DATGMQ010000036.1:0-2491 GCA_035293545.1 Alloacidobacterium sp. | reverse complement strand
ATGATCACGGTGTCATGGTGCACACCGCCGATTGTCCCCGGCCTGCCGTTCACGGTCGCGGTCGTCACGGCGCTCTCCGGCGGCATCCGGAGTTTGACGTGCAACTCTTTCGGCGCGCCTGCGCGCGCCAGTTCGACTGTCGCCACGACGATCTTCGATTGCGGCCGGTTCTGCAAATTCAGGCTCACACGTCCCCAGCGGGTTGGAGCCTGATCGAGGCGGATTGGCTGTCCCGATGCCACCCATGCCCGAGGTAATCCCCTCGCCAGATACAGGCGGTCTTCGTCGTGATCTTCAATGGCCAGCATCCAACGCACGACGCACGGAATCGTCTGCTGCGCAGGAATACAGAAAGTCGGTTTCCCGGGACCCAGCCCCGCCACTTCGCCGGCCGTCCAACTGCCCGGCGAATGATCGTGGTAACGGTGCGAATAACAGAACAGGAGATACTCTTCAATGCGGTCCAGGCGCAGGAGCATCTCCGCGAAACCGTAAGCGATGAAGCCCAGGATCGCGCGATTCCCACCCCCGCCTACATTTGCCAGGACGCCCATCGTGGTGGCGCCATACGCGCGCATGGTGTCAACGACTTTATGGGCTAGTGGATGCGGCAGAACGTCGGCCATCAGCAGTTCCGCGTAGGGCCGGTGGGGCCACTGCTGTTCACTCGGGCGCTCTGCCCGCATCGCGTCCTTGAAAGTTAGCTTCGAGCCGGGCAGCAGCGGAACGTACGGCGGCGTCTTGTCGTTCTGCGTCCAGCGCTCGATGCTCTTCAGGGTGGCATCCAGCAGCACGCTTGATCGCCTCGTCCATTCCTGCGCCAGCCTTGCGTCGATGCCGCCCCAGGTCCGGCCGAGGTCCCGTAAGCCTCGGGCGGCGAATGCGCTATTGGCGTAGTACGGCTTCCACCAGACCTCGGGCCGCGCCGCCAAACAGGCATCGGATTCGCTCCATCCCGCGATCAGGCCGTATCCACGATCGTCGGCCGGCAACTTCAGGCTGGTGTCGTGCATTGCCAGTAAGCCGGCCGCGATGGCTTCGATCTTTGCGCGGTGTTTCTGAATCAACGCCAGGTCCCTGGTGTAGTTCAGGTAGCGCGCCATCAGGGAGAGCGTGAGGCCATATTGAGCAGTCTCCGGCCCGCGCATGTTCACCATGCCCCTGGAATCGGTATACTCCGTCAGATAGTTATCGAGAATCGGCTCTTGATCAAAGACGGGGGCAGACCGTGATCCCAAATTGGTAAAACAATCTTGGGAGATAACGTTTTGACCAACGAAGAGATCCTTTTAGGTCTGCCCGGATACCAGATTACCGGGATTGCGTGGCGCGAGGGGGAGTTACGGATTTCGGTCCGCTATACGGGATCCAAATCCTGCCCGCATTGCCATAGCGAACGGCAGCGAAGCAAAGGCTGGTTTTGCCGGCAGGTGCGGCACCAAGACGTGGGGCTACGCCACACCCGTTTGGAGTTGACGGCTCGGAAATGGCAGTGTTTGGATTGCGGCCGCCAGTTCCGGCAGCGGCTGCCTGGCATCTTGCCCGGCCAACATGCGACTGAGCCCTTCCGCGAAGCCATTTTCCAACTGCACCTGGATGGCATCAATCGCAGCCGCCTGGGCCGGCGCGAACATATCGGCTCGGCCACCGTGGAGCGACACTTCCGACACGGTCTCAAACGGCACTTCTCGGAAAAGCATTCGCTCCAATGCCCGCGCGTTCTCGGCATAGACGAACACTTCTTCACCCGGCGCAAGGGGTTCGCCACCACCCTTTGTGATCTCAAGAACCACACCATCTATGATGTGGTTCTGGGGCGCTCCGAAAGCGCTTTGGAAGCCTATTTTCAGCGTCTCCAAGGCAAAGATAAGGTGCGGGTCGTCTGTATGGATCTGTCAGCCACCTATCGGGCGCTGGTGAAGAAACATTTTCCCAAAGCCAAAATCGTCGCCGACCGTTTCCATGTGATTCGCCTGATCAACCATCACTTCCTGGGCTGTTGGCGGGACCTCGATCCGGTGGACAGCAAGAACCGCGGACTGCTGTCGCTGATGCGCCGTCACCGCCGCAACTTGAAGCCGGAGCAGAGAACCAAACTCAAGACATACCTCGAGGCTCATCCTGCTTTGGCGGCGATCTACCCGTTCAAACAGCACCTTTGCTATCTCCTGCTGAAAAAGCATTGCAAGCGAAAACAGTGCATTGCCCTCATTGCTCGCCTGCTCGACTTTATCCGCCAGTTGCGCGAAGCCAAATTCCCCCACATGGTGCAACTCGGTGAAACCCTCGACGCCTGGAAGGAGGAGATCGCCACCATGTGGCGCTTCACCCGCAACAACGGAATCACCGAGGGCTTTCACAATAAAATGGAGACCATCAGCAGACAGGCCTATGGCTTCCGCAACTTCGAAAACTATAGACTTCGAGTCAAGGTATTATGTGGTTGATTGCTCTGGGATCGGGGCTGCTCCCCCGTCTTTGGCGTAGAGCC
>DATGMQ010000035.1:0-6397 GCA_035293545.1 Alloacidobacterium sp. | reverse complement strand
GAACCCGTGTTATCGCCGTGAAAGGGCGGTGTCCTAGGCCGGGCTAGACGACGGGGACGCTATTTCGCAGATTTGGAAAATCTCTGCCGGGCAGGAACTACCACCTTGACTGTATCAATTGCTGCCCTATGTGTCAAAAATCGATGCTCTCCACGCGTTAAAAGGACAAAATCAATGCAGATTTGACGGTAATTTTCCGCTGAAAAGCCTGTCCTGGGGAGTATTTTCGCTCCCTTAGAGTAGCCATACGGTATTCTTCGGTTTCATGCGCCGATACAAGTTTCTCGATCTGCTGACTATTGCATTTGTGGTGGTGCTGCTGGTTTCCAATCTGGTCGGGCCGAAGATCTGCCAGTTCGGACCGTACGATTTGCCGGTGCTGCGGTCGCTGGGCGCGATCCGGGTGAGCGCGGCGCAATTGCTCTTTCCCATTACCTATATCTGTGGAGATGTATTCACTGAGGTTTATGGCTATTCAGCTTCGCGTCGTGCCATCTGGTTTGGATTTTTCGCGATGGCGCTGCTTTCGTTTATGGGGGCAGTCGCCGTTGCGCTGCCGCCGGCATCGGACTGGCACAATCAACCGGCCTTTGCGATCGTTTTCGGGTTGGTGCCGCGGTTTGCCCTTGCGAGTCTGGTGGCTTACTGGGCGGGCGAGTTCACCAACTCCTACACGCTGGCAAAGCTGAAGCTCCTGACCGGAGGGCGCTGGCTATGGACGCGGACCATCGGGTCAACTGTAACCGGTCAGGCAGTGGATACTGCGACCGTGATCGTAATTGCTTTCTGGGGCACCCCGTGGCGAACGATTGGCAGTGTGATTTTCTGGTCTTATCTAACGAAGGTGATTTATGAGACACTGGCTACTCCGGTGACCTATGCGGTAGTCGGATGGTTGAAACGGGTCGAGAATGTGGATACCTTTGATGCGAGGACCAACTTCAATCCATTTCGACTGAGGACGAGAGAGCAGCAGACGGAATCGGAGGTCCTCTCGTAAGCCATTGAAAATTAAAAGCAGCACTGGAGAACAGGCGGCGCGCCTGTCATGGTTTTCTTTTCTTCCTGGACGGTCTGACCTGCAAAATTAACGCTCCGGCGAATGTTTTGAAGCATTTGCCGTGGCCGGACATCCAAAAGTCATTTGTAAACGGAAACTATTGGAATGGAGCGGCTGAGTCATGGTCGTTTTTCTGGCGACAACGAAGCCGTATTGTGTCCATTTCGATCCAGCATGTATAAACCGGCATTTGGAACACCGCCGATTTCCAGAATATTTTTGAGGCCCGTCGTGGAAAGCAAATTGAGACTCGCCATCAGCCTTTTGTCGATTGCCACAGTTCTGACCGGATGCAGCAAGCCGGCACAACCAGCCGGAGCCGGTGCTGCCGGAATGCAGGCACTGCCTGTGCAAACCGTCACGGTTGAGCCGCAGCCAGTGGCCCGTGGCGATGAATACGTATCCACCATCAAGTCGCGTCGCTCGGCGACCATCATGCCGCAGGTTGCGGGGAATCTGGTAAAAATCACGGTACATTCCGGGGATCATGTGAAATCCGGACAGTTGCTGATGGTGATCGACCCGCTGAAGCAACAGGCAGCCGTAGACGCGCAGAAATCCACTGAGCAGCAGAAGCTGGCTGTGTATCAGTACAACCAGGTGGAAGTAGAGCGCCAGCGCAAGCTCTTTGCTGCCGGAGTGACCAGCCGCGACACGCTGGACCAGGCTGAACAGGCTTATAAGAACTCCAAAGCCGACTATGAGGCTGCGGTTGCTTCGCGCGCCACGCAGGAAAATGAGCTGGCGTATTACAGCATTCGCGCTCCGTTCGATGGAATTGTCGGCGATGTCCCGGTCCACGTGGGCGATTACGTTTCTTCATCGACGTTGCTGACAACTGTGGACGAGAACAAGGACCTGGAAGCCTACATCTATATTCCGACTGAGCGCGCCAGCCAGGTGCATGCAGGTCTGCCGGTCGACATTCTGGACAACAGCGGGAAGAAGATAGAACGCACAGCCATTGATTTCGTTTCTCCCCAGGTAGATGACCAGTTACAGGGAATTCTGGCGAAGGCCCCGGTACATTCGCCGCAATTGCGCACACTGCAATTGGTGAAGGCTAAAGTGATCTGGACGACCACTCCCGCGCCAACTGTGCCGGTGCTGGCGGTAACGCGACTGGGCGGTCAGACATTTGTATATGTCGCGCAGGATGACAATGGAAAGTATGTTGCCAAACAACGCGCTGTGACGCTGGGAGACACCATTGGCAACGACTACGCTGTGGAAGGCGGCCTGAATACCGGAGATAAGGTGATTGTCTCCGGCACACAGTTCCTGGTCGATGGCGCTCCTGTTAAGCCATTGGGGTGATCGCGATTGCAGATTTCCGACAGGGCGAACATTAGCGGATTTTCGCCTGTGCTCTGTATCAGTATGGACAACGTTTTGGGGCCTGCGTCCCGGTAGCGAAAGGACTTTCGCGTGGTAGATTTCTTCATTCACCGTCCAGTATTTGCGACGGTTTGCGCTCTGCTGATTATTCTCGCAGGCGCAGCCGTTATCCCGACTCTTCCGATTTCGCTCTATCCGCAGCTTGCGCCGCCGCAGGTCCAGGTGACGAGCAATTACGTTGGCGCGAACGCGCAGGTGGTTGAATCGGCAGTCACGATTCCACTGGAGCAGCAGATCAACGGTGTCGAGGGCATGCACTACATTACCTCGACCAGCTCGAATGACGGCACCAGCGCGATTACCGTAACCTTCAACACCGGATACGACTTGAACATCGCCGCCGTCGACGTACAGAACCGCGTATCGACTGCGCAGGGTCGTCTGCCGCAGGAAATCAAGAACACCGGCATCACGATCACGAAGGCCAACCCGAACTTCGTTTTCGCAGCCGGTTTCTATTCGCCGGACGGCAGCGTTTCGAACCAGTACATTTCCAATTACCTCGACGTCTACGTAAAAGACCCGCTGAAGAGAATCAAAGGTGTCGGTGATGTCGTGATCTTCGGTGAGCGCAAATACGCTATGCGTATCTGGCTCGATCCTGCCAGACTGGCTGCGCGCAATCTCACGGCAACGGACGTTATCAATGCTATTCAGGAACAGAACATCGAAATTCCTTCCGGACAACTTGGCCGTCCGCCTGCGCCGCAGACACAGAATTTCCAGATCACTCTGCGCGTGATCGGACGATTTTCTGATCCGCGAGAATTCGAAAAGATCATCCTCAAGAACACGCCCAATGGCATTGTCCAGCTGAAAGATGTTGGTCACGCTGAGCTTGGCGCCGAGACTTACGATTCAAACCTTGAATACAGCGGCCATGAAGCGATCGGTATCGGTGTGCAACAGCTCTCCGATGCGAATGCGCTCGATGTAGACAAGGCTGCAAAGGCCCAGCTGGCTGAACTGGCAAAGTCGTTCCCGCCGGGAATCAAATACGTCATCGCGTTCGATACGACAACGGTTGTCGGCGATTCGATTAAGGAAGTGATCTCGACGCTGGAAGAAGCAATCGTGATCGTGATTGCTGTCATCTTCCTCTTCCTGCTCGATTGGCGCGCGACGGTCATTCCTGCGATCACGATTCCAGTGTCGCTGGTTGGAACCTTCGCCTTTATCAAAGCATTCGGCTTCTCGATTAACTCACTGACGTTGTTCGGAATCATTCTGGCAACAGGCCTTGTAGTAGACGACGCCATCGTCGTGATTGAAAACGTGCAGCGGCACATTTCTCTCGAACACTGCGATCCACATAAGGCAACGTCAGACGCGATGGGAGAAGTAACAAGCGCCGTCATTGCAACATCGCTGGTCCTGATCTCGGTGTTTGTGCCGGTGTCCTTCTTCCCTGGAACCACGGGCATCCTCTACAAGCAGTTCGCGATGACGATTGCGTTCTCCATCGCCATCTCAGCGTTTAACGCATTGACACTTTCTCCTGCGCTGGCAGCGCTTTTCCTGCGCGGCGAAGAAGAAAAGTACAAGCTGCTGGAGTGGACACGAATCAAATTTCTTGCGCGCGGCTATGAGGGTTTCGCCCGCGGCGTTGAGGGCTTTATTCATTGGCTGGGCCGGACCTACGCGAAGATCATCCACGTTGCGCTGAAGTTGCGCTATCTGCTGCTGCTGGTCTTCTTTGCCGGACTGGCCACAACAGTCTTCATGTATACCCATGTGCCCACGGGATTCATTCCCCAGGAAGACCAGAATTATCTGATCTGCGTAGTTCAGACGCCTCCGGGTGCTTCGCTGAACTATACGACGGATGTATCGCATCGCGCCGAACAAGTGATTCTGCAGGACCCGGACGTGTTTGGAACATTTGCTGTGCCCGGGTTCAGCTTGTCCGGCGGCAGCGCGCCGAACTACGGATTGATCTTCGTTCCACTCAAGCCGATTGACCAGCGGCGCGGAAAGGGCCACGGCGCAGGCGACATCGTTCAGCGCCTGACGCCGAAAATGTTCGGAGTTCCAGGCGGATTGATCGTGGTCTTTGAGCCTCCGGCTGTACAAGGCATCGGCAGCTTCGGCGGCTTCGAATTCCAGCTGCAGGATCTGGGCCGAAACACGCTTCAGGACCTCCAGACTGTTGCGCAGAAAATGGTTGCGGCAAGCAAGCAGCGCAAGGACCTGACCAATCTCTTCAGCAGCTATACAGCGAATGATCCGCAGTTGCTGATTCAGATTGACCGCGAGAAGGCCAAAGCGATGGGCGTGCCTATCAGCGAGGTCACAAATGCGCTGGGCGTCTATATGGGGTCGCAGTACATCAACGACTTCGACTTCAATAATCGCTCCTATCGTGTCTACGTTCAGGCGGACCAGCCCTTCCGCATGACGCAGAGCGACCTGCGTCAATATTATGTCCGCACGAGCAACGGCGGCATGGTTCCGCTGGACAACATTGTGCAGATCAGCCAAACCGCCGGACCTCAGGTCATCTATCACTTCAACCTGTTCCGCTCGGCGGAAATCGACGGTTCGGCGGCGCCGGGATACAGCTCAGACCAGGGCCTGAAAGCCATGGAAGAGCTGTTCCAGCAGAACAAGATGCAGGGTATGTCGTACTCCTGGAGCGGTCTGGCGCTCGAAGAAGTGGAGTCCCAGGGCAAGGCACTCATCATCTTCAGCCTGGGCATCATCGTGGTGTATCTCACGCTGGCTGCTCAGTATGAGAGCTTCGCGCTGCCGTTCATCATCCTGCTCTCAGTGCCGATGGCGGTGCTGGGTGCGCTGGAGCTGATTTCGCTGCGCGGATTCTCCAACGACGTGTACGTGCAGATTGGTCTGCTCATGCTGATCGGACTCGCCGCCAAGAACGCCATTCTGATCGTCGAGTTCGCGGAGCAATTGCGCGAGCATGGAAGGTCGATTGCAGAAGCCGCGATTGAAGCGGCAGAGCTGCGGCTCCGTCCGATTCTGATGACTTCGATTGCCTTCATTCTCGGCGTGCTGCCGCTGTACTTTGCAACAGGAGCAGGCGCGAAGGGACGCAACTCAGTCGGCACGGCTATCGTCGGCGGCATGTTGGTGTCCACCTTCCTGAACCTGATCTTTATTCCGGTGCTGTATGTTCTGTTGAGCACGTTGCTCAGCAAGTTCAAGCGCAATCGCAAGAGACCGGAAGGCTGCGCTGAAGAAGAATTGCCGGAAGGCGCGCTTTCAGCCAATTGAACCGCGAACATAGGTGAGAAGAGGAGCCGGCAAAAATCGGCTCCTCTTTTTTATTGCGCGTGGCGCCGGTTGTTTAGAATGACGGCCATCCATCTATTTGTCATGAGATAGAGTCCCTGACTCGTGTGTATTGCCCTTTCGATGCGCAGTATTGAAAATCTTCAGATTGTTTCAGCTAAAAAAGCATCAGTTTCGGCATGCATTTTCCTGCTTTGCGTAAAGCGGTTTGGGTCTATTCACATATAAGGCGGCCGCAACATGCCTGCGAAACGATTGAGTGCGTGCATGTATCTGGCAGCTTTCCTCCTGATCGCCGTGCAGTTTGCGGCAGCAGATGCTATGAAGGAAACAACATCCGTAATAGGACGGCTGATATTCATTGAGCGCCTGCCATAACAGCTTGCCGCTGTGGCGTGGCTATGCGAGACTGAAAATACTGCACCAACGACATTCCATAAGCCGGGATGGCGGAACTGGCAGACGCAGCGGACTCAAAATCCGCCGACCCTTGCGGTCATGGGGGTTCGACCCCCCCTCCCGGCACCATAGAACTCCAGATCTGCTGGTTAACTTTTAATCGGGCGCGAACCGGTGATGAGGATGTCTACCAGTCTTCGCGCGCTTTGCTGCCAGTCCCGCGCGGACGCGATATAAGAAACCCCAATCAGCGCTCGAAGCAGGTCAAAGGGAACAAGGTCTTTGCGG
>DATGMQ010000034.1:0-35276 GCA_035293545.1 Alloacidobacterium sp. | reverse complement strand
TCTCACTTCCCATGCAATTCCATCTTCCGATTGCGACTGTGCCGAGGTCGCAATCAGCGGAAGAGCGAGCAGACAGATACTCAGCAGTCTCATCTTCCTATCCTGATCGAAGAGCTTCACCTCCGCAAATCCGGAAATGGTAACTCCCTGACGTAACTGTCATAGGCACACATCCGATAACCGTTGGTTATGTCTCAAAAGTGTTCTTGTTGCAAGTGATCTGCAAATGTGCAGCAAACTTGGTAATTGCTTGCTGACTTGTGCAACACAGTTTCCATTTATTGCGAATCTTTATTTTGCCGTAAATGCGGAAAAACCGCTGATTGCAGGGTTTTACGAGGTATCCAAGCACATTCTCGGTTCCTACTGCTCCTGGTCTTTTGATTGCACAATGCCGCAGCGTTGGAAAGCACTGAAGATAGACAGCAAAAAATTGTTGCAGCGCGCAATCATACAGCTGGCTACCCAGAGCGCCAACGAACGTCTTGTTCGCTGGATAAAATCAGGTGCGATTTTCTATTACTTCCCAGATCTTTCGTTTTGCCGTTGCCGCATCCCTGCATACATTTCGTCGCGGGCATAGAGTCAGCGCATGGATGATGTGTGCCCTGGCAGTCGCAGGCGCACAGGCGCAGACAGCCACGCCTGTCAATGTTCCGACGTGGCGTTATGACAACACACATGCCGGCGCGAACACGCAGGAAACCGCGCTGACGCCGGCAAATGTGAATACCAGCAGCTTTGGAAAACTGTTCAGCGTGGCGGTGGATGGCTATGTATATGCGCAGCCGCTCTATGCGAGCGGGCTCACGATGCCTGATGGACAGGTTCACAACGTGATTTATGTGGCCACGCAGCACGATACGGTATATGCCTTTGACGCAGATACAAACGGAGGAGTCAACGCGCAGCCGCTCTGGAAGGCGAGCATGCTGGATTCAGCGCACGGCGCTTCGCCGGGCGCGACAGCGGTCCCCAGCAGTGATCTCGGTACACATGACATTGTTCCGGAAATAGGCATTACTTCGACACCTGTCTATGACCTGACCACGAAGACGATCTATGTCGTCGCCAAATCAAAGGAGAATGGCAACTACATTCAACGTATTCACGCGCTCAACATGCTCACCGGCGCGGAACAGGCAAATAGCCCATCGCAACCGATTACTGCGACAGTAACAGGAACCGGAAATGGGAGCGCAGGCGGCCAGCTCACATTCAGCCCCATGTGGCAGATGAATCGTGTAGCTCTCAATCTATTTAATGGATATCTGTATATCGCATTCGGATCTCATGGCGATAACGGTCCGTGGCATGGATGGGTCATGGCATATGATGCCAACACTTTGAAACAGACGGGTGTGATCTGTCTCTCGCCAAATGGGTTCGGCAACGGAATATGGGGTGCCGGCGCCGGCTTGCCGATTGATACTGTGAATGGAACGGGCCGCATGTTTCTTTCTGCCGGAAACGGCTCGTTCACGAACTATCCGCCGCTGTCGGGAAATGTGGATTACGGCGACAGCATTGTTCGCCTCGATCTTGCGAACGGAACCCTTACACCGGGCAGCGCGTTTACACCGTTCAATCAGGCCTACCTTACGGCCGGCGATGTCGATCAGGGCTCCGGTGGAGAGCTTATGCTTCCTGATCAGCCCGGCCCGCATCCGCACGAACTGCTTCAGGTAGGAAAAGAAGGCAGAATCCTGCTTCTCGACCGCGATAATCTAGGCGGCTATGCTCCCGGAGGAACATCCAATACCAACATCATTCAGGACATCCCAAAGCAGACCGCCGGTTTGTGGAGCACGCCGGCCTATTGGAATGGCCACGTTTATATGTGGGGTAATGGTGATTCACTGAAGCGATTCGATCTCGCAAATGGATTGTTAAGCACCACGCCCAGCAGTACTGCCGCCATTCGTTCACTTTTTCCCGGGGCCAGCCCTGTGGTCTCTTCCAATGGGACAGAGAACGGCATTGTCTGGGCGGTAAAGACGGATGCGTATAACTCAAATGGGTCAGCAATTCTCTATGCATTCGATGCCAACAATGCAGTGAATCCGATTTATGAAAGCGATGCGAATCCGGTTCGTGATGATGCAGGCCCGGCTACTAAGTTTGCTGTTCCTGTGGTGACAAACGGAAAAGTATATGTCGGAGCCGCATATCAGGTGGATGTGTACGGTTTACTGAATGGAGCGCAGCAAGCGCCGCCGCCTGTCATTACTCCCGGTGGAGGAGCTTTCGCCACCCCCCAGCAGGTGACAATCACCAGCTCTGCGCCGAACAGTGCAATTTACTATACGTCCGATGGCACTACGCCTACGACGGCTGCTAAGCCATATGCCGGGCCATTCACAATTTCCACCGGAACCACAATTCGAGCGGTGGTCAGTGCTCAAGGCTACCTGCAGAACTACAATTCCGCGACGTTCAGTTTCGTAACGCAAACGCCTGCGCCCATCTTTACGCCCGCTCCCGGTGTCTACACCGCGGCCCAGGTCATTACCATTTCCGATTCGATGAGCGGGGCCATCATCCACTACACCACAGACGGCACGACGCCTACAGCCAATTCGCCTGTTTATAGTGGGCCCATTACGGTAAACGGCGCGCAGACCCTGCAGGCCATAGCCACCAGTAACCTGACGCCAAGCAATGTCAGCGGCGGAACGTATTCGATTCAGTATTCAGGGACCGGCATTAATTTCGGAAGCGGTTTTTCGTCAATAACAGGATTAACGCTGAACGGCAGCGCCGTGCATAGCGATGACAGCCGCCTGCAACTCACCACGGGAGGGAAAAACCAGAGCGGGAGTGTCTTTTACAACACGGCCATGAATATCCAGTCGTTTACCAACGACTTTTCTTTCCAGCTTTCAAATGCGCAGGCAGACGGGTTTACCTTCGTGATTCAAAATGTAAAACCATCTGCGCTCGGCGCGGGCGGTGGCGCGCTTGGCTATGGAAACGACACGGCTACAGGTCTGGGCGGAATCCAGAACAGCATTGCCATCAAATTCGATCTGTACAGTAATGCCGGAGAGGGAAATAACTCCACGGGCCTCTACCAGAATGGCGCGACTCCTACGCTCCCGTCGATTGATCTGACCGCCTCCGGAATCAATCTGCACAGCGGCGATACCATGAATGTCCACATGGTTTACGACGGCACAACGCTGAACATGACCATTTCTGATTCTGTCACCGGAAAGAACTTTACTCAGAGCTTTCCAGTGAACATCCCTCAGGTCATTGGCAGCAACACTGCCTTTATTGGCTTCAGCGGCGGATCAGGCGGGCTTACCTCGAGCCAGAAAATTCTTACCTGGACATTTGTTTCCAGCGCGCCCGTTGCCACCCAGCCTCCGGTGATTTCCCCAAATGGCGGATCATTTACAACCGCTCAGATCGTAACCATTACTGATTCAACCACTGGAGCAGCGATCTACTACACAGTCGATGGATCCACTCCAACGACAGCTTCGTCCGTTTATAGCGGACCATTGACCATCAGCAGCGGTAAAGTAACCATCTCAGCGCTGGCCGTTGCTCCCGGTAGCAGCCCCAGCACAGTCACCTCCGCCACACTGACGATTGCCCCGCAGATCACAGCCGCGCCATCGTTTACTCCCGCGAGCGGAACATACATCGGCGCACAGACCGTCACGATGGCCAGCAGCACTCCGGGAGCCGTGATCTATTACACAACAGACGGATCAACTCCGACGACCAGCTCCGCTATCTATTCGGCCCCGATCAATGTATCCGGCACGGAAACAATTCATGCAATCGCTGTTGCGCCCGGCTTTGTTGCCAGCCAGGACGGTAGTGCCGCCTACATTATTGAAGCCACTGGACAGAGTATTAACTTTGGAAGCGGTTTTATCAGCGCTTCCGGCATTGCTCTGAACGGCAGTGCGCAAATCAATACGGCAATTCATTCTCTGCGAGTCACAGACGGGCACGCATTTGAGGCTGGCTCTGCATGGGCGACCACGCCGATCAACATCTCTGCTTTTACCTCTGATTTTAATTTTCAGATGAAGAACCCCGGCGCTGATGGATTTACCTTTGCCATCCAAAGCAATGGCGTTTCTGCAAAAGGAGTTGCCGGCGGCTCCCTCGGTTATGCCACGATTCCAAACAGCGTTGCGTTGAAATTCGATATCTACAACAACAGCGGGGAAGGCAAGAACTCGATCGGTGTTTATACCGCAGGAGCTCAGCCCATGACTCCGGCCACCGACCTGACTGGCAGCGGAATTGTTTTAACCAGCGGCGATATCTTCCACGTTCACTTGGCCTATAACGGCACAGCGCTTCAGGTATCCATCACGGATACAAATACCTCAGCTTCCTATTCTGCTGTTTTCCCTGTGGATATCCCCGGCGCTTTAGGAACAAGCCAGGGTTATGTCGGATTTACAGGTGGTACGGGCGGCGCGACCGTCATTACTGACATCCTGAATTGGACATTCACAGCTGCCAGTCAGCAGGTGGCAGCCGATCCCACCTTCAGTCCTGCTCCGGGCACTTATACGAGCGCGCTTCAGGTTGCTCTCACGAGCCTGACTCCAAACGCAACCATTTACTACACCATCGACGGCTCGCAGCCGAGCCACGGGTCGGCGGTCTACTCTGGCCCAATCCAGGTAAATGGAAATTCGCTGACCATCAAAGCATTTGCCAGTGCAGCGCAATTCAATGACAGCCCCATCGTGACCGGCACATATATGATTCAGCCTCCCGCAGTTGTGCAACCGGTGATCTCGCCCGCTGGCGGAACCTACTCATCCCCGCAGACAGTTTCCATCACTGCTGCTTCAGGAGCAGCGATCTATTACACGACAGATGGAAGCACGCCTACAGCAGCTTCCACACTCTATACAGGTCCGTTCCTGATTTCAGGTTCAAAGACCGTGAAGGCCATTGCAGTTGTTAGCGGAGTGGGGCAAAGCAACATCGCCACCGCAGCATATGTTATCCAGAATGGAGTTCAAGTCATCAATTTTGCCGCAGGCTTCACGAATGCTCAGGGCCTGACCTTCAATGCGAACGCAGGCCTCATGAATGACGGATCGCTGAAGATTACGGACACTGCCACCAAACATGAAGTTGGCAGCGTGTTCTTCACCGCGCCTGTCGACGTACGGCAGTTTCAGACAAGCTTCACCTTTCAGCTGACCAGTGCGGCTGCCGATGGCTTTACCTTCACCATACAATCCAATTCGCCAAAAGCTCTCGGACCCGGTGGCGGAGGTTTGGGTTATGGGGCGGACACTCCCGGCGCCCCGGGCGGCATACCCAACAGCCTGGCAATTAAGTTTGATCTGTACAGCAATGCCGGAGAAGGCAGTAATTCAACCGGCTTGTACACCGCAGGCGCATCGCCCACAGTCCCGGCGATCAATCTCACCCCGTCTGGAATCGTGCTTTCTAAAGGTAATCCGATTTTGGCAAACCTTACCTATGACGGAACCACTCTGACCATGACTCTTACTGATCAGGTTACGCAAAAGACTTTTACGCAAAACTTCACTGTGGATATCCCGTCAGTGGTGAACTCGACCTCCGCCTATGTCGGATTTACCGGTGGCACAGGAGGCTATATAGCGCTGCAAAAAATCCTGAACTGGACCTACACACAGACTTCAGCTACGCCGTAAATCACCCGGGAGGAGCTGATGTTAAAGCGCTTTATTTTATGTATAAACCGCCGTCATTCTGACAACCTGAGCTACGCGAAGGGGACGAAGAATCTCAAGCCAGACCTTTACAGACATAGTGCCTGTTCAAGCCCCCTTTGGCTTAAATGGGCACACGATGATGCCGGAAAGGTGCGAAAATTTAAACTTTCTCGAAGAGGTCAACGAGACGTGGAACTTGAAGCCCAGAAGGCTTCCAGAAGGAAGTGCGGGCTTTGCATGAAGAGTGAAGTAACCGGATATCCTTGAGCAGGTCTTCCTCTGATCAAAATAGAAAACCGTCATTCTGACAACGAAGAGGAAGAATCTTGAGCTCAGCGCGTTTGGATTCTTCACCTTCGACTCAGAATGACGACTTTGAGCCGGTGCTACGAATGACTTAGTGGACTACCGACTGAAACAAGGACGATTGCAGGAGACTGGCGAACTGGCTATCGGATGCCGAGTAGTGCACCTGCAGGGTTCCGGAATTAGAGTCAATGGCGGTGTTGTCGATAGCAGCTTTTTCCGCTGCTGTGCCGCTCACTTTTTTGTACATGGCCGCGGCATTGAGCAGCGAGGACATGGTTGCCGCGGTGAACGTATCAGGCGTGACCACATCAAGATTAAACTTAACGCCATTGTTGAAGTTCATGGTGTAACGCGATGCTGTCAAGCGTTTTTTAACCGTGTCGTAGTCGGCAAGCTGAGAGGCTTCCCCGAGCACGCCGCGCATCATCAGCTGCGTTCCTTTCTGGTCGAGAATACTCCAGATAGGCTCGCTATCCACGATGGTCATCTGCTGCATCATGGAATCATTGCTAAGAAGATTCGGCGCGAGTCCATCGCGGGCATCAAGCGCATACTTAATGGAGTCGCTGGAACCAAAGACCATCGTAGTGGGGTTCAGAAAGCTGACGAGCATGCCGCTCTGGCCCATGGGATAGAGGAAGTTGTTGCGGATTTTCGTAGACTTCAATTTCTGCTTTTTGAAGTTTGCAAGGATATCCGGAAGCGAGAACTGTCCCTGCGCGATGCCGACAATTTTGGTGGTATCGCCACCGCCCGGATAGCGGAAAGCAGCGAAGGCGAGCTCGTCTATGTCGTGATTATCATTGAGGCCCGAAGATTTGAGAGCTGTTTCAAGCTGCTTAAGCTCCGGAGGAAGCACGCGCGCCTTCAGATTCATGGCCGCATCGGAGTTCTGCATGGCGCGGTAATCGACAACGATGAGTTGCTGCACGTCTTTCGGAATGGCCGCGCGCGCGTCGCCACCGAGTTGCGCTGCCCCAGCAGGCAGAGATGCAAAGATGCCGAGCGCCATAGTGGCTGCCAGGAAAAGATTCTTACGAAACTTCAAAATACTTACCTCCGAGGCTGAGACGCTCGCTGAATTCGTTGTTCAACCTCTGTATTCATCGGCAAGGCAAAGGCCTGCCTTCTATTTTAGACTGACGCGGTCCTGTTCGGACGTCGGCCAGGCAATGGGATGCTCCAGCTTGCGCTCCAGGAGCTTCTCATTGGGATCAAACCCATGTAATTGACGCACCCACTCGCTGTCATGCTCAAAAGCGGCTTCGGGCAGCAAACCGATAAGTTCTCCGCGAACCGGATGCACACGATGCCTGGCAGCCTGATGCTTGACTGCGGCATATGCGTCGGCCACGGAAGTCTGGCGGAAATCAGTGATATTCATCGAGATTTGTGCCATTCCGTGGGCGAGCACCCCCATAGCTTTTACGCCGGAAAGGCCGCCTGCGGAGGCGCGAATTTCTTTGGCAATGGCGCGGGCGGTGGCGACATTTTCCGTATCGAGATAAATGTTGTAGGCGATCAGAAAACGGCGCGCGCCGACGGCCGATGCTCCGGCGGTGGGATGCAGATCAGGACCGCCAATATCAGGACGGCGAGAGACATCTTTGCGGACGGCTTCACGCAGGCCTTCAAACTGGCCCTGGCGAACATTTTCGAGCAGAGCCCGGTCGGGACGCGATGCGGCTGCCTCGTAAAAATAGACAGGGATGTGATGGCGCTTCCATATCTCCATGCCTGCCTGCCGCGCAAGCAAGGCGCACTGCTCAAGCGAAATGCCGCGAATTGGGACAAAAGGAATCACGTCTGCAGCGCCGATGCGCGGGTGGACGCCTTTTTGCATCGTAAGGTCGATGAGTTCTGCAGCGCGCCCTGCCGCGCGAATGGCAGCTTCTACGATGGCTGCAGGAGGTCCGGCAATAGTGACAACAGAGCGGTTGTGATCGGAATCAAGAGACCAGTCGAGGAGCGAAACTCCATCGACCTGCATGGCCGAAAGAATGGACGCGACTTTGCGCGGGTCTGCCCCTTCGGAGAAGTTCGGCACGCATTCGATTAAGGCATCGGTCATGATTCTTCATCCTGCAATTCCAGGCACCCTACGAGCTACCTCCACCAGGTGTAGCCGATCTGAAACTGGACGCTGGCGTTCACTCCCGGATTGCGGTCGCCTAAGGATGCGCTTGATATATGAATCGCATTTGCGCCGAACGTCAATGACTGGCGTGACTTCACGAAATAATGGAAGCCAACGCCAAATTGCGGCGTGAAGTTCCACACGCTTGTTCCGCCAGGTTGTCCATGCGGGACGATGATATCGGGCGGATATTTGTGGTTCGTCCAGATGAGGCCGCCTGCGCCCTGTACAAATGGAACGATCTTTTTGCCGCCGTTGAGGTCCCAGCGAAGGATGATGGGCGTGATGCTGACGCCGGTGAAAGTGCCTCCGTTGAAAGGGAAGAGCGCCGTGCCTGTCTGTCCCTGGAACTCGTACCTCACCTCTTTTAAATGCGGAGGCGGCGTAAAGGACTGCCAGTAAGGCATAAGCTCACCGGCGTATTCAAATTGTCCGCGCAAAATGCCGGGCAGGTGCTGATCGGTGATGACTTTTCCCAGGCGAAAACCTGCGCTGGTGAAACTGAAATCCGAGCGGTCGCCGATGCCTACGCCACCCTGGAAAAACGGGCCGAACTCCCAGGGACGAGTTGCCAGAACAGCCGATGCCGGACTTTGATTTGCGGGAGCCGCCGTTTGCGCGCTGGCCGAAAACAAGCTGGAGGCCAGAATAAAAAGAGAGGGAACGAATTTTTTCAGCATAGAGTGATCTTTGATTTCCTGATTGCTGATGAGACAGAATGGGCGCAATTTCTTCTGTTTGAAAGAATGGCCGCCATTTCGGCGGCCCTGTGCTTTGCTTGTCGGCCGCTTACCCTGCGACTTCTTCCAGCTGCTTCGCATCCATATCGAAATTCGAATAGACGTTCTGCGTGTCGTCGTGGTCTTCAAGCGCTTCAAGTAGACGGATCATCTGCGCTGCGGCGGAACCTTCGAGCTTGGTATAGGTAGTTGCAACCATCGTGACTTCTGACATTGTGGTCTCGATATTGGCATCGCGGACAGCCTGCGCTACGGCTTCAAATGCAGCCGGATCGGTGATGATTTCCCAGGTGTCGCCCTCGTCGTTGAGGTCTTCTCCGCCGGCTTCGAGCACGATGTTCATTAATTTTTCTTCATCGGCGGCGGTCTTTGGCACGGCAATTACACCTTTTTTGTTGAACATGAAGCGTACCGAACCGGACTCGCCGAGGTTGCCGCCATTCTTTGAAAAGATATGCCGAATCTCGCTCACTGTGCGATTGCGGTTGTCTGTAGTGGTTTCGACGATGATGGCCACACCCCCAGGACCGTAGCCTTCAAAGGTGATCTCTTCATAGATCGCGCCGGGAAGCTCGCCGGTGCCACGCTGGATCGCGCGTTTAATGTTGTCTGCAGGCATATTTTCCGCTTTTGCGGCGGCAATTGCGGTTCGCAGACGTGGGTTTCCGTCGGGGTCGCCACCGGCTTTGGCGGCGATGGTGATCTCTTTAATCAGGCGCGTGAAGATCTTGCCGCGTTTTGCGTCAAGAGCCCCTTTTTTGTGCTTAATTGTCGCCCATTTGGAATGGCCGGACATGGGAAACCTCTGCAGATTTTGTGTTTTTTCTTGCGTGAAATGCCTGAAAACAGGAGTAAATCAGGACGATTCCCGCAAACATTAAGTATATCAGGGGCAGCCGGTTGCTTCATTTTTCAGGCACACAAAGATATTGGGCAGCAATCCCGGATCGCGCGTGCTGTTCCTCTCATCGTCCTAAAATGATTTACATGACCAAGCAAACCTGGAATGCCACGGAATACGCGCTCAATGGACGGTTTGTCGCGGATCTTGCAGGAGGCGTAATGGATCTCCTCGATCCCAAACCCGGCGAGCAAATACTCGACCTCGGCTGCGGCGATGGCGCGCTGACCGCGAAGATTGCCGCGTCGGGCGCCGCGGTCAAGGGCATAGACAGCTCTGAAAGCATGGTCGCGGCGGCGCGAGCATTAGGGATTGATGCGCAGATTGCAAGCGCAGATGCACTCGATTTCGACCACAAATTTGATGCTGTATTTTCAAATGCCGCTCTGCACTGGATGCGCGATCAGGACATGGTGCTTGACGGCGTGCATCGCGCGCTCAAACCAGGCGGCCGGTTTGTAGCGGAAATGGGCGGGCATGGCAATATTGCCGCGATTCAGGTAGCGCTGCTTGCCATTTTCGCAAAACATGGAATCGATGCCGTTCACGCAGAGCAGAATTACTTTCCCACTCCGGCGAGTTATGAGTCGCGCCTGCGGCATCACGGCTTCGATGTCCATTACATCGAACTTATTCCACGCCCAACTCCGCTTCCGGAAAGCGGCATGTATGGTTGGCTTCAGACCTTCCGTCGTGGACTCTTCGAGCAACTACCCGAAGCAGAAAGGGAAGGCGCGCTCACCGAAACAGTCCAGTTGCTGAAGCCCGTGCTTTGCGATGAGCTCGGCAAGTGGACAGCCGATTATGTCCGCCTGCGCTTTCTGGCGGTTGCCATTTGATACGGCAGGCTTGAGCTGTGATACTCTGCCGCGGTGCCAGATACTCCTAAAGTTGCCCAGGCCGTAATTGATCTTCGTCCCGCAAGCTTCCAGTCCAGCCTTAATGGGTTTCGCTTGCTATTGGAGACAACTCCTGACAGCGTGCCTTTTCTCTGGATTGCAGTTCGCACGCCTGCTGATGAACTCGTGGACCTGCAGATACGCAGCCGGAATATATATGTGGTCGGATTTAAAGGAGGAGATGGCTGGTATTGCTTTGATGGCGAACACGACGCATTGGGCAAACCATGTGGCACCAAATCGAATTACAACAATCTCGGCAAGGTTGGGACCATCAGCTATGACGATCTGAAAAGGCTGGGCGAACTCGGCCGGTTCCGGAAAGGCAAGACCCCGCTCGATAAAAGATTATGCGCAATCCTGATCGCCATTACCTCTGAAGCGACGCGATTTGCTACCGTAGCCACTTATTTCACTGGTCTTACGAATAGCGTGGGGACCGCGCATTCGCCTTATCTGCAGCGCGGAGTCGACTTCGAATACCTGAGATCAACCTATTTTACGCAGTGGGAAAAACCACCTGATCCAAAGATGGAACCGGGAAAGGCATATCACTTTGTGAAGGGCGAAATCCTGCGACCGCATAAGTAAACAGCATCATCGCCCATACTTCTTCAGAATCTCCTGCAACTTGTCATGTGGAAGGCCGGGGACAGTGTGGCCGTCAATCCCGGTCATGGTCTTTGCGGCGAGCATCGCGTTCACGATGGCTTCTTCCGTGGCTTCGACCGTCGCTGAAAACAATGGGCTGATGCGCTCATTCGCAACAGTCTGTATCGTATTAGGGCCGGGCTCATCATTTGCGTGCGGATTTGCGGTTGAAAAGGCAAGAAAAATGTCGCCCGAGCCATTACCGGAAGTAGAGCCGGTGCGGGCAAGCCCCATCGTAGCCCGACGTGCCAGCCGCTTGAGTTGAGTGGGAATCAGAGGGGCATCCGTTGCCACAATGATGATGATCGAGCCCAGATCGCCTTGATGATTACCGCCGGCATTGTCCCTGAACATGGAATAAGGGACACCCTCGGTAAGCTCTTTCCCAACCGGAACACCGGCAATGGTCAGTTGTTGCCGGCGCCCGCAGTTACACTGAACCAGCACACCGACGGTGTATCCGCCATCTTCTTTTTTGAGCACACGTGAAGCCGTGCCGATTCCACCCTTGAAACCGTAGCAAACCATTCCTGTGCCGCCGCCAACTGCGCCTTCCGGCACAGCGCCGCTCTCTGCTCCGTCGAGCGCGCTGAAGACATGCTCCGGCTTCACATGAAAGCCATTGATGTCATTTAGCCAGCCGTCCCACGTTTCAGCAACAACCGGCAGCGACCAGTCCTGGTGAAACATCGGATGTTTGATTGACCACGCAATAATTGCGTCCCGCACAACGCCAACGCTATGTGTATTGGTAATGGCAATTGGTCCTTCAAGGAAGCCCGATTCCTCAACCCACGTGGTACCGGTCATTTCGCCATTGCCATTCTGGCTGAACCACCCTGCATAGACCGGATCGGCATTTGCTTTGCCGCGTGTGAAGAGGACAGTAACGCCGGTACGCACCGGCCCCTCGCCCACCTTCAGCGGACCATTTCCAGAGATAAGCGTAGTAGCTCCAACTTCGACGCCGCGCACATCCGTGATTGCATCCAGCGGCCCCGGAGTTCCATCGAAAGGTACGCCAAGATCCCGTGCCCGTTGCGCCTGCATTGCTATGGCGGACAGTGAAATCAAGAAAATCAAACAAACCCGCATGCGGGAACACTATCGCATGTCCATCCGTCATGCAATTGTGAACCTTTCGCAAGTTCCCCCCGAGCCGGCTTATTCACATCACGCAGCCCGTTTACCGGTAAAGGCTTCAATTTACTTGCGAAATTGAGAAAACTGGGTCAAAATTGTGTGCAACATTGAATTCATAATGGCTCCCCTAACCACATCCAATTACTCCCTGAAATAGGCGCGAGCTTTCATGAAACGTTTTCCGGAGGTCTTCCCATGCTTCACGGTTCGCAATTCCATCGCGCTTTGCTCTGTTCAGTACTCTGTATTCTCGGACTGCTCGCCTGGTCTGGAGCTTTTGCTCAGATTGACCAGGGATCGATCAGCGGAACGGTGAAAGATACAAGCGGAGCAGTCATTCCCGGCGCTACCGTTGCGCTTACCAGCGTCGAAACCGGTCTGGAATTTACCCGAACAACGGATGCCAGCGGCTTCTTCATCTTCACCCCGATTAAAATCGGCCACTACTCACTGGCTGTATCTGCTGCCGGTTTTGCATCCGAGAAGCGCGAGAACATCCAGGTAGATGTAAGCCAGCGAGTTGGCTTGAATCTGGTTCTCAAGCCCGGCACGGCGAATGAAACCGTGACAGTATCGGGGACACCGGACCTGCAGACCGAAGACGCTTCAACGGGGCAGGTCTTTTCGACACAGGTGATTCAGGACACGCCGCTCGATGGACGCAACTATGTCTTCGTCGCGCAGTTGGCTACGGGCGTGGCTGCGCCGAATCAGGGATTCCGGCAGGTTGCGGGCGCGGGCGATTTCACTTCAAACGGCAACCGCGTATCGCAGAACAACTTCATTCTCGACGGCGTGGACAACAACTCCAACATGCAGGACTTTTTGAACGGAGCGACCTATGCCGTGCGTCCGCCGCCGGATGCGCTGGCAGAGTTCAAGGTGCAGAGCAGCGATTACAGCGCCGAGCTGGGGCGTTCGACCGGCGCGGCAATTAATGCCTCCATCAAGTCAGGGACTAACAGTTTTCACGGGAGTCTGTGGGAGTACTTCCGCAGCGATAAGATGGCGGCGATTGACTACTTCAACAGCGGCCAGACTTCTTATCATCAGAACCAGTTTGGCGCGACCTTCGGCGGACCTATTCTGAGAAACAAGATTTTCTTCTTTGCCGATGCGCAGGGAACGCGCATTTCGTCGTTTGTGCCGGCATCCCCGAACAATACCGTGCCGACGGATGCGATTCGCAACGGTGATTTTTCGGAGATGCTCGATCCGGGCAATACAGCAGGGAATGGAGCGATACCGCTGTATCAGGTGGGTGGCAATCCGACGAGCGCGCCGGGCGCGCCGGAAGATCCCAATGGTCCGCAACGCTACCTCACCTGCAATGGCGTGCAGAATGTGATCTGCCCGGGGCAAGTGAACTCGGTGGCACAGGGGATTCTCAAGCTGTTTCCCGAGCCGAACCAGGGAGGTCCGCATCAGGTCTTTAACAACTACACGATTCCGGCAACGTCCTTCACCAACAACACGACACAATACGATGCGCGCGTGGACTTCAACCCATCGGCTTCCGATCAAATTTTCGGGCGTTATAGTTATTCCAATAATCCGACAACCTATACGCCACCTCTGGGAATTCTCGACGGTGGTGGTTTCGGCACGGGCGGGCAGAATTCCAATTACGGCAAGAGTGGTGTAGTGAGCGAGACGCACTTCTTCAGCCCGACGCTGTCGAATGAATTTCGCGCCGGCTTTAACTGGTTGTTTGCCGCATATCTGCAAGCCAATAGTCAGCTGAATCTCGCAGCGCAGCTTGGCATGGGCGGCATTCCGTTCGGGCCGAATCTCGGCGGCATGCCGGATATTGGATTCGGCGGCTATCTGAATGGCGTTGGTGTTGCCGGGTATGTGCCTTCCGATGAGAAGCAGAATGTGCTGCAACTGATCGACAACGTGTCAAAGATATGGGGAAGGCACAGCTTCAAGACAGGCGTGAATTTTCAGCACGTGCGCTTCTACGGGCTGCAGCCGCCGAACGGACTGGGAAGCGAAAACTTCTCCGGCACCTATACCTCCGATCCTGGGAATCCGAATATTCTTTCCGGCTCCGGCGCGGCGGATTTTCTGCTCGACCTGATGAACAGCTCGTCCATCACGAGCATTACTCCTGTGACAGATGTGCGCTGGTACGAATCGGCCTATGTGCAGGACGACTGGAAGGTAACTCCGCGGCTTACGCTGAATCTGGGCCTGCGCTGGGAATACACGCAGCCCATTCGCGAAATACACGATCATCAGGCGAACTTTATCGGCAACTTTGCCGGCATGAATCAGGGAAGCGGTACGTACCTGATTCCTGAATCGCAAAGGAACTTTCCTATTCCCACTCAGTTGCAGCAGGCTTTTGCCAGCGACAACATCGCCGTGCAGTATGTGTCCAACCAGTACCTCGTGAATCCGCAGAGGCTGAATTTTGCTCCGCGCGTAGGCGTGGCCTTTATGGCCGATCCAAAGACGGTGATACGGGCCGGAGGCGGCGTCTTCTATGGCGGACTAGAAAATATTGGTCTGGGATTGAACCTCGGCAACAACGCACCGTTCAACGTGAATGCAAACTTTAATCCAATTCCAAATGTCTGCCAGAACATCAACGGCAATATCACGTGCCCGACAAATGGACAGACGCTGGAAACGGGGTTCAGCGAGGCGCTGAATGCTCCGAATGGAGGGCTGGTGAATTTCGCCAACCTGCCAACTATCTATACTGCTGACCAGAATGCGAAGAGCGCCTATGTTGTGGCGTATAACCTGAGCTTCCAGCACGAGCTTACCAATACCCTGAGCTTCACGATTGACTATCAGGGCAACCAGAGCCGGCACCTGCAGGCGAGCTATAACGCAAACCAATTCCCCGGCATTGTTCCACGCGGCGCGAATGGCCAGGACTATCAGCCTTTCCATGATTTCGGCGTCGTGTCGGTGAAGAATGCGGGCGTGGGTCGTTACGATTCCTTACAGGCGAAAATGGACAAGCGGTATTCAAACGGATTGTATTTCCTGGCAGGCTATACCTGGTCGCATTGTCTCGATGACGCCTTTGGGCCGATCGGGCAATCGCAGTATGGCGGCTATCGCAATCCGAATTTTGTTGGCTTCCGCTATGACTATGGCGCGTGCACGCAGGATGTGCGCAATCGTTTCACTTTCTCGCCGCAGTATGAGCTGCCGTTCGGAGCAGGGAAGCGCTTCCTGAACCACGGCGGTATAACCGACGTGATTGTGGGCGGATGGAAGACGAGCCTCATCTTCCAGGTGCAGACCGGCACGCCGGTTTTCCTGAACTCGAGCAATCAGGGCGGCAGCTATCCAATTAAGGTGAGCGATCCATTCTCGCCGGGTGGCACGCCGAATCCGGCAACACAGCCGCAGTTTGACTGCACGTCTAAAGTGCGTTCCTTGCAATCCTGGTATAACCCGTGCGCCTTCAAGAATCCGCCTCGGGCATACGATGGGCCGGACGATCCAGGCCATAACCTGATTGACATTGCTCATGCAGGCACGCTGCCGTTAGGCCCTCCGGGACGCGTGTCGGTGAATGGACCCGGGTTTAATCGACTGGATATGTCGCTCTTCAAAAGCTTCCATATCCCGTTTCACGAATCATCACTCCAGGTTCGTGGTGACGCATTCAATCTGCTGAATCACCCATCGTTCGGCAATCCAAATAACAGCCTGACTGGGAATTCAGCCAGCAGCATCAATTCAACCCGCTTCAGCGCGCTGATACCGAATGCGCGCGTTTTACAGGTGGCAATGCAGTACAGCTTTTAGAGCATTCTATGAGTGGGTGTGCAGCAGGAATAATGCCATTCATCTGAATCTCCTCCGGAGTTTCCCGGCATGCGACTTTTGCGTGTCGGGGGGATAGGCGAAGAATCTCTACCCGGCCCGGCTTGAGATTCTTCCTCCCGTTGGTCGTCAGAATGACGGGTTTGTGGAGTGAGACTACACAAAACATGCGCTGATGAGGCGGAAATTCAAATGAAAGAGGGGCTGAATAGCCCCTCTTTCGGCACAATTTTAAAGAAAATAACTACTCTGCGGTCGAAGTTTCCTCATCAGTAGAAGCCTTTTCCGCATCCAGGAGGTGCAACTCCTTGCCGGGTTTAAAGCGGACGGCTTTACCGGGCGTGATGGTGACCTCGGCGCCGGTACGTGGATTGCGTCCAATGCCGGTTTTGCGCGGACGCACATTGAAGACGCCAAACCCTCGCAATTCAATGCGGTCACCTTTGGCCAATGCTTTTTTCAGGCTCTCAAATACGGTATCGACTGCCGCTTCCGCCTTGTTGCGCGGCAGGCCTGTGCGTTCGATGACGTGATGGATAATGTCTTGTTTTATCAACGCGTTCACCCCTATCTTTTAGGCTTTGCCGGCAGGATTCGCGGCTACAGGGATAGTAGAAAGCTTTGCCCCCGTTGTCAATGTGCCGGATGTGCCTTAAGATGCACATTTTGAGCGAATTATTCTACTTTTTTTGATTTCGCGATACCCTTTTAGAGTAGAAGAAGGAGTTGCATGGCAATTAAGAGCGACCGTTGGATCCGTGAACAGGCGACAAAACATGAGATGATCCGTCCTTTCAGCGAAAAGCAAGTAAAGGAAGGGGTTATCTCCTACGGACTGTCGTCGTATGGCTATGATCTGCGGGTTTCGGATGAATTTAAAATTTTTACTAACGTAAACAGCGCTATCATAGATCCTAAGAACTTCGACGAGCGGTCTTTTGTGACAGTGCAGGCCGAGTCGGTCATTATTCCCCCAAACTCGTTTGCGCTGGCGCGCTCGGTTGAGTATTTCAAGATTCCGCGCGATGTGTTGACGATTTGCGTTGGGAAATCCACTTATGCGCGTTGCGGCATCATTGTAAACGTGACCCCATTTGAACCTGAATGGGAGGGTTACGTGACGCTGGAAATATCCAACACAACGCCTTTACCGGCGCGTGTGTATGCAAATGAAGGGCTCTGCCAGATTCTGTTCTTCCAGTCCGACGAGGTCTGCGAAATCAGCTACGCCGACCGCCGCGGTAAGTATCAGAAACAGCAGGGAATAGTTTTACCGAAGCTTTAAATGGAAGATCGACGCATGTATTTGCATAACCTCAGAGTGGGACTGTTTGCCGTGGAACCAATCCGCCGCACAGGCCTGCGCACGATTCTGGAGGAAATGCGCGGTGTCGAATTGATTGAGGGCGGCCTGGAGGAATTGCTGGCTGCCCAGCCGCTGGATGTTGCCGTGATCAGCCTTATGATTCCGGAGGAAACGATCGCCACAATCGAGCGGTTGCGGGCTGGAATGCCGTCCGCCCGCGTGATTGTGATGAGCGAAGACGGCGATGATGAAAGCGTGATTTCTGCAATTCACGCAGGAGCAAAGGGCTTTCTGCAGGACAATGCGCCGCCGGAAGACGTAGTCAAAGCGGTGGAACTTGTTGCCAGCGGTTCTATCTGGGCCCCCCGCAAAGCTCTATCCATGCTCGTAGATCGCATGCTGGAGGGCGGCGGCACGCTCTCACCGCGCACTTCGCCCGGCTTTACACACCGGGAGCTGGAAGTGCTGCAACTGCTGGTTTCGGCGCGTTCCAACCGTGAAATTGCAGAGGCTCTGGGTATTGAGGTCCGCACTGTGAAGTCCTACGTGGGAAGAATGATGCGCAAGGTTGGCGTAGGCAACCGGACTGCTCTTTCTGTTCATGCCGCCAAGTACGAATTGGCCGGAGGACAGGGCCGTAAGTAGCTTATCGCTGCAGGCTTTCGAATATCTGGCGAACATCAAGAAAAATCGGCGTTCCTGCTGCTTCAAAACGCCTGATTTCATGCCATCCCTGAATCCAGTCAAAGCCGGTCTGCGAGGCAGGGTCAATGACCCAGACATTTTTAACGCCCATCGTCCGGTCATCTTCCAGACGGTCGTTATAGCGCCGCACGCGGTCTTCCGGGGACAGGATCTCGATCACGGCCACTGGAGGATGCGTAATTACCTGCTGGACCGGCAGGTCACGCGAGACAAGACAGACATCGGGAATCCTTACGCGAGTGGCCGACGTGCGCACACGTTGCTCGGTAAGAGCATATATGCACCATTCCTTGCTATTGCTGTTTGCAATTCAGCATGATCGAACTCATCCGAGTTGCGTTCCTCAATTTCGCCGTCTACATAATCGCGGTCGGGATGGTAGGAGGTCTTGAGATAGGTCTCGATTGCCACCTGCGCCGATGTAGCCATAGTCCCTCCTGATGTCCATTTTAAATCCGATTGCTGCGAAAGAAAGGGACAGTTCAGCGCGCCTTTATTCCAGCCTGATATACGGTTTGCCCATTCACCACAGTCCGCAGCACCTGTGTTTTCAGAATCTCCGACGGAGCCGCAGCCGTTATGTCCCGATCCAGAACAACGAAATCTGCGAAGTACCCATTGCTCAGCTTGCCTTTTTTGTTTTCCGCGAATTCCGCATAGGCTGATCCCTGCGTGTAGGCAGAGATAGCCTGCCAGATGGTCAGTTTTTCTTCAGGATGAAATGTTTGTGTTCCTGCCTCATTCATACGCGTCACCGCCGCATAGACACCGCGAAACGGCGTGATTGGTTCTACCGGATAGTCTGTGCCAAAGGCCAGCGGTACGCCGGCGTCGAGGAATGACTTCCATGCATAAGCGTATTTGGCCCGCTCGGGCCCCAGACGCTGCTCCGCCCAGGCCATGTCGGTGAGCAGATGGTTGGGCTGCATCGAGGCAATGACGCCAAGCTGCTTGTAGCGGGCGAAATCAGCCGGATCAACCACTTGAGAATGTTCAATGCGGTTGCGCGAACCAGTCAGCGTGGCATGAATGATCTTTCGTCCGCTGGGCATGCGCATTGTTTGCATGTCTGCCTTCAGCGGGCCGACAGCCTGCGCTGTTGCAAATGCGTTAAGAGCCATGCTCACGGCGCGGTCGCCAATTGCGTGGAAGCCCAACTGGAATCCGGCTTGCGCGCGCTCGATGGCCATCTGGTTCAGTTGTGATTGCTGGTAACGTGGAATCCCCGAGTTACCCGGATCATCGCTGTACGGAGCCTTCAATGCCGCGGTGCGCGATCCCAGAGAGCCATCCATAAAACCCTTCAGCATCGACGTGTGCAGCATCGGATCATCCGCCGGATGATGCGCCCGCATCTGCTTTAACTGATCTACAGAAGCATTGAATGGCAGCCATTCGCTGATGCGCGGCGACAGCTTGCCTTCTTTTTCCAGCTGCTCATAGACAAGAAAATCCTGCCAGTCAGAGAAGTCCTGGACGGAGGTCACGCCATACTCGACGGCATCGGCCAGCGCCAGCTCGATACCGCGCCGCCGGAGTTCGGGAGCAGGCGGAGGGATTACTTTTTCGATCAGGGCCTGCGCTGTTTCGCGAATGATGCCTGTGGCCTCGCTGTTCGCATCGCGGTCGATCTTGCCGCCCTGCGGATCGGGTGTGCTTTTTGTAATTCCCGCCGCTTTCAATGCAGAAGTGTTGGCGATGGCGATATGTCCGTCCACGCGTACCAGAAATGCGGGATGACCGTCTGTCACCGCATCAAGGTCGGCTTTGGTAGGCAGAGTCTTTGCAGGCCAGAGCGTATGGTCCCAGCCGCCGCCGGTGAGCCATGTTCCCGGAGCCGCGGTTCTGGCTGCGGCTTTCACGCGCGCCTGCAACTCTGCCAGAGACTTTGTGCCGGTCACATCGACGGAAAGCTTGATCCGTCCTGCGTCTCCCATGTGCGCGTGCGCGTCATTGAATCCGGGCATGACAAATGCTCCGCCGAGATCGACCATTTTGGTCGAGGACGCTTGCCATTTCCCAGCATCCGCATCGCTGCCGGCACCGATGATAATGCCATTACGAACGGCAATGGCCGAGATGCGCTGCGGATGCGCTGATTCCAGATCGACGCCGGTAAGAATGTTTCCGTGGAAATAAATCGTGTCAGCAGAGGAGGCTGTCTGCGCAAACGCTCCCGCCGGAACCATTAAAGCAGAGCAGAGAAGCAAAGTGAGTTTCACGAATGGGAGTCTAACATTTCGGCGCTGATAGCTTCTCTAACCCGTACAGCAGGCCAGCAGCAAGAGCAGAATCCGCTGCAGTCCCAGTTCGCGCCCGCGTGCGTCATACCACTCGCCTCGCGTATGAATGCCGCCGCCTGTCCCGCCCGCTCCGAGTGACAAGGCAGGCACGCCAAGCGACAGCGGAATATTCGCGTCGGTGGAAGCAATCCTGATTTCGGTTCGAATACTGAGGTGCCTGTCTACGGCGCGCAGGTTTTCAAAAACAGCCGTATGCTCGCTTAAAGCCCCGGCGGGGCGGTCGCCGATATTCTCAATGGTGAAAGTGAGCGAGTGCTCCCGCTTTCTCTCTGCGTTTGCATCGATGACTGCGTCTTCTACTGCGCGATGAATCTCCACTTCAAGCCGGATCAACTGCTCCATATCAGTAGAACGTGCGTCGATGCGTGCCGTGACGCACTCGGGAATCGCATTGACGGAGGTGCCGCCTTCGATGGTTCCGACGTTCATGGTGGTTCGCGGCTTTGAGGGCAGGTCCAGATCACTTAATCGGGTAATGGCGCGGCTTAATACGACCACCGGGTTGGGGCGCGAGGCGTCCGTCCAGGAATGGCCGCCTGGGCCCTTGATGGTTACCAGATAGCGACGACTCCCCAAGGCCTGCGTGACGGCCACTTCATGTCCTGCGCCATCAAGCACTACATGCGCACGCACACGCTCGCGCCAGCCGGAGTGCTCATAGAAATACCGCATGCCTCTCAGATTGCCTTCACCTTCCTCGCCGACATTACCGATAAAAATCAGGTCGCATGGAGGTTGAAGCCCGGCATGACGCATCGCGGCAGCAATGGCCAATAACGCTGCCAGTCCTGCGCCGTTGTCGCAAGCGCCGGGAGCAGAGAGGAGTGTGCCATTCAGTTGCGGCCCGATGATGGTGTCCGGAGGAAAAACAGTATCGAGATGCGCCGAAAGCACGACGCACTCAAGGCCGCTCTGCTCACCACGGCAAACGGCTACAGCATTTCCGATTTCATCCAGCGCAACGTCTTCCAGTCCGAGATCGCAGAACTTTTGCGCGAACCACTCAGCACGCGGACCTTCCCCAAATGGCGGTGCTGCGACTGCAACCAGCTCCCGCTGCCAGCTTATAATCTGCTGCTCATGCAGGCGCAGCCAACTGAAGGCCTCATGCACGCGGCGCTGCGACGCTAATTGTGCAATGCGCGCAAACGCCGTGGCTGGAACCGTGGCCGACATAAATCCAGCCTAGCATTTTGCGCGTTTTCACACTGGATGCGAAGATGGCAACTCAGAGCTGATCTTTGTGGATATACAGGAGTCAAAGACAACGATGTGCCGGCGTGTTTCGATTTTTGTCATTCTGCTCTTCGCACTGCATTGCAGGGCCCAGATCCAGACCCACGTAACAGTAGATCTTTCAGCAATCGAGGGAAAATTCACGCCGATCTACAGCTGGTTTGGTTATGACGAATCGAACTATACCACGACGAAAAATGGACAGGCGCTTCTGCGTGAGCTGCATGATCTGAGCCCTGTTCCTGTGCACATCCGCGCACATTTCCTGTTGGCCAGCGGAGACGGCAAGCCGGAGCTGAAGTGGAGCTCCACGAATGTATACACAGAAGACGCGAAGGGTAATCCCGTTTACAGCTGGGCCATTCTCGATCAGATTTTCGATGCTTATGCCGCGGCGCATGTGCGTCCGATGGTGGAACTGGGCTTTATGCCCGAGGCGTTGTCGAGCCATCCGGAGCCGTACCACATTCCCTGGCCAACGAGGCCCGGCGATGTGGAAGGATGGTCGTTTCCGCCCAAGGATTATCAACGCTGGGGCGAGTTGGCGTATCAGGTAGCTGCGCATATGAGGCAGCGATACGGCCAAGACGTCGTATCAACCTGGTACTGGGAAGTATGGAATGAGCCCGATATTTTTTACTGGCGCGGCACGCAGGAGGAGTACAACAAGCTGTACGATTATGCGGTCGCCGGCGTGAAGAGGGCGATTCCGGCTGCGCAGGTCGGAGGTCCCGCGACCACCGGGCCAGCCCCGGGCAGCAATTCCGCGCAGTATCTGAAGGCGTTTCTGCAACACTGCGCGAACGACAAGAGCGCCGCTACCGGCAGCGCGATTCCGCTCGATTTTATTTCGTTCCATGTGAAGGGAAGTCCTGGTATTGCAGGCGACCATGTGCAGATGGGACTCAGCCATGAGCTGATCGGCGCAGATACCGGTTTCGCCATCGTAAAAAGCTTTCCGCAGTTTCAGAACCTCCCGATTATTTTGAGCGAGGCGGATCCGGAAGGCTGCGCCGCCTGCTCGTCCAGAAAGTATCCACATAATGCTTATCGAAACGGCACGCTGTACCCGTCATATACCGCTGCCGCGCTGAAGGGGCTTTTCGAGCTGCAGGACCGTTATCACGTAAACCTGATCAGCATGCTGACGTGGGCCTTTGAGTTTGAAGACCAGCCATACTTCGATGGCTTTCGCACGCTTTCAACCAACGGTATCGATAAGCCGATTCTCAATCTCTTCCGCATGGCAGGCCTGATGTCAGGCAATCGCGTGCAGGTAGAAAGCAACGCCGGCGTTTCCCTTGATGACATTCTGAAAACCGGCGTGCGCCAACATCCTGATGTAGATGCTCTGGCGACTTCAGCTGATCGCGAGGCTGCTGTGATGCTGTGGAACTATCATGATGACGACGTGCCTGGTCCCTCTGCCGAAGTGAATTTATCGGTAAGAAGCTTTCCCTCCTCGGTTCATCGCGTGCTTGTGCAGCATTACAGGATCGATGACACGCACAGCAATGCTTACACTGTGTGGAAGCAGATGGGTTCGCCGCAGAATCCTACGCCGGAACAATACTCTCAGTTGCGGGCTTCCGGCGGACTACAACTGGAAAGCTCGCCGCAGTGGATTGATCTGGATGCAGGCGCTGCAAAGTTGAAGTTTTCGCTGCCGCGTCAGGGTGTTTCGCTGGTGCGATTTACATGGTGATTGTGTCTCTGAGATTGCGAGCTACCCCCGGATGAGGGTAGCGTTCTGGTAAATTATTGATTCTGCATGGCGTGTGCACATTTCTTCGGGAGCGCTGCCTGAAAGCAAAACGCCGGTGCATCGCACCGTTGCTTTTCTGCTTCGGTCGGAGCAGAGGCCAGGATGGCTCCAGACGCAGCAAGGCCGCCTCTGAAGGGACGGCCTGCGAGCCGACTTACTTTTTTACAGGCTCTGCTAGAGTCAACCAGTCGTGCGTCGGTTCCACAACCCGGAAGAACTCAGGATCGTGCTAGCACGCGAGCTAAAAGAAGGCTTGAATGGGGCACCGTCCGCCATCTTGATCCTCTTCCTGCTTTGCGAATTTGTACCCCACTGCTTATGCCAATTATCATCTGACTGAGAATTGTTGACGCAACGATCCCCATTTCAATTTGAAGCAGGAGAAAACAAAAGATGCGAGTTGGTTTGCTTACGGGTGGCGGTGATTGTCCCGGATTGAATGCTGTTATTCATGCGGTGGTGAAGAAGGGAATTCTTCACTATGGAGACGAGTTTGTTGGATTTACCGAGGGCTGGCGCGGCGTGCTCGACAACACCACGATTCGGCTGACGCTGGAAGCCATTGACGGCATTCTCGATCAGGGCGGCACGATTCTGCGCACTTCGCGCACGAATGTCCGCAAGGTGGAAGGCGGCATTGAGAAGTGCATCGCTACGCTGAAGGCCAACAAGATTGACGCGCTTATCGCTCTTGGCGGCGATGATACGCAGTCGGTGACCAACGCGCTGGTGCAGGCGGGCGTGCCGGGCGTGGGTGTTCCGAAGACGATTGACAACGATCTGTATGGGACGGATGCCTGCTTCGGGTTTGATACTGCGGTTTCGATTGCGACCGAGGCAATTGACCGGCTGCATACGACGGCGGAAGCGCACAATCGCGTGATTGTGTGCGAGGTGATGGGGCGCGACGCGGGCTGGATTGCGTTGACATCCGGAGTGGCCGGCGGGGCGCATGTCGTGCTGGTTCCGGAGAAGCCCATCGACATTGATCACGTCTGCAAGCTGCTTAAATACAACCACGACCACGGCAAGAAGTACGGCATTGTGGTTGTGGCGGAAGGCGCGAAGCTGCCGGGCGGGGGACAAGCGATTCAGGGGTCGAAGGTGGATTCGTTTGGTCATGCGCGGTTGAGCGGCATTGGACAGGCTCTGGCGGAGTTGATCGAAGAGAAGACGGGCTATGAAACAAGGTCGGTGAATCTGGGGCATACGCAGCGTGGCGGCACTCCGACGGCATATGACCGAATGCTGGCGACGCGGTATGGGCTGGCGGCAATTGACCTGGTCCACCAGGGGAAATTTGGCCGCATGGTTGTCCTGCGGGGGACGGAGATTGGGGACATTCCGATTGCAGAGGCCATTTCGAAGAACCGTACCGTTACGGACAATTTCCTTGCGATTCTGGATGGGCTTGAGCCTAAGGTTTAGGTTTCGATAAGTGGAATCTCATTTCGGTTGGGATGATAACTCATTTAGGTTCATATTCAATTCGAGTTTGCTTTAGGCTGGAATCTAATTCCAGCCTTTTGTTTTATTTGCATCGTTAAACTTCATCTGACGGATGAAGCGCATGGGCATCTGGAACCAAAGTCGATAATAGCTTATGGATGACACAATCAGGCGTATTGGGGAGTACCTGAGGTGGGGGCGGCACGAGCTTTCCCATGTTGCAGGATTTGCTTCTATGAGTTACTGCAGCGGAAGGCTGTGCAATGGCAGTTGCCGTTATAAAGCGTGAAGCAAAGGCCAAGAACCCGAAATAAAACCTATAGATAACGAAATTCCTTGAAAAACTCCCCTCAAAACAGGTATAAGCACAAGGCCGGGTAATTGTCCCCGCCCGCGCAATGTGAGTCATCGTTTAAGAGGCCTTTATGAAACCAGTAGTGGCGCACAGTGAGATTCGGGAAGTAATGGACATTCGGCAGGCCGCAGATTATCTCGGCATCAGCCCGGACACTCTTTATAAATATGCATCGGAGAACTTCATTCCGGCCTTCAAGCTGGGAAACCGCTGGCGATTCAAGAAGTCCCGTCTGGATGACTGGATGGATAACCAGTCAGGCGCTCCGCGGCCTGAAATCAGGGAAGTGAAGCCTCGGCAGAAGAAGCCGGTGCGGGCGGCGCGATAAATGCGCGTGTTGTGCGATCAGCCAGGCTGCTTTCGCGCCATCTTCGCCGGCGATTTCTTCATGCGGCCAGCCGTGTTCGGCTATGATTTCGCGGAGGCGGGCGGCGTTCCTGCGGTGCACGACTTCCATTTCAGGAACGTAGAAGCCCCCTAATTTGTTTTCGTTCAGGAGGCGCCGGCGCACCTCCAAATCTTAATCCTTCATCCGGATCAGCTCGTCCCGGAGGGTTTCGTTCATATCGCCTGCCTGGTCTTTCTGCCGAGTAGATAGATCACTGCGATCAGGACCAGGACGGAGCCCATCGCCGCCAGACTCAGCACTCGCAAGACAGCGACGGTGTATTTACCCTGGCTCGGAGAGTAGTTGCAGCAGTAGAGGAGGACGAGATCGGAGAGGGAGCCGATTTTGTGATTGCTTGCTTCGACGAGAGCGAGGCGGACATCACGCGGTTGGTATTCGACGCCGGAGAGATACTTCGACATGCGGCCATCAGGGGTTGCGATCATGATGACGCTCGAATGCGCGAACTGGTCCATCTTGCCGTCAGGGCCGGGGACGCGGACGTAGTGGAAGCCCGTGTCCTGGGCGAGATCGGTGATGGAAGACTGCCGGCCAGTGAGGAAATGAATGCTGTCAGCAGCTTCAGGATTATCAAGCATGGATAGGAAGTGTTGTTTCGCTTCCGCAGAGTCGGCAGGCGTGTCGGATGGGTCAATGCTGGTGACCACCACTTCGTAGTCATGACCGGGGTGCAGGCCGGTCTGCTTTAGAGCCGACGCCATGCCGTGCAGCACCTGTGGGCAGAGCATTCCGCACTTGAAGTAGACCAGGGCCATAACAACAGGACGATGGCCGAAGTAGCTGCCGAGGGTTACGTCGTTATTGCTCTCGTCGCGGAAGTGGTCATTCAGCGGAAGCGCGTGATTCAGGTTCTGATCTATGCCTGCGTTTTTCAAGTAGGCAGGTGCGGACTGCGCAGACGCTCCGAGAGGCTTGTCAGCGGGATACTGCTGGGCTGATGCGCTCAGAGTGCAGAGCAAGAAGATGAGAGCTGGAAAGAAGCTGCGCGGAATCACTCTATAGAATACGCTTTGGCTGGTTTGCTGTATTGCTGCCCCACGCTATTGCGAAGCGCGCAATAGAATGAGGCATGAACCAATTCATCTCTGCGCGAGGTCGAACGTCATTTCGTATTCGATGATGTCAGGATCATTGGGATAGGGCTGCGTTTTACCGGTTTTCGCAAAGCCGTTCCGGATGTAGAACTCGATAGCGCTCTGGTTGACACATGTTACAAACAGGCGCAATTCGCGGAAACCGTGGGATGCGGCCCAGGATTTGGCGGCATCGATGAGATAGCGTCCGAGGCCGGTCCGACGGTGCTCCGGAGCGACCCACATGGAAATGAGCTGAGCGCATCCGGGATTGTCCTCGTCAGGAAATACGGCAAGCATGCCGCAGGGAAGTTCGCCATGCATGGCGAGAAAGCCCGCGCGATATTCGCCCCAATACCGTATGCGCTGGATCCAGGCTGCATCGTCCAGTTGCGATTCTTTTGCATAGGTGCTGCCGAACGCAGTCGGGTCGGTCTGGAGAGCGCGAAGGCGAATGGTTTTGAAAAGGAGCGCGCTTTCGGGAGTGATCGGAATGAGATCAGTACTCATGGTGCTTAGATAGTGCCGGAGAACTGAAGATGCAGGTTTCGGCGATTACTTTTCTTCGTGGTATTCCTGCTCGGTATTGATTTCCCATAGGATGCGCTTGTCCATATTGCCGGCAAGAATGTTGTCGACTGCGGTCATGGCGGTGAGCATGGAATGGTCCTGGTTGTTGTACTTGTGCATGCCATTGCGGCCTACGAGGAAGAGGTTCTCAAAGCGGTCCATGTAGCGGATGATTTCGTCGAAGCGGTCGTAGGTGCCGAAGTAGGCGGGATAAGTTTTTGGGACGCGGACGACGTGAGCGTCGAGAACATCGGAGGCTTTGAGGATGCCGATCTTTTCCACTTCGGCGATGGCGAATTTCTTAATATCGTCGTCGCTCATACGCCAGAGGTCGTCGGTTTCATAGCAGAAGTATTCAAGGCCGATCCAGATTTTGCCTGGGTCGGCGACAAGATAGGGGCTCCAGTTGTTGAAGATCTGCAGGCGTCCTATCTGAACGTCCGGCTCCTGGATGTATATCCAGGTGTCTTTGAGCGGCGATCCGTCGGGCTCGGTGACGGAGAGCTTGTTGACGAGCAGACCGACGGTGATGAAGTCACGATAGATGAGCCCCTCGCTGATGGCGCGGATGTCCTGCGGAACAGGCGTGTCAAGGCTGTCGATCAAGTCGCGGATGGGCATGGTCGAGAAGACGTAGCCGGCCTGAATGGAGCGCCTTTCGCCAGCAGCGTTGACGGCTTCGACTGTTGCGATGCGGTTACCTTCGACGCGCAGCTTGTCGACGTACCAGCCCATTTCCACGCTGCCGCCCTTTTCTGTAACCAGATCAGCTACATGTTCCCAGAGCTGGCCGGGACCATATTTGGGATAGAGGAACTTTTCGATGAGCGAGGTTTCGGTTTTTTTCTGCGAAATATCCGCCGCCTGCCTGCGGCCGAAGGTCTTCTTCAGGAAATGCACGATGGCCGTGCGCAGGGACAGGCCCTTAATGCGCTGAGCTCCCCAGGCTGCGCTGATCCGGTCGCAGGGTACTCCCCAGACTTTTTCTGTGTAGGACTTGAAGAAGGTGAGATAGAGTTCGTTGCCGAAGCGGTTGATGAGGAAGTCTTCGAGTGTTTTTTCGTCCTTACGCGGGAAAAGCTTTGCGCGGATGTAGCCGATGCCGATGTTAAGCATGCGCCAAGCCCCGAGCTGGCGCATGGTTTGCGCGCTGAGGCTGATAGGGTAATCGAAGAAGCTGCGTAAAAAGTAGATGCGGCTTTTTCGCGGACGCACCAGCATAACGAGGTCTTCGTTCTCAGGCGGAGGCGCGACGACCACTGCGGCAATCTCATCAGGACGGACCTCTTCCTCAGCCTCAGAGTCTTCTGTTTCTGTCTCGTGCGTCAGAGGACCCAGGCCGCGCAGAGGCGGCTCTTCCCGCAGATGCGCGGGCACGGTCACGACGCGCTTCTTGCCCTGATAACTGATTTCCGCGGCAGTATCTTCGGGAGGCATGAGATCGATCCACCACTGCATGACACGGTCAGACTTCGAGAAGAAGCGGTGACCGCCGATGTCCATGCGGTTGCCTTTGTAGCGGATCGTGCGGGAGATGCCGCCGATCTCGTTGCTTGCCTCCAGGACGATAGGTCGGATGCTGGAGCGGCGCAGGAACTCGAGCGCAGCGGTGAGGCCGGCGGGTCCTGCTCCGATGATGACTGCCGTTTTCTGTTCGCTCATCTGCCGCTTCCGGAGGGATGAGGCGGAAGATTCAGGGGAACTGCGGGAGAAAGAGGAGAACAATTCGTCATGCAGGGTCTGCTTGCTGTCCTGCTTCCTGAGCGTCAAGTGGAAGCAGCCTAACCTGTTTATTTTAATAGACGGAAGATATGCATTATAGGCCGACCAGCAACCTGCGAGGCAATCGGCGTATCTTATTGCGGGTAGTCACAAAAACAGGAGCGAATTATGAATGCAGCGAAATTCTGGACAGTATTTGCGATTGGCGTTGCCGCCGGAGCGGCAGTTGCGCTGCTCTACGCGCCGCAAACCGGCGAGAAGACCCGGCGTCAGGTCCGTCGCACTCTCGAAGATGCTACCGACTATGTTAAGGATGCAGCTGACGATATCAGCGAACGCGCCAGCAAGGTCTACCGGAAGGGAAGAGGCGCGGTGGAAGACGCGATCGATACTGCCAGCACGGTTTATGATGCGGCGGCGAAACGGGTGCAGTCGATTGTGTAGGGTGTGCTGTTCCCATTCTTTCGCAAACTGCGCGAAAGGATGGGGGGCACCTCGATGTTTTGCATTGGCGATGCAAAAACAGGTTCTTCGCTACGCTCAGGATGAAAATTTAATAGGGTTCGTGGTGGCCGCAGCGAACTTCTAGTTTGCCGGCAATTGTTTGAGCCTGACTGTTCGTCCGGTGCGGACTGACTCGCGCGCGGCATCCAGAATCTGCATCACGATAACGTTCGTGTCGAGCGAAGCCTGGTCGCCGTCCGGCTTCAGTGATCCGCTCATTACGGCGGCTAAATAGTGCAGGGAACTGTCCTGTGGCGGCGTCAACAAATCGGCTGTGATTTCGTTTTCCTGTTTTTCTCCGACATAACGAAGTCGCAGCTTGTTCAAGCCAACTGTGATCGCATATCCTTTGTTGCCGTAAATTTCAGAATCTTTACGCGAAAAGGTCCAGTTCCATGAGGGCATCAGGACTGCCTGCGCGCCCGGATATTGCAGAATGATGGTCGCATCGTCATCTACGCGTGGATAAATATTCGGCTTGTCTGTTTGCGCAACGGCGGTCACGCTGATGGGAGCTTTGCCGTGCATCCACCACGTCATCAGATCAGCTCCGTAGCAGCCGAAATCATAGAGCGCGCCTGCTCCGTTCGTCGCCGGATCGGTCAGCCACTTCAGAAATTCGGGCTGGACATTAATCTCCTTCGGCCCTTCATGTCCGTCATGCACGACGACTTTGCGAACATCTCCCAGCTTGCCCTGATCGATGAGGTCATGGACGGCCTTGTTGCTTGCGTACCATGTGGTTTCATAGTTCACCAGCACCTGAATATGGTGCGCCCGCGCCGCGCGCCGGATGGCGAGAGCATCATCGAGTGAGATGGTCAGGGGCTTTTCGACCATGACGCTCAGGTTGCGCTGTGCGGCCATCTCGATGACTTTGCGATGATCGCCCACTGATGTGTAGACCAGCAGGGCCTGTGGATGCCTGGCCGCGACCACCTCATCCAGCGTGTTGTAGAAGAGGCCGGGGTCAAGCTGGAACTCCTGCCGATATCGGTCCGCCAGCGCTTTGTCGGCTTCGACAATGCCGACGAGCTCTACTTCATGCTGTTTCGGGAACTGGTGGAGGAATCCGGCGATGTGGCCGTGTTCGAGTCCATAAATCGCTACACGGAGCGGCGCAGGTGAGGATTGTGCAAAGCTGAAGGTTGAGAGCAGAAAACACGCGAGGAGGGCTGGAAGGATTTTGGGCAGGCGCATGGTATCGATTCCATCGAGAATTGTACTAGAGCATCCGCTGCAGATGCTTATTACATCTCTGCGCGGTTTAGGGGCGCCTGTTTTTCGTGCTGATGATGCAAAAACAGATCCTTTGACTGCGCGCTACACGTTTCGCTCAGAACGACAATTTTTCAGGAGTGACCGCGTGGCGAGATGGTGAATTGCCACTCGTATTCAGCGGATGGTAGCCTCAATGCAGCCACACATTGCAGTCTTCATTTCTTATCTTGCTGGGAGATATCCAGACACATGCAGACGACGTACAACGGGAAGGCCTTGCCCACGGACGGCGAGGCGATCAAGTATGCGGAAGGGAAATATCAGGTTCCGGACCACCCCATCATTCCTTTTATTGAGGGCGACGGCACAGGCCGCGACATATGGCGCGCCTCTCAGCGCGTCTTCGACGCAGCGGTCAAGAAGGCTTATGGCGGCAAACGCTCAGTAAAATGGTTCGAAGTTTATGCCGGCGAAAAAGCATTTCGCGAATTTAAGACCTGGCTGCCGGATGATACTGTAAACGCTGCGCGCGATCTGCGCGTCTCGATCAAGGGCCCACTGACAACGCCTGTAGGCGGCGGCATCCGCTCGCTGAATGTGGCGCTGCGGCAGATTCTTGATCTTTATGCCTGCGTCCGCCCGGTGAAGTACTACCAGGGCGTGCCCAGCCCGGTGAAGCATCCGGACAAACTCGATGTTGTCATCTTCCGTGAAAATACCGAAGACGTTTACGCGGGCATTGAGTTCAAAGAGGGAACTGCTGAGGCTGCGAAGCTCATCAGCTTTCTGAATGACGACATGCTGAAGGGCGGCAAGAAAAAAGTCCGCACAGATTCGGGCGTGGGCATCAAGCCGATTTCGATTACCGGGACAAAGCGGCTGGTTCGCTATGCCATCAAGCATGCGATTGAAAACAAGCGTAAATCAGTCACGCTGGTACACAAGGGCAATATTCAGAAGTTCACCGAAGGCGCTTTTCGCGAGTGGGGATATGAAGTTGCCGTGGATGAGTTCCGCGATGCGGTAGTTACGGAACGCGAGAGCTGGATTCTTGGGAACCAGGAAGCAAATCCAAATCTCACTGTTGAGCAGAACGCCGCGCTGATTGAACCCGGCCTCGAATTTGGGTCTGAAGATTTCCGCAAGGAACTCTATGCCGAAGTGAAAGGCGTGCTCGACTCCATTGGCAAGTCACATGGCAACGGCCAGTGGAAGAAAAAAGTCCTCATCAACGACCGCATCGCTGATTCGATTTTCCAGCAGGTGATTATTCGTCCGGATGAATACAGCGTGCTTGCCTGCCCGAACCTCAACGGCGACTACATTTCCGACGCCTGTGCTGCGCAGGTCGGCGGTCTCGGTATTGCGCCCGGCGCTAACATCGGCGATGGCTATGCCGTCTTTGAGGCGACGCATGGCACAGCTCCGAAATACGCTGATAAAGACGTCATCAATCCCGGATCGGTCATGCTTTCAGGCGTGATGCTCTTTGAGTTTCTCGGCTGGCATGAGGCGGCGAAGCTGATTGAATCGTCGATGGAGAAGACGATTCAGCAGAAGTATGTCACCTACGACTTCGAGCGCCAGATGCAGGGTGCTACCAAAGTCAAGACGAGCGAGTTTGCTACGCGGATGATTGAGAATATGTAGGGGGGTATTGCGGAAGCGCAGGAAAAGCAGATCCTTCGGTTTCGCTTCGCTCAGAATGACAACATATTGTTTAAGGAGTAGAAATGCGTAAGAAGGTAACCATCGTAGGCGCGGGAAACGTGGGCGCGACTGCCGCGCACTGGATTGCTTCAAAAGAACTCGCCGACGTCGTTCTTATCGATGTAGTGGAAGGCATTCCGCAAGGTAAAGGTCTCGATCTGCTTGAAGCCATGCCGATTGAGAAGCGCGACTGCCATATCACCGGCACCAACGACTACGCCGATACGGCAAATTCCGACATCGTCGTCATCACTGCCGGCATTCCGCGCAAGCCGGGCATGAGCCGCGACGACTTGCTGCAGACCAACTTCAAGATTATGTCTGACGTGGTCAGCAAGGTCACGGCAGCTTCGCCGAACTGCATTCTGATCATTGTCTCAAACCCGCTTGATGCTATGGCGCAGGCCGCTTTCAAGCAGGCGAAGTTCAACCGCGAGCGCGTCATCGGCATGGCTGGCGTGCTCGATTCGGCTCGCTTCCGGACGTTTATCGCGGAAGAGTTAAAGGTCTCCGTTGAGAATGTGACGGCATTTGTCCTTGGCGGGCACGGCGACACCATGGTTCCGCTGCCGCGGTATTCGACGGTTGCCGGCATTCCAATTACTGAGCTGATTGAGCCCACGAAACTTGAAGCGCTCGTCCAGCGCACACGCGACGGCGGCGCCGAGATTGTCAAGCACCTCAAGACCGGCAGCGCTTACTATGCGCCATCGGCGGCAACAGTCGAGATGGTCGAAGCTATCCTCAAAGACAAAAAGAAAATTCTGCCGTGCGCTGCGTATCTCCAGGGGGAATATGGCATCGATGGGCTTTATGTCGGAGTCCCATGCAAGCTGGGCGCGCGGGGCCTGGAGCAAATCATCGAAATTAAGCTGACCCCGGACGAAGACGCTGCTCTCAAAAAGAGCGCTGACGCGGTGAAGGAACTCTGCGCTGTAATCGGGGTCTAAGCTTTCCATACCTAAACTCAATCGCAGAGAAGGGCTCGCATAAGCGGGCCTCTCGCGTATCTGTATTGATTTTTCCAAGAAGACCTCCCGCAACGATGCCGAATACTGACATCCTGAAGAGCAAACGGCACTTTGAAGTGTCCACAGATATCTAGGCGCAAAGAGAAGGGCAATCCTTCAGGCAGCGCACACATCGATGAACTATACGTCAGTGTAAAAAGCGCTGGATGCGTCAACCAGATCAGCTGTTTCAGGCCTTCTCATTTGCGAATCAGCACCCGCACTATGCTACTTTGAACTCATGGCGCTCATATCGCTGCTTTCGGTAGATGATGATCTGACTGAATACGACGAGAACAAGCATCTTGCAGTATCCGCGCTAAGGACCAGCGCCTCCATCGATCGCTTCGGCGTGCATTCGCTCACGGAAGATCATGCAGCAGCGGACATCATTCTGTTCGTCGCCATGGGGACCTGCGGAGATTTTGCCGAACGGGTCCGCGCCCATCCGTTGTATCGCAAATATCCTGAGAAGTGCTTTCTCTTTGATTCAGCAGACTACATCCGGCCTGTTCTGCGCGGAATATATGCGTCGTTGCATAAGAAAGATTATGCAGCAGAGCACACACGGACCGGCTTTTATCTCATGCCGGAAAATCCCTTTATTGACTACCGCCCATCTATTGGCCCGAGAAAGTATCTGGCCGCCTTTGTGGGTTCGAGCAATACGCATCCAGTGCGGGAAGGACTCTTTCAATTCAACCGCCCAGACATCCTTGTACTGGACAGTTCTAACGAAAGCTACAGGATCCGTTATCACGGGACTCCGGCAGAAAAGGAAGAATTCTGGCAGAGGTATGCCAATTCGATCGCCGACGCATCGTTCAGTCTTTGTCCTCGTGGACGCGGTCCAGGGAGCATCCGGCTTTATGAATCCATGAAGATGGGAAGGGCCTGTGTAGTCATAAGTGATGACTGGGTCCCGAATGAAGGTGTTGACTGGGATTCGTTCGCCGTATTTGTCCCGGAAAAAGATGTTGCCGGGATACCAGCTTTATTGGAGCAATTGAGGCCGCGCGCAAAGGAGATGGGCGAACGCGCCCGCGCCGAGTGGGAAAAATGGTTCGCAGAAGACGTCCGTTTCCACCAAGTCGCGGAACTCTGTCTCGACATGCAGATGCACCGGAAGACATACGGAAAATTACATCGCATGTATCATCTCCGGCATGTTGTGGCGTCGCGCTCGGATTTCTGGCGATACATGATCAGCAAGAAGCGGCTTTATAAAGAACATCGCCGGATATTCTGGTAGGGCATCCCTCAGGATCCATATTTTAGTTAACAGAATATCTGTTATCTAGGAAGTTTTGCACCGCTGGCCCGAATTCGAGCTTCAACTGACGCGGTACAACATGTAAACGGTACGAAAGTGCCTTAGATGCCGACACTACGAAAATAGTTTCGTCTTTTGCAGAACATTTCGTGATAAGTGCAGCCAAGTCGGACCTCCGACCCTTCTCCGCTGCACTTTATGTCCGATAACAGATATTCTGTTAACCCAGATTCAGATGGTGATTCCGAACGCGACCGGCGTTCACCGGCAGAATGGTTAGATGCCGTCCTTTCCTATCTTCAGTTTAGAAGCGGTTCCGCATGGCGGCGCGGCAAGGCGAAGCACCGTCAGAGCGCTCGGTACTGGGAATATTCGGACGCAATACGTCTGATAAACA
>DATGMQ010000033.1:0-22871 GCA_035293545.1 Alloacidobacterium sp. | reverse complement strand
TTTATGGCGGGGACGACGGGGCTCGAACCCGCGACCTCTGCCGTGACAGGGCAGCGTTCTAACCAACTGAACTACGTCCCCAGATTGTTTTTCAACAACATGGTTATATGTCACATAGAATTCAGAGCGTTCGCAGCTTTCGCTATTTTTGCTCTGTTCTACCATTTCGCTGCTGTGAACTCAGTTTTGAGGCTCCGGTGTCCACCACGTGGACACCAAACAGAACACCAAAAAACCGCCACGGCAACTACAAAATCAAGTCTACCAGATGAATCAGTTTTTTGGTGTCCGCATCTCCCTCTCACCGAGGAAAATTACCGTCTGAACGTGGCTTCCGGTTCTTCCTCGCAGTCACTGTGCTGCGCTCGGTTGTTCCCAGAGCTGGCAGCCCGCCTCATCACGTCTCCAACAGGCGGCAAACAATTCCGCCGCTATTAGGGTTTTGTTCCGCATCCTTGCTCGGAATTCGATCATGCAGTGCTACGGACTCGCGGAAGGCGTTGATGAGGAATTGCCCTTCTTGCGTGAGTTCTATTTTCTTTTGTCTCGGTTTGAAGATGCGGAAGCATAGCTGTGCTTCGAGCGTATAGATTGGTTCTATCAACTCGCCGGATACAATGTGCAATTTTTCCGCCGCCCGCGCATAGTCCAACTCCTCCGCGAGAATGATGGCTGCTCGTTTCAGACTGATTGCAACAGATTCAGACACTCTTAACTCCTCAATGTTGGTGGCTTGACCTGGGAACGAATGAATCCACAAAAAGCTCTTCTGTTCTGTAAAGGAGGCAGAATGGAGCATGCCTGAACATTTTGATTCTCATCAGGCAATCATCACTAGCTCATCGGCATTGTCGGATGGCTCTGCCAGCTCTGCAATCTGGTGATTGCCAACACGCTCCCGCCGCGTTGAAAGGGCTTTTTGACGAGGCATGATGCAGCATACGTTTGTCCGCTTAGGTTCGACATCCGCAGACTGCTCCCACCGGCAATCACATTACATGAAATTTGATCTAGCCGTGTATTAAAAGCGCTGCGGCGACAAAGATAAAAAATACAACAGAAATGACGCCATTCATGGTAAAGAATGCGGCATTCAGGCGGCGCAGGTCTTTGGGCGATACGATGAGATGCTCATACAGCAGCAGGGCGGCAACGACGGCAATGCCGGCCAAACCTATTGCTCCCAGCGAGAACAAATGCGCGAGCCACAGGAGCAGGCCGAGCATGACGGCGTGCATGCCGCGCGCTGCCCAGAAGGCTCCCTCAAGGCCAATAGCGGCAGGCACGCTTTTGAGGCCGTGGACGCGGTCGTGTTCCGCATCCTGGCAGGCATAGAGCACGTCGAATCCGGCGACCCAGAAGAGAACTGCGGCAGTCAGCACCAGGATGCGCGCATCCAGGTCACCGCGGACGGCAATCCATGCAGCCGCAGGCGCGATTCCCAGTGACAACCCCAGGACGAGATGCGACCAGCGCGTGAATCTCTTTGTATAGGAATACAGCAGCAGAATGGCCAATGCGACGGGCGAGAGCAACAACGTGAGGCGATTTAATCGCGAGGCCGCGAAAATGAACAGCGCAGACATGAAGACTGTGAAGGCTGCGACGAAGCCGCGGGTCAGCAATCCAGCAGGAATGGCGCGCATGGCGGTGCGCGGGTTTACCGCATCGAGATCGGCATCGGCCCAGCGGTTAAATGCCATCGCTGCTGAGCGCGCCGTTACCATGCAGACAATGATCCACAGCAACTGGGCTGCGCTGGGCCATCCATGGGCGGCGAGCATGGCTCCAGTTAAGGCGAATGGAAGCGCAAAAATGGAGTGCTCCCACTTGATCATCTCCAATGTTGTGCCGATGCTGCGCAACAGTGCCATCTGGTCTTTCGATCTCCTGTTACCAGTGTAAGTCAGAAAGAAAACGGCCTCGCGATGAGAGGCGAGGCCGCATTTATCGAAATGAAGGATAGACGTTACTTCTTTTCCGGCTGCCCTGCCACTTGCAGATTGTTGGTGACGCTGAAGACCCCAGGCACGGAGTTTGCCCGGATTCCGGCGGCGTCTTTATCGCCCTTACTATCGACTACGCCATAGAGGGTGACGTGACCGTTCTGCACAGAGATGCGGATCGGCTTACCCGGATCAATCGCATATTTGTTCAGGCTGGGAAAACCATAGACGGCCCGGAAGACGGCAATGCGAATGCGATCATCCATTGGCGAAACAGGATCGACCTGGATATCGTTGATGACGTCCTTTACACCTTTGGTGTTGGCGGCTACCGCGACGGCTGAGTCGGCATCGACTGGACCATAGGCATGGCCGGACAGCGTAACTACGCCGTTCTGCACGTTGACACCGATGGCATTGAATGCCGTCGTGCCGTAACCGACACGGTCATATTGGATGGCTTTCACCAGTTTGTTCTGCAATTCGGCATCGGGAATTTCCGGGCCGGCGACTTCAATCTGGTTCTCTACGCCCTTCACATTCTTAACGCGATGGACGCGCCGGTCGGCATCAGCTTTCTGGTCGTACACATCCACGGTTCCGGTCAATGTGACAATACCATTCTGAACGCTGGCCTGCACATTCTTGAACTGAGACTTGTTGAGAGCATTGTTCTTGATGTCGGCCAGAATCTGATTATCTTTGGCTGCATCCTGCGCAACTGCAAGCGTGGAATGCGGCGCCACGGCAGAAGGTGAAATTGTCAGCAAAATCGCCGCTACAGCTGGAACAAGACTTCTTAATACAATCCTCATGTCATGCTCTCCTAGCTTGCTGCATGTTTATAGCGCGAAATGACATCTCAAGTCCGCCAATAACAAATTTGCAGCGTCATTCACTTCGGACACATTCTACCTTCATTTGGATGCGCGGTTACTTAAAATTCTTTTGTAACTATCGATAACGCCTGTGCACCTTGAACAGAAGGCTGAAAACGCCGGATTCGTCGCGCACAGCAAGAATGGATACGGTGGGCGTGACATTCACCTCAGCCTGAATCAACTGCTGCGCGGTTGAGTTGATGTTCGTGGCGTAAGTAAGGGTGGCATTTTTGGAGACCTGCTGCGCTACGGTGATGCGCGCGGTGGAGTTGCCGACGGAGCCTACCCAGGTCGGGTCAATCTTGACGCTTCCGCCACCAAACAGCTTCTGGATGCGACTGCTGATGGTTGCATTCAGCGCTCCGCCCAGCAGCGCATCGGCTGTTGTGTTTACTCCGGCCTGCTGCGCCTGCATCGAGTAAATCTGTTGCTCCTCCTGCGTGCGGCCCATGGCCAGGAGAGAAAAGATGTCCTGCTGGGACAATGGAGGCTCTGAGCGGAATGTCGGGCTGAGGTTGCTGGGCGTGCCGTGCAGTCCGATGGTAATGTCGTAGTCCTCGACGCGCGCCGTGGCGTCGAGATCGATGATCGGCTCAATGCGCACAGGATTGCTGAAATAAATATCTCCGTGCTGGAGCTGATATTTTGTGCCGGCGAAGGTTGCGCTGCCTTCCGTGATATTGATGTGCCCCAGCACGGTAGGCTGCGCGACTGTCCCGCGTATGCGCAAATCCACATCACCGGCGAGCTTTGCAAATGAGTTCTGGAAATCCAGCTCAGGCGATGAGGTGATGTGAATATCCAGGCGGATGCGGTTAGAAAACGCGTTCTGGTCCGGCGGCGGCGCAACGCCGTTCGATGGGCCAGCAAAGCTGGCGAAGTCCAGGTTGGGACTGATGGTAAAGCGGGTCAGCAGAACATTGCCGCTCAACAGAAGACTGTTCTGCGTCCCCTGGAGACGCAGCTTCGTGTTGATCATGGAGCTGATGCCGGTGGGATAGCGAATACGGATTGCTGTTCCCGTCGCCGTAAGGTCAGCGTAAATGCCCTGTTGATAGGTGACATACCCGATAATGTTCACCTGGCCGCCGCCGGTCATCCCGGTCAGGTTCTTTACCTGCAGACGGTCCTGATCGAATTCAAGCGTGCCGTTCAACTGGCTCACGCCATTCGGAACGCCCTCAAGGTTCATAGCGGCATTCGTGAGCTTCACCTGGCCGGTTAAATCGGGATGGTCTAATGAGCCGCCCGCATCAAGATTAAATTTGACCTGACCGGAAGAAGTCACATTTTGATTGATTGTTTGCAGCAGCTTCAGATTGATGTCGCCCTGTGTTCGGACATTGATCAGATGATTGGTCCGGAATACGCCGATTCTGCCCTGCGCGCGCAGATCGGTGTTATCTCCGGTAATGTGCAACGGATCCAGCCTGAGAATGCCGCTGATCAGCTGCGCATGCAGTGGCCCATCACTTTTCAGAGGGACACCGCCGACAGCGAGCGAGAGCTGGCTGATCTGCGCCTCGCCCTGCAATTGTCGAGGCTGACGCAGTGGGCCGGACATATTCACGTTTCCGGCAATCGAGGAATGCCATGTCACGCCCTGCACATGAAACATCTCCATGAACGGATCGACATCGAGGTTTGTAAGAGCGGCGCGCGCCTGCGTGTTGTAGTCGCCTGACAGAGCCGTTTGCCCGGTCACCTGCAAAGATGCGGTCCCTAGACGTCCATTCAGCGTCAGCAGCAGGTTCTGATGATCGGTATGCGCTTCGAGATCAACGGCGCCGTTTGTTTCCTGACCCACAGTTATTTTTGTCAGATGCGCGCTGGCCTGAATGGACGGGGAATCCACCGTTCCGGAGCCTTTGGCTGAGAAGACAAGCTGCCCGCTAAGAGGGTATTTCGCCTTTCTAAAATGCTCCGTATGGGTCAGGTCAAAGCCTTTGCCTTCCGCCTGGAAATGAAACTGCTTTGAGCGGATATCATAACCGCCATTTCCGGTGAGCTGCCCGCCATTTTGCAACAGCAACAGCTTCGATACGCCGAGCTCTTTTCCGGCAAACCTGAGGTCGGCGTTCAGGCTGCGATACGGTTCGCCGTATGCCTGCCCGCCCTGAATGGACAGATGGCCGCCGCCATTCAGATTTCCAAGCTGGCCGCCTGCATGGGCATTCAGGTTGAGGGTGCCGGTTACGGGAAGATTTTCTCCTGCAATGGCAAGGACCTGATCGAGCGCGGCGTCCTGCACCTTCACGTCTGCATTGATCGCCGAATCGTCGTCAAATGCATAGCGGCGGGCGGTGAACTGGTGCGCGTGTACCTCGCCAGAGGCATGAATGGAAGTCTTGCCACGCGTGAGAGTAGCCTGCTGCAAGGCAATCAGCCGTGAAGAATATTCGGCATCGGCTTCAAGAGAATCCCAATGGACAGTTTTCTGCGTGGCGGCCGCTGGCGGCGGGACCTGCGTGTCTGCCGGCTCTGTCCCTTCGGCAGGTTGCGTAACCGCAGTGGGAGCAGTTGGAGCCGGCAGAAGGATATCGAAGTTGCTCGCGATGAGATGTCCCTTTACGTCCGGGTCGGGAATGCTTCCTGACACTGTCCCGTGGAACTGCGCCTGCCCTTGCAATCGCAAAGGCAGAGCCTGCACACCTTTCTTTCCCTGCGCGGAAACACCGAGCGCGGTCAGCGCCTGATCAAATTCCGCGAGATTGGTTGTCTCTAGGTTTACCTGCAAGGTGGATGGCCGACTGATTGGGTAAACGCCGAGGCCACCTGAGACCTCAATCTGCGTAGCCGGGGTTTGCACCTGCAATTGCCTGATCTGCACGCTGCCGTTTTTTTGGAGATACGTCGCATCCACAATACCCGACATGGGCACTTCGCCATCAGGCGTATGCGCAGAGGGTGTGAGCGTCACGCGGGCTTGTGCCGTAAGATCAGAGGCGTCTCCACTCCAGTCGAGATTTCCCTCTCCGGAAGCGATTGTGTCGAATCCAAGCTCTTTGTAGGCCGGCGGGGCCACCATCGGCATCAGCTCGCGTAACGTTATGCCGCGAAAATTCGAGCGAATCGTTCCCCGGCGCACGGAGGCTGACGCAGGCTGGTCGGGCTGCGCCAGTGCTTCGCCCAGCCAATGCGCAATATGCATCTCGGCGTCCACGCTGCCCCCCCCGGGCAGGCGGACACGAATGCCGGTGAAGGCCAAATCATTTTCTGTTGCGTGAAGCGCGGTATCGACATTTACTCCGGCAGCATGAAAAGTTCCGGAGTGGTATCCAGCATTGGCTACTTTTGCGTGTCCGTTAAGAACAAACTGCCGTTTCGTTCCCTGCCCTTTCACATCCAGATCGACTACGCCTCGATCTACGCCCTCAACCGGCGCAAAGGCCATGACTTCCCTGACATCGATTCTGCCCTGCGCGGTCAGGTTCCACTGCGGATTGTTAAAGTCCTGAAGGCTGGCCGTTGCTTTAAGCAGCGATGGCCCGGTCTGTAATTGCAGCTCTGACACATTCAGCGTGTTGCGCCCCATATCGACCAGCAAGTCAAGCTTCGACCGGACTTCCGGGTTTTTTCCGCGCTGCGCAGTAATATCAGCGGCATGCAGCTTCGCGATGTAGTGGTCCTGCGGTGGGTAGTACGTAACCAGGACGCCGAGATCATTCGCAGCGAGGTCAAAGGGAGTGGCCTTCTGATTGATTAAGACGATCCCATTGCGAATCTCTGTTCGTCCCACTTTGAGATCGAATATCTCGTCCTTCACAGACTTGTTGCTGCTTTGCGCTTTAGGGCGAGGCTGATTTGTAGATCCGTCGGGATAAACGATGAGATGGATGACCGGGTGATCGGCTTCCAGGTAATTCAGATCGATGCGCGGATGAATGAATGAAAGAACTTTAATGCGGACATAAATGCGGTCGGCATGCGCGTAGGGAGTCTCATTCGCTGCTTCGAGGCCATGAATCGTCAGATTGTCTGCCTCGAATGCCAGATGCCGTATGGACCATCGAAACGCGCCCAACTCTACGCGACCGCCGGTGGCTTTCTCCAGCGTGGCAATCAGCTTCTCGCGAACGAAATTTTCGAACTGCGGCGTGGTGGCGTACCAGATCAAACCGCCAACCGCGATCATGATGATGATTACAACTACAGCAAGAACGCGCAGCCAGGTGCGTTTCTTTCGTACTGGCGACGTAGAAGCTTCAGGAAGATTCGCAGGCTGTGTGCTCATGCGCCGCCTCCCGTGTCTTCATCTTCGCTGGTGCTTTGCCCGAATTTGGGATCGAGAATCTGCACGCTTCCCTGATCGCGCAAGCTCTGTAGCCAGTCACGCAGCATGGAGTTCACCTGCTGCTGCACCAGCACTTCACGGATGCGCGACTGCGTGCTCTGCAGCGTAGGAGGCTTTTCCTTCATCTTCTCGAAAGCCGGCACAACTGCTTTTTGATAGTAGTTTTGAATGTCTTGCCTGGAGATACGGATTCCTGCGCCGAAGCGCGCGTCAATAAACTTGAGAATTTCCATGCGCTGACGCCAGCGCTGCTCTGCCTCTTCCTCTGTGAGGCCGTTTTGCTTCAGGAATTTTTCCCAGCCTTCATGCGTGGCGCAGTTCAGCTGTCTGCAAGCTGGAAGTTGCGTACGCAGCTCTTCCAGGCTTTTCTTTACTTCTGCATCACTGACTGAATAATTGATCTGCTGCTGCGCCTTCATCTGCTGCAGAATCAAAGCGCGACGGATCAGTCGCTGGGCGGCATTGAGTTCCGTATTTTGCCCGGCAGGCACGGTGATGGGCTGCAGAGCCGCAAGCCGCATCTCTTCATGAACATCGCTTTCCAGCAACACATCACCGTTTACGATGGCGATGACGCGGTCGAGCACAATGGGGGTGTCTGATTTCTGCGAAGCAGCGTCAGGTGCGGATTCCTGGGCAGATGCCGTCAGGCACAAGCCGGCAAGCACCGCAACGAGCGCTGCCAGTCTCCGAAGGTGCCTACGATTCGTCATCAGAATGCCTGCCCAATGCTGAAGAAGAAGTTGAAATGGCCCGCTTCGCCTACGTGCGGCGCAATCGGGTTTGTCGGCGTGCTGGAGTAATCAATGATGACCGGGTAAATCGGAGGATTCAGGTTATAGCTGAAATCAAGGCGTATCGGACCGACCGGTGTGTGATAGCGCAAACCAACTCCGAGAGCATGTGAAAAATAATTGAAGCTGCACAGTCCGGCCCCCCCTGTGCTTGAATGAGGATGCTTGACTGATTGCGCCGCTTCATCGAGCACACGGCAGCCGGCCCTATCCGGCTGGCGGAAACGGATAAAGCTAGGCCAGATATCAGACCCGTTCTCGAAAACATTACCCATGTCATGGAACAGAACAAAGCCCAGGCTGGTGCCCACGTATGGCAGCATGGGATTCGGCATGCGCAACTCTGTGCTGTTGATAAATGCGCCGGCGCCGCCGATAGGAAATCCGGTCAGCGAGTCGCGTGGGCCTGCGCCGTTAATGCCAAAACCGCGATGCGATTGCGCGCCGCCGGCATAGAGTCGTTCCGGCAGAGGAATCAGTGATTCATCTCCCGTTCCATAGGAGCGCTCGACTGCAATACGCGTGCTGCGGGCCACTATCCAGTTATTGAGCTTGCCGAACCGGTAATAGCTGGAATTTGTTCCATCAAGCCGATTGAAGTTCGCCTGTGAGCCGAAATGCGAATCGGCCCAGCTTTCCTGAACAGTGTTATACGTTCCGCTTGTGGCATCGAGTGGCGTAGGCACTCGCGTATCGCGAATCCAGGTGACGCCGGGGCCGCCCACGCGCACAGGCTGTGAAACCAGCGGAATTTCATTCGGCGCGACCTGGACGCTGTTCGGATCAACCTTCACACGGCGATAGCTGAACTGGTAAATGAAGGTGTTCGGTTTGTTGACCAGATGCGACACGCGCACGGTCCCTTCCAGGCGCGATGAAGCATAGGTGGTCACGTCCTGGGCATTGGTGTAGCCGCCGGTGACAATCAGATTGAACTTAGGATTGTCGAAAAGATGCGGATTGGAGAAACTCAGCAGCACCCGCTGCTCCAGCGTTCCGTAGGTACTGTTGAGAGAGACTGATTTGTCCGTCCCGCGAAGATTAATACGCGAAACGTTGAACAGGAAGGCCGGGCTTACGCCCGTTTTTCCATTCGGACTGCACTTGTATGTTGAGGGGTTAATGCCCAGCTGGATGAGCTGTTCCGGCGTGAAGTTTTTGCAGTTGGTCTGGGGATTACCCGTCTGCGCCTGAAAACCGAACCCGTAGCTCAGGTCCCAGCGGCGCGCTTCCGTAAATTGCAGCAGGACATTCTTGCGCAGCTCATCTCCCTGCGGGTTCTGCACCGCAGTGTTGACCTGATTGAAGAGGGTCAGATCATAGAGCCTGCGCTGAGTATCCAATAACGCTGTCTGATTCAGCGGATCGCCTGGATGAATCAGAACTCGGTCTTCCACAGTGCTGGGGCGCGTGTAATGCAGGCCGGAAATCAGCACACGATTGACGAAAACCTGGTCGCCTTCCGTGACATGGATGGTTACATCGATGAGATTTGGGTTCCGGGACGATGGCTGCTGCTGAAGATTTACCTGGACATTATTAAAGCCGTGGCTCAGGTAATAGGTCAGGATCGAATCGCGGTCCTGTGTTACATTCAGCGATGAATACGGTTGTCCTGACTGCGTATTCAACAGCGGGATCAGCTCTGACATCTGGACCTTGCTTGTGCCGTCAATCACATAGGCGCCAATTCGCTGCTGGATACCTTCATCAATGGCGTAATTTACGCTGATCTGCGCCACCTTTGATTTCTGCCCGGCTTTACTTGTCTCTACGTCTTTGACATGCGGCGTGACCTTTACATTGCTGAAACCATTGCTTTGATACAACGCAGTAATGGCGTTCACATCTGCCTGCGCCAGCGCCTGGCTGTAGAGCCCACGACGGTTCACGATGTTCGACTTTGTCACACTTAAACGGGGCAGGATCAGGTTGGTATCGAAATATTTGTTCCCGCTGACGGTCACAGCCACCACCTGATGCTTCACCCCGAGCGTGACATTAAACGTAATGAGCGCGTGCTGCGGGTCTTTCTTCTGCTCACTGTGCGTTACCTTTACGTCAAAGTACCCTTCGCGCTGGAAATAATCACGAATGCGGCGGTCGCCTTCCGTCAGCAGATCTTCATCCACAGTCCCCTCTTCATAGACCGGCACCAGATTCCTGATCTTACCTTTGCTTAACGAGGCCCCATCAACGGTGATCTGCACAATGGGCCCGCGGTCCGCTGTGAATCCATAATCCAGATGGTTCACCGGGGGCTGATAGTCCCGCGAGTCCAGCTTGAGACTGGCTTCGAGGCGGTCATTCTTCTGATAATTCTTGCGCAGACGTGTAAGAGCATTGCTCACCGTGTCACGCGTTACTTTTGCCCCCTCCTTGAGCTTGCCTTTTTTTCGAAACTGATTGACGGACATGCCGCTGTCGCCCTTTACCGCCACGTCGCCAATACGCGCCTGCTTTCCCTGCTCAATCTGAAAAGCGACGTTGACTTGCGAGTTGGCTGTATCGATGCTCGTACTCGCGAATATTTTTGACTGGTAATAACCGTTTTCGTTCAACGTTTGTTGTAAGAGGGTCTGCGCCTGCAGCAGCTTATTGTCGGTGAATACAGTCCCGGCGTTCATGCGCGTAGAGCGCTCCAGCACGCCGGAAAGCCGCTCGCTTTTGACACCATTCACAGTCACGCGTCCGATAAAAAGATTCGGCACGCCGGTGAAAATAATGGTCACGGCGTTTCCATGCCGAATGCCTTCTACCGCAATGGTCTTGTACAGGCCGGTTTCAAAAAGGCGGCGGAGACTATCGCGAGCTTTCAGAGGATCAAGAGGCTGATGGGGTTGCAAAGCCAGCTGATCGGGTAACGGAGCGAGTCGATCAACTGAAATTCCCTTAAACTCGATGGACTCCACCTGCAATCCGGCCCAGCTGCGCAGCGTGATGTCCTGCCGGCTTGCTGGAGCAACTGGTTGCTGCGCGCTCTGCGCCATTGCACAGGCACAGACGCAAAGGTATAACACCAGACAGAACAACATGGCGAGGCCGGACCAATGCAAGTCCTTTCGGCAGATACTTGTCCAGGATTTGCCACGAAAATCCAATCGGCCCCTCGAAAAAATGAGATGCAGCCCCGCACACTTTAATAACCCACCTTCACTACCGAATGAAGGTCCTGTCCATTCTCTATACTAATCAGGAACAGAAGAAACACGCATATGCCGAAGGCCCAGTTTACAGAGAGATATTCACGTCAGATTTTGTATCCCGGAATCGGCATTGATGGACAGGAAAAGCTTCAGTCATCGCATGTAGCTCTGATTGGTTGCGGAGCCACAGGGGCCGCCGCTGCCAGTCTTCTGGCCCGTGCCGGCGTGGGCACGTTAACGCTCATTGATCGTGATTACGTGGAAGAGAGCAATCTGCAGCGCCAGGTGCTCTTCGATGAGGAGGACGCGCGGCTCGCCTTGCCTAAGGCGGAGGCGGCCCGCAGAAAAATAGCTCTCTTTAACAGTGAAATTAGTGTCCGCGCTCAGGTAACTGATCTGGTCCCGGCAAATATTCACGCGCTGCTTGAAGGCGCGGACCTGGTTCTGGATGCCACCGACAATTTCGAGACCCGTTATCTGATCAATGACTACGCCGTAGAACAGGGCAAGCCCTGGATTTACGCCGCGGCTATTGGCGCATATGCCGTCACTATGAATATTCTTCCGGGCGAGACCGCCTGCCTTGCCTGCATCTTCCCCAAGCCTCCGGGCGGAACGGTGGAGACCTGCGATACCGCCGGCATTCTGAATTCCGCCGTTAACCTTGCCGCATCCATCGAAGTAACCGAGGCATTTAAATTGCTTACCGGAGCAAAAGACAAGCTGCGGCGCACCTTGCTCTCTTTCGATTTATGGACGAATGAACGCTCGGAAGTCACAGCATCTGGGCCTGACCCTGCCTGCGAAGTCTGTCAGCTACGCAATTTTGCTCATCTTCGCGGCGAAGAACGGCCGCATATCACGCTTTGCGGACGCAATTCTGTCCAGATTCATGAACATCATCGGCCCGTGGATTTTGCCGAAATGGAAACCAGGCTGCGGCCTCATGGGAAAGTCCGGTCCAACAATCTGCTGCTCCGCTTTGAGCGCGGCGAGAACGTCATCACGGTTTTCCCCGACGGACGGGCCCTGATTCAGGGCACAACCGATGTTACTCAGGCGCGCAGCCTCTATGCTCGCTTTATCGGTTCCTGAGCTTACAACTCATACTCTGGCAACCATTTGCATGGAAGTGTCTTCTCACTAACAATTCGCAGATTAACATTGGGAATATCTTTCCATGAGCCTGGCTTACCAGACCAAATCAAGCAAGGGATTGACGGATAAAACAAAGCGTGGAATTTTCAAGGCAGGTGACGTGCGGATGACAGCAGGACCGACACAACCAAAACCCGTTCAGCATATGCGCAGAAATCCCCCGATTGCAGGTGAAGCTGAGGCAATTGCCAAAGCGCAGAACGGCGATGCGCAATCATTTGAAATGCTCTATTCTCTGCACAAACGCCGGGTCTATTCACTGTGTCTGAGAATGTTGGGGAACGTAGCAGAAGCTGAAGACCTGACCCAGGAAGCGTTTCTGCAGCTTTATCGGAAAATCGGAACCTTCCGCGGTGACTCGGCCTTTTCTACATGGTTACACCGGCTGGCTGTGAATGTGGTCCTCATGCACCTGCGCAAGAAAGGGCTGCCTCAGGTATCACTGGAAGAAACCCTTGAACCTTCCCAGGAAGATGGGCCACGCAAAGACATTGGAGAGCGTGACCTCGTTCTCTCAGGCTCACTGGACCGTGTTGCGCTTGAGCGCGCGGTAGAAAATCTGCCTCCCGGCTATAGACTGGTCTTTGTTCTGCATGATGTGGAAGGCTATGAACATAATGAAATCGCCGATATGCTGAACTGCTCGATTGGCAACAGCAAATCGCAACTGCACAAAGCGCGCATGAAGCTGCGCGATCTTTTACGTTCCGGGCAGCGGAAAGAGGAGATCGCATGAGCGCGAGTGACAAGCAAGACGGGAAATCAATGAACTGCGCGGAATTTCAGGAAAAATTGCCTGAACTGTTTGAGTCAGGCGCAAACGTAAGCAGCGAAGAGCATGTGCTCGGGTGTGAGAATTGCGCTGCTCTGGTGCGTGACCTTGAATACATCGCCTCACAGGCCAAGCTGCTGCTCCCGATCCACGATCCCAGCCCTGCAGTCTGGGACAACATTCAATCTGCCATTCGTAGCGAGAAGGGCTCCGGTGCTGTGCCCGCAAGCAAACGCTCATAGCTTCAAAGGGCAGGCGTTCTTATAATGCAGAGAACGCATGGAGATGATGGCACAACTCCCCTCTCACATCTCGCGCATCGTGCTCGTGGGATTTATGGGCGCCGGCAAATCAACTGTCGGCGCATTGCTGGCGCAACACCTGCGCTGGCAGTTCCTCGACGCCGATCGTGTTCTCGAAGAGCGCGTGGGCGCTTCTATCGCTGAAATCTTTGCGAAAGATGGAGAGGCAGCCTTCCGCTCTCTTGAATCCCAGGTGATCCGGGATCTCTTGAGTAGATCCGGCCTGGTGCTGGCCTTAGGGGGCGGCGCCGTCGAAACTCAAACGGTCCGTGAAGCCTTGCTGAATACCCAGGAGACCTGCGTTATCTTCCTCGAAGCGCCGCTTGAAGTGATGATCGCCCGCTGCGAACACCAGCCCGGCGCGGACGTTCGCCCCGTCCTGAACGATCGCGGGCAGCTGCGCCGCCGGTTTGATTCCCGGCTTCCGCACTACAGAAATGCGCATCTTGTGATAAAAACGGAATCGCTTACGGCAGAAGAGACTTCATTACATATATTCAACGCTGTCAATTCCCTGCTAAAGGAAAACGCGCCGGCATGAGCAATCTTCCGACCTCGGTGGAAGCTGACGTCAAGTCCGAAGCAGAAATTCGGCGCTCACGTTCACTGCGCAGCGACATTGTTTTTACATTCGCTCTGGCCATCGGGCTCTATCTGGCATGGCTTGTCCGCGATGTGCTTGTCATTCTCTATGTAAGCGCGCTCTTCGCCGTAGTGCTGATGCCGGTGGTCAACGGCATCATGAAGCTGCATATCGGCCGCTGGAATCCCGGCCGCGGCATTGCCATTCTGATCCTGTTTCTGGCGGTTGCAGGCTTTGCGACGCTATTCTTCGTTTTTGCGCTGCCGCCTGTCGTACGCGATATACGCGAGTTCATCAACGAACTGCCCACGCGCGGCCCGGAGTTGCTGTCGCGCATCCGCCATGTTCCCTTCCTGCAGCGCCTGAATATCGCCGCTCTGAACGCCAAACTGCAGGATTTTGCGACAAATTTCGCCACGTATCTCGTTTTTTCCATCCGCCATTGGGCAAATAAGCTCTTTGACATCATTACAACTATTGTTCTGACGGTCTACTTCATGCTTGAAGGAGAAGCCGCTTACCGCTGGTGCCTCAGCTTTTTTCCCGTCGCCATGCGACAACGGCTGGATGTGACTCTGGCCCGGGCGGAAATCCGCATGGGCAAATGGCTCCTCGGCCAGGGCACGCTCATGCTGATTCTTGGCGTTTCCAGCACCATCCTTTTTGTCGCGCTGGATGTTCGCTATGCCTATGCTCTCGGCGTCCTGATGGGCATTTTTAACATCATTCCGATTGCCGGCGCAGTCATCACCGTTACCCTGGCTCTTCTGGTAGCTGCCATCGATTCCTGGGGACGCGTTCTTGGCGTTCTGATCTTCTATGCCATCTATGCGCAGGTTGAGACGTCCTATCTTACCCCGCGCATCATGCGCTCCAGTGTGGATCTGCCCGGTCTGGCCATTCTTGTTGCTCTGTTGCTGGGGGCGGCCTTCGATGGCATCGTCGGCGCGCTGGTCGCCGTGCCTACTGCCGTTTTGGTGGCAGTCCTGCTTGATGAATACGCGATTAAGCAGGAGCCGATTATCGCCAAACCGCATCCCATTGAGCCGTAATCCTGACTTGAAAACTTTTACACGTGCAGGACCCACGCCCGACGCTCACCGCATCCCTTGTTATCATGAGGAGTGGCCTTAAGCGCACAATTCCATCCTTTGCCGGCAGCGCAACCATGATGCCGACCGCCCCCGTATCTCCCGTGGTCTCCGCGTCTCCGATGCTGGAAGAAGCCGACACAATTACCAGCACTGGCGTGTCCGCTGTTGAACACCCGCATCTGAGGGCAGGAGAAACAGCCTCTCGCATCGCTGATTATGCCGAGCTGTTCAAATTTCGCGTCACCGCCCTTGTCGTGATGACAGCGTGGGCAGGTTTTTATCTTGGATCGATGCGCAGCGGCATCAGCAGCATGCAGCCCGGACTCATTGCTGCTCTCCTCGGCATTGGCCTCGTCTCTGCCGGCTCGGCCGCACTGAACGAGGCGCTCGAGCGCAAACTTGATGCAAAGATGATCCGAACCGCGCAGCGGCCGATGGCCTCGGGCCGCATCAGCCTGCCGCATGGTGTGCTGATGGGCATGCTCGCCATTGTCGCAGGAGCGCTCTGGCTTACATACGAAACAAATCTCATCACCGGCACGCTGACGCTCCTTACGGCTTTCAGCTATGTCGCCATCTATACGCCGCTCAAGCGTCGAACAACACTGGCGACCTTCATCGGAGCATTTCCCGGAGCCATGCCGCCGCTGCTGGGCTGGACAGCAGCCCGCGGGATCATAGAATGGCCTGCCGTAGCTCTGTTTGCAATTTTGTTTGTCTGGCAATTTCCTCATTTCATGGCGATTGCATGGCTCTACAAGGAAGACTATGGCCGCGCAGGAATCCGCATGCTCCCTGTGGTCCAGCCCGACGGCTGGTCAACAGTACTCGAAGCGCTGACCTATGCCGTGCTGATGATTCCTGTCAGTCTTTTGCCGGTTTATCTGCATGTCGCAGGCAAAATTTATGGCGCAACAGCGCTGCTGCTCGGTCTGGCGTATCTCGCATACACCATTCGCTTCGCCCGTATCACACGCGCGCGCAGTATGGTCGAATCAAAAATGTATGCGCGCGATTTGCTGAAAGTCAGCGTGATTTATCTGCCCGTGCTGCTCACAGTGCTGATGCTCAACGCGATAGGAAAGTACTGATTGATGGCAACTGTAACTCACACGACTGCCAGCTTTAAAACAAGTCAGGCGCAAAACGCCAAAGGCGAGATTCAGCCGATTACGCTCATCAATCTCAGCCATAACTATGGCGAGAGACTGGCTCTCAACCATCTCACGTTTCAAGTACGCCCGGCTGAAATCTTCGGACTTCTCGGCCCAAACGGCAGCGGCAAAACTACCCTTTTCCGCATTCTTTCCACACTGATGGTCCCCACCGGCGGCCAGGCATTGCTGCAGGGGTTCGACGCCGCGCGCGAGCCGAACAAAGTCCGCCAGCAGATCGGGATTGTCTTTCAGGCACGCAGCCTCGATCTCAAGCTCACTGTGGCTGAAAATCTAAAGCATCAGGGTCATCTCTACGGACTGAAGGGCGCGCAACTAAAACGCCGCATTACTGAAGTCCTCTCCCGTGTCGGACTTTTTGACCGCGCAAAGGATGCTGTTGAAACTCTTTCCGGCGGCATGCAGCGCCGTGTCGAACTGGCCAAAGGGCTCATCCATTCCCCTTCTGTCCTTCTGCTCGATGAGCCTTCTACCGGACTTGATCCCGGCGCGCGCCGTGATGTATGGCAGTATCTGCGCATGCTCCGCGATGAAGAGGGTGTGACGGTACTCGTCACTACGCACCTGATGGAAGAAGCTGAACACTGCGACCGCCTCGCAATCTTGAATGAAGGAAAGCTTGTTGCTCTCGGATCGCCCTTCGAACTGAAGTCCCAGATCGGCGGAGATGTCATTACCTTTGAAACTGCGAGCGAAGCGGACGCCGCGGAGCTTTCGCAAAAGATCGCCAATCGTTTCATCGTCTTGCCAACCGTCCTCGGAAACAGTGTCCGCCTGGAACGCGATCAGGGACACAAATTTGTCACCGATGTGGTGGAAGCATTCCCCGGAATCGTCGAAGGCGTGTCGGTAGCGAAGCCGAGCCTTGAAGATGTCTTCATTCAGCGGACCGGCCATCGCTTCTGGACAGAGGCGCAAAGCAACGCAGAGGAGCAGGCATAATGGCAACCATCACATCCATGGCTCCTGCGCCGCGCATTCATCAGGTTAAAAAAGTCGGCATCTGGACGCCGGCCTACACGCTCTGGCTGCGCGAAATTGTTCGCTTTTATCGCCAGAAGGCGCGCGTCGTCGGCGTCATCGCCTCGCCTTTGCTTTTCTGGTTCGTCCTCGGATCGGGATTCGCGCACAGCTTTCACGGGGGCAGTGCCGGCACCGATCAATATCTGGGATACTTCTTTCCCGGCGCTGTGGTCATGATTGTGCTCTTTACTGCGATCTTCAGCATGATGTCGCTCATCCAGGACCGCAATGAAGGCTTCCTGCTTTCCGTGCTCGCCGCGCCTGTGAGCCGGTCATCCATCGTATTGGGCAAAGTGCTCGGCGGAGCCACGCTGGCTGCCATTCAGGGCATCGTTTTCCTCGTCTTCGCGCCTCTGGTCGGGGTGCATACGAGTCTGTCTGCCATCGCAATCAGTATTGCGACCATCATCATGATCAGCTTTGAGCTGACCGCCCTCGGCTTCGCCATTGCATGGCCTATGGATTCGCCCCAGGCCTTCCACGCTATTGTGAACCTGATTCTGCTGCCGCTCTGGATGCTCTCCGGCGCGCTCTTTCCTGCCAGTGGAGCGTCGGGCTGGCTGCGCATTCTCATGCAGATCAACCCGCTCACGTATGGAACCGATGCGCTGCGCAACGCGCTCTTTCCATCGCAGGCGACTGCCTTCTCGCTGAATGTGAATCTGGCCGTTACGATTGCGTTCTGTGTCTTTGTATTTGCCGCATCCTGGGCCATCGTCAACCGGAGAACAAACAAACCTGCAGCATAATTTTTACCGAAGTTGTCATCCTGAGCGGGAGCGACCGAAGGAAGCGCAGTCGAAGGATTGCTTTAACTTTCAATCAACAGTGGTTGCCTCGGATCGAAGGATTTCACTTCTAAGCTTTGAAGAACATGACTAAAAGCCAGATGCAACCTATTGAAACCGCTGCCCGCGCTCCCATCGCCACGATCATTGGCATCAGCGTCGTCGCTACGCTTTTTCTGCTTTGGCTGGTATACGTGCACCCGCCATCGCAGGAATACGCCTCACGCCTGCTCTTCCTTCCCGCGCTGAATGCGCTGTTCAACGGCATGAGCGCCGTTGCGCTGGTCATCGGTCTTTCCTATATCCGGAAACGAAAGATCGCAGCACACCGCGCTTCTATGTTGACTGCGCTGGTCTTCTCCGTTCTGTTCCTCATTACCTATACAACCAACCACGCACTGCATGGCGACATGTATTTTCATGGACACGGCGCAATCCGCACAGCCTATCTGGGGCTGCTCATCAGCCATATATTGCTCTCGGTTGTCGCGCTGCCCATGATCCTGATCACCTTTTTCTTTTCGCTCACAGGCCGCTTTCCGCAGCATAAAAAAATCGCCCCGTATACCTTTCCGATCTGGCTGTATGTCTCTGTTACCGGAGTCGTGGTCTATGTCATGCTGGTTGCATGGCGCTGAAGGAATAGCATGCCCAATATGACCGAACAGCTACCGGAGCCACAGCCGCTTGCACAGACGGACAAGTCTGCTGCGGTTCATCCAGATGTAGGCGATGGCACTCGTCAGCTGCTCCAATCCGGCCTGGCGACGCTCAGTGCCGGCATCCTTGCCGCTGTTCTTGCTCAATTTGTTTTCGGGGGAATCGGTCCGCAAGGCCCGCATACCAATTCAGGCTGGCTGGCACTTATCGTCGCCTTGATGTGCGTGCCCTTTGGTTTTTTATTGTCCCTGCTTGGATTCGCCAAGTGGTTGAGAAACAGGGCGCAGCGTTCAGGTCTCAGGTCTCACCAACGCCCACTTTAAGCACTTTCCTATAAGTGTAGATAGGGCATAGTTGTCATTCTGAGCCACATCCGGGGTCCCCGACACGCGATTTTGCGTGTGGGGGTGGGCAGGCGAAGAATCCCCGGCCAGCCAGGCTTGAAATTCTTCCTCTTTTCGGTCTCAGAAATGACGGCGCTTACACCAAAACGAAAAACGCTCTGGAATTCTTCTAGGCTGAGCAACGATTCCACAATCGACACTATCCACACCCTGCACCCTGCACCCTAGTAAACTAGAACCAGCATGATTCCTACACTTGAATGGACCCAGGATGGTGTCCGCTTCCTCGACCAGACGAAGCTGCCTCTCGAAGAAACATACGTTCTCGCTACCAGCTATCAACAGGTAGCTGACGTCATTACCACGATGGTCGTGCGCGGCGCTCCGGCTATCGGAGTTTCGGCCGCTATGGGTGTCGCGCTCGGCGTGAAACAAAGCAACGCTGCAACGATTACGGATCTGGCCAAAGAATTCGACCTGATCTGCAATACGCTCGCTGCCACACGCCCAACAGCCGTAAATCTCTTCTGGGCGATTGCCCGCATGCGCGAGCGCTTTGCCTCGCTCTCGGCAGAGCCTGCGGCGACACGCGAATCCATCGCAGAGGCCCTCATCAAAGAAGCGCAGCAGATGTACGACGAGGACATCGCTGCCTGCAAAACACTGGGAGCGAACGGGGCGGACTTGCTGCCGGAATCCGGTGGCGTGCTCACACACTGCAATGCCGGAGCGCTGGCCACCTGCGGATATGGCACTGCTCTCGGCGTCATTCGCGCCGCTGTCGAGCGCGGCAGTTCCATCCACGTTTACGCTGATGAAACACGCCCCTTCCTGCAGGGCGCGCGCCTCACCGCATGGGAATTGATGCACGACGGCATTCCCACAACTGTTCTTTGCGACAACATGGCCGCCAGTCTCATGCGTCAGGGAAAAATCCGCGCGGTGGTTGTCGGCGCGGACCGCATCGCCGCCAACGGCGATGTGGCCAACAAGATCGGGACGTACAGTGTAGCCATTCTGGCAAAAGAGCACGACATTCCGTTCTATGTCGCTGCGCCCTGGTCTACCATTGATCTGGCAACTCCAACCGGCGACGAGATCCCCATTGAGCAGCGTGCGGCCATCGAAGTCACGCACCACGCCGGGAAGCAGCTCACGCCGCATGGCGTCGGCATAGAAAATCCAGCGTTCGATGTAACTCCCGCCAGATATGTCACCGCCATCATTACAGAGAGGGGTGTGCTGCGCGCGCCGTATACCGAATCATTGGCCGAAGTGGAAGCTGCACCAGCCGCAAATTGAGGAAACTCCATTCGCGCAAAAAGCCCGGAAGCATTGCTTCCGGGCTTTCCATTTCAATGATGATTCTGGGTTACAGGGCTTCAGCCAGCACAGGATAAAGCAGGTACTGGTTGGCTTCGTAGAGTGACAGCAGACGCTTGCTCATGAGGTAGTAAGCAGCAGCAGCCTGGTGCACATAGAACGGGATCCGAAGCTGTCCGCGGCGCATGTGCAGGTTCCAGCGAATGCGGCGCACGGCGCGCTTGAGCTGAACGGAGTCGTGACGAATGCGCTCTGCCACAATCACCGATTGATCGTAATTCCAGTTCTTCACATAAGCGGCCAGCGCGATCATCAGGTCGGCATTGTGCTCCATGCGTCGCAGGCCTTCTTTGCCGCCGACAAGCCCCCAGATCTCGTCCGGCTCCAGGCGAAGCTGGTTCTTCTTCGGATCCAGATGATCGAGCGCGACCATTTCCAGTCCGCGCATGTGCATGGGTTGAATCGATGTGACCAGCGTCTGCCAGTCCTTTGAGAGCAGCTTGCGCGATCTCGTTTGCGCATAGATAAGCGCAACGACCGCCACTAGACCAAACACACCAAATGCGAGATATGCCATATGCAGTTCTAATGTCTTTCAATACTGCTTACATGTTTCAGTTCAGACTGCAACTGAGTATGCAGGCTCTGGAGGTAGGCCTGCATTTCAGGAGATAGTGTACGACGTTTCGGCTCCGGACGCCAGAGGGTTATTATCCAGTAAATAGTAACACCGAAATATGTAAGGGTTCGTACATAGTCCAGTGTATTTCCAACCCTGCCTGGTCCAAAGTGGCTGTATGCCCCTTCAGTAATCAGAGCAGCGACAGCCCAGATAGCCCATCCCTGACCCAACCTCATGACGTGGCTGCCTCCCATCAACCCCAGATGGGCAGAGGCGAACAGCATAGTTGCACACAATTCCAGCGTCAGCATAGCGGAGAAGAGCATTCCCTTCTCGGTCCAGAACTCTAATGTAGCCGGCGCACTTGGATTAATGCCGTACGCAATTGCTGCAGCGATGATTGCTCCTACGGCACCATATAACCAGAACATTTTTCGCGCATCATGTACCCATGTTCCGGTGGGCTTTAGAATAATTCGCGCCAATTCGTAAATTATTCCAATTTGTAAAGCCACATCGAGGAAAGACGCGCCCCAATATACATATGAATATTGTGCTGGGCTGCCATACTTATAGATCGTGACCAAAATCAAAGTGCGAAATGTACTGAAGCCTATAAGTACAGTAAAAACAGGAAAAGTCTTCCATCGGCGACGTATGATCAAGACGATCAATAGGGCAGCATGCTCCAAAAAGCCAGCCGCCCATAGTATCTGCGCTGTGAGAGACAGATGCACAGCACGATATTACTCCGTAAGGAGTCGTATCAACAGTATTTAAGAGCAGATTAAGCTACCAGCTTGCCGCCGCCACTCTGCGGACGCGGGTCAGTTCCCGTCACACTGGCTACCAGCTTACCGCCGCCACTCTGCGGACGCGGATCAGTTCCCGTCACACTGGCTACCAGCTTGCCGCCGCCACTCTGCGGGCGCGGGTCGGTTCCCGTCACGCTGGCTACCAGCTTGCCGCCGCCACTCTGCGGGCGCGGGTCACTGCCGCTCACCACGGCCAGGACAGTTCCGGATTGGGGCAGGCTGATTGTTTCGGCTACGGCTTCACTTCGGTTGACGTGCTGGTTTGTGGCGGAAATTTCGGCCTTCGATGGAAGAGACACTCCGAGGACAAGAATGGAAGCAGCAAACAAGGCAGTATTTTGAGCCAGGGTTTTCATACGAGAATTCTCCTTAAATTCATTAGGGGCTAAGCCAGCTTGATATTGGGTCTGGGCTTCCGCCTGTCTATAGACCATAAGATGGTTGCATGCGATGTTCCAAAAAATAAATGATCAGAACTCATTTGAAAACAACAACTTGTTTCAAAATCGGGTATGATGGTGTAGAATTTGGCTACATCTTTAGTTACTCACTTAGGTAACTATTTGATGCACCATTGGTTAGTTACTATTCCCATTTTGGGAATGAACTCACGAAAATTTGTGCAAAATCTTGTCTGATCTGCACAGCGATGCTGTGTAGTCGTAATTGGCTGTCTCACGCCTCCATTAGCGTACCGCTATGCGGTACGCAGTCCGCTCAGGATTTTTACCGTCGCCCGGCAGGAATTTCGGCTTATAAGTGCATTTTTGACACACTCAGGGTGTAATTCTTAGCCGGAAAATCCGGATTTTTGAGCGCACTTTGGTACTTATTTCGATTGGATCCAGCCGCCATACGGGTAGAGCAAAAGGAAAAAAATCATGGTCAGCGCCATGATGTCGGCGTAAAGCAGAAGTAAAACGCCGCCATGGTAGAAACTCCACCGCAACCGAAGGCAACGCGCTGTCTCGTAAGTCCCGTAAAGCGCCAGAAAAGCAGGAAGCAGCAGTTTCAGACAGGGCCGGGGATTTGGAAATCCCGAGAGCAGCAATGCTATTCCGAGACTGCCGAGGACTAGAATGGTTCCGCGCACCAGAGATCGCGCCCGAAGATTAAAACATGCCGGAGGCATTTAGAAACGACCGCTATGT
>DATGMQ010000032.1:0-69363 GCA_035293545.1 Alloacidobacterium sp. | reverse complement strand
CTCTCACAGCGGTAATGCACGGCCAGCAGGCGGCTCAAATCAAGATTGACTGGAATAAGACGGACATCGTTTCGAAATCCACACCGACCTTGCAGGTGGTGGTGAATCCGATGTTGCGCCAGGGCTCGCCCATGCATGACGGCAGCTTCGCAGCGCTAAAGGCTCTTGGGGCGGACTACGTCCGTTATGTTCCGTGGCTGCCGTATCCCAAACTGGCAGTGGCTGAGCTGGAGCCGCCTACAAAGGAGAAAACATCGTGGGATTTTTCACTCATTGATCCTATGACCAAAGATTTTCTGGCCGCGACAGAAGGCCACAGCACCATTATGAATTTCAGCACGATGCCGGCATGGCTCTTCAAAACGGACAAGCCCGTCACTTACCCTGACGATCCGAACCAGGTGACATGGGACTACACGCAAGGCAGCGAGCTGAGAGATCCATCGGGAAAAGAGCTGGGTGACTACTATGCGCGGCTGGTGAGCTGGTACACGAAAGGCGGCTTCACCGATGAGAACGGTAAGATCCACACCTCCGGTTACCACTACAGCTTTCCTTATTGGGAAGCTTTGAACGAACCGGATTTTGAGCACAATACCACACCGCAGCAATATACCGAACGCTATGACTTTATTGTTTCAGCCATTCATAAGGTGAGCCCTCAGACGAAGTTTGTTGGACTGGCACTTGCTGATCCAATACGGCCGGAGATGTTTGAGTATTTTCTAAACCACAATAATCATAAGAAAGACATTCCGATCGATTTCATTTCGTACCACTTTTACGCCAGCCCTACGGAGGGACAGGACATACACGACTGGCAGTACACCTTCTTCGATCAGGCAGATCGTTTTCTTGCGTCCGTGAAATTCATCGAATCGATCCGCAAACGCCTATCGCCGGAAACGAAGACAGATACGGATGAACTGGGAGTGATTCTGCCTGGTGATGGAGTAGAGATTGCCGAGAAGAAAGCGCATCCGTTTACTTCGCCTGAGCTGTACTGGAATGCGGCCGGCGCGCTCTATGCTTACCTTTTTATTGATCTCGCAAAACAAGGCATTGATGTCATCGGCGAGTCGCAGCTTGTCGGTTATCCAACACAGTTTCCCAGCGTTTCCATGATGGACTGGAGAACGAGCAAGCCGAATGCGAGGTACTGGGTACTGAAGCTGATCAAGGATAATTTTCATCCTGGCGACAAGCTGGTGAACACGCAGTTCGCGCCGGAACACGGATCGCCTGATATCGTCGCGCAGGCATTTGTCACGCCGGAAGGAAAGAAGTTGCTGCTGGCAAATAAGCGCGATAAGCCAGTGGAAGTGATTTTGCCGCAGGAAGCAAGCCGGGCGAAGCTTTCCACTGTGGATGAAGCGACGGGGGAGAATGCCGCCAGGGATACTCAGGCAAATGGTACGAACATCACGCTTGCGCCCTTTGCCGTGGCGGTGGCCGCGTGGCAGTAGGCTGAGGAGAATAAGACTATGCAGCGAGTTGCTTTTCTTCTGAAACTGCGGCCGGGGATGGGCGAAGCCTACGACAAGGCGCATGAGGCGGTATGGCCGGAGTTGCTTGCACTGCTGAAGAGTGTGGGCATCTCGGAATATTCCATCTTTCGTCGAGACGAGCTGCTCTTTCTCTATATGCATGTTGATGATTTTGAAAAGGCATGGTCGAAAATCGACAGCGATCCTGTGAACATTCGCTGGCAACAGGCTATGTCGGCATATTTTGAGCCGCTGGGAGAAATGCGTCGGGGCGAGCGTTTTCCGATGATGCGCGAAGTCTTTTATCTGGCATAAGCAGGAAGGTAGTTCGCTATGGCATTGCAAGCGCCTTTGCGTGTTGGTCTTTGCGGGATTGGACTCGAAGCTTACTGGGAACAATTTGCAGGCTTAAAGACGCGACTGGAGAGCTATGTCGCGGCAGTTGAGAGACAGCTCAGCCGGCCTGGCGTTGAAGTACAGAATCTGGGCCTTATTGATACAGCCATCCGCGCTCGCGAAGCAGGGCATGCTTTTCGTCGCGGTGATATTGACCTGCTGTTTCTTTATGTCACTACCTATGCCCTATCCAGTACCGTGCTGCCACTGGTACGGCTTGCAGGAGTTCCTGTTGTTGTTTTGAACCTGCAACCTGAAGCTGCCATCGATTACGGGGCATTCAACCGCATGCAGGACCGCACCGCCATGACTGGCCACTGGCTTGCCTATTGCTCAGCGTGCCCAGTCCCTGAGATTGCAAATGTGCTGAAGCGTGCAAAGATTCCGTTTCATCAGGTGACGGGTGTTCTGGGGGACGAGACAACATGGAGAGAAATAGAGGACTGGCTTCGAGCAGCGACGGCAAAATCGACGCTTGAGCACAATCGTCTTGGACTCTTGGGGCATTATTACAGCGGGATGCTCGACATCATGACCGATGTTACGCAGATATGTATCACGTTCGGCAGCGATGTCGAAATAGTTGAAGTGGATGAGTTGAGCGAATTGCGTGAACAAGTGGCAGAGACTGCAATTGACGCGCGCACAGCAGAATTCCGTTCTCATTTTGATATCCAGCCGGATTGTTCTAGTGAGGAACTGCGCCGGGCTGCGCGCACGTCGGTGGCGCTTGACCAGTTTATTGAGCACCATCAGCTTACTTCTCTTGCCTACTACTACAAAGGCTCCGGCGTTCCGGCAAACGAAGACACAATGAGTTCAATCATCCTCGCGGCTTCCATGCTCACAGCGCAGCATGTTCCCGCGGCCGGCGAGTATGAAGTTAAAAACGTCGTAGCGATGAAGATTATGGATAACCTGGGAGTTGGCGGATCATTCACGGAATATTACGCGATTGATTTTGACGAAGATTTAGTGCTGATGGGGCACGACGGGCCAGGGCACATCGCGATTGCGGAAGGCAAGACGAAGGTGCGTCCGCTGCAGGTGTATCACGGCAAAGTGGGACGTGGACTTTCGATTGAGATGTCCGTGAAACATGGACCTGTGACGCTACTCTCCATCGCAGAAGACCCTGTAACCGGCTTTAAATTTGTGGTCGCGGAAGGCGAATCTGTGCCGGGTCCTATTCTTGAAATTGGAAACACGAACAGCCGATATCGATTTCCAGCTGGCGCGCGGAGATTTGTCGAATCTTGGAATGCACAAGGGCCCGCGCACCACTGCGCTATCGGCGTCGGGCACATTTCTCATACGCTGGAGAAGCTTGCGAAGCTGTGGAATATCAGTTTCCACCAGATCTGCTGAAGCTCTCGATGACAATTGCTATCGAATGACGGTTTCGTGACAAGCCGGTGACAATTTGCGGCTCGTACGCTCGCTATACTCACAAAACAATGGCGTGGTTATAGCGTGCAGACATCAAGAAAAATCGTCTTCTTTTTCCCTTCGTTTGCCAGCTCTGAGGCTACAGCCCCCCTGGGCATTCTTGCCGTGGCAACGCCGCTGCTCCGCGCTGGCTTTGAGATTGTCCTGATCGATTCGACGATTACACCGAACTTCAAAGGCCGAGTGCTTGCAGAGGTAAAGGATGCTCTCTGTCTCGGTATATCACTGGTTACCGGCCCGATGATCCGCGAGACTGTCGAGATTGCCAAAGCGATCAAGGAATGGAATCCGGAATTTCCAATAGTGTTGGGCGGATGGCATCCTTCGCTGTTACCCAAGCAGACATTGGAAGCTCCCTATATTGACTACATTGTTCGCGGACAAGGTGAAGACAGTTTTCTGGAACTGGTACAGCATCTGCGCGCGGGCTCTGCTCCGGATTTTGTCGCGGGCATCGGTTTCAAGCGCGACGGCAAGCTTGTTATGACGCCGGAGCGCCCGCTGCGCCCGCTGGTGGAGATGCCGCCGAAGGCATATCACATTGCGGATTTCGATGCTTACGAGCGGAAATGCGGACGCAGATGGGCGATGTATACGTCAAGCCTGGCGTGTCCGTTCAACTGTGCATACTGCACGAACGCCGGCGTCTATGGCCGCAAGTGGAATGCTCTGCAGCCAGAACAGTTTGTGGAAGAGACAGTCGACCTGAGCCGTAGATATGCGCTGGAGATGATCTGGGTGGTCGACGACAACTTCCTTGTCGATATGGATCGCGCACGCGGTATTGCGGAAGGATTGGTGCGTGAGAATTCTCACTTTAAATGGAGCATTCAGGCTACCAGCAATGTGGTTGCGCGGCTCACTCCCGAGGACCTGCGACTGATGCACCGTGCGGGCTTGCAGCAGATCTGCCAGGGAGTGGACTCCGGCTCACCGAAGATTCTCAAAGCGATGCACAAGGACTGGCAGGACTTTGAATCGATTTATGAAAGCGCGGCCCGCTGCCTTGAAGCAGGTATTCGTCCGTCGTTCAACATCATCTTTGCTTTCCCCGGCGAGGGAAGAAAAGAGCGGCGCGAGACCATTAACTTCATGATGAGCGTCTGCCGCCGATTTCCCGGCGCGGAATTCTGGACGAATATCTTTACGCCTTATCCAGGGTCCCCGATTTTTTCCAAAGCAACAGAACTCGGCATTGAATTGCCCGCAACGCTTGAAGCGTGGGCCGATTACTTTCCGCGCTATACGCGACTTCCCTGGCTTGATGGCAAGGAGCACGACAGGCTGCAGGTGACTCGCGATTATCTGCGTGTGGCGTTTGACCGCATTCCAATCGGCGCAGACCGGCGCGGCAAGATCACACGACTGGTGCAGAAATGCATTTCTCTTCCCGCGCGCTGGCGACTGGACCATGACGTGTATCGCATGCCTGTGGAGCTTTGGCTGAATAACAAACTGAAACGGTATACGGCGATGAAGCCAACCGTGGATGCGAAAAGGCTGGCAAATACTCCGGCAGAGGCCGCGTGCTAGGCAAGCGATGAAGTTGAAAAACTCAGAGGTGATCCGTGGTTGATGTTCTGCTCACACATTCGTACCACCTTCTGTATGACCAGAAGCAGCGGCGCAAGATGCAACCATATCGGCCGCTGGGTACGTTGTATGCTGCCGCGGCTTTGCGCGCTGCCGGATTTTCCGTTGCGCTTTTCGACTCGATGCTTATAAACCCTGATGAAGAATTCGCAGCTGTTTTTGCAAAACATACTCCGCGGGTAGTGGTGATCTATGAAGATGACTTCAACTTCCTCACCAAGATGTGCCTGACTCGCATGCGGGAAGTTGCGTGGAACATTGCCGGCGTTGCAAATAAAAATAGCGTCCCCGTAATTGTGCACGGCTCTGATGCTACAGATCATCCAGAGATGTTTCTTCGCAATGGCGCTGAGTATGTGCTGCGGGGAGAAGCTGAACAGACATTGGTTGAACTCTGTTCGGCTCTTATTTCTAAAAAGCAGATAGGCGATCTCGATGGTCTTGTGCGGCTGAATGGCCATGGGCAGGTTGTGTACAGCAGTCGGAAGATCTCGAAGAATCCAGCATGGGATGTGCTGCCTCAGCCACCGCTCGACCTGACAGACTTCTCCCCCTATAGAGAAGCATGGAAATCCGTGCACGGGTATTTTTCAGTAAATATGGTTGCAAGTCGGGGATGCCCGTACCAATGCAACTGGTGCGCGAAGCCAATCTCGGGGAATAAATTTCATCTGCGGCCGGTGGATGTTGTCGCGGAAGAGATGCGGCAACTCAAGTTTGAAGCTGGCGCCGAGCACATCTGGTTTGGGGACGATGTGTTTGCTCTGAACCATCGCTGGATGGCTGAATTTGCGGCTGAGGTCAAGGCCAGGGATGCTGTGCTCCCGTTCAAGATTCAATCACGCGCGGACTTGATGACTGAATCCACTGTGGCAGCGCTGAAAGCCGCCGGTTGTGACGAGGTATGGATGGGAGTTGAGTCCGGGTCGCAGAAGATTCTGGATGCGATGAATAAGGGCCTGCGCCTCTCCTCGGTGAATGCGGCACGCGAGAGATTGCGTAAAGCAGGAATACGCGCCTGCTATTTTCTGCAATTCGGTTATCCGGGCGAAAAATGGAAGGAGCTGCAGGAGACGATATCATTCGTTCGCCGCACGCGTCCGGATGATATTGGCATCTCCTTTTCTTATCCTCTGCCGGGAACTATTTTTTATGAGCAGGTGAAGGCCGAGCTCGGCCCCAAACGCAACTGGACCGATAGTGATGATCTCTGCGTTATGTTTCATGCCGAGTACACGAGCGATTTTTATCGCGCGGTAAGAAATGCTCTGCACGCAGAAGTAGATTCCTGGGCTAAAGCTGATCACATTACAGATCAGAAGATAAGCAGACTGTGGGATGAGGTGCTTACGTTTGAAGCAGCGAGCAGAAATCCTCATGTTTCCGATGAACTCCGAAACGAGATCGGCCCTGTAACAGATCTGGTTTCCATTCAGCCATTGACGGCAGCTTCAGGAGCATAGATGCGCGACCTGCTTCTCACGCACGGCTATTTCCTGATGGAAGACCCTAAAGAGCGGCAAATCATGAAGCCATATGCTCCGCTGGGTTTACTTTATCTCTGTTCCCATCTGCGTGATAAAGGTTTCGATGTCGATGTATTTGATACAACCTTCGCCAGCCGTCAGGAGCTGTTTCAATTTCTGCGTGCGGAAAAGCCATCGGTTCTGGGTATTTATGCAAACCTGATGACCCGCAGCAATGTAATCGAAATCCTTGCTGTCGCGCGTGAAGCCGGATGGACCACAGTTGTTGGCGGTCCTGAGCCGGGTGCATATTCATTGGAATATCTACAGGCCGGGGCTCATTTTGTTGTTTCAGGAGAGGGCGAAGTCACGATGGAGGAGTTGCTGCTGGCATTGCGTATCAGCAACTGCGATCTCTCGAAAATTGCGGGCCTTTCGTTTATTGATCTGGATGGAAATTTTCATCAGAATGCGCCTCGAAGACAGATCCAGAACCTGGACCTGCAGCCCTGGCCAGCTCGGAATGCTATCGATATTCGTCGGTATGTAGAAACGTGGAGAACTCATCACGGAAGCGGGTCAATTAACTTCATCACAGCTCGCGGATGCCCTTTCCGTTGCAACTGGTGCAGTCATCAAGTCTTTGGGCAGTCTCATCGCAGACGCGATCCCATCAAAGTGGTCGATGAGGTGGAATGGCTGCTTCGCGAGTACGAGCCTGACATGGTCTGGGTTTCTGATGATGTTTTCACCATCAATCATGCATGGATACGCAGTTACGCCACAGAAATGCAGAGGCGTAGGTTGCGGGTCCCCTTTGAGTGCATCTCGCGTGCCGACAGGCTTAGTCCGGAAATGATGGACCTGCTTGCCGAGCTTGGCTGCTTCCGTATGTGGATCGGGTCGGAAAGCGGATCGCAGCGGATTCTGGATGCGATGGATCGCGGCGTGAAGATTGAACAGGTTCACAAAGCAGTTGAAATGTGCCGCGAGCGCGGCATCCAGAGCGGCATGTTCCTGATGTGGGGATATGAAGGCGAAGAGATGGAAGACATTGAAGCGACGGTGAAGCACGTCAGCTCATCGAAGCCAGATGTTTTTCTCACAACTGTTTCCTATCCCATCAAGGGCACACCTTACTACAACCGAATCGCGTCAAAGCTGATCCAGATTGCGCCATGGGGGCAGACCTCAGACCGTGAACTGAAAATCAAAGGCCGCCATTCACGGGCTTTCTATTCCTATGCCGATAAGTTGCTTCGCGACGAGGTAGCGCTATCGCGACTGCTTGCAGCCTCGAGCTCTGATGCACAACAGATGACAATTCTGCAACAAAGTATTGCAAGCGCAAGATCAGGTTTGATGGAAACGTATCAAGAGGTGGAGCAGTGACAACTGCAATCCATGAGTACGCCTCCGCAGCCAGGGTCTTTGATCGTCTGGCAGCAGAGTATGATTCAGTTTTCACCTTCTCATCTATCGGAAGGGCACAACGCGAAGTTGTGTGGCAGAAGGCCCTGGCTGCATTCTCTCCAGGTAGCCATATCCTGGAGCTGAATTGCGGAACAGGAGAGGACGCGCTCTTCCTTGCAAAATCCGGAATGCGAGTTACAGCATGCGATGCTTCTTTCGGCATGATCAAACAGGCCCGCAGCAGGATGGCCGCAGAAACTCCGGATGCTGGAATTGAATTTCTGCCTCTTGCTACCGAAAATATCGGCGCATTGCCTGACAATCTAAGCTTTGATGGTGTCTTTTCGAATTTTTCCGGGCTCAATTGTGTGCGTGACATCAGACGAGTCGCACAGCAGCTTGCGCTCAGGCTGGAGGCCGGCGCGCCTGTCCTGACTTGTCTTTCCACACGCTATTGCTTTTGGGAAATTGTTTATTACCTGCTACGGGGAAACCGGCGCAAAGCATTCCGTCGTTGTAACGGCTTAACCCAAGCTCACATCGGCGATCTTGAGCTTACTGTCTACTACCCAACGCTTGCTGAGCTAAATACAGCATTTGCTCCGAATTTCCGTTTGCGGTCAGTTACAGGCATAGGCATCGCCGTTCCTCCTTCATACCTGGGGCCGTGGATAGATGCCCACCCACGCCTGCTGATGCTCATGAAGCGCATCGACGCGGTCGTATGTAAATGGCCCGGAGTACGCATAGTTGGCGATCACATCCTGTTGCATCTGGAGAGGACATAGAAGATGTCTACGGTTGCACAAGGCGCGAATCTTGGAAGCATCGACGGCGTTGAACTCCAATGTCCTCGCTGCGGCAGAAGTCTGGAGCCGTCTTTACAAGTGCCCGGATTCATCTGCAATCTGTGCAATTTTCCTTTATTACTGCGCGACGGAATATGGCGCGCGCTTCCAGAGGAACGCGCCGCTTACTTTTCGCAATTCATCCATGATTACGAGATGATTCGCGCGGCTGAAGGTCGAGGCAGCCATACAGCGGACTATTATCTGGGCCTGCCTTACAAGGATGCTTCCGGCAGAAACAGCACACAGTGGAAAATTCGCGCCCGCACTTTCGATTACATGAGCAAACATCTCCTGCCGAAGCTCCCGGACAAGGCCCGTGTTCTGGACATTGGCGCGGGTAACGGATGGATGAGCTATCGCCTGAGCTGGTTGGGCTTTCGCGCAATCGCTGTAGATCTGTTAGTAAACGATCAAGACGGATTGGGGGCTGCAACACATTATCAGAGCCGTCTTCCGGATTTGTTTCCACGAGTTCAGGCTGAGAGCAGCAAGTTGCCTTTCACATCTGGGCAGTTTGATGCCGTAATCTTCAACGCTTCATTTCACTATGCGGAAAGCTATACAACCACGCTGTATGAGGCGATGCGCTGTCTGAAAGACGGCGGCATGGTCATCATCGCAGATACGCCCTGGTATTCGAGTCGGGCCAGTGGTGAGCGCATGTTGGCAGAGCGCCGCATTTCGTTTCTGCAACGCTTCGGAACACCCTCCGATTCCATAACGAGTCTCGAATACCTGACCGATACTCAACTCATCGAACTCGAACAGGCATTCGGCATTCGATGGGAGCAGCACATTCCTTTCTATGGCGTCCGCTGGGCAATGCGGCCCATTAGAGCACGTCTGCGCGGACGACGTGAGCCGGCGCGATTCCGGATATACACAGCCAGGAAGGTCGCATGATTCTCCTCTTTCATCCACGCGCTACAAAACCCCGCAACTGCCGCTTGCCACTCGCGGTATTGGCGCTGGCTGCTGTGCTTGAAGGGCGCGACGAGTACGAGATCATTGATGGCAATCTGGAAGACCATCCGGTCGAGGCAATGCTCAGGACCATCGATGCACGCCCTGTCGAGTTGCTCGGCGTCTCCGCCATGCCGGGCCCGCAGATGGTTGCCGCGATGGAGGCTTCGCGTGAGATACGCAGGCTGCGACCGCATGTGAAGATCGCATGGGGTGGGTACTTTCCGTCCATCTATCCAGACGCCGCACTCAATGCGAAGTACGTTGACTTTGTCGTACGCGGGCAAGGCGAGGATACTCTGCTGGAGTTGATCGATGCGATCCGAGGTAAGCGCACACTCGATTCTATCCGCGGTCTCTCTTATAAAGATGCTTTTGGGCTGCACCGCAACAATCCCGAACGACCCATGAAGGGTCCGGACAGCTTTCCCTGGTCGCCCTTTCATCGCCTTCCGGTTGAGAAATACCTGCGACCCTCCTTTTTCGGAAAACGTACAGCGGTACACCATGCAAGTATTGGATGTCCATTCAACTGCAGTTTCTGCGGCGTTCATGCTGCATATGGACGCGAAGAACGCATGGAATCTCCAGAACGCACGGTCGCAATTCTGCAGCACCTCGTCACTGAGTATGGCGCCGATTCCGTTCAGTTCTACGATATGAATTTTTTTCTGCGCGAAGATCACGCGCGCAAGCTCTGCAATTTGATGGCTCCGCTGAATCTGCGCTGGTGGTGCGAAGGACGTGTTGACATCATGTCACGCTACTCCGACGAAACCATGGCGGCCATTGCGCGTGCGGGCTGCGCCATGATTTTCTTTGGCGCGGAGTCCGGTTCGAATTGGGCGCTCGAAGAGATGCAGAAGGGTATCACCACTGAGCAGACACTGACGATGGCAAGACGTACACGCGAATTCGGGATTATCCCTGAGTTTTCATTTGTTGTTGGCAATCCCAAAGACCCGGAAAGAGACACGCGCGAGACGCTGCGCTTCATTCGCAAGATCAAAAAAATTAATCCCGACTCGGAGATTATCGTTCAGCACTACACGCCCACGCCGCAGCGTGGCTCCATGTATGGAGATGTCGATGACAAGATCTCCTTTCCAGATACGCCTGCGGAGTGGGCAACGAAGAAATGGATGGATTTCACGCTACGCATTGATACGAGTGCGCCATGGATGCAACGCAAAACCAAAAAGCTAATCGATAACTTTGAATTAGTCGTGGCGTCACGCTGGCCTACAGTACAGGACATTCGGGCTCCACAGTGGAGCAGGGTTCTGCTGAAAACATTAAGCGCATGGCGATATGCATTACGCGTTTATAGCTATCCACTAGAGCTTGAGTGGGCGCACAGCTTTATCAATCTTCGCAAACCAAAGCGGGAGAGCCTGTGAACGCTGTCGCTGAGTTTCCAAACTCCACGCGCAATGCCGACGCGTTTGCTGCATGGGCTGAAGTATATGACGAGCAGCCTAATCCTGTGCTTGCTCTTGAAGAGCGCTATCTCATGCGCTTGCTTCCCAATATCCATAACAAACATGTGCTGGATATCGGTTGCGGTACAGGCCGATGGCTGCATCGTCTGGCTGCTGGGCAACCAGCTTCTTTGCATGGGCTGGACAACTCACCGGAGATGCTCCGGGTTGCTGCTCGCAGACAACTGCAAGATGTGCGGCTTACGCGAGCAGAGCTTCCAGTTCTGCCAGTGGCAACAGATAGCGCGGACCTTGTGCTTTGCTCATTTGTTCTGAGTTATGTGGAAGATATTGCGTTGTGCGCATCGGAACTGGCTCGAATCATGCGTGATGGAGGCGACCTGTTTCTTTCAGACATGCATCCGGAGACTGGTGCTTCGCTGGGCTGGAAACGTGGCTATAGGAATATCCATTTCGCCAAAATCATTCAACGCTCCCTTGATGAGCTGCTGGATATCTTTTCTCAGCATGGTTTCGAAGTTGTTATGTGCGTGGAACCACAGTTTGGCGACATTGAACGCGATTTGTTCCTGATCACGGGAAAACAAGCGGAGTGGGACCGAGCTATAGGAATGCCGGCGATCTATTTACTCCATCTCCGCCTAGTGAATCAGCACCAAGCAGTTTCCAATGATATTTGCCTGCATGGCGCGCACTGCGTATTGGGGCCGGATGAGCTTGCACAGGCTCCCGTCTCAATAAAGGGAAACGTTGTTTCTTCCATCGTAAGCGGCCCTTCGTCACGTTCCTCTCAGACAGCAAATGGACTCGGCATCAACTTAAGTGAATATCTGCTTTTTCCAGGTTTTATTAATGCCCACGATCACCTTGAGTTTGCATTGTTTCCCCGGCTTGGCTCCCCTCCATACGGAAATGCAACCGAATGGGCTGCTGATATTCAGGCAAATGAAGCGACGACAATCGCTCTTCATAAGCAGGTACCTAAGGACGTTCGGCTCTGGTGGGGTGGCGTTCGGAATCTATTGTGCGGCGCGACAACCGTCTGCCATCACAATCCGCTTGATCCAGGATTGCGGGATGAATGTTTTCCTGTGCATGTAGTGGCTCAGTATGGGTGGGAGCATTCTCTCGATTTTGCTAACGACATTACCGGGGCGCTGCAACGAACACATCCCGATGAGCCGTTTCTGATCCATGCCTGCGAGGGCATTGACGAACAGACATCCAAGGAGTTGCGCGCGCTCGATGCCATACATGCGATTGAGCAGCGCACTGTCCTGATCCACGGCTTAAATCTGGATAGACGAGATATCGCGCTAATCAATGAACGTGGTGCGTCTCTGATCATCTGTCCTTCATCGAATCATTTTCTTTTTGGCAAGACCCATATGCGCGATCATCTGCTCACGATTAAACGCCTCGCTCTAGGCAGCGATTCTCCGCTCACGTCGACAGGGAATCTTCTGGATGAGCTTCGCTTTGCAAAGTCGGCCTGCTGTCTGCATCCCAAGAAACTCTACACATTGATTACAGGCAGCGCAGCAGATATTCTGAGGCTCCGGTGCGGAGAAGGCACGCTGCGGCCAGGCTCCATAGCTGACCTGGTTGCAGTACTCAACCGGCCAGGAACACCAGCCGAGATTTTAACCGAGCTAAGCTGGCGCGATATCGAACTGGTGATTGTTGGCGGACGCGTACATCTCGCATCTGCACACATCATGAATCGCCTTCCGGAAGAAATCAGGTGCAGCCTCAATCCCCTCGTGATTGAAGGTGAACTACGTTGGCTGCGAGGTCCGGTAAGCACCATGCTGCGGAGCGCGGAAGACATCCTTGGAAAAGGTAATGTTCGCCTCGGCGGACTTGGGATTTCAGCGGTAGAGGCATAACAATGTCGTCGCTGCAAGCCTGGGGAGATCTCGCTGTCGGAGTGAATATGCTTCCCTGGCCGCAGAATACGAATCTCGACCGTTTCCATCGCATGCTGGATTATTTTTCGCTGAACGGACAGCTTGCGCACCGAGGCCGCGCCAGGCAAACAAACATCCTGCGAAGGCTTATTCCACAGATCATCGATAAACCTGTGCAATGGCGCATACGTGAAAGCCTGTATGCATTCCCATGGGAACTATGGCTCTCGCAATTTTCTGAACGAATCGTAAAGCGCCGTTCTCTGATTACAGGAAAAGAACTGCCGACAGAGGCTGGCCATGTCTGCTGACCTTGCCTGTGGTCCGACGTTGTCCATTGCGCAGCCGGACCGGTTGCGCTCCTTGCCAATCCTTCTCCTGAATGTGCATGAAAACTGCAACTGCCGCTGTCTCATGTGCGATATCTGGAAGAGACCGGCAGGAGCAGAACTCAGCCTGGACATGTTGGCCACGTTGCGCGATTCCCTGCACAATCTGGGAGTACGTCAAATTGTATTGACAGGCGGAGAACCGCTACTCCACACACAGTTCGAAGAGCTGTGCAGGTTCCTCAAAGAACAGAACCTTCGCATCACATTGCTGACCACAGGTTTATTGCTTCAAAAACGCGCTGAGAGTGTCGCCGCGTGGATCGATGAAATCATTATTTCTCTCGATGGGCCAGAAGCAATACATGACCGTATTCGGGGTATAAAGCGAGGCTTCGATCTCATTCGCGCGGGCATTTTCGCCGTCCGAAAACATCGGGCTGCTATGCCGGTACATGCGCGCAGCGTTGTGCAACGGCTCAATTTTCAATTTCTGCGGGAAACGGTGACCGCAGCGAAACAGCTGCAATTTGATTCCATTTCTTTTTTGGCTGCAGATATTACTTCTCATGCTTTTAATCGTGAACTTGTGTGGCCAGTAGAGAGGCAGACTCAAGTGGCGCTTACTTCAGCCGATGTCGCGATTCTTGAGGACGAGATCGAATTACTAATAGAACAGTATTGCAGTGACATTACGGAGCACTACATCGTAGAATCTCCGCAAAAATTACGTAGAATAGCGCGCCGTTTTCGTGAATATCTTGGAGAGCTGCCACCAAAGGCTCCACTTTGCAACGCGCCCTGGGTATCTGCCGTCATTGAGGTAGATGGATCGGTTCGCCCCTGCTTCTTTCATCGTTCGTTTGGAAGCATAGAGAACACTAGCCTGGAAAAAGTAATCAATTCACCGGACGCACAGCGTTTTCGACAGATGCTTGATGTAGGGAAAGATCGTATCTGTCAAAAATGCGTTTGTTCTCTCAATTACAAACGTTCTCAAGAAATTCTTCCGATTATGCGTGAATAGAACAGAGTTCAGGCTCTTTTACTGAATTATCTGCGCCTTCCGCGATACATTTGCGTGCTCTGCAGCGAAGTTTGAAGTTTAATCGTGCGTAAGCGCACGGATCATCTCTGCCGCGCGGGGATACTGCTCTAACAGAATTTCCCTTTTGCCCGATTCATAGTCGGCGTAATCAAATCCGGGGCTCACAGTGCAGCCGAGCAGCGCGAACCTGCCGCCGGGGATCAGCCGCGAGCCTTGCCAGATGTTCTTCGGGACAGGGACCTGCGTCTGCATGCCGGCGCTGAGGTCCTGGCCAAGAACTATGGTCTTCACGCTGCCATCCGGCCAGAGTTGCAGCATCTCCACCGGATCGCCGAGATAGAAATGAAAGATTTCATCCGAAGCCAGGCGATGAAGCTCCGAAAAGTTATCTGGTTCCAGCAGGTAATAAATCGCAGTCCCAGCACTCCGGTCAGCCGGATAGCGCGCGGGAAGCGCAGACATGGGAATAGTCTCTTCTGTTCGCCAGGTCTCGGCGAACCATCCGCCCTCGCGCGGATGCGGTTCGAGTCGCAGCAGTTTCTTGAGTTCATCAGCAGTCATCAACGCCATGATAACGGGAACTCGCGCGTCATCGCGGTGTCTATTGTAGTCAGGTGTCTCGCTTACCAACTCTTGATTGGTTGGAGACACTTATGTTCGAAGACACTCTTGTCGAGTCGATGAGACGCATCCGCACGCGGAGCCGGTATTTCGCTCTTGGCTCTTTCGCAGTACAAACACTGCTGCTCGCAGCTCTGGTAATTTATCCTTTCCTGCATCCGGTAACACTTCCGAAGCAGGCACTTACCATGCTGTTAACTGCTCCGCCGGTTCCGGCATCTCAAGCAAATTTGCCGCAGCATGCGACTGCTCCGGCAACTCACCCGCAGCCTCTCATGATAGACAACCCGCTCGCGGCTCCTACCCGCATTCCGCAGCACATTGATACAAGCCCGGACAACGGTCCTCCTCCATCCGCCATCGATATAGGTCTCGGCAAGTCCGGAACCGGCACAGACAGCGGATTATGGGATGTTGTAGGCACAGCGACTCCGCCGACATTAAAGCCCGCGCTGCCAAAAGGGCCTGTGCATGTTTCATCAGGAGTCGCAGCCGGGCAATTGCTCGCTCCGATTCAGCCCGTCTATCCGGTGATTGCAAAAGCAGCTCGCGTTCAGGGGACTGTCATCGTGCAGGCTGTTATTTCAAAGGCGGGCAGAATCGAGAACGCGCATGTCACCAGCGGTCCGCCAATGCTGCAAGGCGCGGCAGTAGAGGCGATTCAGCGGGCACGATACAGGCCATTCATGCTGAATGGCGAGCCGGTCGCAGTAGAAACCACCATCAACGTAGTCTTTACCCTCGGAGGATGAATCCAACCATGCCGGGCTGCCAAACATATGCGCAGCCCGGTATGATGTGGCCATGCCGGTCCTGCTCTATACTGCGGCGTGGTGCCGTGATTGCCGCGAAGCCAAGCGTTTTCTTGATAAGCACCACATCTCTTACATTGAAATCGATATCGAGACAACGCCCGGGGCCGCGGAAGAGGTGCTGCACAATGTCGGCAAGAGAGCCATTCCGCAGCTCGTCATCGATGGCAAATGGATACAGCCTTACCGTCCCGGCCGCGGTTTTCTTTATGAAGAGATGAGCGTGTTATTCGGCGTCAATATCTAGGAGACGGATTCGTAGTCTCCTTCTGCTGTCTTGTTCCGTGATCGCGCCAGAAATACAGGCAACCGGCGAACGCGCTCCAGTTTCGTTTCCCGAATATATGAGCGGGCGCGGGCGCGGAGCATGTCTTCCAGTGCAATCACACCAATGGGCTTTCCGGTGGCCCGTTCCAGAACCTGCATCTCTGTGATGTGCGCTGATGCCATGCGCTCGGCCACCATGCGCAGAGTGTCACCCGGATAAGCAAATACTGTGCCGGCAGCAGGAGCGACTTCCTCTCCGGGCCGCATGACTTCGGCTACGGTAACGGTCTCAAGCGGATCGACTCCATACTCGCGGCTCAGGTGATAACCGCGACGACTGAGTCGCTCAGTAAGAATCGAGCGCTTCTGGAAAAGAACGGTAAAAGCATGGGCCGAAACTGACGCGGCCAGCAGCGGCAAAATGAGCGCGTAATTATGGGTCAGCTCCATGCTCAGGACTGCGGCGGTCAGCGGGCATCCAATGGCGCCTGCAAGCACAGCAGCCATGCCGACCAACGGCCACGCGCCTGTTTCGATGGCAGGCAATCCGAAGCCGACGAGAGCGCCCAGTGCGCCCCCAATCATAAGCAACGGCGCAAGAATACCGCCGGATGTTCCGGAACCAAGTGAAAACGCCCAGATTATGCTCTTGATGATGAGCACTCCGGCAAGCAGTTGCCACGTAGTATTGCCGCCAACCAGCGAAGCGATTACATCGTATCCGGTGCCCAGCGCGCGCGGAAAGATCAAGCCGCCGATGCCGACGACCACTCCGCCGATTGCAGGCCACCACATCCAGTGAATGGGTAGGCGCTCTTCAAAAAGATCTTCGCTGGCATAAACTGCCTTGCTCAACAGGAGAGCGGCAAAGCCGGCGATGACTCCGAGCACAAGCGCTGCCAACAGGGTCCGCGCTTCAATGACAGGCGCGATTTGGGGCATAGGAAAGAGCGGAGCATTACCAAGCAGATGTTTGCGAAGAACACCGGCAGTGGTCGCCGCAATGGCAACAGGAACCAGGCTCCGCGGGCGCCACTCAAATAGTAGCAACTCGACGGCCAGCAGCACTGCAGCCAGTGGAGTCGAGAAGACGCCGGTCATGCCGGCGGCGGCGCCTGCAACGAGGAGTGTAGTGCGTTCTGCATCGCTCAGCTTGAAGAGCTGCGCGAAGAGCGAGCCGACCGAACCCGCCGTCATAATGATCGGGCCTTCAGCGCCGAACGGACCGCCAGAGCCGATGGCGATAGCTGCCGAAAGCGGCTTGTAGATGGCTACCTTCCCATCAACCTTAGCCCCATTCATCAGAATGGCTTCGAGCGCTTCGGGAATGCCATGTCCGCGAATCTTATCGGTTCCAAAACGCGCCATGACGCCGATGATGAGCCCGCCTACAATCGGAACGAAAACAGCCAGCCAATGTAGCGTATTCGCCGCAGGTGAAACGAACTGCCAGCTCAGCCGATGAAAATAAAAGATATTAGTGGCTGCATATATGAGGTGCAGCAGGAAATAAGCAAGCGCCGCGCCTGACGCTCCAATGATCAGCGCCAGTCCGCTGAGCAGCAGCATGCGCGGATCGGCATGAAAATCTCGCAGATGCGAATAGAGTTCCGGATTCGTATGCCCGGAATGTGAGCCTTTGCTCATTGTTCTGTAGTCCCCGGCTTTCCTGATGAGGGCTTGATATTTAAAACGCGTCGTAAAGAACGAATTAACTCGGGGCCTGCCTGTTCGAGTTCCTGCATGTGGTAGTCAGCAAGTGAAGCCAGAATGCGCTCGCCCTGGGTTGTTACTCGGAGCAGAATGCGGCGATGATCAGTTGGATCCGGGCACCGGCGCAGCAAGCCCTGCTCAATCGTGCGGTCCACCAGCTCCACGGCGCTGTTGTGCTTGAGCAGCATACGCGCTGCAACATTGGCAATGGTGGGATCAAGCTCAGGCGGCATGCCGTAGACGCATTGCAGCAGCTGATACTGCTGATGGCGAAGGCCGCAATGTTCCGCGACGGCGTGGCTGAACTGGAGGAATTTGCGCAATTGAAAACGGAATTCGGCCAGCTTGCGGAATTGCTCAACATTAATGCCAACACCGTTGCTCATGACATTTTGGACAGAACTACGGGTACGCGCAGGCGTTGTTCTGCTTTGGCTTACGATGGCTCCGGGTACGATGCCCATACATATATCGTACCATGATTATATCGTGTCACGATATATCTGGTTCTGTAGAGGGCTCCGGCGCTGATCCCGCTCCGGGATCGGCAAGAATGGCGCGGGCGTCGCCCTCATCCGATGAGCGCACCTGCAGTTGCAACGGCCCAAGACCGGGCTCGAGGATGCGGGCGTTTTCTCCGGAGAGAAAGGTCTCAATTCCGGCGGATTCCAGGCGAAGCCTGGCCATCTCCGCCTCTAGCGGTTCGGTAAAACTGGCAATCGTGACAATATCTTCCATTCAATTCCCTTCCAATCTTTTTACTGATACCGAATATCCGGTAATGGGATGCGTAAACGATAGAATGAGAAGTTCATAGTACAGCTTATTTCTAAGGAGAGTGCTTCGTTGATTGCCCGCTACACGCGCCCGCAGATGGGCCAGATCTGGAGTGATGAAAATAAATACCGCACCTGGCTTGTGGTGGAAACTGCCGCCAGCGAAACGCTGGCCGAAGACGGGATCGTTCCCGTGGAAGCGGCCAAAGCCATTCGTGAGCGTGGAGACTTCAGCGTAGCGCGCATTCAGGAAATTGAAGCCGAGGTAAAACACGACGTTATCGCCTTTACGACCGCAGTCGCGGAAAAGATCGGCCAGGAATCGCGCTGGCTGCATTATGGGCTTACATCGAATGATATAGTCGATACCGCGCAGGCACTGCAGATTAAGGCTGCATCGGCTTTGATTCGCGAAGACCTGCTTGCCCTGATTGAGATTCTTAAAAAGCGCGCGCTGGAGTTCAAGCACACACCAACCATCGGGCGCACACACGGCATTCACGCCGAGCCGACGACCTTTGGATTGAAACTGCTGAACTGGTATGCGGAGATGCGCCGCAATCTGGAACGCTTTGATGCGGCTGCTGAACAGATTCGCATCGGCAAGCTTTCCGGAGCAGTAGGCACATTCGGGCATCTCAGCCCGAAGCATGAAGAACGAATCTGCGAGAAGCTGGGATTAAAACCGGCTCCGGTTGCAACGCAGGTGATTCAGCGCGACCGGCATGCGCACTACATTTCCACGCTCGCGATCATTACGGCGACATTGGATAAAATTGCTGTCGAGATCCGTCATCTGCAGCGAACGGAAGTACGCGAAGCGGAAGAGTATTTCTCTGAAAAGCAAAAGGGCTCTTCGGCCATGCCGCATAAGCGGAACCCGATTACGACGGAGCAGATCAGCGGCCTGGCGCGTATTGTCCGCGCCAACGCTCAGGCGGCATATGAGAATGTCGCGCTCTGGCATGAGCGGGACATTTCGCACTCCTCGGTGGAGCGCATTATCTTGCCGGATTCGACTATCCTGACGGACTATCTGCTGGCGAAGACTACAAATCTCATTGAAAAACTGCTTGTTTATCCGCAGCGAATGCTCAAAAACCTTGAGAGCACCGGCGGTTTGATCTTCAGTGGCCAGCTGCTGCTCGATCTTGCCGAAGCAGGCATGCTGCGTGAGGACGCCTACCGTCTGGTTCAGGGGCATGCGATGCGCGCGTGGAAAGAGGATCTGGTCTTCCGCGATCTCGTCAAGACTGATCCGGAGATCACTTCGAGTCTCAATCCGCAGAAGCTGGAGCGTGTCTTTGACCTGAGCCGCTATCTGCAGAATGTGAATGCGATTTTTGATCGCGTTTTGAAGGAATAGGTATTCGTTGACTCTGCTACCATGCTCTCGGCTTTGAAATATTGGAGACGCTATGGACTTACGCGCTGTTGCTCTGCTCATGGTCTTGATCTCATATTCAGCATGGGCGCAGATCAATGTTCCTGTGCCGCAGAGCTGTACGCCGCAGGTAAACCAGAAGCTGGGCGGATTACTCAACGCAGGCGATAAGAGCGCGGTGGATAATGTGATGGTGTGCGGCATAACGGTAAGCCCTTCGCGTACGCAAAGTGGAGGACCGCACGGCAGCCATCAGATACTTCCGCTTCGTGTGACTTTTCCTGACAGCAGCACGCGCCTGGTGGAAGTAGTTACGAACGACGATCTTGATGGCGTCGTAACTGCTCCAGTCAATGCCCAGGTCTATGCATATGGCCAGGCATTCTTTCCATCTAAAGGCCGCTTCGTTGCCGGCATCCACGATGTTCATTGCTCGACGCATCGCGGCGCAGATAATGGATGGGTTGTAGTAAACGGGCAGCAGCATCCGGCAAGCTGCCAGCACTAGAAATCATCATGGACGCATTCACGCCCACTACGATTGCCGCGCTTGTGATTGCCGCCAGCTTTGCCGCGGGCCTGAATGTCTACGCCACGCTGCTGACGCTGGGGCTTTTGGCGCGCGCGCACTGGATTGTTCTACCGGTTGGCCTGGACATGCTGTCTCACTGGTGGGTGATCGGGGTCAGCGGAGGCATGTTTGCCATTGAGTTTGTGGCCGACAAAATTCCGGCATTCGATATGGTCTGGAATGCGCTGCATACTTTCGTTCGCGTTCCGGTAGCGGCGCTGCTGGCCTATCACGCTAGCGAACAGTTATCGCCGGAGATGCAGATTCTCGCTGCTGTCGCAGGCGCAGGCATTGCCATTGTGGCACATGGCTCGAAGACCGCGGTGCGCGCTGCCGTTACGCCCAGCCCGGAGCCGTTTTCGAATATTGCGCTCAGCACCGGCGAAGATGTTCTGGCAGTCGGCGTGACATGGCTGGCGACGAAGCACCCGCTGATCGCTGCCGGTGTTGCCTGCGCATTTCTGCTTCTGGCGGTAATCACTGTCCGCTTGCTGGCTAAATTCATACGCAGGATGTGGACCAAACCCCGTCCGGCAAATGCACAATGAATCAGACAACAACAGGAGCACGATGACGCGCGAAGCACTGAATCTCACCGTAGCCATGACAGGAGCCAGCGGGGCTGTCTTTGGCCAGCATCTCCTGCAGGCGCTGCATGTCGATCCGCGCGTTTCGCACGTGCATTTTGTGGCTTCAGAAAATGCCTTGCGTGTTCTTGCCGAGGAGCTGCGATTCAGTGGGCGCAACAATCTGGTTGAAAAGCTGCTTGGGCATCCATCAGCAAAAATTCAGCAACATTCTGAAACTGACATCGGCGCGTCGATCGCCAGCGGCAGCTATCCGTCGGCAGGCATGATCGTAATGCCGTGCAGCATGGGAACGCTAGGCGGGATTGCCAATGGGCTGGCGCAAAATCTGATTGAGCGCGCTGCCGATGTCTGCATAAAGGAGCGGCGGCCTCTTATTTTGTGCGTGCGCGAGACGCCGTTCAATAAGATTCATCTGCGCAACATGACGCTGGCGGCAGATGCCGGAGCGACCATCTTTCCCATCATTCCAACGCTCTACAACCATCCGACGGACTCAACGGAGATGGCAAAACAGTTCGCGGCGCGCGTGCTGGCCCACCTCGGCCTGCCGCAGCCTGGAGCTTACGTCTGGAAAGGCGAATCCTAGAAGCGCCGGATTCATCTGGTTAGCGAATGGACAACATCGCGCCAGATCGTCTGGCGTTCCTCAGTCGCAAGCAATCGTCCAACATACTGCAGCAGCAGATTGGGATTCAGCGGCTTTGGCAGAAAAGCGTTCGCGCCAGCCGCAAAAACATGCTCGGCCTCGAGGCGCGCTCCGCGCTCTGCCATTACGATGATCGGAGTTTTCATAAATGCAGACAACAGGCGCAATCGTTCTACCACCAGCAGCCCGCTACCTGCAGGCAGGCTCAGATCAACGATGATGAGATCCGGATTATGCCTTCGCGCTTCGCTGATGGCCGTGATGGCGTCGAATGCGAAAGAGACGCCGGTTGAAATTACTGACAATGTTTTGTGAATTGCCTGACAGACCCCGGGATCGCTATCTACAACCAGCACACGCTTCATTCAGTACTCGCCCTCTGTGATGAGCTCTGTTTCCCTTCTTATCGGTTGAAGATTCACGAAGGCGAGGCCTGTTTTCCTCGATTTACTCTGACTTTCTTTGAGCTTTCTAAGCTAGCTTATGAAATGCTTTTTCAATGACGGCGGCTGTGAATGGCGCCACCTTGTATTTGCTGTGCGCGTTCAATTCCTCGCGGCGCAGCCAATGGCCGGCTGCGGCATCGGAAGCGCAGCATAATGCTCCTCCGGTCACCCGGCAGAGGTAATCGATAAGAACGTAGTGGAAGCGCACTGTGCCTGCTTCATCGCGGACAATGCGGTCGAATACCTCGATGATTTCAATTGGCTCGATTTCCAGACCAGTCTCTTCCAACACTTCGCGCCGGATTCCGTGCTCTAATGTTTCTCCGAGTTCGAGCGCTCCTCCGGGCAGAGACCATTCGCCTTTGAGCGGTTCCTGACCGCGCTTGATAAGAAGCACTTGATTGCCTTGAATAATGATGGCTCCGACACCAATGATTGGAGCCTCCGGGTATTCGCGCCGCATCAGAATCGAGTCTACTCTCTCCCCTCCACTCTCTAAGTATTTCAATTACTTAGCGGCCCAGCAGGGGCTCAGGGTACAGGGCTTAGAACGAAAAAATCTACCGCTAAGATGCTAAGTACGCCAGGATGCAGACACATTTAGGATAGGCGTGACTTCCATGTGATCACCCTTAAATCTTCAAGGGCCGTCCGTATTCCTCGTCGAAAACGGTCCGGGCCATGCTGAAGCGTCCGCCGTTGAATTTGTCGCTGCCTTTTAGGTGGCCAATGCCGAGCAGCGCGACGACGTGGTAGCTGAGCGGCAGCTTCAGCACCTCGCGTACTTTTTCCTGCTCGAAGCCTTCCATGGGCGCCGTATCGTAGCCGAGGACTTCGGCCATCAGCATCATGGTAGTAAAGGCAATCATGACGTGGCGGTTGAGCCACATGGGAAAATTCGGATGGTTGGAAAGATAGTTGGGAATATTGATCTTGGCTTGCTCCGCGTAATTTTCCGGCATGCCGCCTTCACGCCCCAGCCGCAGCATCTCTTCCAGATCGCCGTTACGCCAGCCGTCAGCGTCTCCGCAAGCCACGATGACGACTGATGCCTCTTCCACTTTGGCCTGGTTAAAGCTGGCGGCGCGGAGGCGGCGCTTCTGCTCCTCGGAACGAACCACGATAAAGCGCCAGGGCTGCATGTTGTAGCCGCTGGGGGCCTGCAACCCGGCTTCGAGAATCCTCTTCAGGTCTTCATCCGGCAGAGTGGAACCATCAAAGCTGGGCGTCGCGCGTCGCTGCGCAATCACCTGCGAAAGAGTTTTCTCCATCACATTTGCCATCTCGATTGAACTTCTTTCCTTCTTACGTTGAGTGACGGGGAGTACTTGAATCTTACTGGATTTGATTCATAGGCAGCTCAATAGCAAAGGGCCGCTGGTTCTGAGCATCGGCATATACCCAAAGCCCGTGAAATCCTTCGCGCAATTCCGGATGCTGCGTCAGCAACGCCTTCATCACGGCCACATTGCGGCTGCGAGTGGCCACGGGATCAGAAGTATCGCTGGTGTTGTAGTTCACGACCAGATCGAATCCGCCCAGCGTCCCATCCGTGTGGAGATTCGTGATATCGATCGTTTGCCCGCCCACATCAAGCTTCATGGGCTGCGCATCCGGAAGGCCCTGCGGACGAACGCTGCTCATTTCTTTCTGCAGTTTTTCAAGATTTGGGCTGGAGATGAAATCTACCGGAGTAAGCAGATATGCCGCGGTCTGGTAATAGAAATAGGCATTCCAGTTCTGCTGTTTTTTGGCGTAGGCGCGCGCCTGTGCCCAGTACCAGACGCCATCATGTCCGGCAGTGGCGAGCGGACGCACAAAAAGACCACCGAGCTTCCATTGCGTGGTTCCCTGCGGATTGTTCTCGAGGATCATGGAAATCTGCTGCGGCTCTTTTCCACCCGTTGCGTGCGTGATGGCGAGCGCGTAATCCCCGGGAGGAAGCTGCGGGATGGAAATCGTGACCAGCAACTGCGATCCGGGAACGCTGCAGAAAAACTGCGTGTCCTGCGGCGCTTTGAGGTCCGTGGCCCGCAGGCTGTAAATAGACTGGATCGTCAGGGCTGCACCCTGAATCGTGGGTGATACCGACTGAATGGTAGAAGCAATGGCGTCAAACTGGGCCGCGACGCTGGGAATGGTATTCGCCTTTACTGCCGCAACATTGCCGGACTGAATCTCAGAGGCCAATGACTGGACCGCGTTAACGTATACACCCCGCTGTGCCTCGGTCATTTGGGATTGCGTAGTGCAGGTGACCGCGTGGGCCGCAAGAGTAGATGACAGCGCAAGAAACAAAGGTAAAGAGCGCGAAAGATTCATACGATCAATAAATTTGACGAGCAAATCCAAACCACTGCTAGTCTAGTACATAGATGCACAAACGCAGGAAGATCCCTGCGCCCGTGCGCTAAGGTTCTTTGATGCGGTTAAGGGCACAAACCGGGTTCGTTCTTCTGATTATTTTTTCCGGAGCTGCATTGCAGGGGCAAAATGCACCCGCCTCCCAGCCCTCCCATGCGCGATTGCAACAGAAAAATGCCGCTGGAACAAAGCCAACTGCCGGCATTCCACAGCAAGCAACTCCTGCTCCTGCTATCCCGCAAAACACTTCGCTGCTCGACCAACCGGCCAAGCCTGCTCAGGTGCAACTAAGTGGCGGCAAGCTTTCGGTAAAGGCAGACAACTCGGGGCTTGCAGATATTCTCCATAACATTTCCGCCAAAACGGGTATGACCGTCGACGGCCTTTCGCGTGACCCGCGCATCTTCGGCAATTACGGACCAGCTGCGCCTCGTGAAGTGTTATCAGCGCTGCTGGATGGCCTGGGTTATAACGTGATGATGGTCGGCGCGCTTGATAATGGCGCTCCCCGTCAGCTGACACTCACTCCGCGGACAGGCGGCGTCAGCACTGGCCCTAATCGCCAGATGCCAGCTGCCACCCAGACGAACAACGGCGACGACGATTCGAATCAGGAACAGGATGAACAGGACAACCAGATGCCTCCGCGGCCTGAGCCTGTTCCGCCTGAGACGGTTCAGCCGCCGGAACCGGTTCCTCCTGAGAACCCCGCCCAGCCTCAGGTAAAGACGCCGCAACAGATGCTGCAGGAACTGCAACAGATGCGCCAGCAGCAGTTGCAGCAGCAACAACAGGCTAATCCACAATAGAAAAGCCGCCATTGCCGGCGGCTTTCTTGTTTTTCAAAGAATGTGGCGCTACAGCCGAGCGATCTCCGGCTTGGTTTGCGGCGCAGGGGCCGCATATGCGCGAGCATGAATTTTCAATGCCGCGAAGGCTGCGCGGCAGATTCCATAGGCCGCCAAAACTCCAAATGCGAGCGCAGCAACCGCCGCGCAGATTAACATCCCCAGATTCAATGCGTCCTGCATCCTGATTTCTTTCCGGCAATCACTTTGTTTCTATTATCGGGGGATTGCCCGCACATGCTTTCGCCTGCGCATTTAGTACGATGCTCATTCTCGCAGAAAACAAGCCTGGATTGACCATGTTTTCTGTTGCCAACTAAGATACCTGTAGGATCGTTGTTCCGATTTTGAACGGCTGACAACGCATTTGCAAGAGCGGCTGCTCTCCGCACCTGCAGGTTTTCTTCAAATTTTCATCCCGCATGTCGATCACGCACATCACGGTACGCGGCGCGCGCCAGCATAATCTGCGCGACATCAGCGTTCAGATTCCGCGCAACACGCTGACTGTCGTTACCGGCCTCTCCGGCTCCGGCAAGTCCTCGCTCGCCTTTGACACCATCTACGCTGAGGGCCAACGCCGCTACGTGGAAACCTTATCGGCATATGCGCGGCAATTCTTAGATCAGATTGAGCGGCCCGATGTGGATTCCATCGAGGGGCTCAGCCCGGCCATTTCTATTGAGCAGAAGACCACGAGCCGCAGTCCGCGTTCTACCGTCGGAACGATTACGGAAATCTACGACTACCTGCGGCTGCTTTATGCCTCAGTCGGCGTGCCGCACTGTCCGAATTGTGGACGGCCCATCTCGCGCCAGACGCATGAACAGATCGTGGAACGCATCCTGTCGCTTGCTCCGGGTGAGCGCGTGACGATTTACGCGCCAATTGTGCGTGGACGCAAGGGCGAATTCAAGGACCTGCTGGACGAACTGGACGAGCAGGGTTTTCGCGCGCGCATTGATGGCGAGCTGCGCGATCTGGCTGAATCCATCAATCTGGAAAAGCGCAAGAACCACACGATTGAAGCCGTTATTGATCGTGTTGTCCTCAAGTCGGGCGTAGAGAAGCGGCTTCAGGAAGCTGTTGCGCGTGCCCTGCAGATGGCGAATGGGCTGGTGCTGATTGCTGTCTCCGGCGGCAGCGAGCAGCTGTACTCGTCTTCGATGGCCTGCCCCGACTGCGGTCTCGATGTGCCGAAGCTTGAGCCGCGGAGTTTTTCCTTCAACAGCACCTATGGTGCCTGTCCTGAGTGTCACGGGCTGGGCAGCATTTACGATTTTGATCCGGCGAAGATCATTACCGACTGGTCGAAGCCGCTGCTGGATGGAGCTCTTGGCCCCGGCTCGGCTTCGCAGTATCTGCTGAAACTGATTCATCTTGCCGCGCAGCGCTACAAGATTGACCTTAAGAAGCCCTTCGAGCAGCTCCCACAGAAGCAGCAGGAGATCCTGCTCTATGGCCCGGGCAAGGGCGAAGCGCCGCGGACAGGTTTTCACGGCATTCTTGCGTATCTGCGCGATGCTGTTGAGGAATCGAAATCCGATGCCTACCGCGAGTGGATGCTCAATTACATGTCAGCCTCGACCTGCCCGGTGTGCAAAGGTAAGCGTCTGCGGCCTGAATCGCTGGCGGTGAAAGTTGGCGGGCTCTCAATTGCTGATTTCACCGCTCTGGCGCTGCGCCGCGCTGTGGATACGGCGCGGGATCTGCAATTCTCTGAGCGTGAGGCCCTGATTGCGGAACGCCTGCGACGCGAAGTCGTCGAGCGTTTGGAGTTTTTGAACGCTGTCGGCCTCGGCTATCTTTCGCTGAACCGCAGCGCTGCGACTCTCTCCGGCGGCGAAGGCCAGCGCATTCGCCTTGCTACGCAGATCGGCTCTCGTTTGCGCGGTGTTCTCTACGTGCTGGATGAGCCTTCCATTGGCCTGCATCAACGCGATAATCAGCGTCTGATCAATGCGCTGCAATCATTGCGGAATCTGGGTAACACGATTCTAGTTGTCGAACATGACGAAGACACGATTCGTCACGCCGATTACGTGCTCGATCTGGGACCCGGCGCCGGCAAGCTTGGCGGCAATGTCGTAGCTGAAGGCACTCCGCAGGACATTATGCGCGTTCCTGCTTCGCTGACCGGACGCTATCTTGCCGGGGAAGTGAAGATCCTGCACCGTTTCCAGCCGCGCGATGTGAACGGCAAATGGGTAGCGGTGGAGGGCGCGCGCAGCCACAATCTTCGCAACATTACGGCGAAGTTTCCACTGGGCGTGATGACGGTCGTGACGGGCGTCTCTGGTTCCGGCAAAAGCACGCTGGTCAATGACATTCTCTATCGTGCACTGGCGAAACAGCTCTACGGTTCGCGCGAAGAGCCTGGCGAGCATAGCCGCGTCATTGGTTTCGAAAATATCGATAAGGTCATTCGCATTGACCAATCGCCGATTGGGCGCACACCGCGCTCAAATCCGGCGACCTATACAGGCGTCTTCTCGGGAATTCGTGACCTCTTCGCCATGTTGCCTGACTCACGCGAGCGCGGCTACAAGGCCGGACGCTTCTCCTTCAATGTCGCTGGCGGACGCTGCGAAGCCTGCCAGGGTGAGGGTCAGCGCCGTATCGAAATGAACTTCCTGCCCGACGTTTATGTGCAGTGCGAAGTATGTAACGGTCGCCGTTACAACCAGGAGACACTAGCAGTAAAGTTCAACGGATACTCGATTGCCGACGTGCTCGATCTGGCCATTGAAGACGCATTGCCTGTTTTGGCTGATATTCCGCAGGTTCGGCAGAAGCTGCAAACGCTGGTCGATGTGGGACTTGGCTATATCCATCTGGGACAGGCAGCTACCACGCTGAGCGGTGGCGAAGCGCAGCGCATGAAGCTTGCGCGTGAGTTATCTAAACGGCAAACAGGCCGCACTCTGTACCTGCTCGACGAGCCTACGACCGGCCTGCATTTCGATGACGTGCGCAAGCTGCTGGAAGTGTTGCACCGCCTGACTGATCTCGGCAATACGATTGTGATCATCGAGCACAATCTGGATGTGATTCGCAATGCAGACTGGATTATTGATCTCGGACCTGAAGGCGGCGAAGACGGCGGGCAGATCGTTGCAGAAGGTCCTCCGGAGCGTGTCTCGCGCATCAGTGGCTCGTATACTGGAGAATTTCTGAGGCGCTACTATACGGAACATCCGGCGGTGCTGGAGTTGAGTCCCAGCGGCAACGGCAGCTCTCCAAAAAGGCGCAAACCGGCGAAGAAGGAGACGATTCAGTGACGCTCGATCCCGTCTCTCTGACGCCCGTGCAACCACCGGTCGAAAATAGTGGGCCTGAATATCTTCCGCAGGAAGAGTTCCAGCCATCGGCAGACGACTTGCCGCACCTCAGCCACGCCGTTCTCTTCTTCCTGCTGGCATTGCCGATGCTTTTTATCGGAGAGGCGCTAAGTCTTTTCTTGGCAAAGCAGTTGCACCTCTTCGGAAACAAGAGCTATCAGGCGATTTTCAGTCTCATGGGCACAGACGCGCGGCTCGCAATCTCGGCCCAGGCAATCACGTATCTACTGACGCTTCTGGCCGCCGGTGCCGTCTTTTCTGTTCTCTGGCATCAGCCTTTTCTTGAGGGCATTCATTGGAATGCGGATGCCGTCCGCGATCGCTTTCTCTGGCTGCTCGCTCTCGGCCTGGGATTAGGCGTAGGCATCACTTTGCTGGGAAATTATCTTCCCATGCCGAAAGATCCGCCTATCATGCAGGACATCATGGGGTCGCAACTCGGCGCATGGATGATGTTCATCTTCGGTATCAGCTGCGCTCCTCTGCTCGAAGAGCTGGCCTTCCGCGGCTTCCTTCTGCCGGGGCTGATTCACGCGCTGCGCTGGCTGATGCGCCGCGAAATTCTGTCAGCTGAAGCGCTCTCCTGGGCTACGATTCCCATTTCGATTGTGCTGACGACGATTCCCTTTGCCCTGCTGCATGCGACTCAGGTTTCGCATGCCTGGGCGCCGATTCTGTTGATTGGAGTGGTCAGCGTGGCGCTCTGTATTGTTAGACTGCGCCTCCGCTCCGTGGCCGCGAGCACGGTGGTGCACGCTGCTTACAATCTCATGCTCTTCACTGGACTGCTGCTGCAGACCGGCGGTTTTCAGCATCTGGAACGGCTGAGCGGATGATTTTTCATCCTCGATAAGGTCCCCCCAGATCCTCAAATCGCGGACTTGAAAGCAGTCTACAATCTTTCTGATGGCTACTAATTATCGCGACACATTGCTGCATCTGCTCTCCCGCGTTTCCTTCAAGCTCGGGGATTTCACCCTGTCCTCCGGCGCAAAAAGTGACTACTACATCGATTGCCGCACAACTACACTGCATGCTGAAGGCGGGCGGCTGACTGGGCTTGCCATCCTCGAGCTTCTCCGCGAGCAGAAGATCAAGCCGGCAGCAGTAGGCGGACTCACGCTGGGCGCAGACCCGATCGTCTCGAACGTAGCTACGGCGAGCGCCTGGTATGCGCAGGAGCATCACGGAGCGCCGCTTATTCACGGATTCCTCGTCCGCAAAGCGGAAAAGACACACGGCACAGGCCGCCGCATCGAAGGCTTTTTCGAGAAAGACGCGCCGGTGTTGATTGTAGATGACGTGTGCACTACTGGTGCATCTACGATCACAGCCATTGAAGCTGCGCGCGATGCGGGTATGAAAATAATTGCCGTAGCCTGCCTGGTAGAGCGGGAGGAAGCCAAAGGGCGGCCCGCGGTGGAAGCTGCCGCGCAGGGCGCTCCGTTCTTTGCGCTTTACACTGCAAACGATGTTCGCGCCGCGCACGTGCGGCAACTGGCACTCTAGCCAGCACCTTTTTTTGCTCTAAACAAAACCGCGAATGGACGTTAATCCATTCGCGGTTTTGAGTTTACTAATGGCAAATCTACTGCTGTGGAGTATTAACCTGCCCCTCCTGCGGCAGCTTCACCGTTCCTGAGTTCTGTGCTGTTGTTGGATTTCCATTCTGGCTCATATTCGTGAGCATCTGGATTTCCACGCGGCGGTTCTTGGCGCGGCCGGATGCCGAACTATTGGAAGCTACAGCCTGGTCTTTGCCTATTCCGATCAGATAAAACCGATGCGGCGGCACGTTGTATTTTGAAGCCAGATACTGGACAACTGCCTGCGCGCGGCGCTGGCTCAGATCGTAGTTGTAATCTGCCGGTCCGGTGGAATCTGTTCCGCCGGTAATCGCAAGAATGTAGCTCTTCTGTGAGTTCAGCTGCGAAGCAAATTCATCCAGCTTTTGCTTGTCCGAGCGAGTCAGATCAGCCTTGTCAAAGCCGAAGTTTACGGTGGCATCCGCTACCTGTTTGTAGTTATCGAGATTGCCGACAACACTGGCCAGTGAATCGACGCGATTCACCGCTTCCTGCGCTGACTGGTTTGCCTGGGAAGCAGCGGTCCCGGCGTTCTGGGCCGCCTGATTGGCCTGGTTGGCGCTGTTCTGCGCCTGCTGAATTCCCGCCTGCGCGCGCTGGTCTACGTCATGCAGATTGCGATTGTTCGTCGCCGTCGCGTCGTCAAGCTCATTCGTCTTCTGAATCACGGGAGTCGTCTGGCTGCGCACATAATTCTTGGTTGAGCATCCTGTAGCCAAGAGCAGGGACAGCGCGGAGATCGCTGAAGCTGTTTGCAACGCCGTTCTGCCAATATGAGTCATCACTTTCACTCCATTTCTGTTTAAACAGCAGATTTCTGGGCCTGAGGGAGACAAGCCATTCCCTCGTACGATGAATAACCGTGCAAGCCCGTTGCCAAATCGCCTATAGACTCTCAAACCGCTTCGATTGAGCTATTTACACGCTTGTAACGTTCCTATTTATCAGGATTCAAGAGTAGGTAGCTTTTACTTGGTTCATGCAATTCAGGGGCATGCGCCGGCGAAGAAACAGTAAACTGGAAGAAAGCAGTTTTCATGGATTTACAAGAGAAAATCCGTACTTTACCCCTCCGGCCCGGCGTGTATCTGTACAAGAATGCCGACGGTGAGGTGATTTATGTTGGCAAAGCCAAGAATCTGCGGTCACGGGTACGGTCGTATCTGCTGGAAGCTTCTCAGGCCAATGCCAAAACCGGCTCGCTCATGCGCGAAGCGGTCGATCTGGATTACATCCTGGTTGACAACGAACATGAAGCGCTGGCGCTTGAGAACAACCTCATCAAGCAGCGCAAGCCGCGTTTCAACATCCTGCTGCGTGACGACAAGACCTACCCTTACGTCAAGCTCACGGTCGCGGACCGCTATCCGAAAGTCTTTGTCACGCGGCGCCTGCGTAAAGACGGCAGCGCTTATTATGGCCCGTATTTTCCCGGGAATCTTGCCCATCGCATCGTTGATCTGATTCACCGCAGTTTTCTGATTCCAAGCTGCAAAGTAGATCTTTCGCGTTACCATCCGCGTCCGTGTCTGCAGTACTACATCAAACGTTGTCTCGGTCCCTGCGTTGAAGGCTTGACAACCCCGGAGACATATCGCGAAGCAGTACGCGATACGCAGATGTTCCTTGAAGGCCGCACTGCGGAACTGGGCAAATCGCTCGAAGAGCGCATGCAGACCGCGGCGACTAATGAGCAGTTTGAACTGGCAGCGCGGTATCGCGATCTGCTGCGCACCGTTTCCGACTTACAGGAAAAGCAGCGCATTGCTTCGACCGAGAACGATGATGCTGATGTCTTCGGCTATCACTTTGAGAACGGCATGATTGCGGTGAATCTCTTTCATATGCGCGGCGGAAAGATCGTCGACCGCCGCGAATTCTTCTGGGAAGAGCTGCCGGAATTGTTGGAATCAGAGGGCGAAACCGCATCATCGAATGAACCTGCGGCCTTTGAGGCAGGCGCATTCTTCTCTGCTCTGCTGAAGCAGCTTTATATTGACCAGCAATATGTTCCGCGCAACATTTTTGTGCCGGTAGACTTTGCGGACCGCGTCACGCTCGCTGATCTGTTAACAGAGCAAACTCATCACCGGATCGAAATTGCCGTCCCGCAGCGCGGCGAGAAGCGCTCCCTCGTTGATCTTGCCGGCCAGAACGCAAAGCAGAGCTTCGACCAGCGTTTCCGAGTCATGCAGCCGAGTCAGAAGGCCATTCAGGAAACGCTGCAGGACATCCTCGTCCTGCCGGAGTTGCCAAAGCGCATCGAGTGCTTCGACATCTCACACATTCAAGGGGCGGAGACCGTGGCTTCGCTCGTAGTCTGGGAAAACGGCGCGATGAAAAAATCGGATTATCGCAAATTCCAGATCAAAACCGTAGAAGGCGTCGACGATTTCGCCGCGATGCGCGAAGTGGTCACGCGCCGGTACAGGCGCATTGCCGAGGAAAACAAGCAGATGCCCAACCTGGTCCTGATTGACGGCGGCCTCGGCCAGTTGCATGCCGCTGCTTCTGCTCTGGAAGAACTGGGCCTGACCAGCCAGCCACTGGCTTCTATCGCCAAGCGCGAAGAGATTATCTATCTCTATGGGCAGGAAGACGATCCTATCGTCCTCGACCGCCGCTCGCCCGTGCTGCATCTGATCCAGCGCATCCGCGACGAGTCGCACCGCTTTGCCATCAGCTACCACCGCAAGCGCCGCGAAATGCGTGACCGCGATTCAGAGTTGTTGGTGATTCCCGGTGTCGGAGCGCGTACCCGTACCCGCCTGCTGGAGCATTTCGGAAGCCTGCGCAGCGTGCAGAACGCCGATCTGGAAGCATTGACCGCGGTCGTACCCCGCAAAACAGCAGAGCAGATTCATGCTCATTTTCATCCAGCGGCTTTTTCCATTCTGAATAATCTTTGAACTTCCTCTCTGCTCTTTCGTAGTAAAAAGACAGACACGATGACAACCCCGTCCAGCATTTTGCAGCAGGCTGTAAAACGCGCTCATCTGCGCTCAATTCTCTGGCTTGCGCTTCTATTCGCGGCGCTCAAGCTCGCAATCCAGATCATCGGCAATATCCTGGCGCAGCATGCCGGCTATGGCATCTTTCGCGACGAGATGTATTACCTGGTCTGTGGACGCCATCTTGCCTTCGGATATGTCGATCAGCCGCCGCTTGTCGCGTTACAGGCTCGATTGAGCGACATGCTCTTTGGCCATGATCGGATGTGGTCACTGCGACTGATCTCCGGTATTGCCGGAGCGGCAAAGGTCTTTGTTACCGGCGTATTGGTCTGGGCGCTGGGCGGTGGACGTAGAGCCGCAGCGCTGGCCATGCTGGCGGTGATCGCAGGCGGTGTGTATCTCGGCATCGACAGCTATCTGTCCATGAACTCTTTCGATCCGGTCTTCTGGATGCTGATTGCGCTTGCGCTGATTCGCATCGTGCAGTCCGAATCCGAGAAAGAGATTCGCAATTGGTGGGTTGTCCTCGGCCTCAGCGCAGGGCTGGCTTTCGAGAACAAGGATTCCATCGTCTTCTTCCTGATCGCATTGCTGGTTGCGCTGCTGCTTACTCCGCAGCGACGTATTCTTGCCAGCCGCTGGTTCACGGTTTCTGTTTTACTGATGGTCGTTGTCGCGCTGCCCAATTTTCTATGGCAGGTGCATTACCACTTCCCTACGCTTGAGTGGCTGCGAAGAGTTAAAGCCACAGGAAAAGATGTAGAGCTTCCTCCGCTGCCATTTATATGGGCGCAGATCAATATGCTTACGCCGCACAGTGTTCTGCTGTGGGGCACGGGCGTGCTGTGGTTTCTGTTTGCGAAGGCGGCGCGCGGACTGCGTTTCTTCGGCATCTTCTACTTTCTTTTTCTCGCGCTGATGATAGCGCTGCACGCCAAAGATTACTATCTTGCTCCGGCTTATCCTGTTTTCTTTGCTGCCGGAGCGGTGGCATGGTTTGGCCGGGCCCACCAAACCCTCTGGAAAAATGCATTGATCGGGTTCTACGCCGTCATCGTGGTGATTGGCCTGGTTGCCTTCTTCCCCTTCTCTGTTCCTGTTCTTCCGCCGCAGCAATGGCTTGCCTACGCTAAAAAGCTGCATTACGTCTCGCAGGATTCAGAGGTGGAAAAAGACAAGCCGTTGCTGCCGCAGTTTTATGCTGACCGCTTCGGCTGGCAGGAACTGGCCGAGAAGACCGCCCGCATCTATAACGCACTTCCGCCACAGGAAAAGGCTGTTACCGGCATCTTCGCGCAGAACTATGGCGAGGCCGGAGCCATCGATGTCCTCGGGCAAAAGTACGGGCTGCCGCAGGCAATCAGCGGGCACCAGAACTACTGGATATGGGGCCCGCGCGGCTATACCGGCCAGGAAATGATCATCATCGAAGACGCAACGCCGGAGCAGATGAGCAAATATTACGCTTCCTGCGAGATCGCCGACCGCATGGATAATCCTTACTCGATGCCCTATGAGCGGCGGCCCATCTATTTATGCCGTGGCAGAAAGTGGCCGTATCAGGCAGACTGGAAGGAACTCAAGCTCTACCACTAGGAGTTCTGTTCGTTGTCCTCAACGCAGCAAGCCACACAAGCTCCCGATCTGCCGCGCGTTCTGGGCGCGTCGCATGCTACCGCCATCGTTGTAGGAACCATCATCGGCAGCGGCATTTTTCTTGTGCCGTATGAGATGATGCGCGCTGTTGGCAGTTCCAGCCTGGTCTATCTCGCATGGATCGTCGGCGGCCTGCTCTCGCTTTTCGGCGCTATGACCTATGCAGAGCTGGGCGCCATGATGCCCTACGCCGGCGGCGAGTATGTCTACATTCGCAATGCCTATGGCAATCTGCCCGCATTCCTTTATATGTGGACATGGTTTGCCGTCGCCAAACCCGCTTCGATTGCCAGTGTCACCAGCGGACTGGCGCGCACGCTTGCCATTTTCGGCGTCTTCGCCTGGCTGGAGCAGCCGGTCTTTCATGGCTCGACCATTCTTTACTGGTCTCAGCTTTTCGCCATTGCCGCAACATGGCTTATTACCGGCCTCAACTACCTCGGCATCAAGAAAGCCGGAGACTTCCAGCTCATCTTTACCTGGCTCAAGGGCGTGCTGATCGTCATCATCGCCGTCTTTTGCTTCGCTTCGCACGCCGGATCGCTGGCGCATTTCAGAACATCATTCGCCGGAGCGCAGGGTGGATTCGGCGGCTTCATGGTAGCTATGATTGCTGTGCTCTGGGCCTATGACGGATGGAACGATCTCACGATGGTTGCGGGCGAAGTTAAACGACCGGAGCGCAGTCTCCCGATTGCTTTAGTCTTCGGCTTATTCATTGTCGGCGCTCTTTATATGGCGACCAACGCGGCCATTCAGTACATTTTGCCTGCTGCGCAGATTGCCGCCGCGCCCCGGCCTGCGGTCGCTGCTATGGCCGTTGTTTCCGGGCATGGCGGAGCAATTCTGGTTTCAGCCGCTATGGCACTGAGCATATTTGTAACCTTAAACGGCACAATCATGTCCGGCGCTCGCGTGCCCTTTGCTGCAGCGCGAGACCGTCTTTTCTTTCGCGGAATCGCACATATCCATCCCCGTTTTCAAAGCCCGTCCACTTCATTGATCGTGCAGGCCACTCTCAGTACTATTCTTCTGCTCGTGGTTGGGCGCTTTCAGCAGCTTTTCGAACTGGCGATTTTTGCAGAATGGCTCTTTTATCTGGTCACCGCCACGACGATCTTTGTCTATCGTAAGCGCCTGCCGGAAGCGCCGCGTCCTTATCGCGTATGGGGATATCCGGTGCTCCCGGCACTGTTCATTCTTGCTTCTGCAGTGCTGCTCTATTTTTCTTATGCCGAAAATTTTCGGAATTCGCTGATTGGAACCGCAATCATTCTCGCGGGAATTCCGCTGTTTCTGGCAATTAGAAAAACTTACGCGGCAAACTTATGATCAACTGCGCCTCTGGGCCACTTCCTTATAAACCTGGATGTATTCCTTGCTGGGCTTCGCCCATGAGTAATCCTGCACCATGCCGTTGCGCATGATGGTCTGCCATGCATCTTTGTCCTTGAAGGTTGCAAGAGCCCGCTGCACGGCTTTCAGATAATCGTCAGCGTAGTAGCCCTGGAATTTGAATCCTGTTCCAGTCTTGGTTTCCGGATTCCATTCTTCAATCGTGTCATCAAGACCGCCGGTGGCCCGCACGACCGGCACAGTTCCGTATTTAAGGCTGTAGATCTGATTCAGGCCGCAAGGCTCATATCGCGAAGGCATCAGGTAAATGTCTGATCCGGCTTCGACCTTATGTGACAGCGTTTCATCATAGGTAATGCGGACTGAAATCTTTTCCGGGAACCGCTCATGCAGCGACTTGAAAAGGTTTTCGTAATACGACTCGCCCGTTCCCAGCACAACCAGAAAAATATTTTCAAAGGTCAGCCGCTCGATAATCTGTGCCGTCAGGTCGAAACCTTTTTGCGTTGCCAGGCGGGAAACAATTCCGAGTACAGCCGTATCGTCTTTTGTATTTGATGCCCCGAAGGCGTGCAGCAGATCGCGTTTGCATTCAGCTTTGCCGCTCAGGTCTTTGGCAGAATAATGCGCCGCGATTCTGCCATCCGTTTCCGGGTTCCATTTGGTGTAATCCACGCCATTCAGAATTCCATGCAGGTCTGCGGCGCGCTTGCTCAATGTCCCTTCCAGCCCATTGCCAAACTCCGGAGTCTGAATCTCTTCGGCATATTTGTGGCTTACTGTTGTGATTGCGTCAGAATAGACAATGCCGCCCTTCAGAAAGTTGAACGTATCGTATTGCTCCACGCGGTCCATCGTGAAAATGTCCCACGGCAGCAGCAACCGCTCAGTGGTCTGCGGAGGAAACCACCCCTGATATCCCGCGTTGTGAATCGTGAGCACTGTGCCCGCATTGCGCAGCATCGGATCGAAGTAATAGACCGTCCGCAGATAAACCGAAAGCATCGAAGTCTGCCAGTCATGCACATGGAAGATGTCAGGCACACCAAGTTGTTTGCTCGCTTCCAGCACTGCTCGGCAGAAAAGCCCAAAGCGCTCCCAGTTGTCAGCGTAATCGCCGGCGGGCGTTCCGTAGATGGCTTCACGGTCAAACAGCTCAGGGTTGTCAATGAAATAAAACTGCACGCCATCGCGCTTTCCGCCATCGATCACCGAGACAAAACGGTTGTAATACTGGAACGGAATCGTGATGCTGGGAATAGCGATCTTCTTTTCGGGAAAATGGCTCTGCACCTGGCGGTAAAAAGGCACATACACCGTGACCTGGTGGCCTTGCAGGACAATTTCCCGTGGAAGTGAGCCAATGACATCGGCGAGTCCACCCGTCTTCACAAAAGGCAGGCATTCTGACGCGGCAAAAACAATGTGCATATGTGCGATCGCTCCGTTGTTGTTCGTATGATGAAGACAGCTAAAGCTTCAGTGTCATTGAATGCTGCAATGATCAGTGTAAGCCCGCTCAGGTTAACAACTTCTATAAGATGCCGCAGAAAGCTAAATTAGGGCAGAACTTTCTTGTTGATCGCAACGCCTGCGCACGCATTGTGGACACGCTTGGCGATATTTCAGAGAAAACGGTGGTTGAGATTGGCCCGGGCAAAGCGGCGATTACCGCAATTCTGGCCCAAAAAGCTTACAGGCTGATCGCTGTCGAGCTTGACCGCGAACTGGCCGCAAACCTGAAACAGCGCTTCGCAGCATCGCACATCGAAGTAATCGAGCAGGACATCCTCACCGTTGACCTCAGCTCGTTTCGCCGGGATGGACAAAAGCTGCTCGTAGTCGGCAATCTTCCCTACTACATCACGTCAGATATTCTGCTTCACCTCTTCCAATACCACGGTGCTATCTCGCGCGCCGTTCTGATGATGCAGCGCGAAGTCGCCGACCGAGTCGCGGCTGTGCCCGGATCACGTGATTATGGGCTGCTCTCCGCAACCACGCAGCTCTACGCCCGCTTAGAAAAAATAATGACCCTGCCTCCCGGCGCGTTTTCGCCGCCGCCTAAGGTGTATTCGAGCGTACTCCGACTCACGTTCGCTCCTCGATTTGAAGAACTCGGGATCGATGCCGAAGGATTCATCATCTTCCTGCGCCAGTGCTTCGCCCAGAAGCGCAAAACCCTGCTCAACAATCTCCGTGCTGCCGGATTTGACGTTTCCCGCATTGCTCAGGCAACCGAAGCCGCAGCAGTTTCACCGCAGACGCGCGCGGAGGCGCTCTCGCTTGAAGCAATGGCCAGGCTGTATCGCTCGCTGCGAGGAATCTGATCCCAAAACAAAAAGGCCGCCAGCATGTGGCAGCCTTCTGAAATAAAGCAGACTTAGTGAGGCCGGGCGCCACCCGAAGGCGCAGGCGCCGGGGCCGGTGCTGGCGCCGACATCCGCGGTGCTGAGTACGGAGGAGCAGCCGGCGCAGAATAATGCGGCGCGCCACCGCTGTTCATGCTGGGAGCAGGATGATACGCAGGCGGCGGAGCAATCGACCGCGGCGGGGCCATTGTAGGCGGCGCCATCGTGCTCCGAGGAGGAGCAATCGTATTCCTCGGCATGGAGGGCATCGAAGGCGCAATGGTATTGCGCGGCATCACACCGGCGGCAGGGCCTCCGGAAGGATAAACTACACGCCCACCTGACATGGTTCCAACTCTCGCGCCGCTCTGCGCCGGAGGCACAAATCCTGACGCTACGCGGAAACTCTCGCCCAGCGGCCCGGAAGTTCTCGGCTGGATCGTGGTCTCAACAGGATGCAATGTCTTGCCGTCGAACTTGATCGGCGTTGCAATCGGTTTATTTCCTTCGCCACTTGCAAGACGAGGCTGCGGGACCACAGGCTTCTGCCCTACCGGCAGCAATGCCCGCTGCGGCGGCATGTGGACAGGACCGCGCACCGGAGTAATGGGTCGTTTGGGCAGCACATAATTCGGCGGAACATTCCAGACCGTCGTTACCGGATACCAGCCATTTCCGTAAGCGCCCCAACCGCAGTTGCCCGGGAACCACATCCACCCGGGCCCGTTGAAGTAGTTCCACGCGCCGCAGTGATACGGCAGCCAACCCCACGGGTAGGACGAGATCCAGGTATATCCCCAGCCGGGATAGTAGCCCCAGTATCCGGAGCCGAACGGGTCAAAGCCCATCCCCATACCGACGGGCATCCATCCCATGCCATAGCCGGGCATGTCATACCAGCTGCCGTAAGCGTCTAAATCGCTCCATGCGGGATCATCCGGATTCCCGCCCAAAGCGCGCGCCATCGTTGCTCTTGATCCCAGCTGAGCCAGCTGCTTGTCGCGATCAGAATTCCACTCGTCCCAGGAATCCGGCTGAATATTCTGGGCCACGTCGTAACTCGACCCATCCTTCAGATCGAGCGTGGCCGTCTGATTGTTGTGCACATCAAGTCCAGCTTCGTTTTCGGTTTCGATGTGGACTTCTCCACGCATTACAGCAAGTTGCGCCGGATTCTGATCAACGGCAACGCGGAAGATGCTGCTCTTGGTGGCTGTTGCAGCATAGGGGCCGAAGCGGACCGTATACTTGCCGCCGCGATTATTGAACTCATAATAAGTCAGGCCGTCATCGGCCTTCATTTCGGTAATGGTGCTGCCTTCGCTGGTTCGCTGCAGCTTCTCGAAGGTGATTCCGCTGTTCGGTGTCATGCGGGCAACGCTGCCATCCTCAAACTGCACCTCGGCGCGGCCATCCTCGCCGGTCTTCAAATGCATTTCCTGCGTCACCGGCATGTTGGCATGCGCCTGATCGAAGACGACGCCATTGTCATCCAGAATCTGCACCGTGCCTTCTACATGGCTGATACGCACGGCCCGAACATTGTTCGTCTCCTGCGCTGTAATACAGGTTGTGAAAGCAGACGCAACGAGCAATAAAGAAAGGAGATGGTTACCGAACCATCCTTTACGCTTAGAAGCAGTCAGGCGCCACATATGACACCCCCTTCCGGGCCCTTTGATTCCCCGCCTTATTAGAACACTGTAATTGCGCTGCGGTCTCTATATTTTTAACCATTCCGCAAGTCGATTTGGACGTGACTGAAACCGCCAAGTTGCAGAAAATCGATCCTGGTTCGATCAGCCCTCAGAGATTTCAAGGCAGAAACCCGACGCTCAGCCAAAGTGGAGCGGGATCGTACACAGCGCCTGCCGCAATGGTCCGCCGTACTGCCCGAGTATTGTGAATATCATCGCGAAAGCCTGGCCCCGATCTGGATAGCCTCAGGCTATGATGAGCAGCTATAGCGTCTTGTTACCATACATTCTGGGACAAACTATGCCGATGCTGAAGCGCCTTTGCTCTTTTCTTGTTGTCATCGCTCTCACTGCCGGACCCTTGAGCCGCGCATATGCCAGCGCTTATGACGCGCATCCGAAGCTCGTCGTCATTCTTGTCATCGATCAGTTCCGCGAAGATTACCTTGAGCGCTATCGTGGCGATTTCAAGCCGAAGGGTTTTCGCCTCTTTCTCGATCATGGCGCATACTTCCCTGATTGCTATTACGGCTACTCGAATCTGCTGACGGCTCCGGGGCACTCCACCATCGGGACCGGCGCATATACAGATGGTCATGGCATCGGTTCAAACCAGTGGTGGGACCTTGATCGCAACAAGGAGCGCCCTGTTACTTCCGTCGAAGATGAGCGCTATGCCATCGTCGGCATGCCTGCAGGAACTGAAACAGGCCCAGGACGCTCACCGCGCAACCTGCTTGCCTCTACGGTAGGCGATGAGTTGCGCCTTGACACTAAGGGTGAAGCAAAGCTCTTCGGGGTCTCGCTCAAGGACCGCGCAGCCATTCTGCCATCCGGTGCGACCGCCAATGGTGCTTTCTGGGTAGATGAAGCCACAGGTCGATTCGAGACTTCCACCTATTACATGCCGCAGCTTCCTGACTGGGCCACCGCCTTCAATGACAGCGACCGCCGCGATCAGGCAAAACAGGAAAGCGGCGCAACCAACATCACGAATTTTGAAAACCAGGTCGGCAGCACACCCGCCGGTATCAGCTATGAGCTTGATTTCGCCAAGGCTCTCATCACTGGCGAGCAGCTGGGCAAGCACGATGTGACGGACATGCTTACGCTCAGCATCTCCAGCACCGACATTCTGGGCCACCGTGTCGGACCCGATGCTGACGAACAACGCGCCATTGTCGACGCGCTTGATACTGACCTCGACAGCTTTTTTTCCTGGCTCGACAAGAACATTGATGGCGGCCTGGGCAATGTCTGGATTGCCGTCAGCGCGGACCACGGGGTAGCGCCTTCACCTGCCATTGCCTCGCAGCTTGGCCTGAATGCCGCGCAAATCGACATGAACAAGCTCATCTCCGAATTGAATGATGCGATGAACCTGAAGTTCTCGCCGGGAGAAAAGGTCGTCTACATCCTGCCCAAGCAGGAGCTACCCTATCTGTCTCTGAACCGGCCATCCTTCGAGCGTGCGGGCATCAATGAGCAGGAAGCAGAGCAGGCAGTGCAGAATGCACTGCAAGGCGCTTTTGACGCCTTGACGAAACCACCCGATGCCAAGCTGCCCGCTCAATCCAAACTGCCGCCGCGCCCTGTACTGTACCGCAGCTATACCCGCCTGCAACTCGCCGGCGGCGATTTGCCACACACCGAGTTCGGCCAATTGCTGGCGCACAGCTACACGACCAATGGCGGGTGGTACGTGCGTGTGGTTCCCGCGGCCTTCCAGATGGGCATGATGAAGAACACAGGAACAACCCACTTCTCGCCGTATTCCTATGATCGCCACGTGCCGCTCGGCTTTTACGGCGCACCCTTCGCCATTGGCATCTATCACGGACGCGTCGAGCCTGTCGATCTGGCCGCAACCTTTGCTTCGCTGCTTGGGGTCAACCAGCCATCCGCATCCGTGGGACATATCCTGAAACAGGCCCTCAAGCCCGCTGCTGAAGTCACATATCCCAAGCCGGCGGCTGCGCGCACGCGGCGCGGCGCGCGCTCTACGTCCCGAAGCGCATCCGAGAAATCGTCCACAGAAAAAACGCCTGCAAAGACACCGGCGGAGAAGCCGCAGCCGTGAAGCCCGACATGAAGGTCCGCTTCTGCGGAATTGAGCTGCGTAATCCGGTCATTGCCGCGAGCGGGACTTTTGCCTACGGAATTGAATTCGAAGACATTGTTTCGCTCGACCGCATCGGCGGATTCGTCACGAAAGGTCTGTCCCGTGAGCCGATGGCAGGCAATCAGGCTCCGCGCATTATTGAAACTGCTGCGGGCATGATCAATGCCATCGGACTGCAGAACATAGGTGTTAAGGCATTTCTTGAAACCAAGCTGCCTCAGCTCGCGCATTACCCGTCATGCGGAGTTATCGCTAATGTCTTCGGATACGAAGTGGATGACTACGTTGCCGTTATCGAAGCGCTGAATGAAGCCCGCGGCATTACTGCTTATGAACTGAATGCCTCCTGCCCCAACACGAAGCATGGCGGGCAGGTATTCGGCACCGACTGGCGTCTGTTGGGTGAGCTTGTCGTTCGCGCGAAGGAAGTGGCAAAGCGTCCGCTGATCGTGAAGCTCTCACCCAACGTCACGTCGATCTCCGCCATGGCGCGATGCGCTGAAGATGCCGGCGCCGATGCTATATCACTCATCAACACCTTCGTCTCGCTTTCCATTGATGTAGAAACGCGCCGTCCTCGCATTGCTAACATCACCGGAGGACTCTCCGGTCCAGCCATCAAGCCCATCGCCGTGCGCATGGTCTGGGAGGCTGCCAAAGCCGTGCATATTCCGGTCATCGGCATGGGCGGGATTACCACTCCTGAAGATGCAGTCGAATTCCTGCTAGCCGGAGCCACCGCCGTCCAGGTAGGCACAGCCAGCTATGCCGATCCCCGCGCGGTTGAGCACATCGCGCACGGCCTGGAAGCATGGTGCGCGCGCCATCATATTGAGCGCGTTTCGAGTCTTATTGGCGGAATTGATATGGCTCCTACAGAAAAGTAGTCTGGGAACTTTTTTTAATGGCCCGCGTATTTACGGATGACAGGCAGGAGTTTCGCTGTGATTAAGTTCCTTCTTTGGTGTCTGCTCTTCGTCTTCTGCTGGCCGCTGGCCCTTCTTGCGCTGATCGCCTATCCTCTTGTCTGGCTGATGCTTCTTCCTTTCCGCATTGTCGGCATCGCTGTGCATGGCGCGCTGGATCTGGTGACCGCTCTTATCTTCCTGCCCGGACGGTTGTTGCGCGCTATTTAGCACCCAGCAAGCAAAAAAGCCCTCGCCAAGACAAGGGCTTCATTCAGTATTCTTCGAAATCAAGCAGCTTTTCGAGGCAGACGCCGGTTCTGCAGCTCGCGCGCCTGGGTCAGAGCCATTCCTGTCAGATAGGTTGGCGCTGGAGTGGCAATCGCCACCAGAATCCATGCCAGAGCCGAAATCAGTAGGCCTACAACCGCAGCCGCCTGCAGCGTCAGCACCACATCAATCTGGCGCAGTTGCAGGTTCACAATCGCCCAGTTGCGCAACGGCTCAATATGGTGGATGATCGCCAATGCAAGCACAAAAGCAATCATGGAGAGCGTAGCAAGTCCAATCAACGTAACGTCTACAGTACGATGGAACCGCTGCCGGGACCGGCAGCGCGGACATTCCACAAGATGTTGCTCGTAATCGACTCGCATTTCCGGCGAGATTCCGGAAATGTCATATCTCCAGCTGGAGAGTATGTCTCCGATAACCTGATCCGTACAAGAGGTCATGTGAATCCGTTCTCCGCCCTAACTTTCGACTTACGATACAGTGTTTCCCAACAGCCATTTGGGCAGGAAACACCATCCAGGAGCGGCCAGGGAATCTTTACTTTAGTATAAACTACTCCCGTTACAGCACAATGGATTCTGTTGGCGCTCGTTGTTCCGCCAGCACTAACCTGTTTCCCAGCAAGCTCATACGGTCGCGCAGAGCAAATTCTGCGGCCACCCTGGCAAGCTCCGGAAGATTATTACTCTCAGATAGATGCGCCAGAATGATATAGGACGCTTGTCCGTCATATTGGCTTTCAAGAAATTTCGCGGTGGCGTCATTCGACATGTGCCCTACTCGTGACATGACACGCTGCTTCACGGACCACGGATACGGCCCATCCCGCAACATTTCCAGGTCATGGTTCGACTCCAGCATCAGCACATCGCAACCACGCAGTTGCATGCTGACATTTGGAGGCATGTAGCCGAGGTCGGTTGCGATTCCAATGCGAATTCCCTCGGCCTGAAAGACAAACCCGACTGGATCTACTGCGTCATGCGGGATCGTGAAGGCGCTGACCGAGATATCGCCAATTAAAAAATTAGTTCCGGCGCGGAAATATTCCACTCCAGGCAAAGCACAAGGGTCTGCTTCAGTCTTTTCTTCGCTCTTCAGCTCCTCTTCCTCAGCCGCGCACTCTGCCAGTTCTGCCTCGCGATAAAAGGGATTTTCGAGATCAGCATCGAGCGGAGCGGCACTGGCTTCCGCTTCGGCTTTTTTTCGCGCGGCCTCCTGCTGTCGCTGCGCCAGCCATTCGGCGTAGGTCAGCCGCTTCCGCGGAGTCATCCAGCGCATCCACGCCCGATGCGTCGCCTCGGTAAAGTAAACCGGAATACCCAGCTTGCGGGCCGTAACCTGCAGGCCCTGTATGTGGTCCTGATGTTCGTGGGTAATGAGAATGGCGTCCAGCATCTCAGGATCTTCGCCCGCCGCTCGCATGCGCTTGAAAATCTCGCGGCATGACATGCCCGCATCTACCAGAATCCGTGTGTGCGTGCTGGAGACAACCGTGCTGTTGCCCTTTGAACCGCTGGCCAGCACTGTCATCCGAACCATGTTTTTCAGAATACGCTTATCGCATGTGGAAGAAGCGGCAGAAACTCCAGCAGGAACCTGTTTCGGCTACAGACATGCCCGAATCGGAAAATATTCGCCTATGCCTCCGGGCAGCCGCAGCAAATTCATATGCAACGCACAACTTTCTTCAGGGCAATTCTTTCGGTATTTTGGGCACGACCGGACAGTTCCAATTCCTAAGCCCTGCAATGGGAGGAGTGAGCGAGAGTTCGTTGCCTTCCGTTCGCGCAGTGTATGGCGAAGCTGGTGCGCCATCTTCGACGCAGAAACCGGATTATGCCTGAACCATTGATATAAGTGCCTTCTGCACAGTTTCTCCGTCTGGCTCCCGTACAATAGGGCAAGCAATTTCTTACGTGAAGGATACGGTGTCGAATTCCCCAACTGCTCCCTTGAAGCGCGTGCTGAGCGGCATGCGTCCGACTGGCAAACTCCATCTTGGTAACTATATGGGCGCGCTGCACAACTGGGTGCGGTTGCAGCATGAATACGAGTGCTACTTCTTTATTGCCGATTGGCATGCGTTGACAACGGATTATGCCGACACGTCGCAGATCAGGAACAACACGCGCGAGGTGATTCTGGATTTTCTGGGGGCAGGGCTGACGCCGGAAAAGAGCGTACTCTTTGTCCAGAGCGATGTGAAACAGCACGCCGAGCTCCATCTGCTCTTCTCGATGATTACTCCACTGGGGTGGCTGGAGCGCGTACCGACGTACAAAGAGCAGCAGGAGAATATCACCGGGAAAGACCTGTCGACGTATGGATTTCTTGGTTATCCACTGCTGCAGGCGGCCGATATTTTGATTTACCAGCCGGACTTTGTGCCTGTCGGGCAGGATCAGGTGGCGCATGTGGAGCTTACGCGCGAGGTGGCGCGGCGGTTTAATCAGTTTTATCCAGGGGAACAGGGAACAAGGCTCAGGGATCAGCGTCCAGACATACTGCCGGAGCCCCAGGTCCTCCTGACGCCTTCGCCGAAGCTGCCCGGCACGGATGGCCGCAAGATGTCGAAGAGCTATGGGAATACGATTCTGCTGACCGATCCCGAGCCTGTCGTGAGGCAGAAGCTGAAACCCATGGTGACGGATCCGGCGCGGGTGCGACGGACTGATCCGGGAAATCCGGATGTATGTCCGGTAGGCGATCTGCACAAGGTCTTTTCTTCGCAGGAGACAATTGCCAAAGTCTACGACGGGTGTACGACGGCTGGCATTGGCTGCATCGAGTGCAAGGGCTGGGCTGCGGATTCGGTAGTGCGGGTGCTCCAGCCAATTCAGGAGCGGCGGGCTGAATATGAGGCGAATCCGAAAAAAGTCGATGAGATTTTAGAAGACGGCAGACAACGGGCAACGGCGCGCGCTGAGCAGACGATGGTGGAAGTGCGCTCGGCGGTAGGGATTGGGTAACGCAAATGGATGAATTGAAAGCTAAGAATCCCGAGGAAGCATCGTCAGGTGAGAATCCGGCAAATCTCCCACATCCTGGTCCCCCAGATATAGAGCACCCTGGTGTCGAGAGTCCCGCTGCGACTTCACAAGTGGCTGTGGCTGGTTCTGAGAAAAAGGAGTCCGGGAAAGGTGGAAAAGACAAGAAGGCTGAAGAAAGCGCATTCCCCTTCTCCGTTACTGTCGGCAAGGTCTATGATGGGCCTCTCGATCTGCTGCTGGACCTCATCCGCAAGCAGGACATCGACATCTATGACATCCCGATTGCGAAGATTACGGCTCAATTTCTCGCCTATGTTGAGCAATTAAAGGCCTCCGATATCGATACAGCGGGCGAGTTCATTTACATGGCGTCGCTCCTGATTCATATCAAAAGCAAGATGCTGCTGCCGCGCTCGCCAATAGAAACGGCTGAAGGCGAAGCAGAGGACCCGCGGCGCGAGCTGGTGGAGCGGTTGCTCGAGCATGAGCGGTTCAAGAATGCGGCGCAGATGCTGTCACAGAAACAGATCATCGAAGAATCAACATGGTCAAATCCGTCTCTCAAAGAATTCCGCAATGACGAAGGCACGGAGCAGGAGATAGCGGCGGACACTGTTGATCTGGTGCGCGTCTTCCGCGAGATTCTCGACCGGATCAAGCAGCGTCCGGTACTTGATGTAGAGGAGGACTCGGTCACCGTCGGCCAGATGATCGATTACGTGCGGCGGAGGCTGATTACCGAAGACAAACCCGTTTCCCTCCGGAAGCTGCTGGGCAATGCGCGATCAGAGCGGACACTGATTGCCATGTTTCTGGCGTTACTCGAATTGGTCCGTCTGCAGGCGATTCTGCTGCGCCAGGAGCGCAATTTCAGCGATATTTTCATCAAAAAGCACGCCGATTTTGAGCAGGTAATCAACGAGCGCATGAACCAGATGCGGGATGACTGGAACTGATCGCAGTCTTGCAGCATCACTTCGCGCTGAATTTACGAGGCCACCGTTGCACGCCATGCATCACTGCGAGAATTTGGATTACCTCTTTCCGAATACGATATGCAACGATGTAACGCGTGGAAGGAATTACCATCTCGCGAGTTCCAACGACTCGCCCCTCACGCCCAATGAAGGGAAACAGTTCCAACCTTCCAACAGCTTCGTAGATCGCGTCGACTACACGGTCTACCCCGGCAGGGTTGCGTTCGTATAAGTAAGCGTCAAGGCCAAGGAGATGCCCTTTTGCCGCCTCGGTCCACTCGATCTTCAATGAGCAGTTTTCGACTTTCTTGACACTCTTTGTGCGGCCAGGTCGCGTCGAATATCTTCATGAGAAACAACCCTGCCTGCCTCGGCATCCCGTATGCCGTCTTCGATCAGGCCGGCATGGTATTCCTGAATAGCCAGGTAATGGTCAATTGCTTCATTCAGAATGAAGGTGCGGTCTCGCTGCTGGGTTTCAGCCAGCGCGTCTATTTTTCTCAGCCTGGATAAAGAAGTCCGGAAGCTGACCGGTTTCATGTCTACTGCACTCATAATATGAAAAATTATATGATATTATCCCGTCTTACTCAGGTGTGAGCGGTCGCTCTCGATTCATCGAAAATTAACAAAGATTTTCGGGGTATTTTTACACGCGCCCACTATCGGCCCTGATACGTTGCTTGCACGCACCTACATCGGAGCCGATTTGTTATGAACGAAGCTGCATCTGTTGCCGTTTCCCCCGGAACAGTAGCGCCTGCTGGAAGCCTTCTCGATCAGAAAATCAAGAAATCACCCGGGCTGATTGGATCGTTGATCTTTGGTGGGGTGCTGCTTGCAGGGCTGGGTTATGCCGGTGCTCATCTGGCGAACGATCTTGCCGGTACGCATCTTGAGAGCGCATGGCCATATCTTCTGCTGGGCCTGGCGCTGCTGATTGCTTTAGGCTTTGAGTTCGTCAACGGCTTCCATGACACGGCGAATGCTGTGGCTACGGTGATTTATACGCACTCGCTGGAGCCGCATGTGGCGGTGGTCTGGTCCGGCATGTGGAACCTGATCGGAGTGCTTACTTCTTCGGGCGGCGTAGCGTTTTCCATTCTGTCCCTGCTGCCTGTGGAATTGATCTTGCAGGTTGGCAAAGGTGCCGGATTTGCGATGGTTTTTGCGCTGCTGATTTCGGCCATTTTGTGGAATCTGGCAACGTGGGCGTTGGGGCTGCCGGCATCGAGCTCCCATACGCTGATAGGCTCGATTATCGGCGTCGGCATCGCGAATCAGCTGATGGGCGGACGTAACGGGACGAGCGGCGTGGACTGGACACAGGTCTCGAATGTATTTCGGGTCTTGTTGATTTCGCCGTTGGTGGGTTTTGTGTGCGCGGCGCTGTTGTTATTGCTGCTGAAGTATCTCGTAAAGGACAAGGCGTTGTATGAATCACCCAAAGGAGCGGAGCCGCCGCCCTTCTGGATCCGCGGACTCCTGATTCTTACCTGCACGGGCGTCAGCTTCGGGCATGGGTCAAATGATGGTCAGAAGGGCATGGGGTTGATCATGCTGATCCTGATCGGCACTGTGCCTACGGCGTATGCGCTGAATCACGCCATAGGGTTCGGGCAGGTGCCGGATTTCGTTGCTGTTTCGGAGCAGGCAGCCCATGTGCTCAGCGGCTATGTATCGCCGAATGCGGTGATGGATGACGCTCGCAGCGATCTGACAGAGTATATCCGCACCAAGCAGTTCACCCCGACCACGGCATTGGCTGCGAGGCAGCTTGCGATTGAGATTGCAGATGAGGTCCAGCACTACAAGTCGCTGGCTACTGTTCCGGCGGGACAGCAGCAGAACGTTCGCAACGACATGTATGTGGAAAGCGAAGCGCTCCGGCTGATGACGAAAGCCAAAAACCCGGCGTTCAGCGATTCAGAAAATACCGTGCTGGCAAATTACAAGAAGCATCTCGACAATTCGACCAAGTTCATCCCTTCATGGGTGAAGGTAGCAGTCGCGCTGGCGCTGGGGCTGGGCACGATGGTCGGCTGGAAACGCATTGTGGTGACGGTGGGCGAGAAGATCGGAAAGGAGCACCTGACATATGCGCAGGGCGCCTCGGCTGAGATCGTTGCTGCCTGCACCATCATCGCTGCTGACCAGTTCAAGATGCCCGTATCGACGACCCATGTGCTGTCGTCGGGCATCGCCGGGACCATGATGGCCAACGGAAGTGGGCTGCAACTCTCGACGATCCGGAACATTGCGCTGGCCTGGGTATTTACGCTGCCGGCAGCGGCGCTGCTGGCCGGGTGCATCTTCTGGGCAATGCGACAGTTTATCCACTGACAAAGCAAATCATCATTAACGCCGAGCTTTGTGCGTGAACGGCAGGCAAAGACCTGTAAACTCTGCGCGCCTCCGCGTAACCTTTGCGCTCTGCGGTTAAGGGTTTCCGCAATTCGCGGCGCTTCGGTACTATCTAAGAGAGCCGGAGCGTCGTTTTCATTTTGGTGCATCCTGTTCCACTAAGGCATGAGTCTAAAAGCAAAAATTGAGGCGGTGATCTATGCCGCAGAAGAGCCGGTGACCCTGGCTGCGCTGGCCAGCTTGTTTGGCGAAGAGGCTTTGGAAGAAAAGCGCGCGCGCGAAGCTGCGACAAGCGTGGTGGAGTCTGCGAATGAAGTCTCCGTGGTGTTGACGACCGAGAGCGTCGAGCCGGATGATGGCGCGATACCGGCTGAGACTGTGATCTCAGAAGAAGAATCCGCCCCGCTGACGGTAGAGGAAGCAGCGGTCATGGCGGCGCATGCTTCTGAAGAAGCATCCACATCCGAGTTCGAGCAGGATGCCCCGCCTACTGCCGACCACGAAAAACGCGCAGCGCGTCAGCGCGACCGTGAAGTGCGCGAAGAGCTGCGGCGGATCGTAAATGAATTGATTGCCGATTATGCGGAAGGCGACCGCGGCATGGAGATCCGTGAGATTGCGGGTGGATACCGCGTTGGCACAAAACCTGAATATCACGATGCCGTGCGCGGGTTTGTGAAAAGCCTGAAGCCCCCGATGAAATTATCACTCCAGGCACTGGAAACACTGGCGGTGATTGCTTATAAACAGCCTGTTACCGCTCCTGAAGTGGGCGAGATTCGCGGCGTGGATTCCTCCGGCGTGATCGGGTCGCTCATCAGCCGCAAACTCATCACCACTGCAGGACGCAAGCAGGTGATCGGCAGGCCGATTCTTTACAAGACGACGAAAGAATTCCTGCTGCGCTTTGGATTGAAGGACCTGACCGAGCTGCCATCCATTGAGGAGTTCGAAAAAATGGCGGCGGGCGAGCTGGGAGAGCCGGAAGAACTGCCGTTCGAAGAGAACAAGGCAGTGCCCAATCAGGAAGGCATTCTGGAAGCCGCCTCTGAAGAATCGGCGGACGAAGAGCAGGAAGAGGCGCGCGCCAGGACCGCTGTTGAGATTGGCGAAGAAGTCGAGGAAGAAGATGATATCCCCGGCGTATCAGTTGAAATCGAGATTCAGGGCGAAGAGGCTGAAATCATCAACGAGGCGCCTGCTGAAGAGACTGTGGAACGGGAGTCATGAGCGAGCCGGTCAGGCTGCAGAAGATTATTGCCCAGGCGGGTATTGTCTCGCGGCGTAAGGCGGAGGAGCTGATTCTCAACGGTCGCGTGCAGGTCAACGGGCAGACCATCACCGAACTGGGCACGAAAGCCGATCCGGAGCGCGACCATATTCGCGTGGATGGCAAGCTGCTCCATGGGGCGCAGCAGCATCGCTATCTGATGCTCAATAAGCCAAAAGGCTATGTCACAACGGCCAGTGATCCTGAAGGTCGTCCGACCGTAATGGAGCTGGTTAGGCAGGCAGGTGTGCGCGTTTATCCGGTGGGCCGGCTGGATTATGGGAGCGAAGGCCTGCTGTTGCTGACTAATGACGGCGAGTTGGCCAATGCGCTGACGCGCGCTGCGGCAAAGGTCGAGAAGGTCTATCTGGTAAAGGTCAGCGGCAAGCCTTCCGAGGCAGGAATCAACCAGCTGCGGTCAGGGATTATGATCGAGCGCGGCAAGCCCGGATCACGCGAGGGACGTGTGATGACGGCTCCGGCAGAGATAAAGCTTGTGCGTGATGCCGAGAATCCATGGTATGAAGTAACGCTGATCGAAGGGCGGAACCGCGAGATCCGCAAAATGTTCGAAGAGATCGGACATCATGTGGAGAAGATTCGGCGCGTAGGCTACGGACCCCTCACTCTGGATGTACCGCCGGGTGAGGTGCGGGAGCTTTTGCAAGGTGAGGTGGAGGCCCTGCGGAAAGCTGCGCGACCGAAAAGCGGAAAAGCGGCTGCGGTATCTCCTGCAAAGCAGACATCGAAGCCAAAGAAAGAATCCCGGGATTTGAGCAAGGGCTCACACACACGAACACTGAGTCATAGAGGAGTGAAGTAGGCTTCTTTCTGATCAGCGGGCACCCTGGTCCATGATCGACCGCAAAATGGCCGGGCTCTGGGTACTCATGCCGGTAGAGTCGGGATGCTTAGCCGGGAGAGATCCATTCTGCAAGCATTTCTAAAAGAGGACGGACAACGCGTACGCAATGCGTCAAGTCTAACCGTTTGGCATGGCCGGCGCGACTCCGAAGGCCAATACGATATTTTCCGGACGAAGCCGCATCGGCTTGAATTCCGCAAATTTTTTCCAGGCAGAAGCCGTTGGCATAATTTTGCCCGTCCTGAATGGCTTTCTGAGGGATTCTCATTGGCGTTATGACGCAATTGGCGTGGCCACCGCCATCGCTGGATTAGGGACCCTGCTTTTTCAGACGCCTGCAGGCATAATCACCGATAAAATCACTGCCCGCCGTATGCTCTTTGCGGGCGCATGCATGGTTACCGGGTTGTGTTTCGTGCTGCTACCGCTTGTGCCCCGCACATTTCCGTGGATCGATTCATTACTCTTCGCGTCCGGGGTAGCGCAGAGCTTTTTTGCCCCTTTGCTCGGCGCACTGGCTCTGGCGCTTGTAGGGCATGCGGCCCTTGGCAGGGTGCTGGGTGAAAACCAGAGCTGGAACCATGCTGGGAACATCACAGCCGCCCTCATAGCTATCGGACTGGTCCGTTCGTTCGGAGAGGCGGGGGTGTTCTATTCGGTCGGGCTCGTCTCGATGATTGGAGCGGCGAGCGTTTTTCTCATCCGCAGAAGCGAGTTGGACGAACAGCGCGGCGCAGGCCGCCGCGACGGCAAAATTCCTCAGAAGGACCAGAGCTGGCAGTCGCTTCTGAGCGATCGCGTCGTTCTGGCTTTATTTGTCGCGATATCTCTTTTTCATCTTGCTAATGCCCCCATCCTTCCTCTCACCGCGCTCTATGTCAAAAAACTTGGCGGGTCGGATTCGCTGATGACCTCGACTGTGCTTATCGCGCAGATCGTAATGGTGCCGGTTGCGTGGCTCAGCGGTAAGCTGTGCCAGAGCTGGGGACGAAAGCCGGTCATGGCAATTGGTTTCTGGATTCTGCCACTGCGCATTGCTTCCTATACTTTGACTCACAGCCCGAGAATCGTCGTTATTTTGCAGTCTCTGGATGGTATTGGCGCGGGTATCTATGGTGTTGTTGTCGTCGCGATGGTCGCCGACCTGACCGCGGGCAAAGGAAAATTCAACACCCTGCTTGGGTTGCTGGCAACAGCGCAGGCGGTGGGCGGGGTTGTCGGGCCGGTGATTTCTGGCCTGCTGGTGCAGCATTTAGGGTTCGCCGGCACATTCTGGTCATTCGCAATGCTTGCCCTGATGACTGCATGGTTTTTTATGCAGAGTGTTCCGGAAACCAGGCCGAAGCGGGCCGATGATTTTATCCCTGCCGCTGCCACTTAACAACCGTGTCTCTTCGTCAATCTCGAGCCCGCCGCGCCTTCCCGATCTCGGCGTTCAATTCCGCCCCAATAAGCACAGCAAGAGAGCTGATATAAAGCCAGAGCATGAGGGCAATCACGGCTCCAAGGGATCCGTAAGTCTTGTTGTAGTTAGCGATATTCGTCAGATAAAAGCTGAGACCGAATGAGCCCAGAAACCACATCGCGACTGCGAACGCGGCCCCCGGAAGCGTAGACCAGAAACTGTGGCGGGCATGCGGGCCTAAGTAGTACATCAATTCAAGACCGGAAACGAACGTGGCAATGGTGATGATCCATCGCAGGAATGGCCAGATATGAGCGAAGACCTCCGGAACGGGAAAGAAGAGGCTCAGGAAATGCCCAAAATGCGGCCCGACAACGAGCGCAAGCAATGAGAGCATTCCCAGGCCGCCGACGGTGAAGGTAAGCAGAAATGCCTGCAGGCGCTGCCGCCACCACGAACGGCAGTCTGTGACATCGTAGGCAATGTCAAGAGATTCAATCAGAACCGAAAAGCCTCCTGTGGCCGCCCACAGATAACTGAGGATGCCGAAAGAAAGAAAGCTGGTATGGCCGGGGCCGAGAACGCTGAGGGTTGCCGCCTGGACAAGCCTGGCGGAATCAGCCGGAATGAGCGCGGCCATGATGTTCAGCAGCTGACTTACCGCGCTGGTGGCAGGCAGATACCAGAGCAGCGAAGCAAAGACGATCAGCAACGGGACCAGCGACAACAGAAAATAAAAAGCCAGTGCAGCCGCAATGGTAAAGACGCGGGTCCGCCACAGTTCGTTGTAGACAACTACTGCGACTGTCGCCGTTTTGTGGGCGATGCGTTTCGTCTTCTCTGTGAGTTGTTTTGTGGCAATCATGCGCCCCAGCCTGTTTGCTGGGATGAGCATTTCCATCATCGCAGACATGGAGAAACGGCAATCTTCCAGGGAGTCGCTTTTCAAGTGTTTTACCTGATTTTTTGGGCAGCTTTTCGGCCCGTAAAGGCCCGTTTTCTTCGCAAAATTGCACTGATATTGAAGTAAATCCTTTTTGGTAATGGGAACCAGCGCGGGTAACGATTACGAAATAAGTAAAAAAATGCTTGCTTCGCGCGTACCGGCATGTTAACTATGCTGCCAATACAGAACAAACCACCTTCTGCGATTTAAAGAAGGGGAACGTGGACACAGGACCACAAACTATGAAAATTGGAATAACGATTAGGGGTTATCGGTTGCAAAAAGGGTTGTCGCAGGGTGATATAGAAAAGCGTACTGGCCTGCTGCGCTGCTACCTGTCAAGAGTGGAAAACGGGCACACCGTTCCCTCGCTTGACACTCTCTCTAAGATCGCAAACGCGTTGGATTTACCGCTCTCACAATTTTTCGCCGACGATACGCTCGGCCAGGAACTGAATACGCAGAAACTCTCCGATGACGAACTTCGCTTCCTGACACAGATACGCCGCTATTCTTCCAACTTGAACGACAGCGACCGCAAGTTGCTGCTGGCGATGGTAAAGAAGTTTGCGGCTACCGCCGTCCGCTGAATCCAGCCCTGGGCGATCTTCCCGCCGCCCCGGTTTATTTGAAGGTCAATGCCCCGGCGCAGGAGCATGCGGCGGGGCGTTGCCTTAGGATCGCACGGGCTGCCCCTCTTTTTACAGTCAATGTGAGCCGGGGGACTTTCCTCATGCTTGGATGAGAGATGCGTAAGCCGGGCATCATTGTAAGTCGATGCATGCGAACGACAATTTCACCGGATAATGATCTGGTCCGCCAGACCCAGTCGTTTACGGGTATCCAAGAAAAACGGCGCTCATCCGGGAAGCCCTCATCTTGCTCGTTCAGCGTGAAGACTGGCGGCAATGGGCGGAAAAGCACCGGATATGCAGACAATTCCTCGCCAGAGGCTGCGATAGCGTTCAACTTCTCTGCATTTTTATTTGCCCATATAAAACGAGTGCACGCCGAAGGCAATGAGCAGCAGCAGGAAGCTCATTCCCAGCACGGCGAACCAACGCCGGCGTAGAAACATCTCACGCCGCGCGCCGATGCGCGGAACCAGCGGTACAGCAAATGCCAGTCCGCTTAGGAAGCCGCCGAGGTGGGCCATATTATCTACCTGAAGCGATGTGCGCGCGACCCATGTGCCTGCGCCGATGACGAAATTGAGTACTGCAAACCAGATGACGCTTTTGCGCAGACGTTGTACTTCCATCTTTGGCAGTGGGAGAAGGGGCGACTTGAGGAGCACAATCAGGGCTCCGGCAAGCCCGAAGACAGCGCCTGATGCTCCCGCTCCGACAATACCCGCCGAACCACCCGGCACCCCAGGGTGGACTGCCGTGCTTAACAGGTTGCCGGCGATTCCCGTTAGAACATAGGTCGCCAGCATGCCGAAGGGGCCCATAAGCGGCTCACCCAGCAGGCCGAGGTTCCAAAGGCACCACATGTTTGTCGCCAGGTGAATGATCCCGATATGCACGAAGGTCGCGGTTAAAAGGCGCCACCATTCGCCCAGAACCAACACAAAAGGGCCGTAATCGGCGCCCCAGCGCAAAAGCTGTTCCGGAGTTGGTCCCAATATCGAGACGCCACTGAAGAGCATGGCAAGAAAAACAAAAGAGTTGATGCCGACGAGGATGTAAGTCGCTGGCGCATAAGCCCAGCGTGAGCGGCGCTCGGGCTGCTGTGGCATGGGCTGAGGCGGCTGGTAATAGTAAGCCTGTGGCGGTTCTTCTGGAATTCCGGACCTGTCCTCCGGCGGCAGAATCTCCGGCTCGCCATGCACGGCGTGAAATGGCGTACCGTTTTCCCTGTTGTTCTGCCATGATTCATTCATAAGCTGGGCTAAGTTATACCTTAACCCAGTTTCAGTAACTACGTTTTCTTCGCAGATTCCGATGCATTTTGTCTTTCTGGCTGTGATTCGAGAGCCATTTCTCGCGATGAAACAGCTTTTTATCGGCAATCCTGCATCTTGTCAGATAAAAATAGACCTGGTACGGATCCTGCCGATCATCATGGCATTACCCGCATCCGCATTCAGTACGCCAACAAACCGTTCCGGAAACCAAGCCTTATCACTCCGGATAGTGGCATCCATCACCGAAGCCGATTAGCAGATTCAGCAGTCCGATGATGAACTCTCGGGCAGAATCCGAGAATTCATACTGAACATGCAGTATTCTGCCGCTCAGCTCTTTCCGACGAATGAGTCGGCCATGTTGGAGAGTTCTTAGGCTTGCGGTCAGGGCCTTTTTCGAAGCTCGGGGAGCTTGCGCTTGAGTTGGCTCAGGCGAACCGGGCCATGAAGCATCTCAGGAAGGATGGGGAGGGTCCATTTGCCTCGACGCGCTTCCCATACCTCTTCAGTTCCCTCAGCATAGGAGCTCTCTACTTGTGCGAACCTATCGCTCATATCCGAATGCCCCCATTCCGAGACCGAACACGAAGTTGGCGAGTCCTGAACTCAGCGACTTCAAAACTTGCTTGACCCTGTAGATACCTACAGGGTTTAAGCTTGAAATCATGGAAGGGCTGACGCGAGGTCAACTTGCGCAACGTGCCCAGATCAATCTGGAGACGGTGCGCTTCTACGAACAGGAAGGACTGCTTGCCCCGGCATCGCGCACTGCGTCCGGTTACAGGAAGTTCGAAGAATCGGCGGTTGATCGTCTGGAATTTGTGAGACGCGCGAAAGCGCTGGGGTTTTCACTCGGGGAAATTCGTGATCTTCTCATCATCCAAGACGAACACGCCGATACGTGCGTCGAGGTTAGGGATCTTCTACTGACTAAGCTGGCGACTGTTCGGGAGAAGATGGTCGAGCTTCAAAAGCTGGAAGGGCAGCTCAGTGCTGCACTTCGCAAGTGCAACCAAGCGCTAAAGCGACAACCCGCCGAGCATGGTCCTAAGCGATGCCCAGTGCTTCGCCAAATGTCTGAATCGAAATCGCGCAAGGATTAGTCAATGCAGATCGATGTTCTTTATTTCGACAAGTGTCCGAATCATCCGCCTACAGTGGAGAGAATCAACGCGATACTACGCGAAGAGGGCTGTAGCGCGGAGGTGCGAGAAGTTCTGGTGCCTGATGTCGAGACTGCCCAGCGTGTGCACTTTCTGGGATCACCAACGGTGCGTGTCAACGGCATCGACATTGAACCGGCAGCCCAAAACAGAAGCGATTTTGGTTTGATGTGCCGCAGGTACACGGGCGGCGTTCCATCACAGGACCTTATCCGCGCCGCGATTCGGTCTGCGTCGAACCAGACAGGAGCACAGAGATGAAGCAGGGCTCTGCCGTGATCGGGTCGTCGCTCGGTGCAATCACTTCGGGTCTGGTGGCGGCAGCCACCACGTTTTGCTGTGCGGGTCCTGCCGTGTTCGCAGTTATCGGGACGAGCGGCGTACTAGCCGCAGCGCGACTGGAGCCTTATCGGATCTACTTCATCCTGGCGTCAGTCGCCCTGCTGGGCATAGGCTTTTGGCTTGCATACCGCCCCAAGGGCGGATGCATCGGGAAAACGTGCACGACGACGAGCGCGAAAATAACACGCGCCCTTCTATGGATCGCAGCGCTGGTCACGGTGGCAGCGATCGTACTTCCAAACTTCGTGAGAGGTTAGTCATGAAAGCGTCGATTGCAATACCGGCCGTCATGTTGCTTCTCGGCGTCTCCGCCTGCAACAGGCTGGGGACAGAGAGATCCTATGCTGTACTGGGAGACACCTTAGCGGCAGTGAGGACGGCGTTCAATGCCGATGCCGGCAAAGTTCGAGTCGTGATGGTGGTTTCTCCGACCTGCGGGGCCTGTCTTGAAGGGGCTTCTCAAGTCTCGCAACAAGTAGCCGGGATCAATCAAGGCAGGACTGTTCCCCTCTATGTGCTGTGGGTGCCGCGAAGAGGTGGGCAGGAGAAGGATGTTCCGAACGCAACGCGCGTCGTGGCAGACAGCTCGGCGCACGAGTTCTGGGACGGCAGCAATCTATCCGGCGTCCAATACCGGCAGGTGCTCGGATGGCGCGGCAATGCGTGGGACGTCTATATGGTCTACGGTCCGAAGGCTCAATGGACCGGCGACCTGCCGCCTGTTCCCGATTTTTTCATGCACCAGACTTCCGAGAAGGGGCCGCAGCTCGACGCCTCGGTCTTCGGCACGAAGCTGAAGCAGCTCCTGTAAGAAGCCCTTCAGCAGGTCACACAGCCAACAGCTTCGAGTGGAATTGGTAACGGTGCGCCGTCGAGTGCCGGGAGTTTCTGCGGAGCGCAGCACGCCTTGGTCAATCTCGACAAGTCTGCCCGCATCGCCTTGTCTTCCCTAAGAACGGCGAGCGTTTCGCTCAGAATGCGTGCAGCGCCAGCGTGCTTCGGCACAACGATCTTGTAATGCATCCACTTCCCCTCGCGGCGAGCAGCGACTATACCGGCGCGGCGCAGGTAGGCAAGATGCCGTGAAATCTTGGGCTGGCTCTGCCCAAGGATCTCCACGAAGTAGCAGACGCAGACTTCCTTGCCGTTCATCAGGTTCAATAGCCTGAGCCGGGTGCGATCCGCGAGCGCCGCAAACAGCAGCGCCAGGTCGTAGTTCTTCGGGGAATGACTCACAGAACTATTATATGCGGCTTGACAGATACGTCCAGAAGATAATACATTCGCTTTAACGTATGCGAGGAGATGCTCTCATGGAATCGACGACCAGCGTTCAGGAACAGATCAAGGAGAAGTACGGAAGCGCCGCTCGTGCAGTGGCCGAGTCCGGCAGCGTGCAGGCGTGTTGCGACCCCGGCCTTCGTTGCTGCGATCCGATCACGACAAATCTCTACAGTGAGGACCAAACCGGGATCATTCCTGAGAAAGCGGTCAAGGCTTCTCTCGGGTGCGGCAATCCGACCGCGCTGATCGATCTTCGGCCCGGAGAAACTGTACTCGATCTTGGTTCCGGTGGCGGCATCGATGTGCTGCTCTCGGCGAAGCGCGTCGGTCCAACCGGCAAAGCCTATGGTCTGGACATGACGGACGACATGCTGGCTCTGGCACGCGAGAACCAGAAGCAGGCGGGCGTTGCGAATGTCGAGTTCCTGAAGGGCGAAATCGAGAACATTCCGCTGCCCGACAACACGGTCGATGTCATCATCTCGAACTGTGTCATCAATCTCTCTGCCGACAAGGATCGCGTTCTCCGCGAAGCCTTCCGCGTGCTGAAACCCGGCGGGAGGTTCGCTGTCTCCGATGTAGTCGTGCGCGGTAGCGTGCCGGAAGAAGTGCGCAAGAGCATGTTGCTGTGGGTTGGCTGCATCGCCGGCGCTCTTGAAGAGACCGAGTACATGGGGAAGCTGACCAGTGCCGGCTTCGATGCGGTTTCGATCGAAGCGACGCGCGTCTACAACGTCGAGGATGCTCGCCAGTTCCTCACCGAGGCCGGCGTTGACGTGGACGCCATCGCTCCTCAAGTGAATGAGAAGTTTTTCAGCGCCTTCGTTCGCGCCAACAAACCCGCAGCCGCGTGCTGCGAGCCAAGCTGCTGCACACCCGCAGTGGCGGGAGCAAAGGAATAAGAAGATGGCCGATCACTACAACGTTCTGTTCCTCTGCACCGGCAACTCGGCGCGCTCCATCATGGCTGAGGCAATCCTGAACCACAAAGGCAAGGGCAAGTTCACTGCATACAGCGCCGGCAGTCATCCGACTGGCCAGCCGCGTCCGGAAGCGCTTCAACAGATAGAATCGTCGGGACTCTCAACAGCTGGCCTTCGCAGCAAGTCGTGGGACGAGTTCGCGGGGCCGGACGCGCCGAAACTCGACTTCGTCTTTACCGTGTGCGACAACGCAGCGAAGGAACAGTGTCCTTACTGGCCGGGCCAACCGATGACGGCACACTGGGGCGTGGCTGATCCTGCGGCGGTCAAGGGTACTCCAGAGGAAATCCGCCGCGCATTTAGCGATGCTTTCACAGTACTGGATCGCAGAATCGGTCTTTTCCTCTCGCTGCCTCTGGCGACACTTGAGCAGATGGCCATCAAGCGGGAAATCGACCAGATAGGCCGGTTGTAGGGGGCAACAGTGAAAAAGAGCCGGTTGTCGTTCCTAGATCGCTATCTGACGGGATGGATCTTCGCCGCGATGTTGCTGGGCGTGGTCCTGGGCTGGCTTGCTCCCGGAGTCGTGCCGTTCCTGAACCGCTTCAGCGTCGGCACAACTTCAATCCCAATCGCAGCGGGGCTGATCCTCATGATGTATCCGCCGTTCACACGCGTGCGCTACGAAGAACTGCACGAGGTCTTCCGCAACAAAAAAGTGTTGGGTCTGTCACTGGTACAGAACTGGCTGATCGGGCCGGTTCTGATGTTCGTACTGGCAGTGGTGTTCCTGCGCGGCTACCCGGAATATATGGCCGGCCTCATCATGATCGGGCTCGCACGCTGCATCGCCATGGTGATCGTGTGGAATGAACTGGCGAACGGCAACACGCAGTATGCTGCCGGGCTGGTCGCGTTCAACTCCCTGTTCCAGGTCTTCTTCTACTCTGTGTACTCCTGGGTGTTCATCACGGTTCTGCCGGGCTGGTTCGGGCTGCGCGGAGCGGTGGTAAACATCTCCATCGGCGAGATCGCGAAGAGCGTCTTCATTTACCTTGGCATCCCTTTTATCGCCGGGTTCCTGACGCGCACCGTACTGGTCCGGGCCAAGGGCCGCGAATGGTACGACCGAGCCTTCGTGCCCGGGGTCGCGCCGATAACGCTGGTTGCGCTGTTGTTCACCATCGTCGTGATGTTCTCGCTCAAAGGCAGCTACATCGTGCGCCTGCCTCTGGACGTGCTCAGGATCGCCGTACCACTACTGATTTACTTCGTGGTGATGTTCCTGGTGTCGTTTTATATGGGCCGGAAGCTGGGCGCGGACTACTCGCAGACGGCAACGCTCTCGTTCACGGCCGCCTCGAACAACTTCGAGTTGGCCATCGCCGTCGCCGTCGCCGTGTTCGGCATCAACTCCGGCGCTGCGTTCGCCGCTGTGATCGGCCCGCTTGTCGAAGTACCGGTAATGATCGCACTCGTGAATCTGGCTGTCTACTTCCAACGCCGTTACTTCGCGACTCCGCAGGGGTCGAAGCTGGCAGTGCCGGCCGAACAGATGTGACCTGGACGAACCCGGCGCCGATCTGACGCGGCGTTGGACCTGCCGGCGTCGGCACGTCCGTTAGCTTCGACAGCAGATTTTCGTAGGCCGCTACGCCATCTTCAACTGCGGCCTGCTCTGCTTCACCAAGCGGAATGGACTCACCCACTCTCGCGTGAATTTTCGAGCCATTCTTTTCGACCAGGGCATCGGTGGTACCGGGTTGGGTCTTTGGGTGACGCAGGACCTTAAGGGAAAACACAAGGGCAAGATCAGTGTGCGGAGCTCCAAACGCTTAGAACTTCACGGAACTGTTTTCAGGCTCTTCTTCCCGCACTTCTGTTAGAGACTGAAGATCGAAGATCACGCTGGAGAGGTTGGCATCTCGGAATCGATTCGAGCAGGATTTGCGGGCTCTGTAGCACGTGCACACCGTGTTTGGTCATACAGTAGGGAGCCCATCTGCGGGGCAATTCGGCGGTTGTATACTTGGACAGCCGAGGTTGTTTGGCGACGCATGAATTCGACACCAGAGCCGCAGATCCCGGCTCCCATTAAGCAGGCCTTAAATGAGGCCATAACTCTGACGAACTGCGACCGAGAGCCTATCCACATGCCTGGGAGCATTCAGGCGCATGGCTTCCTGCTTGCCCGAAGCCTGAGCACAGACGCGGCGCCGGTCGTCGTCGCCAGCCGCAACGCTGTGAATTTTCTGGCTCGGCCCATGGATCAGATCCTCGGGTCCAGTCTCTCCGAGTTGTTTCCTGCACAGGACGTTGAGGTGCTCTATCGCGCGGTGGAAGCCATGCGCACAGATGATAGGCAGCGATTTCTCGGCAGCGTCTGCCTGCAGCGCCACGTCTATCCGTCTGAAGAGTTCCAGGTCGTCGGTTACAGTCGCAACAACCTGCAGTTCTTCGAGTTTGAAAGTTCGGGGCCCGCCCCGGATCAGCGCGACCTCAACAGCGTGATCGCGGACTTCGTTGCTAGACTCGAGCACTGCCGCAATCCCGCCGATCTCTTCCATACCCTAACGGCGCAGATACGGCATCTCACTGGCTTTGATCGCGTCATGCTTTACCAGTTTGACAAGGAAGGTCATGGTACAGTGCTTGCGGAGGATCGCAACGACCGACTGCCCTCCTACCTCGGCCTGCGGTTTCCAGCCAGCGACATCCCGCGTCAGGCGCGGGAGCTATACATACAGAACCGTGTGCGAATCATCCCGGATGTCGACTACGTCCCGTCACCGCTCGTCAGCTCCGACAATACGATAGACACTGCCACGCTCGATTTGTCCTTCTCCGTCCTTCGCAGCGTCTCGCCGGTGCATCGCGAGTACATGCGTAACATGCGCACCGCGTCATCGATGTCGGTGTCGCTCGTCATCGAAGGCCGCCTCTGGGGCCTCATCTCAGCACATCATAGCGAGCCCCGGTTCGCGCCATATCTGGTGCGCTCCGCGTGCGACATTCTCAGCCGCATTGCCGCAACGCAGATCGCATCCGGAGAGCGCGCTGCTGAGATGTCCGATGCCGTTCGTTTTAAGTCAATTCACACCCAGTTGCTGACTTATATGGCTGCCGGTGAGAACTACATCGATGGCCTGGCAAAACACCCGGAAGAGCTTTTGGCTCTCACCCGGGCCGCCGGAGCTGCCATCTTGGTGGACGACCGTTGTATCACGCTGGGCCAAGCGCCGCAGCCGGGCGAGGTCCTCAACTTGTCCAACACTCTCGGCACCCGTCTGAGCAGCGATGTTTTCGCCACCAGCCAGCTCGACCCTCGCTTTGAGAACGTCGATGCCGTGCGTGCCCACGCCAGCGGCATCATGGCCATTTCGCTGTCACAGATCCATCGCATGCAGATCCTGTGGTTTCGCCCGGAGGTAGTGCAGACCGTGCACTGGGCCGGCGAACCGGCCAAAGCTCACGAGATTGTGGACGGGGTACTTCAGATTCATCCCCGCAATTCCTTTGTCTCATGGAAGGAGATCGTGCGCGGCAAATCAGAACCGTGGACGGATGCGGAGATTGAATCGGCTCGCGAGTTTCGCCATGCAGTTCTGGAAATCGTACTTAAGCGGGCTGAAGAGCTGGCCGATATCGCGGCCGAGTTGAGGGTCGTAAATCGAGAGCTTGAGGCCTTTTCATATTCCGTGTCGCACGATCTGCGTGCACCTTTTCGTCACATCTCGGGATTTGCCGAGTTGCTTACCCTCAACGAGTCAAAGAATTTAAGCGAACGCGGCAAGCGCCATCTCGCCGCCATTGTGGAATCCGCGCAGTTTGCCGGTCTGCTGGTCGACAGCTTGCTAAACTTCTCCCGACTCTCCCGAACTCCGTTGGACCTCAAGCCTGTTCCGATGAAGATGCTGGTCGAAGATGTGTGGCGAGACATCGAACGTCAGGACCTTAGGGACAGGCATGTCTCGTTGACAGTTCACGACTTGCCTCTGGTGAGAGCCGATGTTAATTTAATGAGGCAAGTTTGGATCAATCTGCTCTCCAATGCAGCGAAATACACTCGCGGAAGAGATCCTGGAGTCATCACGGTCCGGGCAAAGCAACAGGAGAAAGAAATTGTTTTTTCAATCGACGACAACGGCGTAGGGTTCGACAACCACTACGCACACAAGCTATTCGGAGTTTTTCAGCGTCTCCATCGCATGGAGGAGTTCGAAGGAACGGGCATCGGACTGGCCAACGTGCGGCGCATCATCAGTCGCATGGGCGGGCGCACATGGGCAGAGGGCCGTCCTGGTCAGGGTGCAACGTTCTTTTTCTCGATCCCATCCACATCCGAGGTCCGGACGGACAAGGAATCTTCCTAGTAATGAATTTATTAAAGCCGATCCTCCTGGTAGAGGACAATCCCAACGACGTTGAGCTCACACTCACTGCGCTCTCCTCCACCGGTCTCGCCAACGATGTAGTCGTCACCCGCGACGGTGCAGAGGCCAAGGATTACCTGTTCCGACAGGGAATCTATAAAGACAGGGAGCCCGGCCTGCCTACAGTAGTTCTCCTCGACCTCAAACTTCCCAAAATCGATGGTCTCGAACTACTGCAGATCATTCGTGACAATCCAAACATGGCCAACCTTCCCGTGGTCATTCTCACGTCGTCCCGCGAGGAGAGGGATGTGTCCGCCGGATACGATTTAGGAAGCAACGCGTACGTGGTAAAGCCCGTCGCATTTAATGATTTCATAAAAGCCATCCAAGACCTCGGTATCTTCTGGGCGGTCATTAATGAACCTCCACCCGGGGCATTCCGGAGACGATGATCGACACCCCAGCCACGCACTACCACATCCTGGTGATTGAAGACAATCCGCTCGACGCCGAGCTGGTACAGGAACGTCTGCGCGCAGCCGGTTTCAGCTTCGATATCGTGGTTGCCGACAGCCGCGCAGAGTTCGAGCGCCACTTCAGCAGCGGCAACTTCGATCTCATTCTCGCCGACTATGCTCTGCCCGATTTCGATGGTCTCAGCGCGCTTGACATCGTTCGTTCAAGGGACCCGCATCTGCCCTTCATCTTCGTCTCCGGCGTGCTTGGCGAGGAGATAGCCGTTGAGACCCTGCTGCGTGGCGCCACCGACTACGTCCTTAAGCAGAAGCTCGACCGTCTCGCGCCCGCCGTCAACCGCGCGCTTTCCGAGTACGCCGCTTATCGCTCCCGAGAGCGTACAGAGCTGGAGCTCCGCAGGGTTGAGGAGCGCTTTGAAACGCTTACCAACAGCCTTCCGGCCATGGTCTGGACCTGTGACCGTGAGGGCAACCTCACCTACACCAACTCACTTTGGGACAGGTGCATTGGCTCAGCAACGCACTGGCTGGCGCGCGACCACCTGCATCCGGACGATTACGAGCATTGTCTGCACGTCTGGCGCGAGGCGGTCGCCCATGCCAAGCCGTTCGAGATCGACTGCCGCTTCAGCATCGACGGTAGCACATCATTTCACTGGCATGTTGTACGCGCAACCCCGCTCGGCAGCAGCGAAGAATGGGTCGGCACCTGCATAGACGTTCAGCAGCAGCGCGCCCGCGACGCTGAACTTAAAACCGCCGAGCGGCTCGCGCTCATCGGCCGCATGAGCTCTGTCATCGCGCACGAAATTAACAACCCCCTCGAGGCCCTCACTAATATCCTGTATCTCATGCGCTCCGAAGAAGGCTCAGCCGCGAGGGTCAAGTCCTACCTTGCAGATGCCGAGCAAGAACTTCTAAGGATCTCCGCCATTACCAAGCAAACGCTGATGTGGACACGCGAAGAGAGCGGCTCCGCCGAAGTCCCGGCCCACACCCTCATTGATGAGCCCCTCAAGCTCTTCTCGGGCAAGCTGCGCAACAAGGACATTCATTTGCATAAGGACTACAATGGCGCTCCGCACGTTCGCGTCGTTCCGGGAGAGATGCGGCAGGTCTTCGCCAACCTCATCAGCAACGCCATCGACGCAGTGCAGCCGGACGGCAACATCAAGGTTGCTATCGAAGAGCGTGGGAATACCGTAGTACTGAGCATCGAAGACGACGGTCACGGCATCGCCGAGTCGCGTCTTGAAACGCTCTTCCGCCCTTTTCAGTCCAGCAAAGGCAATCTCGGCAATGGCCTTGGCCTCTATGTCTCCAAAGGCATCGTCGACCGTAACGGAGGCAATATCGAAATTCGTTCAGCGCTGAATAAGGGAACATATGTAAGCGTTACCCTTCCACGCTTGGGGTCATAAGTTTTTATGGATATCCGCGTTCTGCGCGACGCCACGGCAGATGACCATCGCCTCGTCGAAGCCAAGTTTCCCCTGATGGCATCCACCCTCACGATCCGCGAGTATGGCGCACTCCTTCAACGGCTGCATGCGCTCGTCGCAACCTGGGAGGACTTTGCCGCCGCCAATCTTCCGCCGCGATACCAATACCTCGCCCTTCAGCGCGCGCGTGCGCATCTGCTCGCCTCTGATCTCAGAACGCTAGGCCTCGATCCGTACCCCTGCGCCGCCCCCACCCTCCCTGCCTTCCGCGGAACACCCGAAATTCTCGGCGGCATGTACGTCATGGAAGGATCGCGGTTAGGTGGTCAGCTCATTGGCCGCCATCTCGAGCGGCACTTCGGCTCTGATCTGAGAGGTGCATGCACCTTTTTCAAGGGCTTCGAGCAGGAGACCACAGTCCGCTGGCGCGAGTTCATCGCGGTTCTTGAAAACGATATCGGCGAAGATGATGCGGCTAGGGCCGTGGATGGCGCACATTTAATGTTTCGCACCTTTTCAGAGTGGATGGGACCATCAGAGATGGATGACGGTGTGAGGTGCACAGCGCGGAAGCCGCATGTGACACATGAATAGTCTCGATGAGACTGTCGGTGTTGTGAGCGATGTGAAGCAGTACGGTGTGCAGGAACAGACTGCGCCTTTTCCTGTATGTGTACTACCTGCAGCAGCCGCAGATTCTTCCCGGGGGATGGGTGGAATCACTGCTACACCAGACGCCGGTTCTTCGAACGGCACCTGAGCGGAGGGCGCATTAGTGCTGTGTATCGCCGCCAGGTCTTCCTTGTCCACCTTCGCCATCATCCAACCTCCAGCCCGAACCTCCGTCCTGGCGCAGGATTTCCCGAGGTTCCCCAAGGAACCCCGCTCCCCCTATCTGCTTGATGCCATTCGTCTGCTTCTAGGGTGTCCGCAGGGTTCCCCTGCTGAAGCAGCAAGCCGCCCCGGAAGGCGGCCTGCGGTTGGAATCACCGGGGGGATTCATCCAGCCCAAGAGCCTGGACAGCTTTGAGCAGGGACGCATGGAATTCCTCATCTCTTGCAAACGAGTCCTGCCATGCGCGGCTGTGATGAACGATGTTCTTAGCATCGCCGAGAGACATTCCCGCGGCACTCACAAGTGCCTTTATCGAATCGATCTTGTTGTAGCCGCGTTCGCGCAAAAACCCCAGCACGATTTCATGGTCAGCCCCGGAGTTAATCAGCTTCTTGGCATCCGTTGCAATTGCCCCTTGCTCTGCGGTTTTGAAGTCTGCGTTCATTTGAGGTTCCTTGTGATGTTGACCAGCCCTCCGGGATTTGAGCCGCTCAGGCGCATTCCGGTGATCTGCAACTGGGTAAAGCCCTGAGACCGAGCCATACTTTCAAGCTGATGCAACGCCTGCATGACTTGCCACGTGCCGACATTCAGAGAACCAGAAGTCCCAGTCGGATACAGCAACATCTTTCAAGATCAGTATGCTCCCCGAGGTCTCCACCTCGGCCAGGAATCCAACTTCTCCTGAACTTGTCTCGAAATAATGTTCGAACATCCGGCCCGCACTAAAGAGGGTTGGACCGGAAGCAACTCCAAGCCCGGATCACGCTGCTTCCCATCCCAGCTAGGCCATTGATCGCTGTCTGGGCTAGAAAAGCTCCCCCATAGGCATACGCTTGATCTTCAAGGGGTTGTTTGGTGGACCTGGTCGGGATCGAACCGACGACCTCTTCCATGCCATGGAAGCGCGCAAAAGCTAAATAGTTGATGATAAAGCAGTTATAAGACGGCAAAACCGGAAAAACCGGCCCAATCGGCTGTCTTTGACACAAATTTTGACACAAACTTTTGGGGCCGTGGGCTGCGTCGTGGCGGGGCAGCTCACAAGGTTTTCTATGGGTGAACCACCCTTGCGCGGCTCCGTGAGCCAGCACACGGACTACTAGAATGAGCTTTGGAGTGAAATGCCGAGATCAAAGTTAGACCGACCGGACGCAGAATATGCCGACGTTTGCAGTGGCATCGTCGAGCTGCTCAAAACAGCCCGCACCGTTTCAGCGCGGAGCATCAATGCCGTCATGACCGCTACCTATTGGGAGATCGGACGGCGCATCTCCGAATCGGAGATGCGGGGAGAAAAGCGGGCCGATTACGGTGAGCGTCTGGTGGAACGGCTGGCGGTGGATCTGACCGAACAGTTTGGGCGTGGATTCGGCAAGATCAGTCTTTGGAGGATGCGGGCTTTTTTTCAGGCATGGCCCGAGAAACAGATTCTTTCAACACCGTTGAAAGAATCTGGAGCACCGGCCTCACTCGGCGAGATTGGCTCCTCTCTCCTCGCAAATGTGTCTACCCTCTCGGCCATGTTCCCGCTGCCCTGGTCCGCCTACCTGCGGCTACTCGCCGTCAGGAATCCAGAAGCAAGGAAGTTCTACGAGGTGGAAGCGATACGGGCCGGTTGGTCCGTTCGCCAGCTAGACCGCCAAATCGGAAGTCAATTCTATGAACGTATTGCGCTCTCGCGGAACAAGGCCGCGATGCTTGAAAAGGCAGAGACACCGGAGCCAAGCGACGCGATTACGCCCGAAGAAGCGATCAAAGATCCATTCGTTCTCGAATTTCTCAACCTCAAGGATGAATACTCGGAATCGGAACTCGAAGAAGCCCTCATCCAACATCTCGCGGACTTCCTTCTGGAACTCGGGGATGATTTTGCCTTCATTGGTCGTCAGAGGCGTTTGCGTTTGGACGATACCTGGTTCCGAATCGACCTCGTGTTCTTTCACCGTCGCCTGCGCTGCTTGGTGATCATCGACCTTAAGGTAGGTAGATTCGGATACGCAGATGCAGGCCAAATGCATCTTTATTTGAACTATGCCCGCGAGCATTGGACGAAAGAAGGCGAGAATCCTCCTGTTGGCCTCATTCTCTGTACCGAGAAAGGTGTCGCCGAGGCCCATTACGCTCTCGACAATCTTCCCAACAA
>DATGMQ010000031.1:0-3634 GCA_035293545.1 Alloacidobacterium sp. | reverse complement strand
AGTCGAAAAGGGAACTGGCTCCGAGCCGCGCCGCTCTATAAACAGGCGCAGAAAATGTTCCATGACCAGGGAAATGCGTCGATGGAAATTTACGCACAGGCCAGCCAAATTCCGGCTCAATTGGAGACCGCGCCTCAGCCGCTTAGCTTCTGGCTTGCCGAAATCAATCGCGAACTGAGCCTTCCAGCGGCGCAGAATCCAAAAACACAACTTCATCTGTTGCAGATCAAAGGTCAGATCGAGAACAACTACGATGCGATGCTCGCTTATAAGACATGGCAACGTGTCGAGCGCCTGGCGACTCAACAACATGATTGGACGCTTCAGAATCGCGCATACGGGGAAGAAGCAATTGGACTTTTCCTGCTGGGAGATCTTTCCACCGCTAAAACTCATGCGTTTGGCAGTTACGCCCGTGCCTTGTACCTTCGAGATAGCGAAGGCCGAGCGCGCATCGCTTCTTTGATCGGTGCTGGCGAGGTGGAGTTCAAAGCCTACAATGATGCACTCTCTCACCTGAACAAGGCCATTTCCATTTCAAAGTCCACCCCTGATGCCGCCTATCCGAGTGTGGCGGTCACAGCCAAAATAGAAGCCCTGCGGGGACTGAAGCGCTATCCAGAGGCTCTTTCCCTTTGCGCGGAAGCAATGGACGTTCCGGCTCGAAGACATTTCAAGGGCCATCTCTACCAAGTCCTTTCCACCCGCGCACGTGTGCGCGACGACATGGGGGATCTCACAGGCGCGACGCAGGACTACGCGCAGGCATTCGAATACGCGCGCCAGTTGGGATACTGGCGAGGATTGACGGAAGCCGGCGGGCCTCTCGCAACCGACTATGAACGGCAAAGCCAGTTAGAAAAGGCGCTCCAAATTATCAACGAAGCCCTGAATGCACAGCAGCATATCCCATCTGAGATGTACTTTTCTCCCAGGAATCTGGCCATCAAGGCCGATATACTTCGCAAGCTCGGGCGCGTTGCTGAATCGAACAATCTGTACGAGCGCAGCCTGGCGTTGGTCGATTCGCTTCTGATCACCGCGCCAACACCAAATCTCGTGCGCCGGATTGTGGACGATTACGCGACGGTGTATTCCGGGTATTTCGATTCTCTTTGTCAGCAGCACAATCTCCCGGCTGCGTTTATGGTAATCGAGCGGGCATACGGAGTTGTCGAACAACACGCCCTCGAAAACCGGAAGCATGTGCCGCCACATCCGCCGACCACGCTGGAGAAGGAACTGACGGCGCTCAATTTGAAATTGGTCAGCACGGACAATGAGGAGCGGCGCGAGCAGTTGCTGTCGACGATTTCAGGTGTAGAGGATCAACTGGATTCCGATCCATGGAGTCATTCCGTCGCAAGCCATCCGGTAGCCCTTCAAACGCTCCAGAGCGATCTCCATCCCGGTGAACTGCTGATCGAGTACGTGCTGGCCGACCCAAAGTCGTACGCCCTCGCGATTACTCGGGAGTCAGTCAAGCCTTACACGTTGCCGTCACGCGAGGAGATCCAGCTTCAGACGAGGCGATACATTTCGCAGCTTCAGCATCAAGGAACGGACTTGGGTGTGGCGCACAAGCTCTTTCAGCAGCTACTGGGGCCCATTGCCGAATTCGAAAGCCACCCGTCGCTGATCATTGTTCCGTCCGGCGATTTATACCTGCTGCCGTTTTCCGCTCTCCATGATGGAAAACAGTATGTCGTTGCAACTCATGCGACGAGCATCGTGTCAGCCGGAACCGTCTTGCACATGCTGCGCCGGCGAGCTGCTGCCGAGGCAGAGTACAGGCGGCCGTTCATAGGCTTTGCTCCATGGGCAGTGGAGTCCCAGCCAAAGACCAGTCCGGTGCTCAGCGTCCTGAGTGCGTGGAGGGGGGCATCGGGACCAAAAAAATCCGACTTTATCCCGCTTCCGGAGAGCAAACATGAGGTCTTAACCGGGCGCGATGAAATAGACAAGCTCGAAAGGACGGCCCCTAGCGACGATCAGGTAAAGATCGGGCCAGACGCAACAGAAGCCGAGTTCAAACAACTACCACTTGCGGATTATCAGGTGCTTCACTTGGCCGTGCACGGATATGCGGACATTGAGCACCCGGATCGGAGTGCTTTGGTGTTTAAGCACTCGCCCCACGAAACCGACGACGGTCTTCTTCAGATTCGCGAGATCCGAGCGTTACACCTGAATAGCGGGCTGGTCGTCCTTTCGGCCTGTAAGACGGCGCTCGGGCCCACGGCTGAAGGCGGAGTGGCGAATATCGCAAACGCCTTTTTGCAAGCAGGAGCGCGCACGGTCGTGTCCAGCTTCTGGCCCACATCGGATCACGCCAGCCGCCAGTTCATGGATCTGTTCTACGCAAATTTGGCCCAAAAAGAGACCAAGGCGGAAGCCTTGCGCCACGCGGCCGTGGCGTCAATGTCGGCAGGCCTTCCGCCATACTATTGGGCAGCATTCGAGATCAGCGGCGATCCCGACGAACCACTCATGACGAAGGATTGGAATGCCTCTCACACGCGAAAATAAGAGCCAGATTTTATCCAGAATCGACCGTTTTGTACGCGAGAAGTTCTACGACCCCAATTTCAACGGCCGCGACTGGGGCCAGCTCGTCGCCAAGTACCGAGAACGCATCATTGATTCCCCGAGCACGGAGGCTTTTGAAAAAGCTGTCCGCGATCTACTCTCCGAGCTTCACTCATTTGGGACTGGTTTTTTTGGTCCGCATTCAACAATCACCCCTCGAAACGCGATAGCGGCCAGCTTCCGTCGAATCCCGAATACCTCAGAGGGTGATCGCTGGGTTTTTCAAGATGTGCAGCCCGGCGGGCCGGCCGCCCGCGCCGGCGTAAAGCCAGGTGATGTGCTGATCGCCATCAAGGGAGTCGATGCGACCCCGCCTGTTGAGCCTGCTTTCCAGATGCGCGAGAGCATCCCCATCGTTGTGTCGCGCGATGGTGATCACAAGCAGCTCACGCTTGACCTGCGTACCCCGAAGCCCAAATACCGCGAAAATCCCTACGCGGAACCGAGCGTAGAGGCGAACGTGATTCCTCGCTCGCTCGCATACCTAAAAGTAGCCTTGATACCCGGCAAGATCGGTATCGATTTCGCCAACCAACTGGATGCCATTTTCAACGGCAAGTTCCACGACGCGGACAGGCTGCTTGTGGATCTGCGCGGAAATCCAGGGGGCGGCGTCGGCGGCATGCGTCTGATGAGTTACTTCCTTCCAGGGCAACAGCCAATCGGATACAGCCTGGGCCGCAAATGCTTGGAGAAGCATTGCGATCCTCAGAAGCTGCCGCGCTTTGGCCACATCCCGAAATCAAAATGGGAGATCCCATTACTGGCGCTGAAGTATGGCGGGAAGCGTTCGGTGGTCCTACAAACCGAGGGCCGCGGCCCTCGCAAATTCCATGGTCGCATCGCCCTGCTCGTCAACGAACACACATCCGGGGCGGCTGAAATGATTGCTCTATTCGCGAAGGAGAACCGCCTGGCGACCATCGTTGGAACGAAAACATCAGGCCGCCTCGCCGCATGGTCCCGGTTCAAGCCTGGCTTCGGATACCGCCTCACGATTCCGGTAGCAGCATTCGTGAGTTGGAAAGGAACGCAAATTGAGGGG
>DATGMQ010000030.1:0-48727 GCA_035293545.1 Alloacidobacterium sp. | reverse complement strand
CCGCCATACCGGCCCTTCTATCGGCCTATATCGATCAACTGGCCAGATACCAACATCTCGCCGCCACCAGCGCTCAGCCTAGCTGAACACTCCTCCAATAACAAACCCCACCGAAAATGGCGGGGTTCGTCAACAGTCTGAATCCCCAGCGAGGCTGGGGATTCTTCCTCTCTACGGTCGTCAGACTGACGGATGATTATAGCTGTTCAAACTGTTTTTATTTCGCCGCGAGAGTGCGGATGTAATCTACCAGCTGCTGAATCTGCTGCGCATCCAGCTTGTTTCCAAAAGCCGGCATGCTGTTCTTTCCGCCGCTGATGATCTTTGCCAGATCCGCAGAAGACTCTCCCTGCACTTCCTTGCTGCGCAGGTCGGGAGCGTGAAGGCGCTTTCCAAGAGTGCTTCCGGAGCCGTCTGCGGCATGACATGCAGCGCATTTTGATTTGAACGTGCTGGCCGCATCTCCGCTGGCCGTGGTCTGGGCCTGGCTGATCGTGCCTGCGGCCAGGAATGCGAAAGCTGCAAGTGCCCCAACTGTGAATCCGCGAGACACCTTAAACGTCTGCAGAAGCTTACTCATGAACGAAGACTCCTTTGAGATCACAAAGATTGCTGACATCCACATGTTACACACCCGGAACCGGCGGGCACCCGGGAAAATCTGTTAAATACGTATTCCCGATGTAGCCCAGATATTCAATACCAATCTTGCTGGTGAAAAATCCATCAGCCGTCAGATTACGCAAAAACGAAAAGAATTCCACTCCCTGACTGAGACCTGGATCTGCCACAGCATTTTTTCGATAAGCAATTAGATCAAGGATTTCTTTCTTCTGTTGCCGGTCGCAATCAAGATAATTTTTGCCATAGCGGTCGATGCAAGTTGAATCGAGCCACATTAAACCACCGCCCAGTTTCAACTGATATTCAGGATTTTCACTGGTAAGCAAGTCGATGAACTCAGGAGCGCCGGCCTCGACGGCGCCTTTTGAATCTGCATCTGCGGGAAAGATCGTATCGCAGAGCGACTGCAGGGTCTTGTATTGCTGCTCAGGAAAAAATTTAGGTGTGTAGGCACCGGATTTTGCAGCACTTTTTTCAGCGGCAATCATGCGGTGGGCATACTCGGCGGCTTCAACCGGAATGACCTGCATGACTGAGCCGGCTGCAACGCTGAGGCTCAATGATTTCAAAACATCTCGTCGGGATACGGGCATTGCCAATTCTTAAATTTCTCCCTTTCTGGCCTGATCAAGCAGGTACTCAGATGTCCTCCAGGACAAGGCCATGATGGTCAGAGTCGGGTTTTTGTCAGGATTGGTGACAAATGGAGCCGCATCAGCAATGAAAAGGTTTTTGACATCGTGAGCCTGGCAATTCTTATTCAACACGGAAGTCTTCGGATTGTTGCCCATTCGGACTGTTCCCAGTTCGTGGATAATCGTGCCGCCTTCAGAGATGCTGCTTCTGCCGGCTAACAAGGGGTCATCGACGTACTTTTCTATCGTGGCATTCCCCTCGTTCGCGTTCCGATGGCCGACAAGAACCTTTCCTCCGGCAGTTTCGATAATGGAACGGAAAGTTTCCTGCATATCTTTTGCCATTTTCAGTTCGTTTTCGCCCCACTGCCAGTGAAAACGAAGCACTGGAATACCCCAGCGGTCCACTACATTTGGATCGATATCGCAGTAGCAGTTCTCATTGGGTATCATTTCGCCGCGACCGCTGAATCCAATCACCGTGCCGTAGTAACTGCGGCACCTCTGTTTCAGCGATGAACCGTAGCCCTCATGTTCGGCGCAGACGCCATCAAATCCGCCGACGCCCGGCATACCGCGTCCGCCGCCGAATTCGATGTGATAGCCGCGCAGAAATTCATTTTTCTTTCCGAACCTCCACCACGGCATATACATGTGCATGCCGCCTACACCGTCATGATTATGAGGAGGCACTTTTTCGAGCTGCGGGAAATAGCCTGCAAGGCTGCTACCGACGGTGTCGGTGAGATAGCGGCCAACTACTCCGGATGAATTGGCAATTCCGTCAGGAAAGCTGGAAGACTTCGAATTCAGCAACAGGCGAGCGGTTTCGCAGGCGCTTGCTGCAACCACGAAGGACCTGGCATAAACACGCTTTTCGCTATGGGTGGTTTTGTCGATGTAAGAAACGGCTTCGGCTGTTCCATTCTTCCCAAGAACAATCTCGCGAGCCATGGCATTGGGAATCATGGTGAAGCGGCCTGTAGCATGCGCGGGAGGAATCATGACCTGGCTGGAGCTGAAATTCGAGGCGGTGATACACCCACGGCCACATTCGCCGCAGTAATGGCAGGCCGCCCGGCCGTTCACCTCTTTGGTAAGAATTGCAAGACGCGACGGAATGCAGGTGATATTCAGCTGATCGCAGGCCTTCTTGATAATCGTCTCTGTACAGCGGGGCTTCGGCGGGGGAAGAAAAATGCCGTCGGGAGCATTAGGGACGTTTTCTTTTGACCCGAAGACGCCAACATATGACTCCACCTTGTCGTAATAAGGCGCAATTTCTTCGTAGGTGATCGGCCAGTCATCTCCCATGCCGTCAGTCGAGCGCGCCCTGAAGTCTGCCGGTCCAAAACGTAAGGCGATGCGGCCCCAATGGTTGGTGCGGCCACCTTCGATTCGCGAGCGAAACCAGCGAAACGACGATCCGGGAGCGGTGGTGTAAGGTTCACCCTCAATCTCCCAGAAGCCGTTCGGAGCCAGGAACTCGCCAAAAGCCTGCCGCGCTTTGCCGCCAATGCCTGCGCCGCGATGTGGCAGCTCATATGGCCACATGTGCTCTTTGAAGTCTTTATCGGGATTGAGCGCTGGACCTGCTTCCAGCATGACCACATTCAGTCCGCCCTCGGTCAGCACCTTTGCAGCCGTTCCGCCGCCTGCGCCTGATCCGATGATACAGACGTCGTACGTCTTTCTTACCGGGATTGACTGAGACAACCATACCTCCGCGAAGATGCAGCATAGAACAGCTCTGCCTGCGATCTTTTCGTGTAATTAAAACTCGAAAGCAGTGTATTCGCTTTCATCAAGAAGTGTCATCCGCACAGCAGGTTTTCTCAATAAATTTCGCTTACGCCATGACTTTTCGCAGCTTGCTTACGCGCCCCACTTCCACCCATTCGACGACAAATATATTGCCGGCGTGATCGAAGCAGGCCCCGTGGGGGCAGACGAATTTGCCCGGCTTGAAGTGATCGCGCGTGAGCTTGCGCGTGGCCATGTAGTCGCTGGAGGAGTCATCGCCGAGGTTTTCAATGATCTCATTGTTGCGGTCCATGATGGTGACGCGCGCAAACAGGTCGGGCACGACCATATCCCCGTTTTTGTAGATATTGAAGTGGCATGGTGCGTTGGTCCCGTAGAGGAAGTCGATGTGTTTGCCTTCGAGCGTGAATCGCTGAATGCGTTTATTGCTGCGGTCAGCGATATTCAGCACCGGCTCATGACCGCGCGTGTCAAGAATGATGCCGTGCGGACACTGGAGCTGGCCGGCTTCCTTGCCGGGGCCGCCGAAGGTGCGGATGTATTCACCCTTGCTGTTGTATTGGATGATGTAGCTTGAGCCGTAGCCGTCGCCAACGTAGATGTCGCCGTTTGGAGCTACGGCAAGGTTGGTTGGGCTGTACTTTAAGGGTTTACCGTCGGGGCCTGGTTTCGAGTAGGGTTCGGACTCTTTGGGATAGCCCAGTGTGAAGACCTCTTCGCCGTCCAGCGTGGTCTTTACGACCAGGCCGCGCTGGATGTCGCACAGATAGAGAAACTCGGCGTTGCCTTCTTTGCGGATATAAAGTCCATGCGCGCCGCCGCGAAACTCCTTGCCCCAGCTTTTTACAAACTTCCCGTTGTGATCGAAGACCACCATGCTGTCAGGCTTTTCGCTGGTCGCATAGACGGTGTGATGGATGTAGATGTGTCCCTGCGAGTCTTCGCAAACCCCATGCGTGTTGCCGTATTGAATATTGGCAGGAAGTTCACCCCAGTCGTGCGTGACTTCATAGGTGTGCTCGCCGGAACCGAGGATCGGTTTTCTGCTGCCGGATTTATTCGCAGCACCAAGAATAAGCGGAGCGGCCAAACCTGTTCCGACTTGAGCAATAAATTTGCGGCGTGATGTGGACATTTATTTTCCTTAATGGTTTACGGAGCTATTGGCTGCCGTCTGGTTTGCGCTCGCTGTCTGGCTTTCTGCAACTTTCAGCAGCAATGGCGCAGATGGATGCATCGTTGGCGAGTTTGACTCAACCTGACCGACTACATAGATTGGCTGCTCGATTGGCTTGGCCCAGTCTTCGGCGTGGAGGGTAAACGTGCGGCTTGTTTGCGCTTCCGTCACGAGCACTCCGTTTAAACCGACATTGACCACTTCAACGCCTGGAGGAAGGTTCTCAACCGAACAAGGCACGCGGCCCTTGAAGCCGTTTTGGCGTTCGACGTGAAGGGTCACCGTGACTTCCTTACCGGGTTCCAATGCAAGTTCTTTGGCTTCGGTTGACACGACTACATCAGGCGGAGGAATGATGGATGCCAGCTGCAACTGCGGTGCTGATCCGGAGGCGCTGTTCGCAACCCTGAGGAGATCGTGACCCTCTATGTTTGCGTGTCCTACAAATTCAATGGGCACTGGCTGCGTGTCCAGCGATGCGTCCGCAGCAGCCGACAGAACGACTACTGTGCTCTTTTGCCCGGGAGGTATCGTCGCGCTCTTTGCCGTAATTCCCTGCGGCAGACCTTTCACTTCGACCTCAATCGGGCCTTCGTAATCCCGGATCTGAGCAATAGAAACTTTCACGGGCACAGATCCGCCACGCGGAATGTTGGGATTCGCCGGCTCGGCAATGAGCTGGTAATCGGGAGCCGCATCGCGGATAGTCAGGCGATAAGCGAAGTCGCTTCCTTCCATGCTGCGGACATCCTTGAGATGCAGGAGATACTCACCATCTGCAGGAGCTACGAAGTCGAGCTTCGAGTCCGCGCCGTAGCCCGGGCCACCATCATCATTACGCCAGACAAGGTGGAAGACCGGCAAGCCATTTGCGGGGAACTCCGCATCAACAGGCAGAATCTGCGCCTTATAAACCGGCGTGTTTACCGCATGCACATCCGGCGAGGTCCCCTCGTATGCCATGCGCAGGCCATCCATTCCTTCGAGGATGGTGTCGGCATCGGGCTGATCGGGAATGAACTTTATTCGATTCAGCTCGTCTCCCACCATCAGGTAGTCGCCTTCATGCAGACCGGATGTGGACACGAGCCGGATGCCGGTCGTTCTTGAATCCCGGTCGGCGAGTGTCGTCGTGGTCTGGTTCAGGCAGCGAATGGTGGCGCGAGGAATTGCACTTCCTTGTGCGTCAAGAATTTCAATGACCGAGTCCAATGGAGAGCCAAGCCGCGAAGCCGCGACATCGATGCTCAAGCGCTCGCCTTTTTTAGCGTGAAAACGGAAATAATCTTCGTCAGGTTTTCCGCCTGCATTGGTTTCTGCTGCGATGTGGCCGTTGATAGTGATGGGCAGAGATATGTTTTGTGCCTGCGCAGGGCTGCTGTTCGGCTCCTTTTCCAGCATTTCAGGCTCATTGCCTACCGCCAGCTTGATTGTGTTCAGAGAGGCAGTTACCCCGCTCTTGATTTCCAGAGGAATTGTGGTCCATCCTTCAGCAGATTTCGGTGCATCAACCTTCACCTGATGGATACCGCCGAGGTTTACACCCTGAACCGATACTTCCGCAGCTTCTCCTGCGCGCACGCCAAGCGGAAAGACGCTGGTGATATACGGCAGCTGGCCGGCGTTCAGGCGATAGAAGCGGTCCGCTCCTCCGCTCTGTTCGCGGTCAGTAATCGACAAAGTGTAGGCCCCATCCTGAGGCAGCTTGTAGGTCAGCTCGGCATCAGGATCATCGTCGTACTTCCCTGCTTCGGCCAGCACGAGCCCTGAGGCATCGCTTAAAACAAGCTTCGATTGAAGCTGCGATCCTAGTTTCGACGCTAGAACCTGAAAGACGACCTCTTCTCCTGCTTTGCCCTCAAACTGAAAGCTGTCTGCGTCTCCGGGTGAGGCAATGGTTCCGACCAAAGTTGCCGGTAGTTTTACCTGCTGACCGCCTGCAGCCTTTGTCTTGCTTGCTGTAATTTCCGGGAGGGAACCGACTGCAAAGACAACCATATTGGTTGTTCCGAGCGGCGTCTGAATACGAAAGTGATGAATGCCTGGCGCAACATCTTTCGTCGCCGTGATCTCAAGCGTGGCCGTCTGTTTCTTTCCGACGGGCACCTGAGCTGCAAGGTCCTCACCCGCGCGCGGTCCGGTGATTTTCTCCGGCACGTCAGTAGTCTCCACCATCTTGCCGCTGATGCCGGGGGCGTCAAAGATCACGGCTTTGGCGTCTGAAAGGTTCCGGCCATCGATGGTGAAGGTAGCGGTGGTTCCCCGCTCCATGCCCGCGGGCGAAATTCTGGAGATATTCGGAGGAATGATAGGCTCTTCAGCAACTGCCATTCCTACCGCGAAAAACATGGCCAGGAACAGAATTCTCGGATTCATGCTTATTCTCGCTGTTCTTTCCGAGCTGTCGGTTGTTGAGGTTCGAAGGCCATCATCTGGCCATGCACTTCCTTGTAGTTCTCAACGTCATACAAACTCAGACTGCCGTTGAATCGGCCTGCCGCTAAGCGCTTTCCGTCAGGGCTCATGCTTAGCGCTTCTACCCAATCCTGCTGATGATCGATCACGCGAATCGGATCGAGCGTCGCTGCATCACGAAACCGGATAGACCCGTCGGAAGAAGAGGTGATGATTGTTTTTCCATCCGGCGACCAGACAAGTGAAAGAATGCTGTCTTCGTCCGCAATTAACGACTGAACAAGATGGCCATCGTCGGCTCCCAGTCGCCAGATATAGATGGTCTTGTCGTATCCGGCTGCCGCGATGCGATCACCCGCCGGAGAATAGGCGACGGCGCTCAGGCCGTCAGAAGCATCACTCAGGCTGTAGAGACGCTTGCCGGTGGCGACATCCCAGATTTTCACGGTGCGATCCTGCGATGCCGTGGCCAACCGCTTTCCATCCGGACTGAACGCAACGGCAAAAACCGCGTCGATGTGGTCTTTCAGATTCGAAACTTCCTTGCCGCTCGCAACATCCCACAGTTTCGCCATCTTGTCGTAGCTTCCGGAAGCGATCAGCTTTCCATCCTGGCTCCACGCAATGGAATAAATACAGTCGTTGTGTCCCTGCATTGTTTTCAGAAGTTGATGTGACTGCACATCCCAGATTTTGATCTCTCCCCAACGTTGCGGAGGGCCTCCGCCTGCGGCAAGCAGCTTCCCATCAGGACTGAACGCGATGGAGCGCACGTAGTCGGCATGCCCGGAGAGCGTGGCAAGCACTTTTCCGGTGTCAGCGTCGAGCAGGCGCACTTCTTTATATCCGCCTACTGCCAGCAGCTTTCCGTCCGGCGAGAACCTGACGGACGATACAGGAGAGGCAACCGGAACTTCCGGCTTGATTTCAGGGATGGGCGCTGTCGTGAGGGTTTTCGCTTCGGAAGCCGCGGGACCTTTCGCTCCCGCGTTGATCCATGCTTCGATAGCGGCGATATCAGCAGATGGAAGCGGGTCAGCGCCAAAGGGCATGCGCGGCTCTGTCTTTCCTTCAAGCATCTGGGCCAGACGGCTGGCCTGAGCATTGCCGGGAACGATGACTGCCCCGTGCGTTCCGCCTTTCATCAATGAGCCATAGCTATCCATAACCAGGTCGCCCATTTTTGTCGTGTTCGAGTGGCAGGCCAGGCAGTTTTTCTGCAGGATGGGAGCAATATCTGTGCTGAAATTCGGCATTGATGCAGCCTGTACGCGAGATCGCTCAATGACATCAGAGCCGAAGAGCCAACAGGCTACTATGGCCGCGCAGATCATCACTGGTCTGAGGCGTTTGACGACCGATTCGGTCTTTTCAGGGATTCCTGTCATATATCTGTTTCAGGCCTACGATTTCTTCAGCGCATCAGTGGTTGAACATAAACTCTTCGCTCGTGAGCAGCGACCACGACATATCAATCAACGCTGCACGACGCGGATCGTCACCGCCTGCCACTTTTTGCTGTTCTGCTGTAGCCAGCGCGCTGACCAGCGCCGAACGTTCAGCATCGCTGGGATGCCGACTGAGTGACGAAAGATAGAGATAATCCACGATCTGCTCGTCCGAAAATTCCAGCTTGAGCAGCATGTCTACTGAGCTGCCGGAAGCTCTGAGCTTGCTGTTGAGCGTGTCTCCATTGATGATGTGCAGCGCCTGCGTGATTGTCGGCACAGATGTCCGTTCGCTCTCGCGCGTCTGTTGTCGCGGCGGACGGCCAAAAGCGGTCAGGAAGTACGACTTCACCGCCGTATCGGGAAGCTGCATGGCCCGCATGCCTACAGGGTATCCGTCGAACTTCTCAGGGACCTGGGTAATCTGGGAATACGCATCAAGCAGCACCTCGGCAGACAGACGCCGGATGACATAATGCGAGCCGTACTTATCATCGTCCGCATTCTCCTTGAGCGGCTGCGAAGAGGCTTGATATGTCGCCGACTGCATGATGGTGCGGATCAGGTAATCCACGTCAAAATTGTGAGCTACAAAATCCTTCGTCAACGCATTCAGCAGTTCGTCGTTCGTGGCTGGATTCGTATCGCGAAGATCATCGACCGGCTCCACCAGACCGCGCCCCATAAAGTTGCGCCACACGCGGTTGACAATGCTGCGGGCGAAGAATGGATTCTGCGCGGAGGTAAGCCACCTGGCAAAGTACTGGCGAGTATCACCAGGCGTCTGCATTGAAAGCGCCACCGCATCCAGCGGCTTGGGGGGGAGCGGCATCATGAAGCGGTCATCCATGAACTCGCCTGTGGGCGCTGAGTACACGGTCACTCCATTGAAGATCGGTCCGACTCCCGGACGAAATCCGCTGGACGCGGAAGTCTTGAGGCGCACGCGCGCAAACAGGTTGGCCATGCCGTAGTAGTCCTTCTGCGTCCACTTCGCCAGCGGATGATTGTGGCAATGCGCGCAGGTGATGTTGATGCCGAGAAACGCCTGCGCCATGTTCTCTGAAGTGTCCAGAGGATCGCGGTGCACCACCCAATAGTTGGCCGCACCATTCTCCTGCGTGTTGCCAGCGGCAGTTACAATCTGCCCCACGAATTGATTCCACGGCTTGTGATTCGCCACGCTGTCGCGAATCCAGTTGTAATAACTCCACATCTCGCCATTAGAAAGGCGGTTACTCGATACCAGCAGCAAATCAGACCACTTGTATGCCCAGTAGTCCACGAACTCAGGCCGCTTCATGAGGCTGTCGATCAGTTTGTTGCGTTTGTCGGGCGACGAATCTTTGAGAAACTTATCGACCTCTGACGGACTGGGCAGAATGCCCGCCGCATCCAGATATGCCCTGCGAATAAATGCTGCGTCGGTCGCCGGAGGCGAAGGCGGAATATGCAGAACTGCCAGATGCTTCAGGATTGCATCGTCAATAAAGTTGTTGCGCGGAGCCTTGCTGAAAACCGTCTCCGGCAGCTTGTATGGGAAAGGAATCCGCAGCCGCGAAAATGTGACATGGCTCTGATACCAGACGGTCACAGGCGCTTCGCCATAGCCATGCATGGTGACATGTCCATCATTGCCAACTGTGGCTACGCTTTCATCTCCGCTGTCGTACTTGGCCCAGCGCGTTACGTCGGCAGTGTGGCCGTCAGAAAAGACGGCAGTCACCAGCAACTGCTGTTCGGCACCGGGACGCAACGATGCCTCACGTGGAAGCACCTGGATTGCGGTGACGCGTGGATCAGAGTCTCGCGGCGGAGGCATACCCTGCGCAATCCACCCCGAGATGACTTTGTATTCCGGCGAGCCGGTATCAAATCGTTTGCCGCCGCCGTGCGGAATTGCCAGCGTTGGTTTCAGGAGAATCAGGCTTTTCGCCGGCTCCATCGTTTCCGTGCGTCGAGCCAGCGCCTGATGGGTAAGAGCGTAATAATCGGTTTCCGGATCGTAGCCGCGCAGCGTCAGCTTAAAACCATTTTTTCCCGCAGCTGCTCCATGACATGGGCCGGAATTGCAGCCCATCTTGGTCATCACGGGCAGCACGTCATTGCGAAAGCTCCACGTTGCGACGCTGTCATAATCCTTTACCGCCAATGGCGCGCTTGCCTTATGGCCCGCAATGACGGCGCTAACCGTGGCCAATCCTTCACCCTGCGGAATGGCAAAATTGTCTTCGTCCACAACTGCGACCTTCGTGTCTGTAACAGCAATTTTGGCCCGTGAGGTTAGATCTTCCTGATGGCCATCAGTAAAAGTCCCCTCAACAAGAAGTTTCTGTGCGTTGTGTCTTCCGGTGATAGAGATTGAAGAAGGAATGATTTCGATTTTTGAGAGGCCAATGAGCGGCTGGCTCTTGTTAGATATCGATTTATACCCGGCGGAAGAAGCATCCTCTGGCTTCATCATCTCCGGAGGGTGATAGGGAGCATCCCTCTTGGTCTGCGCTGGTGGAGGAGATTGCTCCGGTGTCAGGCCGAGTAAGGCGCATGGGAAAACAAAGCCACCGGCAAGCACGGTACACAGAAGAGCGTCGCGAACCCTCATAACGATCAACTACCTTCACCCCACAGCAACTAGCTCAACAGCTCATCGATAGGGTCAAAGCCGTGGTCCACAAGACGCACCACCCGTCCCTGCGGAGTCTTCAATTCCATATCTACGGGTATTCCGAGACATTTATAAACGGTGGCTGCAACGTGCGCAGGCATGACCGGGCGATCCTGCGGCGCGGCTCCAATCGCATCGGATGCGCCAACTACTTGTCCGCCTTTGATTCCGCCTCCGGCCATCACAACCGTCCAACACTGCGGCCAGTGATCACGCCCGCCGGCAGGATTGATGCGCGGCGTGCGTCCGAATTCCCCGGTTGCCAGCACCATGGTTGTATCGAGCAAGCCGGAATGGCTCAGGTCTTCGAGCAGCGAGCTATAGGCGTTATCGAACATCGGGCCAACCAGATCGCTATAGCAGCTGATCGGGCTGAACGGAGCGGAGCCGTGAATGTCCCAGGTGATGTCGTTAAAGACGGTCTCAAACATGTTGAGCGTGACGAAGCGCACGCCTCGCTCCACCAGCCGCCGGGCCAGCAGACAGCCTTGCCCGAAGCGGTTCATGCCATATCGTTTGCGAACATCCTCTGGTTCTTGCGTAAGATCGAATGCTTCACGGGCCTTCGTTGAGGTCATAAGGGTATATGCCTGATCGAAGGTTGAATCCATCAGCTTCGCGTCCTGATTCGATTCTTCAAAGTACTTCACCGACTGATCAATCACATCACGCCAGTTGCGTCGGCGATCTACTCGTACTGCGGAAATGTAGTCGGGCGGCAGCATGTCGGGTACTTTGAAATTGGGATCGGACGGGTCAGCATTCAAAACGAAGGGGTCATAGCTCTTGCCCAGAAACCCGGCCGTGTCGCCGTGAGGCAGATTACCGCCAAGCTGACCAATCGTATACGGGATGAGCACATTGGCGGGCATGTCGCCCTTTGCGCCCTTCTGATATCTCAGCACGGAACCGTAGTTCGGTGATTCCAGACCGCCCTGGAAGAGCCTGCCCGTCTGCATCATCTGGCAGCCTGTATCATGCACCGCAGCCGCCGTGTGATAACAGGACCGCAACAGAGCAAACTTGTCGGCGTGCTTCGCCATCCGTGGAAATATCTCTGAAATCTGAATGCCGGCGACATTCGTTTTGATTGGCTTGAAAGGCCCGCGAATAGAAGCAGGCGCGTCAGGCTTCATGTCCCAGGTATCAAGCTGACTTGGGCCGCCCACCAGCATTAACTGGATGCAATTAATGTCTTTGGCTGGGCTTACTGCGCCTGCAGCCTTGAGCTTGAAAAATTCCGGCATGGTAAGACCGAGAAAACCAAGCGCTCCGGCATGCAGGAAATCGCGGCGGGTTACGCCATCGCAAAAGTGAACACGCTTATCCGCGTCGAGTCGAAACATCGCAGTCAAGACCCTTGTTCGAATCCAGCGGAATTATAGTCCTAAAATGCTGTTCCCGTGCCGGCGCGAGGCATCGGACAAAGTTCGGCAATGCACAGCGCCGACAATTTATTGTCAAATGCATGAAAATTTTGAAGAAAAAGGCAGTTGCCATCTGCATTGACTTGCGCCATACTTTTCGGGGTTGACGCAACCCGCGTCAGCGCGCTTTGAGGCAAGGGGGATGTATGCACCTTTGGCCGCTCACAGTTTATGCCGCTATCGTCGGCTTCCTTGTAATTGCCATGCTCGGCCTGTCTTATGTGCTTGGTCAGCGGCACGAGGATCGAGCAACAGGCTCTCCCTACGAATCAGGCATTCTGTCAGAAGGATCCGCGCGGGTGCGCTTCTCGCCCCAGTTCTATCTCGTTGCAATGCTTTTCGTCATATTCGATCTGGAAGCGATATTTATATTTGCATGGGCCATTGCCGTTCGTGAAACCGGCTGGACAGGTTACGCGGAGGTATCGCTCTTTATCGCAGTTTTGCTGGCAACTCTCGCGTATTTGTGGCGCACTGGCGCGCTGGATTGGAAACACAGAAACGGACGAATGTTGAGCTAGAAGTTGAATCAATAACGGACGGTGAGTCTATGGGCTGGTCGATCAGTCGGCCTGGTTCCCCGCAGGCCGAGAAGACCGATGGATTTGTAGAAGAAGCCATTCGTCGCACTCTCATCCTGTCCCGTCTGGATGATCTGATCGCATGGGGCCGCAAAAATTCTGTGTGGCCTTTCAACTTCGGCCTCTCCTGCTGCTTCGTGGAGATGGCTACCAGCATTACAAGTAAATACGACATCTCCCGCTTCGGAGCAGAAGTGATTCGCGGCACACCGCGCCAGGCCGATCTAATGGTCATTGCCGGTACGGTCTTTATCAAGATGGCGCCTGTCATTCAGCGTCTCTATGAGCAGATGATGGAGCCGCGCTGGGTCATTTCCATGGGATCGTGCGCGAACTCCGGCGGCATGTTCGATATCTACAGCGTCGTGCAGGGCGTGGACAAATTCCTGCCCGTCGATGTCTACGTTCCAGGATGCCCACCGCGCCCGGATGCGTTTCTTGAAGGTGTCCTGCTGTTGCGGGATGCAGTCGGTAAGGAAAAAAGGCCTCTCAGCTGGGTAGTGGGGCCGCAAGGAGTGGAACGGGCACAGATGCCTTCCATGCGCGACCAGAAACGCGCGCAGCGGCAGACTCTGACTGTGCTGCGGACTCCTGACAGCGTTTAGCAGTACTGGCGGTGCTTATGGCGCGCAGCCTTGTCGTCGAAGAAGGATTGCAGAACGAGCTGGCCGTTCCATCTGTTCCTCAGACCGCTCGTGATGAGATTCCAACCTTCTGGATCGCGAAGAACGATATCCACGAAGCCATTCGATCCCTGCGCTACGATGTTCCCGATCCGTACAAGCTGCTCTACGACGTTACCGCCATCGACGAACGCGCCCGCACGCACCGCGACGATCAGCCATCAAAGGATTTCACCGCGGTCTACCACCTCTACTCCTTCGGACGCAACGACTATGTCCGCCTAAAAGTCGCGCTCAACGAAAACGATCTGACGCTTCCTACCATCACTGACATCTTTCCCGCCGCCAATTGGTATGAGCGCGAAATATGGGACATGTTCGGCATAGTTTTTGAAGGACATCCGCATCTCACGCGCATCCTCATGCCGCGCACCTGGGTCGGACATCCGCTCCGCAAAGATCATCCAGCGCGAGCAACAGAAATGGGTCCTTTTACGCTGCCTCCGGAAAAAGAGGATGCCGAACAGGCCGCGCTCCAGTTCCATCCCGAAGAGTGGGGCATGTCTCGCCAGCGCGAAGGCTCCGACTTCATCTTCCTCAACGTAGGTCCGCAACATCCCGGCACGCACGGCGTGCTGCGTATCGTGCTCGAACTAGACGGCGAAGAGATCATCGATTGCGTGCCGGAGATAGGCTTCCACCACCGCGGCGCAGAAAAAATGGGTGAGCGGCAGACCTGGCACACCTACATTCCCTACACCGATCGCGTCGACTACCTCGGCGGCGTAATGAATAACCTCGCGTATCTGACTTCGGTTGAAAAGCTCGCCGGCATTACTGTTCCCCCACGCGGACAGATGATTCGCGTCATGATGGCAGAGCTCTTCCGCGTCATGAACCACCTCGTCTGGTACGGGACCTTCGCGCAGGACGTAGGCCAGATGTCACCGGTCTTCTTCATGTTCAATGACCGCGAAAAAGCGCTTGCCATTGTCGAAGCGATCTGTGGTGCGCGCATGCATCCTAACTGGTTCCGCATCGGCGGAGTAGCACAGGACCTGCCCACCGGATGGGACGACATGTTCCGCGGCTTCCTGAAATACATGCCGCCTCGCCTCGACGAATACGAGCGCACCGTCATGCACAACCGACTTTTCAAAGTGCGCACGCAAGGCATCGGCGGTTGCACCATTGACGAAGCAATTGAATGGGGCATGACCGGCCCGAACCTTCGCGCTGCCGGCCTCGAATGGGACTTCCGCAAGAAGAAGCCCTACGCCTGCTACGATCAGCTCGAATTCGACATCCCCATCGGCAGCACCGGCGACTGCTACGACCGCGCCATTGTCCACATTGAGGAAATGCGCCAGAGCCTTCGCATCATTCAACAGTGCGTTGACCAGATGCCGGGCGGCCCATGCAATGCTGACCATCCACTAACCACGCCACCTCCGAAGGCGCGCACCATGCATGACATTGAAACGCTCATCAATCATTTTCTCGGCGTCAGTTGGGGGCCGGTTATGCCGCCGGGAGAAGCAATGGTTCCTATCGAAGGAACCAAAGGCAACAACGGCTATTACCTCATCAGCGACAACAGCACCAGTTCCTATCGCACGCGCATTCGCACGCCTTCGTTCGCGCACATGCAGATGCTGCCATTGCTATGTAGAGGCCGCCTTATTCCAGACCTTCTCGCCATCATCGGAAGTCTGGATTACGTACTCGCAGATATTGACCGCTGAAGCAGGAGAAACGAAACGATGCTGACTGTAGAAGAACGACAGGAGATCGAAGAAAAGCTCCACGAGTATCCAAACCGGCATGCAGTCTCCATCGATGCCATGCTGGCCGTGCAGCGGCATCGAGGATGGGTTTCGGATGAAAGCCTGCGTGACATTTCTGAGCTGCTCGGCGTTTCCACTACCGATCTCGACGGGGTAGCAACGTTCTATAACCTCATCCACCGCAAGCCGGTCGGAAAGCACATCGCGCTGGTCTGCGACAGCGTCTCCTGCTGGCTGATGGGTGGCGACAAAGTTCGCGATCACCTCTGCGCAAAACTGCACATTCCGCTTGGCGGCACTACAGAAGACGGCCGCTTTACGCTGCTGCCCATTGTTTGCCTCGGAGCATGCGACCACGCTCCCACCATGATGATCGACGACAAGCTATACGAGGACCTTGACGAGAAACGAATTGATGAAGCACTGATGCAGCACGATTAGGCGTGCCCTATGGAGAAACCTCTCACTGGCAATTTCCGGAGCGATAAAGAAGCCGTTAGCCTCGCCGACTACGAGCGCGCCGGCGGCTATCAGGGCCTTCGCAAAGCCATGACCGTGACTCCGGCAGAAATTACAGAGATGGTCAAGAAATCCGGACTGCGCGGGCGAGGTGGCGCGGGTTTCCCTACCGGCATGAAGTGGAGCTTCGTGCCCATGGGCAAAAATGCGCCGCATCCGAAGTATCTCGTCGTGAACGCCGACGAAATGGAGCCGGGCACATTCAAAGATCGCGCACTGATGGAGCGCGATCCGCATCAGCTGATCGAAGGCATGATCGTCGCCGCGTATGCCATCGAGGCCGATATTGCCTATATCTTCCTGCGTGGTGAGTACACCTGCTCCCACGAACGCCTCACACGAGCGGTTGCCGAAGCAAAAGCAAGAAACTATGTTGGCCGTAACATTCTCGGTTCTGGCTACAGCCTCGAAATCCATCTTCACACCAGCGCAGGCCGCTATATTTGCGGCGAAGAGACCGCGCTGCTGAATGCCCTGGAAGGCAAGCGCGCACATCCCAGGACCAAGCCGCCATTCCCACAGGTCTCTGGCCTCTTTGGCAAACCTACCATCGTTCAGAATGTGGAGACTCTCTGCAACGTTCATCACATCGTGAAGAACGGCCCCGATTGGTTCCATGGCCTGAGCAAAACCGAAGACGGCGGGACAAAACTTTACGGTGTAAGCGGTAAAGTTAAAAAGCCGGGGCTATGGGAACTGCCCATGGGCACGCCCATGCGCGAAATCCTTGAAGAACACGCGGGCGGAATGCGCGACGGCCTGCGTTTTCGCGGACTGCTGCCCGGCGGTGCCTCAACTGACTTCCTCGTCGAAGAACACCTCGACACGCCGATGGATTACGGCAATGTGCAGAAAGCTGGCAGCCGCCTCGGCACCGGAACCATGGTCGTGCTCGATGACAAGACCTGCCCGGTCGGCATGGTCTGGAACCTCGAGCACTTCTTCGCGCAGGAGTCCTGCGGCTGGTGTACGCCGTGTTGGAGCGGCCTCTCATGGACGGAAAAAATCCTGCTGTCGATGGAGCAGGGCAAAGGCAGCCACAAAGACCTCGACACGCTTAACTTTCAGACAAAATTCCTCGCTCCCGGAAACACCTTCTGCGCCTTCGCTCCCGGAGCGGTTGAACCGCTGCAGAGCGCATTGAAATATTTTGGCGACGACTTCCGCCGGCATGTCGACGAACAACGTTGTCCCTGGAAATAACGGAGGGAACTTGGCGAACATCTACATCGACAACGAAGCAAAAGAAGCAAACCCGAAGCAGAACCTGCTCCACGCCTGTCTTTCGCTCGGCTACGATCTTCCTTACTTCTGCTGGCACCCGGCGCTCGGCTCTGTGGGTGCATGCCGCCAGTGCGCGGTGAAACAGTTCCGCAACGAGCAGGACACCGCAGGCAAGCTCATCATGGCCTGCATGACGCCTGCCTCCGAAGGCACGCGCATCTCTATCACCGATCCCGAAGCCGTTGCGTTTCGCGCCGGAGTCATTCAGGGCCTGATGCAGAACCACCCGCACGATTGCCCTGTGTGCGATGAAGGCGGCGAGTGTCACTTACAGGACATGACCGTGATGACCGGTCACCGCATGCGCTCTTACAGCTTCGGCAAGCGCACATTTCGCAATCAATATCTGGGCCCGCTGGTCAATCATGAGATGAACCGCTGCATCCAGTGTCAGCGTTGCGTACGCTTCTATCGTGAGTACGCAGGAGGTAACGACCTGAATGCATTTCGTCTCCGCGACAACATCTTCTTCGGACGTGCCGAAGACGGCGTACTCGAAAGCGAGTTCAGCGGAAATCTCGTCGAGGTCTGCCCCACTGGCGTCTTCACCGATGCAACACTCAAGCAGCACTACACGCGCAAGTGGGACCTGCAGATGGCTCCATCCATCTGCGTGCACTGCGGGCTGGGCTGCAACACCAGCGTCGGCGAGCGATACGGATCGCTGCGCCGCGTCGTAAACCGTTACAACCATGAAGTCAACGGCTACTTTCTTTGTGACCGCGGACGCTTCGGATACGAATTTGTGGAGAGCCCTCAACGCATCCGCTATCCCATGCTGAACGGAAAAAGCGCAACCAGGAACGAAGCCCTTGATCGCTTCAGCGAAATTTTGCGTGAAGGCAATGTCATCGGCATCGGATCGCCCCGTGCTTCGCTCGAAGGCAACTACGCCCTGCGCAAGCTGGTCGGCCCTCATCGCTTCTTCGTCGGCATTTCCGATCAGGAATCCCAGCTCTTATCGGGCATGCTGCGCATTCTCCGCGAAGGACCAGCTCGTTCGCCATCACTCGATGAGATCGAACACTCAGATGCCGTTTTTGTGCTCGGAGAGGACGTTACAAACGTAGCCCCGATCATGGCTCTGCGCCTGCGTCAGTCCGTGCGCCAGGCTCCAATGAAGCTGGCAGACGATCTGCACATTCCAAAGTGGCTCGATCAGTCTGTGCGCGAAGTAGTGCAGGACGTGAAAGGTCCGTTCTTCATCGCCTCGCCTTACGCTACAAAGCTCGATGACATTGCGACGGCAGCCTATCGCACTGCACCGGATGATATAGCCCGTCTCGGGTTCGCAGTTGCTCACGCAATCGATCCAAGCGCGCCCGAAGTGATGGGGCTTTCGGAAGAGCTAAACAAATTAGCAGCGGATATTACTTCTGCTCTGCTCGGCGGAAAGCGTCCGCTGGTCGTCTCCGGCGCAAGCTGCCGCAGTCAGAGCGTGATCGAAGCAGCGGCGCAGGTTGCCTGGGCTTTGTGCAAAGTGGGCCATTCCGCAGCGCTCAGCTTCATCACGCCGGAATGCAACAGCTTCGGACTTGCCATGATGGCCGCTCATCCATTTTCCGCTGCTATCGAAATGATTCAAAGTAATCCTTCAAGCACTCTGATCGTTCTTGAAAATGATTTGTTCCGCCGTGCTCCAGCACGCGAAATCACAGCCCTGCTGCGCCGCGCGCGCCACGTTGTTGTGCTCGACTGCATCGAATCATCAACCACTGAAGCAGCCGCAGTCGTACTCCCTGCCGGCACATTCGCCGAGTCTGATGGGACGCTGATTAACAGCGAAGGACGCGCCCAGCGATTCTTCCAAGTCTTCAATCCCAGCTCGGATGTAGAAGAAAGCTGGAGATGGCTCCGTGAAGGCGCAATTGCTGCCGGCATCGCGATGGAACCGAAATGGCAGAGCTTCGATGATCTCACGACAGCCATGGCGGCAGAAATGCCAGCATTTGCCTCGATCCCTCTCGTCGCGCCCGCTCGCAAAGCCTTAGGCAAAATTGCGCGCGAACCACACCGGTATAGCGGCCGCACATCGATGCTCGCAAACATCACAGTGCATGAACCGAAACCGCCCGAGGATCCTGACTCCGCACTTGCCTTCTCCATGGAATCCGGCCCTCAGCCTGCGCCACCTGCGCTGCTTCCCTTCTTCTGGGCGCCGGGCTGGAATTCTATTCAGTCGGTCAACAAATTTCAAAGCGAAATCGGAGGTCATCTGCGCGGCGGCGATCCGGGAGTACGGTTGGTCGAACCGTCCTCGCAACCAGACTGGCAATACTTCATTGACATTCCGCAAACTCACCGTGTGCGGTCAGATGAGTGGCTTCTCATCCCCATTTTTCACATCTTCGGTTCAGAAGAATTAAGTCGCTATGCACACGGTATCTCGCAACTGGTTCCACGCCCGTACGTCGCATTGAATTCTCATGCCGCTGCTCATCTCGGAATAAAGGCAGGCGATCAAATCGGAGTAACTGCGGGTGGTTCAACCTTCGAACTTGATGTTGTATTCCGCGATGATCTGCCCCGCGGCATTGCTGGTTTGCCTGCCGGACTGCTGCCAATCGAAGCGATGCAATCGCCCGCCTTTGCTCAGCTCACGCCTGCAAAGATCGCGTCCCCGGCTGGAGGCACATCATGATGCAATATATTTTTCCTCTGATCGTCATCGCCGTTGTGCTTGGCATCATTCTGAACCTGGCCGCCGGACTCATCTGGGTGGAGCGCCGTCTGCTTGCGTTGTGGCAGGACCGTTATGGCCCGAACCGCGTCGGCCCTTTCGGGCTGGGGCAGGTTGTAGCCGATTCGCTGAAGCTGTTCACCAAAGAAGACTGGGTCCCGCCATTCGCCGACAAGCCTGTCTTCATCCTCGCGCCGGCCATTGTCGTAGCAACAGCGCTACTCTCATTTGCCGTCATCCCCTTCGCTCCAGGATTCGTCGTCGCCGATCTCAACATCGGCATCTTGTATCTGCTGGCATTATCATCGCTCGGCGTCTACAGCGTCGTGCTCGCGGGTTGGGCTTCCAATAACAAATATTCCCTGCTCGGCGGGATCCGCGCGTCCGCACAGATGCTCAGCTACGAAGTCTTCCTCGGCCTGTCGCTACTCGGAGTTGTCGTGCTTGCAGGCTCTTTCCGCATTACCGACATCGTCGAAGCGCAGCGCGGCATGTGGTTCGTCGTGCCGCAATTCCTCGGTTTCGTTTTATTCCTGATCGCAGGCGTAGCTGAGACGCGTCGCCTGCCCTTCGATCTCGCAGAAGCCGAAAACGAATTGATCGCCGGCTTTCACTCCGAATATTCCGGCATGAAGTTCGGCATGTTTTTCGTGGGCGAGTACATCGGTGTAACACTCATTTCGGCCACCATTGCGCTGTTGTATTTTGGCGGATGGCTGGGCCCCTGGCTGCCGGGGCCTTTGTGGTTCGCAGCGAAAACCATGTTCTTCATCTGCATCTTCATTCTGTTTCGCGCGGCGCTGCCCAGGCCGCGTTTTGACCAGTTGATGTCATGGGGCTGGAAAGTGATGTTGCCCCTCGCGCTAGTGAATTTGCTGGTAACCGGAGCCGTAGTGCTGGCCCGGAGATAAAGGAGGCTGCTGAATGCTCAGTCTCGTGCGCTCTTTGTGGGAGGTCTTCCGTCATGCCTTCGCAAAACGTGTCACTATCCAATATCCCGACGAAAAGCCCTACCTTGCGCCCCGTTATCGAGGCCGCATCGTTCTCAGCCGTGACCCTGATGGCGGCGAGCGGTGTGTTGCCTGCAACCTTTGCGCAGTTGCCTGTCCGGTAGATTGCATCTCGCTTCAGGCAACCGAAGACGAGCATGGCCGCCGATACCCCGAGTTCTTCCGCATTAATTTTTCGCGTTGCATCTTCTGCGGCTTCTGTGAAGAAGCATGTCCTACGTACGCCATTCAACTTACACCGGATTTCGAAATGGGCGAATACAAACGCAAGAATCTTGTCTACGAGAAAGCTGACCTGATGATCGACGGCCCGGGGAAATATCCCGACTACAATTTCTGGCGCGTCGCCGGAGTAGCGATCGGCGGCAAAGACAAAGGTCAGGCCGAAAACGAAACGAAACCCGTAGACATTCACAGCCTGATGCCCTGAGAGGATGACATGGTGACACTTTTCTATCTCGCAGGCATTCTCGCCATCATCGCCACGCTGTTCGCCATCACGCGACGCCATGCTGTGCATGCACTGCTTTATCTCATTGTTTCCCTGCTGGCCATCGCAATTGATTTCTACACGCTCGGCGCTCCGTTCGTGGCTGCGCTTGAAGTCATGATTTACGCAGGCGCCATCATGGTGCTTTTTGTTTTCGTTGTCATGATGCTCAATGTGGCCGAGCACGCCATGGAGGTGGAGCGTTATTCACTTCACCCGAAGAACTGGTTCGGTCCCGCACTGCTCGCCTTGGTTCTGCTGGCCGAGCTGGTTTACAGTTCGCTGACCTCTATCAACACGCCTGCCCCGGTCGGCGTGGTCGGGCCGAAACAGGTCGGCACATCGCTATTTGGAACTTTCTGGATTGGAGTAGAGCTCGCATCTCTGCTGCTCATGGCAGGGCTCATCGGCGCCTATCATCTGGGCCGCCAAGTAATGGAAAAGGAGGGAACCAAGCATGCCGCAGATACCACCGCAGCACGCCTTGATATTAGCCGCGATCTTATTCACGCTGGGGCTGGCAGGACTGATCACGCGGCGTAATCTCATCTTCACGCTCATGAGCATCGAGATCATGCTCAACGCCAGCGGCCTTGCGTTCATCGCAGCCGGCTCTCGCTGGGGGCAGCCCGACGGTCAGGTAATGTTCCTCTTTATTCTCGCCATGGCCGCGGCTGAAGTCGCCATAGGGTTGGCATTCGTCTTCCTCTATCACAGAAAACAATCTGAGCTGGACGTAGACGCAGCCAGTGAGCTGAGAGGCTGATATGCTGCGCTTGCTGTGGCTCGTGGTTGCAATTCCCTTCGCCAGCGCTGCTGTGCTGGCTCTCTTCGGCTCTAAGTTAAGCCGCCGCATTGTCGCAACTCTCGGAGCAGGTTCCATCGGCCTCTCCGCTGCAATCAGCATCCTCATCAGCATTGCATTCCTGTCCTCGCCGCCGCCAGGCAACGCCTACGTCCAGCATGTATGGACGTGGATGAGCACCGGAGGCTTCCAGCCTGAGATTGCCTTTTACCTCGATCCCGTTTCACTGCTGATGCTGCTCGTCATCACCTTCGTTAGTTTTCTGATCCATCTCTACTCGGCCGAGTACATGCAAGACGATGAAGGCTACGCGCGCTTCTTCGCCTACATGAACCTCTTCGTAGCGTCGATGCTCGTGCTCATCCTGGCGAACAATCTTCTGCTGCTGTACCTGGGATGGGAAGGCGTTGGCCTCTGCAGTTTTCTGCTCATTGGCTTCTGGTATCAGGACCCAGCCAATGTTCGCGCCGCTGCCAAGGCATTCATCGTGACAAGATTCGGCGATACCGCCTTCGCCATCGGCCTCTTCCTGTTGTTTACAATACTCGGCACGTTGGACATTCAGGAGCTGATGCACCGCGCCGCGACACAGTGGACAGTAGGCAGCGGTGTCGCCATTGCCGCAGCCGCATTGCTGCTGGGCGGAGCCTGCGGAAAATCCGCGCAGTTGCCGCTCCAGACATGGCTGCCGGATGCCATGGCCGGCCCAACGCCAACCAGCGCCCTCATCCACGCTGCAACCATGGTGACGGCAGGCGTCTATCTCATCGCCCGCACGCATGTGCTCTTCACTCTGGCTCCGCAGGTGCAATTTGCCGTTGCCATCATCGGAGCAGCAACCATGCTGCTCGCCGCCTTCAGCGCGCTCGCGCAGCGCGACATTAAACGTGTACTGGCCTATTCCACCATCAGCCAGATCGGCTATATGTTTCTCGCTCTCGGGCTGGGCGCATGGTCGGCGGCCCTGTTCCATTTCATGACGCATGCCTTTTTCAAGGCGTTGCTCTTCCTCGCCGCAGGAGTAGTCATTCATGCCGTGCATGAGCAGGATATGTTCCGCATGGGCGGCCTGCGCACCGAGTTGCCGCTTGCCTTCTGGTCCTTCGTCATCGGTGGATGCGCCCTCGCCGGCCTGCCGCTCATCACTGCCGGCTTCTTCAGCAAGGACCTCATTCTGTGGCAATCGTGGGCAGGACCGAACGGCAGCGCCTGGTTCTGGATTGCCGGCATGACCGGAGCTATGCTCACCTCGCTCTATACCTTCCGTCTCATCCTGCTCACCTTCTACGGACCACAGCAACTGCATGTAAAAGCGCACAGCGGCGCCTCGGTTCGCCTTGCATTGGTCGTGCTCTGCTTCTTCTCCATCGTGGGCGGATATGTGGACACTCCGCCTGATTTCGGCGGTGTGCCCGCTCTTTCCAATTTCCTCAACAGCGTCTTGCCTCCGCTTGAGGTAATCCATTCGCATCCCATCACCGAAACCATCACCGCGCTCTCCGCCAGCACAGTCTTCGCCATCGGCCTCGCCCTCGCATTTCTCTTCTACAGATCGCAGCGTGCACGCGTCCCCGAAAAAGGCATCCTGCAGCAACTCTGGTTCGCAGGCTGGGGCTTCGACTGGATTTACGAGCGACTGCTCGTTCGCCCGTTTCTGTGGGTCGCTCGAACGATCAAAAGCGACCCGGCAGACGCTCTTATTCGCGGCCTGGGCGACATCGCCATGCTCAGCAACCGAGCTTTGCGCGCTACGCAGACCGGACGCGTGCGCTGGTATGCAGCCGGACTCGCGATGGGAACCGTCGCGATTCTCGCAGTTGCGTTTTTCTTGAGGTGACGCCATGATGCTGCTCATTCTCATCCTCATTCTGATCGTCGGCGGCATCGTTTCATGGGTTGTAGCCTCTCGCAACGCCGCCGCTGCCCGCTGGATTGCCCTCCTCAGCATCTGCGTAGACTTCGTCGCGACACTGGCCATATGGGTCGCCGCCCGGGGAGCAACAGCACAGCGCTGGGTGGAGGAGTGCAATCTCCAATGGATTCCGCAATTCGGCATCCGTTTTCACTTGGCCGTTGATGGCCTCAGCCTGATCATGCTGCTGTTGACTTACTTCCTCGGCATCATGGCGGTTCTCTGCTCGTGGACCGAGATTCACGAACGCACAGGCTTTTTCCACTTCAACCTGCTCTGGGTGCTCGCCGGAATCACCGGCGTCTTCCTGTCCATGGACCTGTTCCTTTTCTATCTCTTCTGGGAACTGATGCTGGTGCCGATGTATCTGCTGATCGGCATCTGGGGTCATGAGCGCCGCATCTACGCTGCGACAAAATTCTTCCTCTTCACGCAACTCAGCGGCCTGCTGATGCTCATCGCGATTATCGCGCTCGCTGTCATTCATCGCCAGACAACCGGAACCATCACCTTCGACTATGAGCAGTTGCTCGGCACAGCTCTGCACCCCAGCACAGCGCTCCTGCTCATGCTCGGCTTCTTCATCGCATTCGCCGTCAAGCTGCCGATTTTTCCGCTGCACACATGGCTGCCTGACGCGCATACTGAGGCGCCAACAGCAGGCAGCGTCATTCTTGCCGGACTCCTCCTCAAGACCGGCGCATACGGACTGATCCGTTTTGTCATCCCCCTCTTTCCTGACGCATCACACAGGCTCGCGCCCCTCATGATGACCATTGGCGTCATCGGCATCCTTTATGGCGCAGTTCTCGCCGTTGGCCAAACCGATCTCAAGCGCCTGGTCGCCTACACCAGCGTCAGCCACATGGGTTTTGTGCTGCTCGGTATCTTTGCCGGAAATGAAATTGCGCTGGAAGGCGCTGTCATTCAGATGGTCAGCCACGGCATCAGTACGGGCGCGCTGTTCATCCTCGTCGGCCTGCTGCAGGAGCGCATGCACACGCGCGAAATCGACCAGATGGGCGGCCTTTGGGAAACCATGCCATCCCTCAGCGGAGCCGGTCTCGTCTTCGCCATGGCCTCGCTCGGGCTCCCCGGCTTAGGTGACTTTGTCGGCGAATTTCTCGTCCTTCTTGGCGCATACCGCGCCAACGTCAGCCTTACCGTTGTGGCAACGCTGGGACTCCTCGCAGCAACCCTGTACGGTTTGCGCCTGGGCCAGACTGCATTCCAGGGTCCCAATCCTCACCATTGGAAACTGCCTGACCTGAGCATTCGCGAATGGTCGATCCTCGGCCCTATGATGACCTGCCTCCTCTGGCTGGGCCTCTATCCGCAACCCGTCCTGAATGCCGTGCGTCCCAGTCTCGCCGCCGCTCAGCAAAGCACACAGCAAGAGATCGTCAGGAGATAAAGCATGAGCGTTGCTGATTTCATCGTGTCCTTACCGCTCGTCATCATGTCGGCGGCGGCCGTCATCGTAATGCTCGCAATTGCCGTCCGGCGTAATCATGCAGTCGCCGCCGCCATAGCGCTCATCGGCGTGACAGCCTCACTGTTGAGTTTGCTAATCGCAGCATCTGCGATTCCGCGACAGCTTACAACCCTGCTGATCCTCGATTCCTACTCCCTCGTCTACATGGCAATTCTTCTCTGCGCGGCGGCATTCGTCATCCTGCTCAGCTACGGCTACCTCGAACAGCGTAACGAGCATCGCGAAGAGTTTTACATCCTGATCCTGCTGGCAACCACAGGAGCAATGGTGCTTGCAGCCAGCCGTCATTTCATTTCGTTCTTCCTCGGACTTGAGCTGTTGAGCATCTCGCTCTACGCTCTGATCGCCTACATCCGCTCCCACACCGTTTCCATTGAAGCCGGAATTAAATATCTCGTCCTCGCTGCGTCCTCGTCGTCAGTGCTGCTCTTTGGTCTTGCTCTGATCTATGCCGAATCAGGATCGATGGACCTTTCCCAACTCGCCTCTGTGATGAACCGCACAGCGGCCACGGCGAATGCCTTCCCCATCATCGCCGGGCTGATGCTCATTCTTACGGGCGTGGGCTTCAAATTAGCCGCAGTTCCCTTCCATCTTTGGACGCCGGACGTGTACGAAGGCGCACCCCTGCCGGTCGCAGCCTTCATCGCAACTGTATCGAAAGGTGGCATGTTCGCATTGATCCTGCGCTGGTTTCACTTACCCAATGCGGCACTCTCAGGAACCGCAGGATTGGTCCTCGCGATCATCGCCATCGCCTCCATGCTGACCGGCAATCTTCTCGCGCTGTCGCAGACCAACGTCAAACGAATCCTCGCCTACTCATCCATTGCTCACATGGGTTATGCGCTCGTAGCACTGCTTGCAGGCGGTGCGCTCGGCGCTTCCGCCGCCACCTACTATCTCGCTGCCTACTTTGCGACGATCCTCGGCGCATTCGGTTTGATGACGATCCTTTCCGGCCCGCAGCATGAAGCTGCAGCCCTCGAAGACTATCGTGGACTTTTCTGGAAGCGACCAGCCATCGCAGCGGTGTTTACCGTAATGCTTCTTTCCCTCGCGGGAATTCCGCTGACCGCTGGCTTTCTCGGCAAATTTTACGTCATCACTGCAGGGGCTTCGCAATCCCGGTGGCTGCTTCTCTTTGTTCTCGTTGTCAGCAGCACCATCGGCTTGTTCTACTACCTGCGTATCCTCGCGACGATGTATGCACAACCAACAGACATCACCAAAGTGACGAAGCCCATCCTGCCTGTGCCGGCAACCGTGGCTCTAGTCGTGCTTACGGGACTTATCTTTCTGCTGGGCCTCTATCCTCACCCATTGTGGAGTGCCATCATTGCAGCCACACGCAGTTTGGGATAAGCGCCAACCAGCAGATCAAATCCGGGTGCAGACCGTCATTCATGGGAGCAAGGCGACGAAGAATCTCAAAATAAGCCGATATCTCTGAGATTCTTCGCCTGCGGCTCAGAATGACGATCTTCTTTGATCGAGAGGACGCCTGCGAAAAATACTTGTCAGCAGGGATACTTCCCTTCGATGTAGTGCGAGAGGTCCTCGATCGTCTGGTCCTGCGCAAAAGCAATCCACTGTACCAGATCGCCAATGGAAATAACGCCCATGATCCTGTCGTCATGAACTACCGGAAGGTGCCGGATGCGATTCGTAGTAATCAGACGCATCGCTTCATCCACTGAGCAGTCAGGACCAATCGTGATCAGTGGCTCGGTCAGAATCTCGCTCACCGGCGTCTCCTTCGACGATCGCCCCATCAGGATCACCTTGCGCGCGTAGTCGCGCTCAGAGACAATGCCGTGCAGGTGGCCGTCGTCCACCACCAGAAGCGCTCCTACTTCCTTGTCCGCCATAATCCTCATGGCGTCATACACCGTCGTATCCGACGGCACGGAGAAGATGTCACAACCCTTCTTGCGCAAAATCAGCGAAACCGGATCGCACACTTTCATGGGTGGCTCCCTGCACATCATTGGGATTCAGAGTGGCGTCAGAAAGGTAGAAACAAGTGAGGCGCGGGACAACAATCGTTGCCTGTAGGGCTTTAGAACGCGGCGCTGGCTGAAAGAAAAACATATTCTCTTCCCACAGATTCGCTCGCACTGCCAAACGGAGAAGACCGCCACTTGGGCCAGCACTATACGCTCCGACTGCATCCTTTGCATAGAGGCATCTATAAATATCTGTGCAAAGTAAAAATTAATCTTTTCGCGCTGTTTGTATCATGTTTCGTCGGCATCAACGAGAATGAAGGGTTCACCACTGGAGCATCCATAATGGAATTTCATATTTCCCGGACAATTAGGGAAAAACTGGACATTGAAGGCCTCATTTTTGGCTACACCGGAAACGTAGTCTTCGCCGATGTCACCGCCAGCCGTAGGCTGGCAAGCAGGCTCAACACCCTGCGCGGCGCAGAGGCAGATCCGGCAAAGACTATCAATGCCGGCGCTTTGTTCGCCATGGGCCTGATTGACGAGCTTAGCCATGCCTTAGTCGCCAGCTATCGCGAAAATATTGACCCCGCTCTCCACACCGAGGCAATCCGTTGGTTTGCCTCCAAAGTGGAACCAGCGAAGTTAGAACAGTTGCTGCTCGCCTTCGTCGAGCAGTTTCCGAACGTAGCGGTCTATCGCGGCGAAATGACCACAGAGCAGTGGCTGAACGGCACAACCGGAAAAATGCCGAACCGCGAAGCCGCGCTCGAAGAGCTGATGCTGCTGTGGCTGGCCAACATGAACCCGGCCTTTACCCCTTTCCGCGAATTGTTCGATGACAAGAGTCTGAAGTCAGAAACGGTCTACCAGAACGTAACCTCAGGCCTGCCCGATTACCTCATAACCCGCCCTCCGGTAGCGCCTGAAGTTGGAAGCCTCTTTGAAGCCCTGCGCGCCCCCATGCTCGCATCACCCGATTCAATCACGGGACAGCTTGAATTCATACGCGAGCGTTGGTCAAAGTATCTGGGGCCGGACCTGCGCAAAATTCTGCTCGCCATTGACGTTCTGCGCGAAGAAGACATTGCCATCTGGCTCCGCTTCCACCCGCCTGGCCCGGACTGGCACCGCCACGGCGCGCCTACCTGGGGAGCACAGGGCTTTCGCGGCGACGAGTTTGTCGGCTTCGACGAAGACCTCGTTCCCGGTGGCCGACGCTATGCTGCCGACTATCAGGCTCCTCTGAATGAATACGAAGCCTTCAGCGCCGACCAGGCCTGGATGCCCAACGTCGTCCTCATCGCCAAAAGCACCTACGTCTGGCTCGAGCAGCTCTCGAAGAAGTACGGCCGTCATATTCACCGTCTCGACCATATCCCCGACGAGGAATTAAAGCTGCTCGCAGACCGCGGTATCACTGGCCTGTGGCTCATCGGCTTGTGGGAGCGCAGCATCGCATCCCGCACCATCAAGCGCCTGCGCGGCCAGAGCGACGCTGTGGCCTCCGCTTATTCATTGAAGGAATACAACATCGCTGAGGACCTCGGCGGCTATCATGCCTATGAAGACCTCCGCAACCGCGCTTCCCGCTTCGGCATCCGCCTCGCCAGCGATATGGTTCCCAACCACATGGGCATCGATTCGCCCTGGGTCATCGAGCACCCCGACTGGTTTATCTCCCGTTGGGAAAGCCCGTTTCCAGCATACAGTTTCACCGGTCCCGATCTCTCACCGGACAGCCGCGTCGAAATAAAAATCGAGGACCACTATTACGATCAGACCGACGCGGCTGTTGCCTTCCGCCTTAGGCATCATCACGACGGCACGACGCGCTACATTTATCACGGAAACGACGGCACATCCTTCGCCTGGAACGACACCGCGCAGCTTGACTACTCCAAAGCCGAAGTACGCGAACACGTCATTCAAACCATCCTCCATGTTGCGAGACAGTTCCCCATCATCCGTTTTGACGCAGCTATGGTCCTGGCCAAGCGCCATGTGCAGCGCCTCTGGTTCCCCTTGCCCGGCGCAGGAGGCTCCATCCCGTCACGTGCAGAAAATGCCATGTCGCAGGAAGAATTCGACGCGCTTATGCCGCACGAGTTCTGGCGTGAAGTTGTCGACCGCGTCGCCGCTGAAGTTCCAGGCACTCTCCTGCTCGCTGAGGCCTTCTGGCTGCTCGAAGCTTACTTCGTCCGCACCCTCGGCATGCACCGCGTCTACAACAGCGCCTTCATGAACATGCTGCGCGACGAAGAAAACGCCAAGTACCGCTCCTATCTCAAGAAGACCATCGAGTTCGACCCCGATGTCCTCAAGCGCTATGTCAATTTCATGAGCAATCCTGATGAACGTACCGCCATTGACCAGTTTGGCACCGGCGACAAATACTTTGGTGTCTGCACACTGCTTGCCACTCTTCCGGGCCTGCCCATGTTTGGCCACGGCCAGATTGAGGGGTACACCGAACGCTACGGCATGGAATTCAAGCGCGCCCGCATGGATGAACACCCGAACGAATGGCTCGTTGCGCGGCATCAGCAGGAGATCGCTCCCCTGCTCAAGAACCGCAAGCTCTTCGCCGAAAGCACAAACTTTGTGCTCTACGATTTCTGGAACAACCATGGGACGGTCGACGAGAATGTGTTCGCCTACTCCAACCGGCTCGGCAACCAGCGCGGACTCATTCTCTACAACAACTCCTATGGATCAACACGCGGCACCATCCATATGTCCGCTGCATATATGGACAAAGGCAGCGGTCAGTTGCGGCAGCAAAGCCTGGCTGACGGCCTCGGCATATCCTCAGATGATTCCCTTATCTTCGCTTACCGCGATTCCGCTCGCGGCCTTGAATATCTTCGCCGTGCATCCGATATCCGCAATCATGGCCTGAGGTTCGAGCTGCGCGGCTACCAATATGCGGCGCTGCTCAATTGGCGCGAGCTTCGGTCGTCTGCGGAGCAGCCGTGGGACGCGCTTTGCGACGCATTGCATGGCGAGGGCGTCTACAGCGTGGAAGAAGCGCTTATACGGCTTCGCCTGCGTCCTGTGCATGAGGCGCTTCATCAGGCCATCAACCACAACAATGTCTGCTCCATTGCAGAGAGCGCCGGAAAAGAAACGAGAAAATACGCCGCGCAGCCACATGCAAAACTACCTGAAGAAAAGCCTGTCGAGAGCCTTTCCAGCAAGAGTTCTGAGCCAGCTGAATCGCTGATAATACAAGAAGACCAGAAACTCAGCACAACCACCCTTGATCCCGGACTTCGTAACTTCCTCGAAAGCAGCCGGCAATTCTTCGAGAGAGCCATTGAAAGCCTCTCTGCCGAAGAGCAGAAAGAACTGACCGTCCAGACTGCCGAAACAAGTGCGGCCCATGCCGCAACAGAGGGCGAGCCTGCAGATCTGAAGGAGCGCTTCAGCAGTGAGTGCGAGGCATGGACATCCGCTGCTGTCCGTCTTCCGCTGCTGGAACAGTCCTTTTCTACCGCCTGGCCGGCATCTGTCCGCTACATGCTGCCCAGCAGCGAGCCCGGAATCTCGCTTGAACGGGTCTGGTCTCCGGTGCTTGCCTGGGTGGTCCTGCACAGCTTTTCGGATCAAGGTCTGAATGCCGCATTGTTCGACAAGCTGTATCTGCGCGCTGCTCTCGCCGAGACCTTCTCCTCCCTGGGAATCGAAGGCGAAGATGCGTGGCGAGCTGCTGCGCGAGTGCGAATTCTTCTTTCCCGGCCAGGCCCAGATTCAGAGCCTTTGATCCAGTCCGAGGCATTCTGGAATGATCCCGATGTCCGCTGGCTTGCCGGCGTGAACGAAGCATCGGGTGTAACTTACTTCAACAAAGAACAGTTCGAAGAACTGCTGAGCTGGACTCAACTCCCTGCGTTGATGGAATCAGCGCGGCAAAGCGCAGATTCATCTTCTATCGAAGATATTGAAGCCGTAGTCTCCAAATCGTGTACGGCTGCGGACGATGCAGGTTATAAGCTCCAGGCCTACCTGGATTCTTTTCAACCGACAACCGAACCAGTCACGAAGGAGTGAATTTCGACTTCTTCTTACGTGGGGGAGGGTACCCCTCCCCCCTTCTTGTACGGAGATCCTTTATTTTCTATAGTTTACAGCAGCGATTCTGTACGGAGATCGTTTGTTTTGTATGACTTACCCTTGTAAACTTAAAGGGCAGCCTATGCGGCTGCCCTTCATTCTTCATTTTAGCAGATTTTATAATTTTTCCTGCGAGGCTAAGATGTTGATACACATGCATTTACCAGAAGAGGGTCTTGACAAGGATTTCCATAGCCCCTGGTTCATGTTGCACCAGCTGGCTTGGCTTGAGATTCTTCCTCCCTGCGGTCGTGTCCAGTGAACAACTAATTTATTAGTTACTTTCTTATTTTTGTTGCGTCCAATGAATTGACGAGGAGATTCCGGGATGCCGCGTAAGCCTTCCGAGACATTGACGGAAGCCGAATTGAGGATCATGCAGGTGCTTTGGCAGAAGGGTGCCGGCACGGTGCAGCAGATTCTCGACGAAATAACCGGCGCGCCTTCTGAGAACCCTGCCCTGGCCTACAACACCATCCTGACAACTATTCGCATTCTTGAGCGCAAGGGATACGTCGAGCATGCCAAAGACGGCCGCGCGCACGTATACAGCCCTCTGGTGGCGCGTGAGGAGGCCAGCCGGTCTGAAATACGCCATCTTATAAGCCGATTTTTTGAGAATTCGCACGAAGATTTGGTGCTCAATATCCTCGAAGACCGCGGAATTGCGCCGGAAGAGTTGAGCCGGTTGCGCAAAATGCTCGATCAGAGCAAGGAGCAGAGCGAAGAACGATGACCTGGCTGGCACAACTCTCAGTAGATGGGGCGTTGAATTCGCTGCCCGAAGGGCTGCTTCTAGCGCTTTTTGCGTGGCTTCTGCTGCGTCTTATCGGGCGGCAAAACTCAGGAACCCGCTTCGCTGTATGGTTTACGGCGCTGATGGCGGTTGCAGGACTGTCGCTTTTTGGCGGTTTTGAGCTGAATAAAGGCGGGATTCTTGCGCTTACAACGCACTTTAATGCGCACGTAACCATCCCATCGTTTTGGGCTGAGATCATCTTCGCGGCCTGGATCATTTTCACAGGCATAGCGCTCGCCCGCATCGCAATTGGATTATGGCAGGTGTGGGCGATCCGGAGAAGCTGCACGGAAATCGACTGCTCAGAACTGAACGCTGCTACCTTACAGACTCTTGAGCAGCACAGCGCGGGAAGACGTGTGCGTCTTGCAATTTCAGACCGCGTAAAAGTGCCGGCAGCCTTCGGCTTCTGGAAGCCAATGATTGTGCTTCCCGTCTGGACGCTGCGGGAACTGACGCCAGCCGAGCTGAATCCGATTCTGATTCATGAGCTGACGCATCTCAAGCGGCGCGATGACTGGACCAATCTGCTACAGAAGCTGGTACGGGCCGTTTTCTTCTTCCATCCTGCTGTCTGGTGGATTGATTCCCGGCTCTCGCTGGAACGCGAGATGGCATGCGACGATGCGGTGCTCGCCAATACCGGGAATCCGCACGCCTACGCCAGCAGCCTGATCGGGATTCTTGAAAAAAGCTGCGCGCGCCGCGGATGGACCATGGCCCAGGCGGCTGTGCGCCGCGCGCGTGACCTGTCGTTGCGCATCACTCAGATTCTCGATGCGAAGCGGCCCACGACAACAAAGATATGGAAACCTGCGCTGGCACTGACCAGCATCTTTTCGCTGGCTTGCTTCGGCCTGTCGTCCTGCATGCCGCGCATGGTCTCGTTTGCGCCTGAGACGCGCACGGCTGCGCATGCTGACGAGGAAGATATGAACGGCATGCGTGGAATGGTGGTTCCGGCAGCGTATCATCTGCCCTCAACGGATGCGCAGCCGGCACATTCGCTTGTGAAACAAACCAGGGCTGAAAAGAGTGCGGGAAAAGCTGTACACGCGAAGATTTCATTACCTCAGCGGCTAAAGCCGCACTCATTCAGTGCTGTTTCCGGCACGGCTGAAGCCGTGCCCTTACAAAGCTTTGCCCAAGTTATAAATTTTTCCAAAGTCTCTGAAGCCCCGTTGAGGATTTCGACGGTATTGGGTGCTTCCACGCTGAAAATCCGAGGCGTAAATCATCAGATATCGCCTAAGGCGCGCAATCGATTCGCACCATCTTCGTCAGAGCTATTGGCCCGAAATCGGCAAATGCCGGTTGTGGCCCAGAGCGTTGAAGAAGCGCCAGAAGCACAGCTGGTGATTTTTGTTGAAAGAACGTATGTGGACTATGACGAAAATCAGCAGCCGAAGAGCCGCACTTTGCAAATTCTGCTTATTGCCCCCGTGCAGAACGCACAGATGGAATCGGGGGCGAGCAGTATTTAGGTTGATTCAAGTCGATCAGGTTCGTCATTTTTGAGAGAGAACGCGATGAAGAAGCTTGAACAATGCATACGTCAGCTGAAGAATCCCCAGCCAGCATGGCTTGAGATTCTTCCTGCCGCCGATCGTCAGAATGACGGCGGCCTGCAGGTAAAAGTGCTTTGTTAGCAAAAAAATTTTGTCAGCATCAACTAATTAATTAGGAGTAACAACCATGGACGTCACGAAACTAAAATCGCTGCTCAAACGGCGCGTGGTCATTCCGGCCATCGCCGCCTGCGCAGCCCTGTCGTTTGGCGCATATGAAGTGGCCAAACCTGCCTCAGCTGTGATGGCTGCGCCAGCTTATGCACCAGCCGCAGCTCCGCTTGATGACAACAGCGTGGCGCCGCTGCTCTCGTTCGATCAGGCAATGGAGACGCTGGCTGCACGGGTTACGCCTGCCGTGGTCAATGTCACTGTTACGTCGAAGGTCAATTCACCGCAGGAGCCCACCAGCGATGATGATGATCAGGACGGACAGCAGCAGCAGCAGATGCCTCCGATGTTCGGCCCCGGATCGCCCTTTGGACGGTTCTTCCAGATGCCGCAGCAGCAAGGGCCAACCATTGAGCACGGTCTGGGCAGCGGTGTCATCATCTCGCCTGACGGCTATATCGTCACCAACAACCACGTCGTCAACGGGGCTATGGATATCCGCGTGACGATGAGCAATCGCGAAGTCTACCCGGCAAAGCTCGTTGGAGCAGATCCGCTGACCGATCTTGCGGTCATCAAAATCGATGGCAAGAACCTGCCCAGTATTCCGTGGGGAGACTCATCAAAGCTGCGTCCGGGGCAGATGGTCCTGGCTTTCGGCAATCCGCTGGGCTTCCGCTTCACGGTAACGAGAGGAATCATCAGCGCTCTGCACCGGTCAAATCCTTATGGGAGCGACCGCCACAAGCCAGGCGAATTCATCCAGACCGATGCGGCCATCAACCAGGGGAACTCCGGCGGAGCGCTTGTTGATGCCCGTGGAGAACTGATCGGCATCAACACCTTCATCATCTCGCCGACCGGATCGTTCGCCGGCATGGGCTTTGCGATTCCGCAGGAGATTGTTCAGCATACTGCTGAAACTCTTATCCGCGACGGCAAAGTGAACCACGGATTTATGGGCGTCACCATTGCCGATGTCACCCCGGACAATGCCAAGTTCTTCGACATGCACAAAGCAGCCGGAGCGGTGGTTTCCGATGTGAACCCGGATTCTCCCGGAGCAAAAGCCGGCCTGAAGACAGGCGATGTTATTACCGCCATCAACGGCAAGGAAGTGACCGATGCAGGCGAGCTGCAGATGGAAGTCACGCAGAAGCAGGCCGGGGACACTGTCCACCTTGAGGTAGCCCGCGACGGCAAGACGCTGAATATCCCGGTCACGCTCCAGCCGTTGAATTCCAAGGCGGAGCATGAAGTGGCGCAGACCGGCAGCGGCAAAGGACGGTGGGGCCTGAGTCTGGACAACATCACGCCTGATGTTCGCAGCCAGCTTCAGCTGCCTGAGAACGTGCACGGCGCCGTGATTCAGAACGTGAAGTCGGGCAGCCCGGCGGACAATGCCGGCCTCCAGCCCGGAGACGTGATCGTCTCGGTCAACCGCAAGCCGACGAACTCAGCGTCAGAAGCGGCCAATGCGCTCACCAGCATCCCCAGCGGACAGGATGCTCTGCTGCTGGTGTGGTCGCAGGGCGGAAAGGGCTTCATCGTGCTGCATCCTTCGAACGGGTGATCCGGCCGGCAATCCGAAGGGTACATCCCAGGTCTCGTTGAGACCTGGGATGCCCCGGCGGGCTGCGAACATTCATTTGTGAACCCACTCAAGCCAACGACGGGCTTGAATGGGGCACCGTCCTGTCGTAACGCGACCTCCGAAAATTCTTGTCCGGAGCGGAGGAGACTGCAGGTTCCTCCACTCCGCTCTTAGCGCTGGGGCCGGAATGATACTTTGTAGCGTTTCGGTTTGCAGCTATAGGAAACCTGCACCAGCGATTCCTTCTGTACGAATTCCGTTGTCTGCGTTTATGATTTCTCCCAAGTGTGGTGAGTCAGAAATTCACTGCATATTTCTCAAGTGGATTTATTGAATCAATATTGCTGAAAAAGCAGATCCTTCCCCTTTCCTTCGCGTTGCTCAGGGTAAGGGTCAGGATGACAGCGCTGAATGAATAACGATTCACCACCAGCTAAATCCATTTTCTGAATTGAGCTTCTCAACCGGCCTTTAGGGAGAAATGATTCTCGATGAACTGGAAAACGTTTGCTGTAACACCCGCTCTTCTCGCCTGCCTTCTTCCGGCGGCTGCGTATTCACAATCCGCAGCCGTTCTCAACATCCAGACGGACAAGCCTGTTTCGAAGGTCAGTCCTACTCTTTACGGCCTTATGACGGAGGAGATCAACTACTCCTATGATGGCGGGCTTTATGCCGAAATGGTCCGTAATCGAACGTTTCGCGGCAGCTGGGCGGGCATACAGAACTGGTTCCTTGTGGAAGACGGCAACGCCGAGGCCAAGATGGGACCCGACACAACGACAGGACCCAGCGAAGCGCTGCCGCATAGTGTGCGACTGGATGTTTCGAGCGCCGACGCTTCCAATCCAGCCGGTCTGCTGAATGACGGCTACTGGGGCATGCCGCTCCATCCGAACACTATTTATAAGGGTTCTTTTTATGCGAAGGAAGACTCGCCTGCTGCCGGGCCGGTCACGGTCAGCCTGGTTGCCAACCAGACAGGAAAGGTGCTGGCTTCGGCCACTGTCTCAGGCATTACTTCAGAATGGAAGCAGTACACATTCACGCTGAAAACCGGGGCCATTGAACCTTCATCCACAAATCATCTGGTTCTCACGGTTGCGCATCCCGGGACGCTCTGGCTCAATCTGGTGTCGCTCTTTCCGCCTACGTATCACGACCGCGTGAACGGAAACCGCATTGACCTCATGGAGAAGCTTGCGGCGATGCATCCGACGTTTCTGCGCTTTCCCGGCGGAAATTATCTGGAAGGCGACCACATTCCTGATCGCTACGAGTGGAAGAAGACGATCGGCCCGCTGGTTGACCGGCCCACGCATCCCAGCCCGTGGCGTTATCATTCGACCGACGGACTTGGCCTGCTCGAGTTTCTGGAGTGGTGCGAGGACCTGAAGATGCAGCCTGTGCTCGCTGTGTATGCCGGATACTCGCTGGCAGGAGAGCACGTCAATCCCGGCGCGGACCTCGAACCGTATGTGCAGGACGCGCTCGACGAGATTGAATACGTCACCGGCTCGACGGATACGAAATGGGGCGCGGTCCGCGCGAAGAACGGGCATCCGGAGCCGTTTCATCTGAATTATGTCGAGATTGGCAACGAAGACTGGTTTGATAAGTCCGGCAGCTACGACGAGCGCTACGCGCAGTTCTACAAGGCCATCAAGGCGAAGTATCCTGACCTGCAGCTTATTGCGACAACTCCTGTAAAAGGCACGCGTCCGGATGTAATCGATGACCATTTTTATCGGCGTGCGACCGAGTTCTTCCACGACACAGCGCATTATGACAAAACCGACCGCAACGGGCCGAAGATTTTTGTCGGGGAATGGGCGACGCGGGAAGGGACTCCGACTCCCAACCTCGGCGCGGCGCTCGGCGATGCCGCATGGATGACGGGGATGGAGCGCAACAGCGATATCGTGGTGATGGCGTCTTATGCGCCGCTCTTAGTGAATGTGAATCCCGGCGGCATGCAGTGGGAGAGTGATCTTATCGGCTACGACGCGCTGCACAGCTATGGATCGCCCAGCTATTATGCGCAGGTGATGTTCGGCAGCTATGTCGGGGATGAGACGCTTGCTTCCAATCTTGAATCCAGCAACGCAAAACTGTTTTATTCCGTCACGCGAAGCTCGAAGAATAAACGAATCTATCTGAAGCTGGTGAATGCGTCATCCAAGCCGCAAACGATTGATCTGAACTTCTCCGGCGCGACGTTGGCTGGAACGGGGAAACTCGTGACGCTGCAGGGTGCATCGACACAGGCCACGAATTCCATTGATCACCCTGAGAATATTGTGCCGGTGGAAAGCACGCTGAAGAATGTGAGCAGCAAGATGCATCACACGATGCCGGCGTTCTCGATTCAGGTTCTGCAGATCGATCAGCGCTGAAACGCGCAGGCCGGCAGGGAGAATGATGCTCTCCGGCTGGCCTGTGGTTCCTGGTCTACACAACATTGAGCAACAGCAGCACAATTACGATGAGAAGAATGAGCCCTATGCCGCCACTTGGATAGTATCCCCAGCTGCGGCTGTATGGCCATGCGGGGAATGCGCCAATCAGCATCAGCAGAAGAAGAACGATAATGACATCGATCAGCATATCGCCTCCGGTGAAAATTCAGTAAGTTCCTCTCAGAAGATGCTTTTCCTATCCTGTGAAGATGCCCTGTGATTGATGTTGAATTTCTTTCCTGGCGGCCTGAGTCTGAAGTTCCCTGCATGAACGAGGAGGTGCAGTTCTGAAGCATTGAAAAAGCAGGCCCTGGCCCTTCCTTTTCGTTTCACTCAGAGTCAGGGCCAGGATGACAACATTGGAGGCGGGTTACCAGGAAAAAGGCACCACTTCACTTCGATTCAGCCAGTTCCCGCGCGCGCCTGAAGATGTTCAGAAACATGGCTTTTGTCAGTTTCCCTGTGTTTGTATTTTGCAGGGATGGATGATAGCTGGCCAGCAGCCAGCGGTTGCCGAGCAATTTGTACTCCGCGCCATGCCCGAATTGCAGTTCGCCGCGCTTTTCGATCTGGCGCGTGCGGATGAGGTGGGCGATGAATCCATCAAAGGCGATCTTGCCCAGGCAGACCACTACACGCAGGCGGCCCAGAGCGGCGATCTCTTCATCGAGAAATGGAGCGCAGTTGATCAGTTCTTCGGGCAGAGGTTTGTTGCCCGGGGGAGCACAGCGGGCCACGCTCGTGATCCAGATGTCGGAGAGCTTCATGCCGTCATCGCGGGAGGTTGCCGTGGGCTGGGATGCGAAACCGGCCTCGTAAAGGACGGGATAGAGGAAGTCTCCTGAGCCATCGCCGGTAAATGGCCTTCCTGTGCGGTTCGAGCCATGCGCGCCGGGAGCGAGGCCCAGAATCAGGACACGCGCTCGCGGATCACCAAACGAGGGAACAGGCCGTCCCCAGTATTGCCATTCGAGATAGGCGCGCCGTTTCTTCTCTGCGACGTCGATGCAGTGCGCGCGCAGACGCAAACACTGGTTGCACTCGACAACGCGCGCATTCAACGCGGCCAGCGCTTCTTTTCCTGATAATTTTTCTACTGCCACATGCCGATTCTAATTCGCTGTAGAATGAGTTCGCTTTGTTTTCCGAACCATTTGACGAAGCAAACGTTTCCTACTTCTCACCGAGCATGAGGTGTACATCTATGTCTGTTCGTTATGAACGCTGTCTGCCGGCGATTGTTGCAGCAGCGGTGCTTTCTTTCACGGGGTGCAACAAGCCTGCTCCGCCGCAGCAGGAAACTCCAGCCCAGCCAGCGGCGGTCACGCAGATTGGCGGAGAAAATATTGTGAAGCTGCAACGCACGGCAACCTCAAACGGCTCCAAGCCGGAGTTTCTTTCTGCTACGGTTTTGCCGGGTCGCGGCATGAACCTCTTTCAGATCACGGCCAACATTCCCGGCAAAGGCGAAGTCGAGGTGCTGGCTTCTCCCTCGCTCGAAGAAGCAGCTTCGAAGCTCAACGGCGGCCCTGCTGATCTGAATGGCAATGCCAGCTTCTCGTTTGGGGGCGCGTTCCTTGTTCCTTATCCGAATCGCATTCGCGGCAAGCTGTCGGCGGATGGGAAGACAATTACTACGGAATGGAAGGGCAAGACTCTTACGCTGCCCGCGAACTGGTCGGGCAAGAAGCCGGGGGCGGAAAAGCATGCCATCCATGGCCTGATTCTCGCGAGCAAAACCGAGGACGTGCAGACGCAGAACACGTCGGATGGGCAAACTGTTACGGGCGTCATTCACGCCGGCAACTTTGGCGGATACTGGCTGTCGCAGACTGACCTCAACTTCAGCATCTCGCTCAGTGGCGATGCCGTCGAAGCGACGATCACCGCGAAGAATGTCGGGAACGAGGATGAGCCGCTGTCTATCGGCTGGCATCCATACTTCAATCTTCCAAGCGGCGACCGCACGCAGGCGCGACTGCATGTTCCCGCGGATGTCTATGCGCAGGTCAACAACTACGACGATGTCTTTCCCACGGGTAAGCTGCTTCCGGTTAAAGGCACAAAGTATGACTTCAATGCGCCTGACGGCGTTCCGCTGAAAGACATGTTCCTTGATGACAACTTCGCTCATCTGAAACGCACTGATGGAAATATCGTCGTTGGCCTCACTGATCCGGCTGCGCAATACGGCATCCATATCATTGGTGAATCGCCTGAAATGAAGACGGTGCAGGTCTATGCTCCACCGGACAAGAAATTTGTCGCGATTGAAGAGCAGTTCAACTTCGGCGACCCGTGGGGCAAAGAGTGGCACGGCATGGATACCGGCATGATTACGCTGAGGCCGGGACAGTCTGTGACGTGGAAGTGCAAGCTGGCGCTGTTTGTGCCGCCGGCGAAGTAGGATACAGCGTTCAGGGTGCAGGGCAGGCGAGGGCGCAAGGGAATCTGTGCCCTGCTCCCCTGAACGCTCCATCTCAAATTTTTCTGCGACTCCAAAATGAAAATTGCGTCTGAAGCTACATGGATACACTTGCGCGTGTTCGCTGTCTCTGCTGCGGTTTTAAAACTCTCGATGTTCCGGATTCGCTGGGCCTGTGCCCTGTCTGCTGGTGGCAGGATGATGGACAGGATGACAGCGACGCCGATGTTGTCCGCGGCACAGTGAACGGCGAACTGAGCCTGGCCGAAGCCCGCAATAATTTCCAGATTTATGGGGCGGCGCATCCGCGTTTTGTGAGCCATGTGCGCAAGCCTCTGGAAACGGAAGCATGAAATAGCTATCTCCCTGTCTAAGCGCGTTGTCACAGAAGTTGCTGACACGATTTTTATGCAAAATATTTGCTGACACAAAGAAAAGCAGGTTCTTCACTGCGTTCAGGATGACAAATTTTTTAAAGATTTGCCCGCGAGAAAAGCTCTGAGGGACTAATTAAAAGAAGATCACGTTAAGAGCGTCCCATCTATGTAAAAAATATTTGACATTCATTGGAAGTGAAGCTATGGTTTGCTATGTCAAATATTTTTGACATGGAGCGAGCTGCTATGGCGACCAGTCTTTCTTACCGCGAGAAGTCACTTTACGCTTCGCTGGTGGCGGAGCTTGCGGTGTATGGCCCTTATTTCTTTCTGCACCGGCAGAACTCGGTGAATAGGGTCGCCGGCATGATCCTTGCGATTATTGTGCTGCAGATTATCCTGCAGTCGATCATCGCGGCATTTACGCGCAACCGTATCACGGATGAGCGCGACCGCCTGATTGAGCTGCGGGGGTATCGGGTGGGGTATTTTACGCTCGCGTCGCTGATGATTCTGGGGCTGGGCATGTTGTGGTTTCATGCGGCGCTCGGCCATTTTCCGATTGAAGGCCGTTGGGTCGGGCTTCATTTCCTGAACGTCTTTTTCGGCATGCTGGTGATCTCGGACATTGCGAAGACAACAACGCAGATAGTGACTTACCGGAGAGCACTCTGATGCCCTCGATACGCAATCAGATTCGAGAACTTCGGGCAGCGCGGAATATGACACAGCAGGAACTGGCCGATAAGGTGGGCGTGACTCGGCAGACGGTGATCGCAATCGAGCAGGACAGGTATTCGCCTTCGCTCGAGACGGCGTTTAAAGTCGCCACGGTGCTGGGGGTGAGGCTTGAGGAGTGTTTTCAGTATGAGCCTCGCGGAAAGCGGTCGTGAGATTTTGTACGCTTCGTTGCTCAGCATCGAATTATAAAGATTGGACATGTGAGATTGTGCTCTCCCATCTTTGTGCAAAACTGTGCGAAGGATGGGGCACCCTTTTTCCTGCTGCTGACCGGCAAAAAGCAGGTTTTTCGACTGCGCGCTGACGCGCTCCGCTCACGACGACAAATCAAAAAACTTCGCGCAGGGCAGCAAAACAGAGAACAACGCGAAAAACTTTATGACGCAGACAAAGCCGTCAGGCCCTGGCTGCGTCTATCTTTTCGGTGTCTACGCCCAGCTCCTTGAAGGCGGACTGGGCTTTTTTCGCGTCGAATTTGCCGTCGCGGGCGAGCTTTGAAAGCGTGGCGGCTACGATGGATTCGGCGTTGACTTCGAAGTGGGCGCGCAGGTGTTCGCGGTTGTCACTGCGTCCGAAGCCGTCGGTGCCAAGTGTCACGAGTCGCGTGGTGAGCCACGGCGCAAGCTGGTCTGGGACGGATTTCATGTAGTCGGTTGCAGCGATGATGGGACCTTTGGTTCCCTTCAGGGCCTGGACGATGTACGGGGTCTTTTCCGCTTCTGCCGGGTGGAGGCGGTTCCAGCGCTCTACGGAGAGGGCTTCGCGGCGCAGCTCGTTGTAGCTGGTTACGCTCCAGACATCGGTCTGGATGCCGTATTTTTCGGCGAGAATCTGCTGGGCGCGCACGGCTTCATTGAGGATGGGGCCGCTGCCGAAGAGCTGCGCGTCAGGCTTGCCCTTGAGAGCGGGCTTGAATTTGTAGATGCCGCGCACGATGCCTTCGCGGACGCCTTCTCCCAGAGGCATTTCGGGCATGGCGTAGTCTTCGTTGTACATGGTGATGTAGTAGAAGACCTGCTCGTTTTCCTGATACATGCGGCGGATGCCGTCCTGCAGGATGACGGCCATTTCGTAGACATAGGCTGGGTCATAGCTAATGCAGGTGGGCACGGTGCTGGAGAGGACGTGGCTGTGGCCGTCCTGGTGCTGGAGGCCTTCGCCGAGCATGGTGGTACGGCCTGCGGTTCCGCCCATGAGGAAGCCCTTGCCACGCGAATCGGCGAAGGCCCAGATCATGTCGCCGACGCGCTGGAACCCGAACATCGAGTAATACATGTAGAAAGGGATGGCGGGCACGCGGTAGTTGGAATAGGCTGTGCCGGCGGCAGTGAAGGAGGCCATCGACCCGGCTTCTGTGATTCCCTCTTCGAGGATCTGGCCGTCCTGCTCTTCGCGGTAGTAGAGGAGCATGTCGAGATCGTGCGGCTTGTACTTCTGGCCTTCGCTGGCGTAGATGCCCACCTGGCGAATAGCGGATTCGAGGCCAAAGGTGCGGCCTTCATCGGGGACGATGGGGACGATGAGCTTGCCGATTTCGGGGTCTTTGAGAAGATGGCGCAGGATGCTGACGAAGCCCATGGTGGTGGAGACAGCGCGGCCTTTGGAGCCGGCAGTCCACTCGCTGAAGTAGTCGAGCGCGGGGGCTTTGAAATTCAGCCCGGGAACTTCTCGGTGCGGCATGTATCCGCCGAGTGTCTGACGGCGTTCGTGGAGATACTTGATTTCGGGCGCGTCATCGGCTGGTTTGTAGGGCGTACCGTGCTTGGCTGCTTCTTCAGGGACAGGAATATCGAAGCGCTTGACGAAGGTGGTGAGGGCTTCGTCGGTCATCTTTTTTTCCTGATGGGCGGCGTTGCGGGCCTCAGTAGTGCCCATGCCGTAGCCCTTGACGGTCTTGGCAAGAATGACGGTGGGGCCGCCGCGATGCTCGACGGCGCGCTTGTAGGCATTGTAAATCTTCACCGGGTCGTGACCGCCGCGGTGCAGATGGGCGATTTGCTCGTCGGTCATGTCGGCGACCAGTTCGAGGAGTTCGGGATATTTGCCGAAGAATTCCTTGCGAATGTAAGCGCCGCCTTTGGCTTTGAAGGCCTGGTATTCACCGTCGACGCACTCTTCCATGCGCTTCAACAACAGGCCTTTATGGTCACGCTCGAAGAGGGCGTCCCAGTCGGAGCCCCAGATGACCTTGATGACGTTCCAGCCTGCGCCGCGGAAGACTCCTTCGAGCTCGTCGATAATGCGCTTGTTGCCGCGCACGGGGCCATCGAGGCGCTGGAGGTTGCAGTTGATGACGAAGATGAGATTATCGAGCTTTTCGCGCGAGGCCACGGTGATGGCGCCGAGGGTGTCAACTTCGTCCGTTTCGCCGTCGCCTACAAAGGCCCAGACTTTACGCGGTGTTTTCTCGATGAGCTTACGATTTTCCAGATAGCGCATGAAGCGCGCCTGATAGATGGCGTTCAGCGGGCCGATGCCCATGGAAACTGTTGGGAAGCGCCAGAAGTTGGGCATGAGCCACGGATGCGGGTAGGATGAAAGGCCCGGTTCTCCGCGCAGTTCATGGCGGAAATTTTTGAGATGCTCGTCAGTCAAACGGCCTTCGAGATAGGCGCGGGCGTAGACCCCGGGTGACGCGTGGCCCTGAAAGTAGATGAAATCGCCGGGCTGTTCGTCATACCTGGCGTGAAAGAAGTGATTGAAGCCGACTTCAAGAAGCGTGGCGAGCGAAGAATATGTAGAGATGTGGCCGCCGATGCCCGCGTCTTTCTTATTTTTGTGGTGCACCATCGCCATGGCGTTCCAGCGAATGAGAGCCTCGACCTTGCGTTCCATCTGGCGGTCGCCCGGGTACGGCACTTCGTCATGTTTGGGAATGGTATTGAGGTATGGAGTGCGAATTTCGCCGGGGGTATTAATGCCTGCTTCGCGCGCACGTTGACGCAGAACATTCATCAGCTCCGCTGCATGCTCGGGGCCCTCATCGACGACGATCTGGTCGAAAGCCTCAATCCACTCTGCAACTTCTTCGGTAAAGTCCGCCTGGGCGGGAATTGCCAGTTTCATAGCCATAAATTCGTTTCCCACGGGGCTTTTGGAGGCGTATGCCTCGCTGCCCACAACCTTTGATTTTCGCAGAATATGCGGCGTGGCGCTATTCGGGTAAACACGGCGCAACTGTTAAGTGTAGCAGGATGGCGGGGTTAGATTTTGGCTTGTTCGCGTTCGAGGCAAATCGATTCAACAGACCGCATCAGAGAGGTGCATACCTGTTCGATGTCAGGGTCGGCAAGGCCATTAAAGAACGGGAGTGCGATCGTGCGCTGGCTTATGGATTCTGTTGCAGGGAGTGGATGCCTCACTTTGTAGTGACGGTAGGCAGGCTGTTTGTGGATGGGGGCGAAGTAGCGACCGCAACTGATTCCTTTTGTGGCGAGGAACTGGACAACGGCGTCGCGCTGCAGTTGGCCAAAATTTGCCGCCAGACGGATGACGTAGACGAACCAGCTGATGCGTTTGTGATGCAGTGCTATAGGCGGGACGGTCAGTTCCTTGCGGCTGCGAAGTATTTCGTCGTATTTTTGGGCAACGGCTTCGCGGCGGGCGAGAATGCTTTCGATCCGTTGCAACTGCACGCAGCCGAGCGCACAGCTGATTTCGGAGAGGCGGTAGTTGTATCCGAGTGTGTCGTGCTGGAACCAATCGTCGGATTCGTAGCGACCCTGATTGCGTAGGGCGCGGATGCTGCGCGCGACTTGCTCATGGGGGGTGACAACGATGCCGCCTTCGCCGGTGGTGATTTGCTTGTTGGGGTAGAAGGCGAAGACAGCGGCGTCTCCGAAGGAGCCGACCTTCCGGCCTTTATACTCGGCTCCGATGGCCTCGCAGGCATCTTCAATTACGAGGAGATGGTGGCGGCGGCCTATATCGAGGATTGCGTCCATATCTGCCGGACAGCCGAAGGTGTGCACAACGAGAATAGCGCGGGTCTTCGGCGTGATAGCTTCTTCGAGGCGGGAGGGGTCGAGGTTGAGGGTTTCCGGTTCGATATCGATGAAGACAGGCACGGCGCCTTCGTAACGGATAGCGTTTGCAGCGGCGATGAAGGTGAAGGACGGGACGATGACTTCGTCACCTTTACTGATGCCAAGAGCACGGATGCAGAGATGGAGTCCGGCGGTACCGGAGCTTACGGCAATGGCATGGGGAACACCGATGTATACGGCCATCTGCTGCTCGAATTCTTCCTGTTTTGGACCGATGCTCAGCCTTGAACTGCGGAGGACGGAGACGACTGCTTCGATCTCAGCTTCGGTAATATCCGGCTGCGAGAGCGGAACTTTCATGCGCTGCGCTTCCTGAGCAGTTGTTCCGCAGGCGGGGCTGCAGTAAGCACTTCTACGATGCGATCCGCGGCGCGGCCGTCACCATAGGGATTTGTCATTCCCTGGATGGAGCGTTGAAATGCTGCGCTGCGGGCTTCGTTGATTCTATTCAGGATGGAGTCTTTTGTCGGCTCCGCATCGAGGACATTGGGAGCGCGCTCTCTTCCCTGCTGGCGCAGGCCAATGTTCACGGTAGGCAATGCGAATGAGGCGGTTTCCATGATGCCGCTGCTGGAGTTGCCGAGCATGAGTTGCACATGCTGCAGCAGGCTCCAGTAAGTTACGGCCGGAAGGTTGGTGAACACGCGACCATTGTTGCGGGTTTTCAGAAATGCATTGGTGCGCTCGATCAGAGCGCGGCTTCCGGCGTCAGCATTGGGGTAGCAGAAGACGAGTTGCGCTGAAAGCTGTTCGAGCGCGGCGAACAACGCGTCGGCTTCGCTGATGGTATCGCGAAGAATGGTGACGGGGTGGTATGCGATTACGGCTGTCGATTGCGTCAGGTCCAGACCCAGTTGAGCTTCCAGTTCAGGGCGTGTGAGCAGGCGGCTGCGACGCAGATGATCGAGTGACGGAGCGCCGGCGCGGTGAACGCGCCAGGATTCTTCGCCCATGCTGATGACGCGCTGGCGGGCCAGCTCGGTCGAGGTGAAGTGAATGTGGCTCATTTTGGTAAGGGCGTTGCGGACGGCGTCGTCGATTGCGCCTTCGCTGATCTCGCCTCCTTCGATATGGGCTATGGGAATGCGCAATGCTAGGGCTACCGACGCGGGAGCGAGCATCTCGTAGCGGTCGGCGATGAGCAGGAGAATGTCGGGGCGCATCTGACCCAGCGTATCGGCCAGAGAGAGAACGCCTACTCCGATGCTCTTGGCCATGCCTATATCGGTGTCGGAGCTTAGAAGGCATTCCAGCTTTGCCGCGAGAGGAAAGCCATCGGCTTCGATCTCACGCACGGTGTTTCCGAATTCAGGGGAAAGGTGCGAGGCCAGCGCGATGATTTTTAGATCGACATCGGGATGTGCCAGCAGGTCTTTGAGGGGCCAGTAGAGGTGGCTGTAATCTGCACGCGAGGTTGTTACGACGGCAATGGTCTTCTTCATCTGCTTTTTATAAATTTACTTTATGAATGCAGCCCTTCTTCCGGCTGTCGAACAGCTGGCCCTTTTACAACAGCGAAAAATCTCTCCTCTTGAGCTGGTGAATGAGCACATCGCTCGTATCGAACGATGGAACCCGGTTCTCAATGCTCTGGTAGATTTTGATCCGGAACGTGCTCGGGAGCAGGCACGCGCTGTAAACAATGGGCTTCTGAGTGGCTTGCCGCTTACAGTCAAGTCTTCAATAGCAACTCAGGGATACAGGTGTGAGATTGGCAGCGTGCTGCATCGCGGAGATGTTGCGCAGCAGGATGCTGAGGCTGTGGCGCGTCTGCGCCGCGCTGGGGCGGTGATCCTGGGAACAACGAATTGTCCTGAGCTGCTGATGGCTTATGAGACGGACAATTTTCTCTATGGGCGAACAAACAATCCCTGGGCACTGGATCGGACTGCGGGCGGATCGAGCGGGGGCGAAGCTGCGGCTATTGCTGCCGGGCTATCTGCCGGAGGTCTGGGCAGTGACAGCGGCGGATCGGTGCGGGAGCCGGCGCATTTTTCCGGCATCTGTGCGCTTAAGCCTACTTCCGGGCGCATTCCATCTGCCGGACATTTGCCGCCTTGTACTGGTCCGTTTTCCATTCTTGGCTCTATAGGTCCTATGGCGCGCACCATTGCCGATGTGGACCTGCTGTTTCGGACGGTTGCCGGCAGGCATCCGGCAGATCCGAGCGGTGCTCCTGTGAGTATGCGCAATATCTCAATTGCTGAAGCAAAGCAAATTCCCATCGGCTGGTTTGAGGATGATGGGCTGACTCCGGTGATGCCGGAGACGCGGCAGGCGGTGCGCGATGCGGCCGCTGCGCTTGAGCGCCAAGGTTTCAATGTCGCTCCATTTCGGCCCTCGTCATTGGAAGAGGCGCGCCGGTTGTGGCATATCTTTTTTGTTCAATGTGGAGCAATGTTTTATGCGCCTTTGATTTCCGGGCGCGAGAAAGAGCTGAGTCCCGTCTTTCGGGATTTTCTGGAGATTGCTCATGCTCAGTCGCCGCTTACTGCTGAGTCACTGCTGCAGGCGTGGTCAGATTGCGATACGGTACGCGGCCAGCTTCTCGCGGAAATGCAGGATTTTCCCATATTGCTGCTGCCGGTGTGCTCTATTCCTGCTTTTCGTCATGGAGAGCGGAAGTGGATGGTGGAAGGGCAGGAAGTGCGCTACCTCGATGCGATGCGATATACGCAATGGTTCAACTTGTTGGCTGCGCCTGCTGCGGTTGTGCCGGTGGGGCGCTCGGATGAAGGGCTCCCTATCGGCGTGCAGATTGCAGGACGGCCTTTTGATGATGAGCTTGTGCTTGCGGTGGCGGCTGCGGTTGAGAGCGAGTTCGGGTATCGGCCTCCTCCGCTTGCGTAGTACGCATTCCTTTACTACATGTAGAAAAGCAGGTCCTTCGCTCTGCTCAGGATGACAAACATAATGTAAATAACTGCAAATAAACAAGATAATTTCTTGATGTTATCTGTACGAGTCCTGCACAGATACGGGGATTCAACGACTTACAGAAAAAATCTACACGGAATCTGCACAGAACGAGTCAAACGATGGAGGCCAATGATGGCGTTCGTCACCGAAAAGAGGAACTGAAGCCGGGCCTCATCATCTTCCGGCGTGGCGATGCCCTGGGACATTTTGAGATGGATGGCCGATCCGTCATGGATTGAGGCAAAGGTGAAAAGAACGCCGCTGGCCGCGTTGCTCGAT
>DATGMQ010000029.1:0-15433 GCA_035293545.1 Alloacidobacterium sp. | reverse complement strand
GGTGAACTTCAGCATTACCATCAACTGGTCCCGGCTAATGAATGATGAAATCCACCTTACTCTGTTTTCCGTATTTTGTACTTCCAATTCCGCCTAGAAGTAGAACTTCGCCGCAAACTCCACAATGCGGGCGCCCTGCTTTTCAGGTGTCCTGCCGAAGTCAGAATCCGCCTGGATAAACTGCTGTGTCACCGGATCCTGCTGGTACTGCAGGGTGAGATGGCTGCCGTTGAACGAGTACAACGGATGATTCAGGAAGTTGTATGCCTGCACGCGGAACTGGAGCTTCCTGGTTTCAGATATATTGAAGTTCTTGAAGACCGACAGGTCAGAATCGAAAAACGCCGGACCATAGGACACAGGCAAGTTTACCGGTCCATTCTGACCAACCTGGGTAGGCGGTGCAAAGCAATCGCCATTCACATATTGATGCGAGCCACGATGAGCACTGGGATCGCACGTTACCAGCGGGTTCAACTGTGCACTGCTGGTCCCGAGGATGGATTGATTGTTAATGGGAATGCCCTTCGGGTTCGCAGCACTGACTGAACCCGGAATGATGGCCGCCGACTGCGGACATCCCTGGCCGGCATCTCTTTCCGCTTGCGTATCAACGCAGGTCAGCGACATGTTGTAGTTTGTATTGATGTTATTTACGTAATTGCCGCCGTAGGTGATATTGCCTCCACTTTGCAGCTGTGTGATCCCTGAGAACTGCCACCCATTCAAGGCTCCGTTAACGAAATGATTGCTGCTGTGAACGCGATTGCCGAGATCAATGGAATACGCCGCATTGAAAAGATGTCTGCGGTCCGAGGGCAGAATGCCATAGTCGTTTGCTAGGTTGAAGGGATCTGCCTGAGGCAGCACAATCCCCAGCGCCTTCTGCCAGGTATAGTTTGCCTGAATTGTATAGAGTCCGGCATGACGTGCCCAGCTTAACTGCAGCGCATTGTAGTTGCTGTAATTCTTGTTCGTGGCCAGGTTCAGGTCTCCGTATCCCTGCAGCGGCCGATACAGGTTCGCATTGGCAGTTCCGGGGTTGGTTGCAGAGAACATGGCCCCGAGAGGGACCAGGTTGATATTGCTGCCCGCCCCGCCCTGCGTATTCTGCAGATCACGACTACGGTTGCCAACATAGGCCGCTTCTAGCAATCCCTGCCAAGGGGTTTGTTGATCGACAGTGAAACTCCAGCTGTCGGTATAAGGTTGTTTGTCATCTTTCGAGTCGACTGCTGCCGGCGATGCAGGACTGGCAGCAACGTTCAGACAGCTGAAGTACGCTGTATACAAAGCAGAGCCATTCTGTGGATCATTCGTCGGACAGCCCGGCCCTCCCACCCAGTTGCTGGGCTTCAGATCGGCTGTGGCTACCCCGGCCGATGCATCAAGACCATTGGTGAACTGCCCTGAGTGGTAGTAGAAGCGGCCCCAGCCTCCGCGGAGAACGGTCTGACCCGATCCGGAGAGGTCGTAGGCTATGCCAAGTCGCGGTTGATAGAACAGAGCCCGCGTGGGGAATCCTCCGATGGGCACAGACTTGTCCCTCGTATGCCATGCAAATCCGCAGAAGGTAGGAGCAGCAGCGCAGCCCGGATTAAATTGAGAAACGTTGAAGATCGAGTATCCGAAGCCTTCGCGGTCAATCCATGGTGTGAAGTGGCTGAAGCGTATGCCGTATTCGAGCGTGAGCTTCTTAGTCATCTTCCAGGAATCCTGGCCGAAAAATTCCCATGTTGTATAGTCAATATCGTTGATACGGTTTTTGTTCGTTTCCTGATACTCGTTGAGATTACCTGTCAGAAGGTCGGCGTATTCGTTGCCGTAGCTGAAGGAATTTCCCACAGAAACCAGCAGCTCGCCATTGGTGTTGTTGTTGGCAGGCTGCGCATTGCGTATCCATTCATAGAACCCGCCGAATTTTGTTGTATGGGTTCCAAAGACCTTGGTGAGTGTGTCACCAACGCTCGGCATGTACTTGTTGGCGTACAAGCCCGATGAGGCGCCGCCGGCTTCAAAACCGCCGGGATTGAATACCAACGCTGCCTCGCTCGGTCCGAACTGCCCAAAGGATGGGATCTGCGCTACGCCATTCTGGAACAGGCCATTGAAAGCATATCCGACCTTCGCGCGGTCTACCTGGGAAGGGTCCTTAAATACATTGGGGAAGCCGACAAAGGTATAGGCGATGACGGTTTCGTTCGTCATGCTCGGGCTGAAGACGTGGGTGATGGTGCCGGAGACGGAGTCTGACCGGTTCTTTCCTTCGATAGGCGTCGGGTACGGTACCTGATCGGTATTGCGCCACCACAGACCAACAGGAAACTGCTGAACCTCTCGCTGATAGTTGTAGCGGACAAAGACCTTGGTATTGTCGCTGATGTTCCAATCGCCACGAATGGTCCACTGACGGTTGTTCTGATCGAAAATTTCAGACTGGACGTAGTTGAAACCGTCCGTAGCATTTGGATCAGCATTGGGCTTGGGATAAAGCTTCGCAAGAGCAAGCATATTCGGATCGATGCACTTGCCCGTCGGAGCACCCGAACACATTGGAATCGTTGTTCCCCCGAATGCTGAAGTGGCAGAGGAGTTCAACTGCCCTGGGGGTTTATTAGCTGCTGTTTTGTTTCCTTCTTCGGCCACTGCGGAAGGTGAGAAGTCGCCGCCGAGCATTCTCTCGGTCGGTACTGTCGCGCGGAGCAATCCTGTATCCAGCACCTGATGGAAGTACTCGAACCCAGTCCAGAAGAAAAGCTTGTTGCGGTTCTTGTTGAAGCTGGTTCCTGGAATAATGATCGGACCGCCGATAGTACCGCCGGGATAGTAATAAGCATTGGCTGGCTGCTTGACGCCGCTGAAGTTATTCAGCCAGTCATTTGCATTGAGTACATGATTGCGAGCAGAGAAGAAAGCGCTGCCATGGAAATCGGAGCCGCCTGCCTTGGTTACGGAGGTGATCAGGATCGGTCCCTTCTGCTCCTCAGCGCTGAAGTTTGAGGTCAGCACCTTAAACTCCTGAAGGAAATCCGAGTTCGGATTCACAGGCGTATCGCAATTGCAGCCAGGGTCGGATACGTGTGCGCCGTCGGCGGTGATGTCCAGTGAGTTGGTAGGCAGGCCATTGTAGGAAAACGCGGAATTGAGAGGGCTTTGGCTCCCGGAGTCGCCATTCGCATTGATTCCAATCGTCTGACCGCTGTAATTCGATTTGTTCTGCGTGCCGTTTGTGATGCCGAACCCGGGAATAATCTTGATATACTCAGCAGCGTTGCTGCCTACCTGAGTAAAGTTTTCAAGTTCTTTAGTGGCCAGCGCGAATGATTTTTCTCCAGAGTCAGTTACGGCGAGCGCAGTATTCTGCGCGTTCACCTGCACTGTTTCGGCGGCCGAGCCAACCGTGAGTGAAACGTTAACATTGCGCCTCTCACCGCCACCCAGGTTGATATCACTGGCCTTGAATTGGCGGAAGCCAGCGGCATCCACCGTCACCTGATACGTGCCGACCGGCACTGAGGCAAAGGTGTAGTAGCCATCACCATTGCTTACAGTTTCTCGGACTGAACCTGAGGTCGCGTCCGTCAGCGTAATCTTGGCATTGGGAACGACTCCGCCGGACGGGTCAGAAACAACGCCGGTGAGTGTTGCGAATATTCCCTGTGCAAACGGAGAGCGTTCACTGATCAGGAACACGCTTAGAAAGACTGCGAGGCACACCCATCTCCGCATCGTCACAATAACACCTCCCGAAAACAAATCAGCAGTTTTGCAGTACAAAAACGTTTTATATATTTTGCGGACGCTATATAACCGCGCTGAAGCTAGGTTTGTCAAGCCAAATGTTTACAAGCCATCTTTTATTAGGAACCTTTGACGAAAAACTGCACGGAGGGATGGAGCTGAACGCGGCTATGGCCTGTTATCGGCTCCGATATCTTGCGAAGCCCTGTTTTCATCCGTAGGCTGTTGAAAGCAGAGTTATGAATCCTCTTGTTACAGTCAACTGGCTCGCGCAGCACCTCGATGGTCCAGGCGTTGTCATCCTCGACGCGACACTTCCACCAGTCGGAGTTACCCCGCCGGTAAATACACGCGCGCGATACCTCGCCCAGCATATTCCCGGCGCAGTCTTCTTCGATATCGACGAGCTTTCTGACCACTCCACCCCATTGCCGCACATGCTGCCCACGCCTGAGTCCTTCTCGCAGAACATGTCAGCACTTGGTGTAAGCGATCAGATGCACATCGTCATCTACGAACAACAGGGGGTCTTCTCCGCTCCGCGTGCATGGTGGATGCTCCGCACTTTCGGCGTGCAGCACCTCTCCATCCTTGATGGTGGCTTACAGGCATGGAAAGAAGCCGGTCAGCCGGTTGAAAGCGGGACTGTCAACCGTCCTCCAGCCGTTTTTCATGCAACGTTAGATCGGGGGACGGTGAGGGATTTCTCCCAAATTCAGGAAATGATCGCAAGACATGAGCAGATTTTGGATGCCCGCTCCGCAGGCCGCTTCAGCGGCTCGCAGCCGGAGCCGCGTCCAGGCATAAGCTCGGGACACATGCCGGGAGCCATCAATACTCCATTTACCGAATTAGCAGAAGGCGGATACCTGAAGTCCGCCGACCAGCTTCGCCAGTACTTCGCAGCCAAAGGCGTGTACCTGAAAGAGCCAATCACGACCACCTGCGGCTCCGGCGTCACGGCTGCGGTCGTCTCACTGGCGCTTGAAGTGGCCGGCGCAAAAAGCGTCAGTCTTTACGATGGCTCCTGGGCCGAATACGCGCAACGCCCGGAAGCCATCATCGAAAAGAATGGCTGATCGTAGATCAGATTTCACGTAGATAAATCGCAATTCTGACGACCAACGGCGGGATTCCCGGCACGCGCGGTGTTCGCGTGCTGGGGTGGCAACGGGAGGAAGAATCTCAAACCAGGCTGGGTGGATATTCTTCGCCTGCCCACCTCCAACACGCAAATCGCGTCTGGAGACCCCGGATGCCTTTGCGGAATGACGGGTCTTTAAGAGATTCCAACTATACGAAAACGCTTCAGATCGCCCGCAGCAGCATGCAGGTAACATCGTCGTGCTGCGGAGCGCCTCCCACGAATCGGTCAAGATCAATCATGATGCTGTTCAGCATCATGGCGGGGGTCAGCATTACGCCTGCGTTCAGCATCGTGATGAAGCGCACTTCGCCGTATTCCTGCTGAAAGCTGTTTTCCGCTTCCACCACGCCATCGGTAAAGGCGGCCAGCCAGTCGCCGCTTTCCAGGGTCAATTCGCCCGCCTGGTAGTGAGTTCCATCCATAATGCCGAGCGGCATGCCACCGATATCCAGCCGCTCGATCAATCCTGACCGGCGGCGCAGAATCGGATTGTTGTGCCCGGCGTTTACATACGTCAATCGACGCGAAACAGGCTCGTACTCGGCAATAAAGGCTGTGGTGAAACGACGGCCATTCAGACTATTGCTGCATGCATAGCGATTCATACGGCTGACTAACTCCGTCAGCGGACCGGGCGTGGTGCTGAGCGTCTTCAGGCTCGCCTGAAATGTCGCCATCAGCATGGCGGCAGGCACGCTCTTGCCAGCCACATCGGCAATGGCTATCAGATATGTATTGTTTTCCGAATCTGAGCATGGGCGAGCAAAGACATCATAGTAGTCTCCCGCTACCGTGTTAGCTGGCCGCGTGGCAAACGCGATCTCCAAGCCCGATACCTGTGGAGGATTTGCCGGAAGCAGCCATGCCTGTATTTCTTTCGCGATCTGCAGATCGCGCTTCATCACCACCCGGTCGCCGACTTCCAGGATGAGCAGCGCAAACATCAGCAGACCGCCGTAGAAATGAAAATCAAGGGCAAATGCGACGATTTCGCCGGAATGGGTGGTCCATTTCCATTCGCCTCCGGGCACGATGATCAGCACCAGAGCAACTAGCAGCAATACGCGCCGTGCCGGCGTCAGCTTCTCAACAATTGCCCAGAAGAACTGACCCACGACGCGAAAGAAGTGCTTACTTTGCGGTACGCCCGCCACTCTGGTCGAATCAACATCCTGCGCATACAGGCGATAACTGGAATGGGCGTCTTTTCTAAACTGTGACCAGAGCTGGCTCAGCTCCATTCCTTCCGTCACGCGTTGCCAGAACTGCTCGACGCGCTCCGTGAAGGCATGTTTCTGCATCTCACGCCGCTCCTTCCGTCTCTCCTGGGTTTTCAAGCCAATGCGCCCATTCTAATGCCTGGCAAAAAAGGTCCTGAAATCCCTCTTCCGTTAAAATTAAAGTTAGAGTTACATTTCATGTATCCTTCTCGATCTTTCTTTAACCCTGTGGCAGTGCTTGCATTTGCGTTTGCGCTGTTCACTGCATTGCCTTCGATGGGGCAGTTTTCGGACCCTTCAGCCGCTCCGGGCACGCCTGTGCATAACGCCAGGGCGCTCCGTCCACCGGCAGGCGCTCGCGTGGCCATTTATGAATTCGAAGACATGGAGTGTCCCGACTGCGCCCGTGCGAATCCTCTGCTGAAAGAAGCATCGGAGAAATATCACATTCCCTGGGTGCGGCATGATTTCCCCCTGCCGTTCCATACCTGGAGCTTCGACGCCGCAGTAGCGGCGCGCTGGTTTGATACAAAATCGAAGAAGCTGGGCGATGATTTCCGCGATGCTGTCTTCGCCAATCAGGCAAGCATTACCACGCAGGACCAGCTCCGCGCTTTCGCGCAGAAATTTGCTGAAGATCACAAGATGGCGTTTCCGTTTGTCGTCGATCCACAAGGCAAACTGGCCGCTGCCGTAAAGGCCGATTATGACCTCGGCCAGAGCATCGGAATTCAGCACACGCCTACCATCTGGATCGTCACCAACAAAACAAGTGGTACGCCATTCGTAGAAGTGGTTGATCGGACACGTCTGTATGAATTGATTGATCAGGCGCTGGCCGAGACAAAATCTGAACCTGCCGCTGCGCATCACACCAGCGGAAAATAATGCCTTAGTTTGAGGGGAGTTATCCGTGCCGTTATACGAATACCGCTGCAAGAACTGCAGCCATCAGTTTGAAAAAATCCAGAGCTTCAGCGCTCCTGAAGAAAAGGTATGCCCAGCCTGCGGAGGCGAAGTCGAGCGCCTCCTGTCCGCGCCCGCCGTGCAGTTCAAGGGCTCCGGTTGGTACGTAACCGATTACGCAGCCAAGTCCGCTCATAAGCCGGCAGCATCCGGCTCAACCGATTCAGCAAGCAAGAGCGAAACCAAACCGGCAGCTTCTATCGAGAGTACAACTCCGGCCTCTACGCCGACGGCGGCGCCATCAAAGAGCGAATAAGAAAATACGGGAGCGATTGGAGACGCAGCAAAGGTGAAGCATCGCAAATGGAACCAATCCTGCCGCCTCGCCTTCCTGCTGCTGGCTCTATGCGCTGACTGCATACTCACGGCACAGGCAAATCCATCCGCGCCGTCCATAGCCGCCATCATCAATGCGCTGCAAACGCATCAGTTCGACAAGGCGCTGAGCCTTTCCGGTGCTGCTCTCAAACAAGCCCCGGAAGACAAGCGCCTCTGGACACTTCGCGGAATGGCCTATTCCGGCAAGAACGAACAGTCCTCGGCGATGAAAGCCTTCGATCATGCTTTGGCCCTCGAGCGCAACTATCTACCAGCTCTTGAAGGCGCAGCGCAGATCAAATTTCAGGCTGGGAGTTCCGAGGCAAAACCCCTCATCTATCGCATCCTCGATCAGCGTCCGGGAGACCCCACATCGTATGGCATGCTTGGCTTTCTTGAATACCGCGAGAACAATTGCCCGCAGGCAATCTCTGATTTTGAAAAAGCCTCGCAGGCGCTGGCCAACCAACCAAACGGCCTCGGAGCTTATGCTTCGTGCCTAGCTACCGTTGGCCGTTACGATGACTCGATCCCTGTATTTCAACAGGCGCTGAATCTAGCCCCGGACGACCATAGACTCCGCTCGAATCTGGCCATCGCCCAGTGGAAAGCAAATCGCAATGCAGACGCGCTGGCAACGCTGCAGCCGATCATCGATTCTCCCTCAGCTGACGAGAACACCCTGATGCTGGCCGCCGACATCCACGAATCGGACAACGATACCGCCCAGGCCGTTACGCTGCTGAGAAAAGCGATTCTCGCCAACCCGCATGCAGTTGACCCCTATCTCGACTTCGCCGCCATCTCCTTCGACCACGCGTCCATGCAGGTGGGAATCGATATTCTTAATGCCGGTCTGACGCAGCTTCCGCAGGAAGGCCGTCTCTATCTCGCGCGTGGAATCCTGTATGCCCAGCTTGGGCAATCCGCAGAAGCCTCATCCGACTTTGAAACCGCCAACCGTCTCGATCCGAACCTCTCATTTACCGGAGTAGCGGAAGGGCTGGTTCAATCCCAGGAGCATAAATCCGCCGAGGCGCTGAACACTTTTCGCGCTGCTGCCCAGGCGCATCCCAAAGATGCGCTCGCGCAGTATCTCTTCGCCGAAGCACTTTCGCAGCAGGGCAAAGCGGAAGGCAACCCTGAATACAAGGAAGCCGTAGCAGCGGCCGAACGCGCCTCCAGGCTCGATCCCCACATGGTCGCCGCGCACGATCTGTTGGCAACCCTTTACCTGCAAAATGGCCGGGCAGAGATGGCGGTAAAAGAATCCCGCGCCGCGCTTGCAGCCGACCCAAAAGATCAGCAGGCCATCTATCACCTGATTCTCGCGCTGCGCAAGACAAACGACAAAGATCAGATTCCGGCGCTCCTCAAGCAATTGGCTGATCTTCGGGCCGCTGCAAAATCTGAAGGCGCACAGAAGAAACGCTACAAACTCGAAGAGATGCCGGCCTCATCTCCATCAGCAAGTCAGAACTAACTGCGAACGATTACACATCGCACAGATCGACAGCTTCGCGCAGGGACGTAAGCGGGTCGCGCGTGGGCACAAACTCATGCGCGACATAGCCCTGAAAATTGAGATCCGCAATGGCGCGCATCACCCCGTCCCACTGGACTTCCTGCGTATTGTCGAGTTCATGCCGTCCCGGAACGCCTCCGGTATGGAAATGCCCCAGCCACTGAATATTTTCGCGGATGGTGGCGATCAGATCGCCTTCCATGATCTGCATATGGTAGATGTCGTAGAGGAGCTTGACCCGCGGTGAATTCACTTCGCTCACCACACGCACCCCCCACGCAGTGTGGTCGCACATATAGTCGTGATGATTGCGTTTGCTGTTAAGCAGCTCCATGCAGATGTTCACGCCGTTGTCTTCTGCAATCTTTTTCAGGCGATTCAACCCGATAACGCAGTTCTTCGCGCCTTCGTCGTCGGACATGCCTTTGCGATTGCCGGAGAAGGTGATCACATTGGGCACGCCGGCCTTAGCCGCGAGAGGAATGTTCTTGCGAAACGCAGCTTCGATGGCGTCGTGGTTTTCGGTACGGTTGAGCGCGTCGGGAATGGTCCCGCCGCCGCCGTAGCCCATAGTGCAGATCAGGCCATATTTGCGCGGTGTCTCCCATTCGCTCACTTCGAGCAGATCGACGCCTTTGAGGCCCATCTGTGCCGACGCCTGGCAGAGCTGATCTAGCGGAATATCTTTGTAACACCAACGGGAAACGGACTGGCGGATGCGTCCTTTGCGCGATGTTGGCGCTTTGGTTTCGGGCGCATTTCCCGTTTCCTGATTTTGCGCGTTTGCAAAAGATGAGGCGCTGGTTGCGATGGTGGCTGCAAAGCTTGACTTCAAGAAGGTTCGTCTAGTGGTCATGGTGCCTTTCCATTCGTGAGCATGGACGCAGAAGCTTGTCATCCCGACCGGAACGCTTCGCTCGGGATAACAATATTAAAAATAACGCACATCATTCCGATGGCAACGGATTCGGCGCGGTGAAGTCCGAGCAGCACGGTTTCTGCACGTTGGAAAATTCCATGTACTCGAGGCGTGTGCCGTCAGGATCGAAAAGATTGAGCTGCCACTTGCCGTCGCGTCCGATCTGGGTATGGTCATTAGGACTGGAAAGACGATTGGCTGCTTTGAGCGTGTCCCAGGTCTTCTGCATGCTGACTACGCCGATGGAAAAGTGATTCAGCACCCCAAGCTGTTTCTGGGAAACGTCCTCGATGCCTCCGCCTGATGGGCCGCTGGTCAACATGTACTCCAGCCAGTCATGGCTTTCCGGCGTCTGCTGCGACACCCAGTCGATCTTGTCCGGCTTCATGCCGCCAAACCAATAGGGTTTGAAATCGAGAACAGCGCGGTAGAAGGTGTCTTCCTTCTCGCGGCTGTGGACCAGCATGCCGACGTGAATAATGTGGTGCCCGACCAGATTCGGGGCTTTCACTGGCTGGGGATGCGCTGGCGGCTGCACAAATTGAACCGTGTTGCCTTCAGGGTCTTTAACGTCGAACCAGCGGCTGCCATCGCTTGCCTTATTCACGGAAGCCGGGACCTCCACGCCTTTTGATTTGAGATAGAGGCGGAGCTTTTCGGCCGCGGTAGTTTTATATGCCAGATGGTCAAGCCGGTTATGCGAAGATTTGTCCGCCAAAGGCAGGACTTCCACAAATTGAGTGCTGTTGACGTAGTAGCGGGCGCCTTGCGGGTTTTCCGGGTCAGAGCGCTTTTCACAGCCAATGAGGTCGACATAATAATGCTGAGAAGCAGCCGGATCGGCAGCGTAAACAGAAATATGCGAGATGCCGGTGATCGGCGGGCGCGCCGGGCCTTGTGCTAAAGCGATTGAGCAGGAAAGGACGAGGAACCCGAAGACAGATTTCATCGCCTACCAAGATACAACAGAGAACAGGGCACAGCATACAGGGTGCAGGGAAGGCTGTGTTAGATGGCTTTGTTAAGTCAACGTTATTTGAGGCGTTGTTCGGCTTTCTGTGCCCTGTACGCTGCACCCTATACGCTGCGCCCTGCACGTTGTAACATCAATTCTTCTGCCCGATGAACGCTTTTCGCGCCACTCCGAACCAACTGACCTTTCTTCGGCTCTGCATCATTCCATTTCTGGTGCTGGCAGTCCTTGATGGACGCTACCGCACCGCCTTCACTCTCTTTGTCATTGCCGGAATTACCGATGCCCTTGACGGGCTGCTGGCCCGCGCTCTGCATCAGCGGACACGTTTGGGGCAGTACCTTGATCCGGTAGCGGACAAACTGCTGCTTAGCACCCTGTTTCTGGTGCTGCATCATGAGGGCTACATCTCGCGACGGGTCACGGTGCTGGTCTTCGGGCGTGACCTCGGCATTCTCGTCGTGGCCGCCATCCTCTATGCCGCCATGGGCATGCGTGATTTCCGGCCCAGCATCTTTGGAAAGGGAAACACTCTGGCCCAGATTATTGCCCTGGTCGCCGTGCTGCTGAGCCGATTCTATTCTCCGGATTGGGTGCTGTTTGTCCGCCACTGGGCCCTGAATGCAACCATAGCGCTGACAATTATTTCCGGTCTTCAATATGCCTGGCAGGTGGCGCGAAAACTGAGTTTTCCGAACACCGCTGCAAGCCAGCCCTGATCCTGCTCAAAACGTGAATGCCACCCCAACTGTATATCTGTCCTGTAGAAATTTCGTTTCGGGCTTAACGCGAAGCACAGTGGTGGTGTAGGTCTCATCGAGAGCGTTCGGATCAAAGTCCTCATAGCTGTTGGCGATGATGTCCGGGTTCGCGCTCCACGTTTCGCGGAAGTCCGCGCGCAACATCAGCCTCGGAAGTACGCGATATTTCACACCTGCGCCGTATTGGAGCCCGAACTGAAAAATTCCTCCGCCATCGAGCGGCGGAGTGTGGCCGAAATCAAAGGCGGCCTTAATAAGCCCGATATTCTTCAGACCCAGATTAAACACTCCCGCCGGCTTCTTCAGCGGAGCGCCATTCAGCGCAAGCATCTGGAAGACTGGCCCTACCGCCGCATAAGGACGCAGCCTGTGCTTTGGCGTCAGGGGATGCACCAGCAGGTTGTATTCAAATTGACGTGTCACTAATCCAATCGGAATCGCATCCAGTTCAAGGTCGTCGTTAATATCGTCTCCGGAGTTGGACACGGTCAGGTTCAGCGTATCCAGTTCATACTTGATCTGCTGGCGAAAGTAGCTGAATTCATTCGAAAAATGCTTCCAGCTGTTCAGCGTTACTGATCCGCCCGCAGCCCAGCCGTCGTTAATGACGTCCTGCAATATAAGCAGATATGTGGGGTTATCAGGATTCGAAGATTCCTCAATCACGGCGACCCCAGTCAGGTAATTCGAGCGCATATGCATGTACCCGCCCTGCAGGGCCAATTCATACCGTGGCGGGTCCCACTTGTGGTCCTGTTTTGCTTTTTCAATGGCCGCCAGGTCCTCTGGGCTGGGGGGCGGCAATTCTCCCGGTTTCCTTCGTTGCAGTCCGCCCGTGGCATGGACCTGCTCTTCGACATCGGCAACATTGCCATATCCCTTGTATTGCGCGCCGGAGGCATCCGTCATGCGCCACGCGCCCTTGTCCGCTGGAAGCTCCCTCGATGAATCCAGATAGTGCTTAAACGCGCGACCGCCCGCGATCCCCTGGTAGATGAGATTGCCGCGAAAAAGATCGCTTCGAATAGTTAACGCGGTATCTCTCACGATCCGCTGGGGACGACGCGGCGGCTCCGCTGGGATTTCGGCTGTGGTGCGCGGGTTCTGGCAGTCGCTGATCCGCAACACGGCAGCTGCTCCATCGGTCAGCAGCCGGTCTCCGGTCGAATTGTAAGCGTCATGCGGGACCCAGGGGCGTGGAACCATATCCAGGCTCTCCACACAACCCGTAAAGACGAGGTCATCGACCACCTTGGAGCGTTCATTATCAATGTGCTCATCAATCACATGGATGAATGTCTTCTGCTTCCTCGAGAAAGCTATACCAATGTCCTGCGTAGAGGAAGCCGTTAATACGGTATGTCCTTCGCGTGTAGCCGCCGTCGGAAATACCCGAATATGATGGCGCGACGAAAAAACATTCGTGGTCTTGCTCAGCGCAAAGATCGGCTCACGCTCGTCAAGCAGCAGGACCGACATCGGCGCTTGGGTGTAGGTCTGGTTGCCACTGATTGTTTTAATCGTCTTGAATGTCGAACTGGCCGTCAGATCCTCTGAGTGCACCCATCCCGCTGCCTGAAACGCCCGTTCCAACCCAGCCGCTGAGCCGACGAACACAAGGTTCGTCAGGTCCGAGACTTTATTAGACCCCTGGGTTCGCGTGCGATACGGCAGTGTTTTCACCAAACTCTGCAGCTCAGTTTTTTGCTCCTCTGTCTGGGCCTGAGGAGGAACAGAAGGCGGATAGGCATGTTCCGTTTCAATCGGCTTTACATTCTCCAGCAGCAATTCTGTTCCGGCGTGGTAGAGAATTTCCGGCTCGGCAAACCCCAGCACGCCGCTTCCTGAAGCAGAGGCAAAAATATAAGCTATGGGATCGATCCCGGCAAACGCCAGAACGCCGTTTTCCGCCGTGCGACCATGTGTTCCCGTAGAGCGGATTCCCTGAATCTTGCCTTTGTCCGTGACCTTCTCTTGAGCATTTTCCACTTCGTAAACCCGCGCATCCACGCCCAGTTCACGCCCGTCGGGTAGCTTGATTTTTGTCCATGACAAGGTTAAGGACGCAGTCTCGTGTTTGAATCCCCAGCCGGTCGAATCGGCTTGTACTACCTTGCCTTCGATTGCTGACCCGATAGGAATGAGAATCTCTCCATGAATGACGACCGGGCTTATCAGGACCGCCTGTATCGTGTCGCCTTCATGCGTAGTGCGCGACGAAAGGTCTTCCGTCAGCCGCACGCTGAATTGTGTATTCGCCGGAACGCCCTTCACCGTTTTCAGGTCCGCAATCCTCACTGTGTAGGGCGGTTGCCCCTTGGTTCCACGAAACTCTAAGGCCTCTCCATCGGTATGCCATGTCGTCTTGATCACGGCGTCATCCGCCTGCTCCATCATTGCGCTTCCATTCGGAAACACCTGAAGCAGGTGTGGAGCACTCTGGTTTATGTCTGTCTGGGGCGCCGCATAGATCGCATTGAATTCGCGCCCGGTAAGCGCTCCTGTCTTTGCCTGACGGTGCTCGTTACCGACGGCATAGCGCAAAGATTCATCCTGAAATTCCGGAGCAGAAGCATTGAAAAGTACGCCCGTCAGCGCCCGGTCGCTGCCCACAACAATCACTGGGTGAGACGTCTTTGCGTCTGTGCCGGCCAGGGCAAAAGTCCACTGGTCGTTACTGGCGGTTGTCTCTTTCAGGCTCGCCGCAGCGAACGGCACTTCTCCCAAAGTTCTTCTGCGCCCGCTGTCCAGATCGTAGTAGCGCAATATATGCTGCTTTGGCTGGTCGCCTTTCGCTGCTTCTGCCACAATCACGAGCGCCGCTGCGCCTTTCCGCGCCAGCCATGCATCCGTTGCGTGGGGAGTGATTTTTCTTACCTTTCCCGCTTCCACGATTTGTGCCTGGCCGTCTTCATGCCCAGGCTTGCGAACGATGCTGATTTCAGAAGTCTCTTTTGCGGCGTTGGTTTGACCAATCAAGGCGCAGGGAGCAGCAAGTGCGAATAGAACTCCTGTCGTAAGCAATCCCCACTTCTGAACGAAGGCTCGTGAATCCATTGCTCCTCACACATGAAAGAGAATTAACAGCTTAAGACGGACTGATTGCGTTAGCCTACATTAACGCAATTCAGTCCGTTATCTCGTAGAAAATGGGCTGTGCGCCCACGGAAAATCACCCGATTCGGCAGAGCCGCTGCCAATAATGAAATCCTTGTAAGAGCCGCCCTGCTGTGGCTGTCGGACGCCTTTCCTGCGCCCTTTTCTTGTTGGGCGGGTGGTCCATTTTAAGCCTTCTTTGGGCTTGAGTGGGCAGTTCCCGAAACCAAGTCATCGCGTCCATCCAAGCGAGCCTCAAATTGATTGTCATCCTGAGGCATAGCCGAAGGACCTGCAGTTTTCTTTAACAGCAATAGAAAGCCCCCGGATGGGGTTCGTTCTTCTCGAACAGAATGTTTAGTAAAAAAGAAAAAGGCATGACTTTTGCCATGCCTTTCCTGTGCTCTTCTCTCAGCAAATTATGAGGTAATACTTCGCCAAGTGTAGTTGCTGATGGGTGTTGGTTCGCTGATTAGGGGGCTTGATAAGGTTTCGGGTATCCGGTAAATGGAAAACCCTGGAAGTCATCTAAATCAAAATACCTATTTAATAAATAGGTATTTTGAGTATATAATTCTGTTCTATGGCTAGAAATTCCGAACATCGCGACCTTTTTCCCGGAGCGCTGGAGATGATGATCCTCCAATCGCTGCGGCTGAAGCCCATGCATGGATATGCGCTGGTAAAGCACATCAAACAGGTTTCCGATGACCTGCTGCAAGTAGAGGAAGGCTCACTTTATCCGGCGCTGCAGCGAATGCTGAGAG